>JBDSWR010000131.1:0-5853 GCA_039926605.1 Rhodanobacter sp. | reverse complement strand
TTTTCCGCAGCGCGTATCCGGTCGCCTACCTGCCGATCAAGGCCGCCCAGCGCATTGGCAAAAGCCATATCCGGCCCGTGCGTGATGGCCTGCGCTTTCTGCTGATCATCTTCAAGATCGCCACGCTGTACTCGCCGCTGAAGCTGTTTGTGCCCGCCAGCGCGGTGTTCTTTCTTGCGGGTTGCGCCAACTACGCGCGCACATTCCTGATGGATGGCCGCCTGACCAACATGAGCACCTTGCTTTGGAGCGCTGCGGTTGTCGTGTTCCTGATCGGACTGGTATCCGAGCAGATTACGGCGCTGACCTACAAGAGCCGAGACTGATCATTGACCGCTCCGATCTCCTTTTCACGCAAACTTATGCGGCCTCTGCGAGGCACGCCATTGCATCCGCAGTGGTTCATGTTTCGCGATCAGCGACGAGATCGGCAGTGGGTACGCGACCGCGCGCACGGACGGGTCCTCGACGTTGGTTGCGCAGATAGCTGGGCACGCGATGTTTTGGCTCACTGCGACTACGTCGGATTGGACTACCCGACTACCGCGAGCGGATTGTACGGAACGCGTCCACAAGTTTTCGCCGATGGTGCCCGCCTTCCGTTTGTTGCGGCGAGCTTTGACACTGTATTGCTGCTGGAAGTGCTCGAGCACGTTGCGGAGGCTCCACAAGTGCTGGCTGAAATCAGCCGTGTGCTGAAGCCAGGCGGCGTGCTTCTGATCAGCATGCCGTTCCTGTATCCGTTGCACGATGCGCCGCATGACTATCGGCGTTACACGGCACCGGGACTGGTGCATGCTCTGGCCCGAGTGGGCCTGCAGCCGGGGCCTGTCGTTGTGCGTAATGGCGGTTTCAAGGTGGTCGCCCTGCTGGGTGCGATTGCCTGCGCAGAGTTTGTGGTGGAAGCGATGAAGGGCAGGCGGTGGCGGCTGCTGATCGCACCATTGGTGCTGCTGGCGATCCCGCTGATCAACATACTTGGCTGGGTGTTCGCGCTGCCAGGTAGCGGGACGATGCTTGCGTCCGGTCATGCCGTCGAAGGGCGCAAACCACAATGATGGCGCGCAGAACTCTTTCGCCTGCAGCGGTTATTTGCGACGCTCACCCGCATCGGCATTCTGCAAGGTGATCCCGGTCGAGCGCACTGACCGTGCTGCAGGTCTTTCCGCGCCGCGGTGTGGTGCGAAATGATGAGAGTCCTTTTGCTCAGCACTTCGTATCCGGTTGACTCAGCCGACTGGCGCGGCGTTTTCATGCGACACATGGTCGGTGCACTTGCGCGAGTGCCGGATATCGAGCTCAGTGTGTGGGCACCGCCCGGAGAACTGCCGGAGGCGGCCCGTGGTGTCACTACGCCCGGCGAGGCTGACTGGTTGGCGCGCTTGATGGCAGCGGGTGGCATCTCGCATTTGATACGTGGTGGCGGGCTGCGTGCAGTGTTTGCGCCGCTCAAGCTCCTCGCGATGATCCGTTCTGCCTACCGGCGGCATGCCGAGGTCGACCTGTATCACGTCAATTGGCTGCAGTGCGCATTGCCGTTGCCACGAGACGACAAGCCGGCGTTGATCACGGTCCTTGGCAATGACCTCAATTTGTTGCGGTTACCGCTGATGCGGCAGTTTCTGCGCCGGACCATGCGTCGCAGGAGGGTAGCCATCTGCCCGAACGCAGAATGGATGGAAGCGCCTTTGCAGGCTGCATTTGGCGATCTGGCCGAAATAGTGCCGGTTTCGTTCGGGATCGATCCGTGCTGGTACGCCGTCGAACGCGAAGACCGTGGAGAGGCGCCTGCGCGTTGGCTGGCGGTTACCCGGCTCACGGCGAACAAAGTCGGCCCGTTGTTTGAGTGGTCGGAAGATCTCTTCCGCCAGGGCAGCCACGAGCTGCACCTGTTTGGCCCGATGCAGGAGAAAATCCACGTACCTGACTGGGTGCACTATCACGGTGCGGCAACACCGCTGCAGTTGGCCACCGAATGGTTTCCCGGCGCGAGTGGCCTCATCACGCTGAGCCGGCACGCGGAGGGCCGTCCTCAGGTCATGCTTGAAGCCATGGCGGCTGGCTTGCCGATCATTGCCTCGCGCATGCCAGCGCACGCCACTATCGTCGCTGATGGGCGTACAGGGATTTTGTGCGATTCACCTCAGACCTACTGCGACGCGCTGAACCAGCTTCAGGATGTGGAAATCAACACGCGTTTCGGCGCGGCTGCGCGTAGCTGGGCGCTTGAGAAGGTCGGTACGTGGGATGACTGCGCGCAACGTTACACTCGGATCTATCACCACTTGCTGGGATGTGATACCGGTGAGTAATCAGATACTGGTATTGGGCGCCGGCGGCTTCGTGGGACAGCGTCTGGTGCGTGCGCTGGCACGGCGTGGTGAACGGGTCATCGCGGTCACTCACCAACCGACCGATCTCGGCGAGACCGACGCCGAACAGGTTGTCTGGCGCCTGGATGAACCCGAACGTCTCGCAGCACTGGTCAAACGCTGCCGTGTTGTCGTGCATCTGGCAACGGTCTCCACTCCGGGCAGTTCCGCCGGGCGCCCACTGGCCGAGCTGGATGGCAACTTGCGTCTCACCCTGGCTTTGCTGGAGGCAATGCAGGCATGTCCGCAGACCAACTTGCTCTACCTCTCGTCCGGTGGGTGCTTGTACAAGATCGGTGCCGAAGGCATTGCGTCCGAGAGCACCGCTGTGGATCCGCGCTCGTACCATGGCGCCGGCAAGATTGCTGCGGAGCATTTCATTCGAGCATGGAGCAGCCAGTTCGGAGGGGCTGCCGTTTTACTGCGGCCGTCCAACTTGTATGGCCCGGGGCAAACTGAACGCAAGGGATTTGGGATTGTACCTGCCAGCTTTGGCAGGATCGCACGTGGCGAAGATCTGAGCGTCTGGGGCGATGGTTCTGCGGTGCGCGATTACCTGTACATCGATGATTTTATTTCATTGTGCGAGACCGTGCTGGCAGCGCCTATGCGTGACGGAGTCGCCACGTTCAATGCCTCCAGTGGCATCGGCGTCAGTTTGAATGAGCTGTTCGATGCGATGGAAGCGGTATCGGGAAAACCGTTGCAACGCAATTACGATGTCACTCGTGCGGTGGATGCCGGGCGTATCGTGATGGATGCCAGCAGGGCGCGACACGCGTACAGCTGGTCAGCGACCACGACATTACCCGAGGGGCTGCAGCGCACATGGCAGTGGCTCAGATCCGGGCATCAAACCGCGGGTGACGCATGAGCCGAGCCAGCCTGCATGTAACGGTAGAGATCAAGTGTGAACAATCCTGAGAGCAGCCCATGAGCGGTCGCGGTTACCAGTACGGTTACTCGGGGGTGAGTGCCGAAATGCACTCGCTGGAAGGGCGACGGCGCAAGGCGGGAACCATGCTTGCGGTGTTGCGGGACGCCCTCGGTGATGATCTGCGTGAAGCACGCGTCCTCAACGTGGGTTGTTCCACCGGGATCATCGACGAGTGCACGGCTCCTCATGTCGCAAGCGTAATGGGTATCGACATTGATGCTCCTGCCGTCGAATCTGCGCTCGCCCGGTGTACCGCCCCGAATGCAACATTCCGCGTCGGTGACGCTATGCATCTGGATTTCCCCGATGCAAGCTTCGACGTCGTCGTCTGCTCGCAGGTTTACGAACACGTGCCCGATCCGGTCCGCATGATGGATGAAATCTATCGTGTGCTTGTGCCCGGAGGTGTCTGTTATTTCGCTGCCACCAACCGCTTCTGCATCATGGAAAAGCACTACCGTCTACCTTTTCTGTCGGTGATCCCGGTACCGCTTGCGCACCTGTATTTGCGCTTGCTCCGCAGGGGCAAGTTTTACTACGAGCGGCATCTGAGCTTGTCTGGCTTGCGTCGTCTCGTCCACCGTTTTGAAGTAAGCGACTACACCCGAAAGATTCTGTCACACCCAGATGATTATGCTGCCGAGTACATGCTGGGTGGGCGCATCAAGCTTGGCGTGGCCAGGACGCTCGCTCGCTCGGCTTACGCCGTATTTCCAGGTTATGTGTGGTTGCTGAAACACCCGCAGGAACCGCACGCCAAGGGATGAATTCGGCGCTGTCCGAAGCATCTCCGCACGCATGGTGGTAACGGGTTTGGAGGCGGTCAGACCGTATTGTTCCCGTCGCGCCAGAATGCTTGCATCCAGAAGGCAGTGTTGCTCAGGGCTGATAGTGGTTTCGTGCTTGCAAGTAAACACGTTCTATTACAAGGAAGAGCGCTACGCCAACGATATCGGCCACCACATGGAGCAGACGTGAGGCGATAGCGACTTCGGCCAGCAACGCTGCTCCGGGCGACGCCACAAGTATGTTTCCGACACCAAAGAAGATCAACTCTCGCACACCGATCCCTGCGGGAAACACAAAGGCAAGTACGCCGACGACCCAAGCGACCAGCAGTGAACTCGTCAAGGGAATTGCGAGCGCGGTGTCAATATTCATCCCGCTCGCGAGCAGTCCATAACTGCTGAGCGCTGGCAGTAGCAAAATACCGGAACTGAGCCATGATGCCCGCACCCAGGGAATCCGGCGAGCATCCGGGGGTGCTGTGGCCAAATGGCCGTATCGTGGGATCAAACTCAGCGCACGCCGGATCAGCGGTTGCCAATTCAGCCGGATGAGGGCGGCGCCAATGGCTACAGCGGCGATCGCGATGATCGCTGAGCCAAGCGGGGTTATAGTGCTGACCCACAAGGCAATCGCAGCGCCGCCACACAACCAGCAAGTGGCCGCCATCAGTTCCAGGTTCGACATGATGGTTGCCGCAGAGGCGCGCGGGCCGGCAAGAATGGATCGCTGTATCAGGAGGGCGGCAACCTTGCCGGGAATGTATTTCGCGATCTGCGAGTAGTAGTAGGCGGAGATCCGACGTCGGAAGCCGATCAGGGGTGCGGATTTGGCCACCATGTCGCTGAAAGTGATACCAACCACCAAGTTGCCGATCACACCGATGACAACAGCAAACGCAACGCCCCAAAAGCTGAAGTGAATCTTGCGAATGTCCGGGCTGCGCAGTAATTGCCACAACAGCCACGCCATGAACGCCATACCCGCCAGCAGGCCCGCTGTCCGAAGCCAGTACCACCATGTTTTTTTGGCGACCGGCTGCTGCGAATTCATCGGCGTGCTTTTGGAGCTGTTCCGTTGACGACCACTCATCGCAGAACGTTCATGGACCGCAGCAGCTCGCAATCTGCGCCGACGACGACCCGTTGGTCAAATTGACTCATGTCCGCACAGCTTGGGCGTGAGTGTACTGCAACGCCGCGACCCAGCTCAGCTTCCGGAACAAGCGAATCGCGCATGGAATGGTTGGTGCCTTCGTGGTCGAAGCGTGCAGTATGCGGTAGCGGCGTGCGATCGGCGATGCCTCTCGAACGAGCGCGTGATCGACACGTGGCGAGAGGTGCTTGGGCGGTTACTTCCTCCGTTGTAGCTCTTCGGATTGGCGCAGTGAAGCGCACGGTCAGGCCGCAGCATCCAGAGGTACTTGCCAGCCCGGGAAAGCGAGTACGGCCGGGTGGCAGTACAGGGCAGTAGCCAGTTTCTTGGCGCGCTCGACGCCGAGGTTGACGCGATCGGTCTCAATGCCGGAGATGGTGGTTTGCGGAATGCCACACAGTTCGGCGAGCTGGCTCTGGGTAAGGCCTTGCAGCTCCCGAATGATGCGCATCGATTCGCCGGGCGATACGTCGACGCGTTGTTTGGCAGGGATAAAGTTTCGCATGTCACGTTCTCCGATAATCGTGTGGTGTGACATGCACAACATGGATCAGCAAGGCCCCGGTCATCGCTTGATAAATCACTCGCCACGTGTCGTTGAGC
>JBDSWR010000130.1:0-15079 GCA_039926605.1 Rhodanobacter sp. | reverse complement strand
ACGCGAAGGCTTTGCGCGGTGCTGCACGGGAGCGACTGCAGGTGCTGGGCCTGACTTCGGCGGACATCCGTAGCGCCCAGCGCGGAAGCGGCGGAACGATTACCTTGCACGCGCCGCAGGCCGGCGTTGTCACCGCGCTGGACGTGCGCGAAGGCCAGCGCGTCAGTGCCGGGCAAACCCTGATGACGTTGAATGGACTGGACACGGTTTGGGTCGAGGCGGCGCTTCCACAGGCAGCGGCCGGGGCCGTTCGCAGCGGTACACCGGTGACAGTCACCGTCGATGCGCTACCCCGTGAAGAGTTCCACGGTAGCGTCGAAACACTGCTGCCGGATATCGACAGCGCCACCCGGACGCAGCGAGCACGCATCGTGCTGGCCAACCCGAACGGGCGCCTGAGTCCAGGCATGTTTGTCACGGTGCAGTTGAACCCGTCCTCGGGTGCAGCGGTTCCGGTCGTGCCGGATGATGCGTTGATTTCCACCGGTGAGCAGACGCGATTGATCGTGGCGGACGCGCAGGGGCGCTTCCATCCGGTTGCCGTGCGCATCGGACGTTCGTCAGGCGGCTACACCGAGATTCTGGACGGCCTGCAGGGCAACGAGAAAGTCGTCGTTTCCGGACAGTTCCTGATCGATTCCGAGGCCAGCCTGTCGGGCGCGCTGAAGCGTTTGAGTGAGGATCAGAAGGCACCGGCAAACACCAGCAGCACGGGCGATTCGGCAACACCCCATGCGGAGCATGCGGGGCAGGTGATGCCAACCGGAGGCAAGCCATGATTGCCGCGCTGATTCGCACCGCCATTGCGAATCGTGTGTTCGTGCTGCTTGCGGCGCTGGTGCTCGCGGCCGTTGGCGTGTTCTCGGTCATGCATACGCCGGT
Source organism: Rhodanobacter sp. (assembly GCA_039926605.1). Lineage (GTDB taxonomy): Bacteria > Pseudomonadota > Gammaproteobacteria > Xanthomonadales > Rhodanobacteraceae > Rhodanobacter. The sequence continues at coordinate 14,197 of JBDSWR010000130.1, read as the reverse complement.
GGACGCCTTGCCCGATCTGTCGGATACCCAGGTCATTATCCGCACCAATTGGGCCGGGCAATCGCCGCAGGTGGTCGAAGACCAGATCACCTATCCGTTGGCGACGACGATGCTCTCAGTGCCAGGCGCCAAGACGGTGCGCGCCTATTCGTTCTTCGGCGATTCCTACGTCTACGTGTTGTTCGACGACAGCACCGACTTGTACTGGGCCCGCTCGCGCGTGCTGGAGTACCTCAGTCAGGTGCGCAACCAACTACCGTCGGGGGTCAACCCCTCGCTGGGCCCCGATGCGACGGGGCTGGGCTGGATCTACGAATACGCACTGGTCGATCGTACGGGCAAGCATGATCTTGGCCAGCTGCGCGCGTTGCAGGACTGGTTTTTGCGCTATCAGCTCAAGACGGTGCCAGATGTCGCCGAGGTCGCGAGCTTGGGCGGCATGGAGCGGGCGTGGCAGATCGTGCCCAATCCGCAGGCGCTCGCAGCGCGCGGTATTACCGTCGCCCAACTGGTGGAGGCGGTGCGCAGCGCCAACGGCGCCAACGGCGGCTCGGTGATTGAACAAGGCGAAGCCGAGTTGATGGTGCGTAGTGAAGGCTACCTGCGTACTCGGAAAGACTTCGAGAACGTACCAGTCGCCACAAATGCGAACGGCGTGCCGACCCGGCTGCTGGATGTCGCCACGGTGCGACGCGGACCGACGTTTCGTCGCGGTATCGCCGAGCTTGACGGGCAGGGCGAAGTAGCCGGTGGCATCATCGTTTTGCGCTCGGGCAAGAATGCCAAGGCCGCGATCGAGGCGGTCAAGATCAAGCTCAACGAACTCAAGCGCAGCCTGCCGTCCGGCGTGGAGATCGTACCGACCTACGATCGCTCGCAGTTGATCGATGCCGCCGTGCAGAATCTGTGGGGCAAGCTGCTGGAAGAGTTTCTGATCGTCGCGCTGGTGTGCGTACTGTTCCTCGGCCATCTACGTTCGGCGCTGGTGGCGGTTGTCACCCTGCCGCTGGGTGTACTGACGGCGTTCATCGCCCTGCATCTGCAGGGCGTAACGGCCAATCTGATGTCGCTGGGTGGAATCGCCATTGCGATCGGTGCGATGGTCGATGCGGCAGTGGTGATGATCGAGAATACGCACAAACATCTGGAACACTGGCGCGACGCGCATGCGGGTGAGGAGCCACAAGGCGCTGCACGCTGGTCGTTGATCGGTGAGGCTGCGACGGAAGTGGGGCCGGCACTGTTCGTCAGTCTGCTGATTATCGCGCTATCTTTCATCCCGGTGTTCGCGCTGGAAGGACAAGAGGGCAAGCTGTTCTCGCCGCTGGCATTCACCAAGACCTATGCAATGGCCGCGGCTGCCGGCCTGGCGGTAACCCTGGTGCCGGTGCTGATGGGCTATCTGGTGCGCGGACGTATTCGCGCAGAAAACGAAAATCCGCTCAACCGTGGCCTGATCGCGTTGTATCGACCCATTCTGGAAGCAGTACTGCGCTACCCCAAGGGGACTCTCGTGCTTGCCGGCCTGTTGATGCTCACCGCGCTGGTTCCGCTCAGCCGACTTGGCAGCGAGTTCATGCCGGCAATGGACGAGGGCACCTTGCTGTACATGCCCACCGCGTTGCCCGGGCTTTCCGCGGGCAAGGCGTCTCAGTTACTGCAGCTCACCGACCGCATGATCAAGACCGTACCCGAAGTTGATCATGTATTCGGCAAAGCCGGTCGCGCCGATACCGCCACCGACCCGGCGCCGATGGAGATGTTCGAGACCACGATCACCTTCAAGCCGAAGAACCAGTGGCGCGCGGGCATGACCATGGACAAATTGAAGTTGGAGTTGAACAACGCGGTGCAGGTACCGGGCCTGACCAACCTGTTCGTGCCGCCGATCCGCAACCGCATCGACATGCTGGCCACCGGCATCAAGAGCCCGATCGGCATCAAGGTGCTGGGTGCGAATGTTGACACGTTACAGGCGGTTGCTGACCGGATCGAAGTCGTGGCGCGCAGCGTACCGGGGGTGAGCTCGGCAATTGCCGAACGCGCGGCCGACGGACGCTATGTCGACGTGCATATCCGGCGTGTCGACGCGGCTCGCTACGGTTTGTCCCAAAAACAGGTGCAGGAGCTGATCGCCACCGTCGTCGGCGGCGACCCGATCGGGCAAACTTTCGAAGGACGCGAACGCTATCCGATCGTGCTGCGCTATCCGCGGGCCGAGCGTGACTCGCTGGCGGCGCTGCGCAAGTTGCCGATCGTCGCAGCCAACGGCGCGCAACTGGCGCTGGCGCAGATTGCGGACATTCGGGTTGTGGCCGGGCCGCCGATGCTCAAGAGCGAGAATGGCCAGCTGGCGACCTACGTGTATGTCGATACCGCCGGTCGTGACCTGGGCGCGGTAGTGACTGATCTGCAACACGCAGTTGCACAGCAGGTGAAATTGCCCGCGGGAGTCACCGTGTCGTGGTCGGGCCAGTTTGAATATCTGGCGCAGGCCATGCAGCGTCTGCGGCTGGTGGTTCCCGTCGTTCTGCTCATCGTCTTTATCTTGATCTACGCGGTATTTCGGCGCGCCAGCGAGGCGGCCCTGATCATGGCTAGTGTGCCGCTGGCCCTGGTCGGTGGACTCTGGCTGATCTGGTTACTCGGACATGCCGTGTCGGTGGCAACCATGATTGGTTTCATCGCGCTGGCGGGCGTGGCCGCCGAGTTTGGCGTGGTGATGATGCTGTACTTGCGCCACGCGTGGGATCGCCAGTTGGCGCTGAACCCGGGCTCAGGCATAGCCGAACTGGATGATGCGATCCGCGAAGGTGCCGTGCAGCGAGTGCGCCCCAAGGCGATGACCGTCGCCGTCATCATGGCCGGCCTGCTGCCCATTTTGCTCGGCCACGGCGCTGGCTCGGAGGTGATGCAGCGCATCGCCGCGCCGATGGTCGGCGGCATGCTCACCGCACCATTGCTGTCCATGTTGGTGCTCCCGGCTGCATTCCAGCTACTGGTTCTGCGCCGGCTGCGTGTAGAGGCAAGACACCACGTCGCTTCTCGCGTTGAACCGCCAGGAAACTGATCAATGAAGAAGGCCTGCTTTTCATGCGTCGGTGGGGCGCGCGCCGACGCGTGCCTGCACGTGCCCGGCTCAGCGAGCACCGTCATCTTGGTTGAACCAGGTCAGCGTTGGACGCGGGGACGTCAGTTTCGTGGACGCCGTCCCGGATGGGTTGGATGTCGGAGGCGTCAACGTCCCCTGGCGGGCGACTCGACAGAGGCTGCCACTGACCGATGTTGGGAGACCACGACCGTTGGCTGCCAGTCGATGGGCCGCTCGTCGAATCCTGCTCGTCGATGGCCGCTGACCGACCCGTTGCTGACGGTGGCAACCGACTCCTTTCGGGAAGGCTGATTAACGACAAACGTTTGATGCCAGTGCTGCCCGCGATACGGAGGTCGTCTGCACCAGCGCGTCGAGAACGGACACAGTGGCAGAGGGTGAACCAGACAACATTTGCCCAAAGCATCCATTGCGGCTGGCAGCTGCGCCAAGGGCCGCCAGAGGTACGATTCCTGGTGGTGATGCGGAAAGGACTGAAAGTGATCGCAGTGTCCACAATCCTCGCTAGACTTCGCGCATGTCCCGCGTAGCATTCTCCCCGGCGATTGCCGCCGCCATTGTCGCGGCGCTGCTGTTTGGCGCCAGCACCCCGATCACCAAACAGCTGCTCCGGGACACGCCGCCGATTCTTCTGGCCGGTTTGCTGTATCTGGGTAGCGGCATCGGTTTGGCGTTGATCCGAATTGTGCGGGATCGTGGCTGGCGGGCGCCGTCGATGACCCGGAAAGAGTGGCTCTGGCTCTTTCTCGCCATCGGGTTCGGCGGCGTACTTGGGCCCGTGGCACTCCTGCTCGGCTTGACGCGGACATCAGCAGCGTCCGCATCGTTACTGCTGAACCTGGAAGCGGTACTGACCGCGCTGCTCGCGTGGATCGTTTTCCACGAAAACGCAGATCGACGCATTGTGTTGGGAATGGCGCTCATTGTCGCGGGCGCCGTGGCGTTGGTCGTGCCGGATGCCGCACCCGGGGCAAGCATGGGTTGGGGCGCCTTGTTGGTTGCCGGTGCATGCCTGTGCTGGGCGCTGGATAACAACTTCACCCGCAAGGTGTCGGCGTCGGACGCGTTGTTCATCGCAGGGTTGAAGGGACTCGTGGCTGGGGTCGTCAACGTGGGAATCGCGCTGATCCTCGGTGCGCGTTGGCCTGCCATGCCGCTCGTCGGTACGGCGATGACGGTTGGGTTGTTGGGGTACGGCATCAGTCTGGTGCTGTTCGTGCTGGCGCTGCGCGGTCTGGGATCGGCACGCACCGGCGCGTATTTCTCGACAGCCCCGTTCTTGGGAGCGGCCATCGCGATCCTGGCGTTCGGTGAACACGCGCCACCCATGTTCTGGGTGGCGGCGGGACTCATGGGTGCGGGCGTGTGGCTGCACCTGACCGAACGCCACGAACACCTGCATACCCATGAGCCGCTCACGCATACCCACTGCCACGTGCACGACGAGCACCACCAGCACGTGCACGATGTCGATTGGGACGGGCACGAACCACACACGCACGAGCACACCCACGCGCCTTTGACCCATAGTCATCCGCACTATCCGGACATCCACCACCAACATCAACACGACCACAGGTAACACCCGTTGGCCGTTCGTGCGGTCCCCGTGACGACCGAGCCAGCCGTGCAGAGACGATGTCGATCCGAGCAGCCAGTCACCACTGTCCGCTTTCAGGAAATGCTTGCAACCCCGAGCTGCGCACGGCCTCCACGCACCGTCCGCAGCGCTGCGGTAGAGGCACGCTGGCGTGCAGATGCGTAGATAACTCATTATCGGTTACGAGCAGGCTCCCTACGTACGGAGCCGCGTTGCTCGATCGTGCCTACCACGCTTGCCTTTCCGGTTTGACTTGTGCAGTCTCCGCGCATGCCTCTTCTGCGTACCCTCCGCCACCAGCAAAAGCGCCACGGTTCGTTCGTGCGTTGGGGGATGCTGCTTGTGCTGTTGAGCGTTATTGGGGCGGGGATGCCGCGGTGGATCGTGCATTCCCACACAGCAGATCATGCCTCCATTTCGGTGGTGGCCCTGGACCATCACGCGCTGGATGGTCACGGTGATAATGCCGGCAACACTGCGGAGCAGGCCCCAGATACCACGCACTTGCACGGACATTACATCGGCACGTTTTCTTCCCTGCTGCCACCCATGGTGATAAGTGTTGCGGGAGATGCACTGCAGTCACAGCGCTGTCCGCCAGGACAGGGTTCCTCGCCTTGCGAGGGTCATCTCACTACGTTGCACCGCCCTCCCATCGTCTGAAGCAACGCTTTCGGTGGCCGCCTCGCGGCCTGTGATCGTTGATTCATCGTTCGATGGGAGAACTTCGTGCCTTCTTTACGCTGTATCGGTTTCCTGCTGCTCGCAGGAAGCTTCGCAACGCCCGTGGCCCACGGCCAGGCGTTATCACTGTCGCAGGCGATACAACGCAGCCTGACGACCAATGCCGCCTTGCGCGTGGCCGATCAAACCATCGTTGCCACCGAACGCCGCGCTGATCTGACGGGTCTGGCACCTGCGTGGACGGTCGGCGCAGACATCGAGAATGCCGGCGGCACGGGACTATATACGGGTCTGCAAGGCACCGAGACCACGCTGAGACTGGGTCGGGTGATCGAGCTGGGCGGCAAACGTGACGCCCGGCGAGCCGTAGGCGATGCCGAGGTTGCTCGATCCCAACTCGGGCTCGACCAGACTCGCCTGAAGCTGGCCACCGAGACCACCGCGCGCTTTGTCGAAGTCCTCGCGGACCAGGCCCGGATCGATGTCGCCGCCAGGGACCTGGCGCTGGCAACCGAATTGACCGCGACTGTGGCTCACTGGGTCAAGGTGGGTCGCAGCCCTGAGTCGGATCTTGCACTGATGCAGATCCGGCAGGAACAGGCAGACATCGAAGTCGAACATGCCGAGCATGAGCTGGCCGCTGCGCGGGTTTCGCTGGCCGCGCTGTGGGGCGCCGAGGAAGCTGATTTCGCTTCCGCCAGCGGTGACCTGTTCATGCTACCCGCCGTTGCATCCTTCGCGGCGCTCACTACGCGACTGCCGGACAATCCTGCCCGGCGCGCGCTGGCCCTCGATGCACGCACCTCGCAGGCGCGCGAGCGGTTGGCCTCAGCAATGTCTCGACCCGATATCACCGCGCATGCAGGCATCCGGCGCCTGGCGATCTCCAACGACACCGCTCTGATTGCCGGCGTCACGATTCCGCTGGGCAGCCCCCGTCGCTCGGCGCTCAGCGTGGCCCAGGCCCGCGCCGAAACGAACGCACTGGAAGCGCAAGCCGAGGCATACGCCACGGAGATGCGTCAACAGTTGTTCACGGCTTATCAAGAGCTGCTGCATGCGCGTACGGCGTATGAAGCCCACCGGGACCGAATGATTCCCAAGGCTGAATCAGCGCTGGCACTGACCCGCAAGGGCTTCGCTGCCGGCCGCTTCAGCTTTGTCTCGCTCGCGCAAGCGCAACGCACCCTGCTGGACCTTCGTACCGCGCAGATCGATGCCGCGCTGCGCTATCACACCCTGCTGGCCGACATCGAACGGATGACGGCCACCACCGGAGTTGCCCCATGAAGCCACTGATCATCCGACGCTCACTTGTCACGTTGATGCTCTTGCTCAGCCTGACCGCGTGCGGCAACCGCACGTCTGAACAAACGTCCGCTGCCACGCATGAGTCGGCCGCCGCCGACTTTGAACGCGGGCCTCACAACGGTCGCCTGCTGCGCGACGGCGCCTTTGCGGTGGAAGTTACCGTCTACGAGACCGGTGTGCCGCCGCAGTTCCGACTCTATGCGTATCAGAACGACAAGCCCTTGCCGCCGCAAGCCGTGCAGCCTTCGGTTGAGGTCACGCGACTGGATGGCGAGGTCAATCACTTTGCGTTCCGTGCCGAGAAAGACGCACTGATCGCTACCAGCAGTGTGGTCGAGCCGCACTCCTTCGACGTCAAGGTCAGCGCCACCCACGCCAGCAAGACGCATCACTGGACCTACGCCTCGTACGAAGGTCGGGTGGTGATTCCCACAGCCACTGCCACGGCTTCCGGCATCGAAGTCGCCAAGGCCGGCCCAGCCACGATCCGCGACACGCTGCCGCTGATGGGCCAGGTGGCGATTGATCGCAGCCGCTTTGCGCAGGTGCGCGCGCGCTTCCCCGGCATCGTTCGCAGCGTGCCGGTCAACCTCGGCGATCGCGTCAAACGTGGACAGACGCTGGCGACGGTGGAGGGCAATGAAAGCATGCGTTCTTACCCGGTCACGTCGCCACTGGACGGCGTCGTGCTGGCCCGCAATACCCATGCCGGCGATGTCGCGGGCGACACGCCGTTGTTCGAGATCGCGGATCTTTCCTCCGTCTGGGTGGAGTTGCATGCCGTTGGCAGCGCCGCCGATCGCCTGCGACCGGGGCAGGGCGTGCTGGTGCGTTCCGCCACAGGAGGTCAAGGCGTTCAGACCACGCTCGATGCACTGGTTCCGGTGAGCAACGCGGGCCTCAGCGTGGTGGCGCGCGCGCGTCTGGCCAACCCTGACGCTGCCTGGCGTCCGGGTATGCCGGTCGTCGGTGAAGTGACGGTCGCCGAGCGGTCGGTGCCGCTGGCCGTGGCGATTTCGGGCCTCCAGCGCTTTCGCGATTTCACCGTGGTGTTTGCCAAGGTTGGCGAAACCTACGAGGTGCGCATGCTCGAGCTGGGCGCGCGTGATGGGCAGTCGGTGGAGGTTCTTGATGGGCTCAAACCCGACACGACCTACGTGACCGAGCAGAGCTTCCTGATCCGTGCGGACATCGAAAAGTCCGGCGCCAGCCACGACCACTGAGGACAACGCCATGCTCGAACGACTGGTTCGCGCCGCGATTGCCCATCGCGGCCTGGTAATGATTCTGGCCCTTGTACTTGGCGCGCTGGGCATCTGGAACTACGGTCGGCTACCGATTGATGCGGTACCCGACATCACCAACGTGCAGGTCCAAATCAACATCGAGGCCACCGGGTACTCGCCGCTGGAAGCGGAGCAGCGGCTGAGCTATCCGGTCGAGACCGCGCTGGCCGGCTTGCCTCGTCTGGAGTCAACCCGCTCGATCGCTCGCTACGGCCTGTCGCAAGTCACCGCCGTGTTCGAGGACGGTACGGACATTTATTTCGCCCGCCAGCAGGTCTCCGAACGCCTCAAGGAAGCCGGCAGTCAGTTGCCGGCAGGCATTGAACCCGAGTTGGGTCCGGTGGCTACCGGACTCGGCGAAATTTTCATGTACATGGTCGAGGCCGAGCCGGGGGCGCGCCGTGCCGATGGCCAACCGTGGACGCCGACCGACCTGCGTTCCTTGCAGGACTGGGTAATCCGGCCGCAGTTGCGCAATCTTGCCGGAGTCACCGAGGTGAACACGATCGGTGGCTATGTGCGCCAATTCCACGTCACCCCCGATACCGCCAAGCTGGGCGCTTATCACTTGACCCTTGCCGACGTGCAGGCGGCCATTGAGCGCAACAACGCCAATGTTGGTGCCGGTTACATCGAGCGTTTTGGTGAGCAATACCTGATCCGCGTGCCGGGTCAAATCACCGATATGGAAGGCCTGCGCAACACCGTAATCACGCGGCGCGAAGGCGTTACGCTGCGCGTGCAGGACGTGGCCACCGTTGCCGAAGGTTCCGAACTGCGTACCGGTGCGGCGACCGAGAATGGTAAGGAGTCGGTGCTCGGTACCGTCTTCATGCTGATCGGTGAAAACAGCCGCGTGGTGGCCCAGCGTGTCGGCACCAAGCTTGCCGAGATCAACAAGCAGTTGCCGACGGGGGTCATCGCGCGAACGGTCTACGATCGCACGCAACTGGTGGATCGAGCGATTGACACGGTGCGCAAGAACCTGCTCGAAGGGGCGCTGCTGGTGATCGCAGTACTGTTTCTGCTGCTGGGAAACCTTCGGGCCGCGTTGATTACCGCAGCGGTGATTCCATTGACCATGCTGATGACCATTACGGGCATGGTCAGCCGGAATATCTCCGGCAACCTGATGAGCCTGGGTGCGTTGGATTTCGGCTTGATCGTCGACGGTGCAGTGATCATCGTGGAGAACTGCTTGCGCCGGCTTGGCGATGCCCAGCATCGGCTGGGGCGCTTGCTCGACCGCAAGGAACGCTTTGACCTCACCGCCAGCGCCATGGCCGAGGTGATCAAGCCGAGCCTGTTCGGCATGCTGATCATTGCCGTGGTGTACGTGCCGATTTTCAGCTTGTCGGGGGTGGAGGGAAAGATGTTCCACCCGATGGCCTTCACTGTGGTGATTGCCTTGAGCGCAGCCATGATGCTGTCGCTGACCTTCGTGCCAGCGGCCGTCGCGCTGTTTGTCACCGGACGGGTGGCGGAGAAGGAAAATCGCGTCATGCGCGGGCTGCGGCGTGTCTACGCGCCGCTGCTGAACCGGGTCATGGCATGGCGCGTGGCGGTGGTGGCCGCGGCGGCGATTCTGGTGGTGGCGACGGCGCTGCTCGTGCCGCGCCTGGGCAGCGAGTTCATTCCCGACCTCGACGAAGGTGACATCGCGCTGCACGCGCTGCGCATTCCCGGCACCAGCCTGACCCAGGCCATCGGCATGCAGCAGCACCTGGAGGCGCGCATCAAGCAGTTTCCCGAAGTCGAGCGCGTGTTCGCCAAGATTGGTACCGCCGAGGTGGCCACTGATCCGATGCCGCCCTCGGTCGCTGACACTTTCATCATGATGAAGGAACGCAAGGACTGGCCGGATCCACGCAAGCCGAAGGCGGAACTGATCCGTGAGCTGGACGCCGCCGTGCGCGCGATACCCGGCAACAACTACGAGTTCACCCAACCCGTGCAGATGCGCATGAACGAGCTGATCGCCGGCGTGCGCGCCGAGGTGGCGATCAAGGTGTTCGGCGATGACATGGAGCAGCTGAATACGCTCGGTGAGCAGGTCGAACGCATTGCGAAAGGCATTGCCGGTGCGGCCGACGTCAAGCTCGAACAGACCACCGGCCTGCCGCTGCTGACCATCGAACCCGATCGCGAGGCGCTGGCGCGATACGGTTTGTCGATGGCCGACCTGCAGGACACTGTGGGTATCGCTTTGGGCGGGCGGGAGGCCGGCAGGATCTTCGAGGGCGATCGCCGCATCGACATCGTGGTGCGCCTGCCCGAGGCGCAGCGTACCGACCTGGAAGGCCTGGCCGCGCTGCCGATACCGTTGCCCACACCCGGCATGCCCACGGGCGACCGAACCACCACGCCACCGTCGACGGTTCCGCTGGGTGAAGTAGCGCACATCGCGGTGGCACCCGGTCCCAACCAGATCAGTCGGGAAAGCGGCAAGCGGCGCGTGGTGATCACTGCCAACGTGCGCGGTCGTGATCTGGGCTCGTTCGTGCAGGATGTGCAGAGTGCAGTCGCTGCGGAAGTGACTATGCCCGAGGGCTACTGGGTCGACTATGGCGGCACCTTCCAGCAACTGATTTCTGCCAGTCAGCGTCTGCAAATCGTGGTGCCGGTGGCCTTGCTGGCGATCCTCGGCCTGCTGTTCCTGGCGTTTGGCTCGGGCAAGGACGCGCTGGTGATCTTCAGCGGCGTGCCATTGGCGTTGACCGGAGGCGTGGCCGCGCTGTGGCTGCGCGACATTCCGCTGTCGATCTCCGCCGGCGTGGGTTTCATCGCGCTGTCCGGCGTGGCGGTACTCAACGGCGTGGTGCTGGTGTCCTTCATCCGCCAGCTGCGCGAAGAGGGCCGCGAACTGGATCAGGCGATCGTCGAAGGCGCGCTGACCCGGCTGCGAGCGGTGCTGATGACGGCACTGGTCGCCTCGCTCGGCTTCATCCCGATGGCGCTGAACGTGGGCACCGGCGCCGAGGTGCAGCGGCCGCTTGCGACCGTGGTGATCGGCGGCATTCTCTCGTCGACCTTGCTGACACTGTTGGTGCTGCCGGCGCTCTACCGACTGGCTCATCGGACATCGGCGCGCAGGCGGGAACTCGCCAATCCATAACGCGGCTTGCACAGTGTCGACAGTCCGCTGCCGGCTGTCGACACGACATTTGCGGCGACAATGGTTTGCATGCCGGTCAATCGTAACGGCAAGAACGTCATCAACCGCTGTTACGGACAGATCACCGACCGAGATCGGAAAGACAATCAGCCTTCGTGCAAGGCTTCGTGGGGCTGCCCGAAATGACTGGCTACATCAACTTTCCGTGCTCGGCCGCCAGCGGCTGCGGCAACCTACCGATGATCTTCGATCACTACAGCAAGTGCCCGCCAGCATGGTTGCGAAGCTGATGGAGAAGGAGGCCACGCAAGACTGTCGGGTAACCGGCACCGATCAAAAGCAGTGGCAAACAGGATGCCCAGGGCGATTCGTCCCGGACTTCCTTGCGTCAGCCACGTGCACGCCCGACGGGACCCCGCGCAGGGGCCATGACCACTGGCCGACTTTCAGACAGAGGCGGATACTCAGGGCCACCCTCGCTGCCCGGAATCATCGTCATGTCGATGCGCCATTCGTTGCTCTGCGCCAGTCTCGTCCTCGCGCTTGCCCAGGCTTCCAGTGCGGCGGCCGAAACCACCGCGCAGCTGATGCCGGAAACCATGGACATGCTGCGCCACGCCATCGCCACGCAAACGGTGGAAGGCAAGGATCAGGTGCCGGCGCTGGCGCACTACCTCGCCGCAAAACTGGAATCCGCGGGCTTTGCCAAGTCGGATATCGAGATCATCCCGGTCGGCCACACCGCTGCGCTGGTCGCGCATTACCGTGGCAGCGGCAAGGGCAAACCGATCCTGCTGTCAGCGCATATGGACGTGGTCGCCGCCAACCCGAAGGACTGGACCCGCGACCCGTTCAAGCTGATCGAAGAGAACGGCTATATCTACGGTCGCGGCACCGCCGACATGAAGACCGATGCGATCGCGCTGGTGGCCACCATGATGCGCTTCAAGCGCGAAGGCTTCGTACCCGGCCATGAAATGATCCTGGTGTTCTCCGGCGACGAAGAGACCACGATGGCCTCCACTCGCGTGCTTGCGCAGCGCTACCACGACGCCGAATTCCTGCTCAACGCGGATGCCGGCGGCGGTATCTATGACGACAAGCTGAAACCGGTGGTCTACGAAATCCAGGCCGCCGAGAAGACCTACGCGGATTTCCTGCTCACCGTCACCTCGCCCGGCGGCCACTCCAGCGAACCGACGCCGGACAACGCCATCTACCGGCTGGCCACGGCACTCGATCATGTCGCTGGCTACGCCTTCCCGGTGCAGCACAACGACATCACGCTCGCCTCGCTGAAAGCCGTCGGCGAACACAGCAGCGGCCCGCTGGCCCAGGCCATGCTGAAGTTCAGCGCCAACCCGAACGACGTTGGCGCGGCCGCCGTCATCTCCGCCGATCCCGCCTATGTCGGCCAGCTACGCACCACCTGCGTTGCAACCATGCTCGATGGTGGCCACGCGCTCAACGCGCTGCCGCAGCGCGCCACCGCCAACATCAACTGCCGCATCTTCCCCGGCGTCAGCATCGACTCGATCGAGGCCACGCTGAACAAGGTGGTGGCGGATCCCACCGTGAAGATCACCGTGCAGCCGCCACCGCCGGTACAAAGCGCGCCCTCGCCGCTGCGCGCCGACATCGTCGCCGCGGTTACCGCCACCGTGCACGAGCGCTATCCCGGCGTGGACGTGGTCCCCGGCATGTCCGCCGGCGCATCCGACAGCCTGTACTTCCGCAACGCCGGCGTACCCAGCTACGGCGTGTCGCCGAACTTTGGCAAACCCGGCGACAGCTTCGCGCACGGCCTCAACGAGAAGCTGCTGGCTTCAGAGGTGCCCGCGGCGCTGGATTTCTGGCACAGCTTGCTGACGAAGCTGGCGAAGTAGGCTGCGCCCGTTTGACGGCTACATTGAGCTTCTAGGCAACGTTTGACGGAAGACGCCAGCCATCGAATCGTGCGGATTACTTACGCAGCTACGCTCGGAAAACCATGCAATCCAGCATCTCGTCATCCATTTCTTTCGAGGCCGAGCTCGTTCAATTACTCAGGACAATGCTGCAGGAAAATCCCCGGCAGGTAATTGGGATAGACGGAGCTGATGGGGCCGGCAAATCTAGTTTGGCGGATCTATTGGGCGCGTCGCTTGCTTGTCGTGTGATCCATGGCGACTCCTTTATTCGAAACCGCGGCATGCCCTATCCGAATATCCTTGACCTTCAATCTCTGAAGAATGAAATCTCGGCATTTACCAGTCTGCATAAACCAGTGATCGTCGAAAGTGTGATGCTAAAACTTGTGCTTGACGCGCTCCCCGCGGCTACCACATTTGACGTCTATGTCAGACACAGTTGGCCAAAGGGCCAGCTCACGAAACCCGAGTTGTTTGACAATGTTGTAGACGAACGAGATGTCATCGCTGATGACGATCTCTTCTGCAACCACTTCAGCCTCCCCACGCTATCTATCCCACGTGAACTGATTGAATATCACAAAAAATGGAACCCACATATTCAGGCTGACGTCGTGTTTGAAGCATGTTTTGATCCTTCGCATCACGGATAACGAGGCTGGCTTAAACACCCTCACGTGAAATCGGCCCAACTGGGAATCCATCCCGTAAGCATTTGTTGGCGACCTTCCGCACCTGATTTCGGACAGCCCTTTGAACGCCGAAAGGCCCTGCAACCTCACACCGACAAATGCTCGTACAGGATCGCCGCGCCCACGCCGATCAGTATCACCCCGCCAATCATCTCGGCACGCTTCCCGACCATCGCTCCAAGTACGCGTCCAAGCATCACCCCCAACGTGACCATGCTGAACGTGCAAAGCCCGATCACCGCAGCCACCACAGCGATCGGCGTGTCGACGAAGGCCAGACCCACGCCGACCGCCAGTGCGTCGATGCTGGTGGACAGCCCGGTCAGCGCGAGCGCGACAATGCCGTGCTTCTTCGCCTCATCGACCGGCTCGTCCGACTCCGGCTTGAGGCCGTTCCAGATCATGTGCAGGCCGAGCACCAGCAGCAGGCCGAACGCGATCCAGTGATCCCAGGCCTGGATGTAGCGCGAGGCGCCCTTGCCCAGCA
>JBDSWR010000129.1:0-20817 GCA_039926605.1 Rhodanobacter sp. | reverse complement strand
TGCGCGCGGCCGGAGCCAATAGGCCCAACCTCGAGGCGGCAATCGGAAAACTGCGGGGTGGTGAAAAAGTGCAAAGCGAAAATGCCGAGGAGCAACGTCAGGCGCTGGAGAAATACTGCATCGATCTCACCGAGCGCGCCGAACGCGGCAAACTTGATCCGGTGATTGGCCGCGACGAGGAAATCCGCCGCACCATCCAGGTGCTGCAGCGGCGCACCAAGAACAATCCGGTATTGATCGGCGAGCCGGGCGTGGGCAAGACCGCGATTGTCGAAGGTCTGGCCCAGCGCATCATCAAGGACGAGGTTCCCGAGGGTTTGCGCGGCCGGCGCGTGCTGGCACTGGACATGGGCGCGCTGATCGCCGGGGCGAAGTTTCGTGGTGAGTTCGAAGAGCGGTTGAAAGCGGTGCTGAGCGATCTGGCCAAACAGGAAGGCCAGGTGATCCTGTTCATCGACGAGCTGCACACCGTGGTCGGTGCCGGCAAGGCCGATGGCGCGATGGACGCCGGCAACATGTTGAAGCCGGCGTTGGCGCGTGGCGAATTGCATTGCATCGGCGCCACTACGCTCGATGAATATCGCAAGTACATCGAAAAGGACGCGGCCCTCGAGCGGCGGTTCCAGAAAGTGTTTGTGGGCGAGCCCTCAGTGGAGGACACGATCGCCATCCTGCGCGGATTGAAGGAGCGCTACGCCATGCATCACGGCGTGGAAATTACCGACCCGGCGCTCGTTGCCGCAGCTACCTTGTCGCATCGCTACATTGCCGATCGGCAGTTGCCGGACAAGGCGATTGACTTGATGGACGAGGCGGCATCGCGCATCCGCATGGAGATTGACTCCAAGCCGGAGGAACTGGACCGCCAGGAACGCCGGCTGATCCAGCTGAAGATCCAGCGTGAGATGTTGAAGAAGGAAAAAGACAGCGAGTCGAAGCAGCGGTTGGCGGACCTCGAGGCCGATATCAAGAGGCTTGATCGTGAGTTTTCCGACCTCAACGAGGTGTGGAAATCCGAGAAGGCCGAACTGCAGGGCACGACCAAGATCAAGGAGCAGATCGAGCAGGCCCGAGTCGAGCTGGAGGCGGCGCAACGTCGGCAGGATTACGCCAAGATGAGCGAGATCCAGTACGGCCAGTTGCCAGCTTTGGAAAAGCAGTTGGCCGGGGCGCAAGATATCGATACGCAGCACTTCAAGCTGGTACAGACGCGGGTTACCGCTGAGGAAATTGCTGAAGTCGTCGCACGCTGGACTGGCATACCGGTCAACAAGATGTTGGAGGGCGAACGCGAAAAGCTGTTGCACATGGAAGCTGACCTGCACCGCCGGGTGGTCGGCCAGGACGAGGCCGTCCACGCCGTCGCCGATGCCATTCGTCGTTCGCGTGCCGGTTTGTCCGACCCGCACCGTCCCAATGGTTCGTTCCTGTTTCTTGGCCCCACCGGCGTGGGCAAGACCGAATTGTGCAAGGCGCTGGCCGAATTCCTGTTTGACACCACCGACGCCATGGTGCGCATCGACATGAGCGAGTTCATGGAGAAACACTCCGTGAGCCGCCTGGTGGGCGCGCCCCCGGGCTATGTCGGCTACGAAGAAGGGGGCTACCTGACCGAAGCCGTGCGGCGCCGTCCGTACAGTGTCATTCTTCTCGACGAGGTGGAGAAGGCGCATCCGGACGTGTTCAACATCCTGCTGCAGGTGCTCGACGACGGTCGCCTCACCGACGGCCAGGGACGCACGGTGGATTTTCGCAATACCGTGATCGTGATGACCTCGAACCTCGGCTCACAGATGATCCAGGACTCGGCCGAAGGCAGCGAAGGGCGTGATGTCGAGGAGCAGTACACGCAGATGAAGGCATCCGTGCTCGGCGTGGTGCAGGCGCACTTTCGACCCGAATTCATCAATCGGCTGGACGAGATCGTGGTGTTCCGTCCGCTGGACAAGACACAGATTCGCGCGATCGCCAAAATCCAGCTCACCTATCTGGAAAAGCGCCTCGCCGAGCGTCAGCTCAAGCTGGAGGTCAGCGATGAGGCGCTGACTTTGCTCGGTGACGTGGGCTTCGACCCGGTGTATGGGGCACGGCCATTGAAGCGTGCCATCCAGCAGCAGTTGGAGAATCCGCTGGCGAAGCAGATCCTGGAGGGCCATTTTCCGCCTGGCGCCACCATTCACGTGGAGCTTGCCGGCGGCCGTCTGGTTTTCGACCAGCAAGCGGACCCGCAGACGCCGGCAGGCTGAGCGCCAGAGGCGCCATCAATCAACTGGATGGCGCGTCTGGCGTCGCGCTCTTCGTCCGAACCCAATGCAGCAAAGCACCAGCGTCGATCACCACGCAGCTTGCCGTCCACACCTTGGGTGCGTCGAAACTGGTGCCCGCGGCATGGTTAGTCGCAACCGTCGGAGCCTATCGATCGGCAGGCTCTCTGGCCGGTGTCGCGGGTTGTCTGGCCGCAACGAGACGTCAGGCCGTACCTATATGGATGGATATGGCCTGATGCTCATGCTTACCAGCTATAGCGCACCTTGCCGTACACGTACGCGCCGTTGTAGCCAAACGGTGAGAACGTCGAATAGGGCAGCGTGCCGTTGTTGGAATTGTTGGGAATGTTCCGGTCGGGATGGACGTCAAGGACGTTGTCGGCACCCACCGTGAAATTCCAGGCCTGCAGTCGATAGTTCAGTGCCAGATCAAGAATCCATTTCGGGGTGAAAGTCTGGTCGACGACACCGGTGGCCGGGTTGTAGGCGGCCATGCTGCTGACGTAGTTCGTGTAGCGGCCATAGCGCGTGACTGTTCCGGTCAGGCCCCAGTTGCCCACGTTGTATTGCTCACTCAAGATGAGCTTGCTGCGTGGGCTGGAGTTGGCCAGATAGCCGTTGATGTCCTGGCGATTCAGGCGCACGAAATTGACTCCCAAGTCGTTCAGGACGGCCGGGTTGGGCTTCACGTTGACGACGGTGTTCTGGTTGTAATTGGCACTCAAGGTGGTGGCAAGCGTGCCGGCGTTGCCAAGGTCCGCACGGTAAGTTCCCACCAGGTCGACACCACGCGTGCGCGTGTCCGCTGCGTTGGTGAAGTAATTGATGCTGCGGAAGTTGAGGTTGCCGATGCCATTGGCCGCCAGATAGCTCAACACCGTGGGAGCGGTGGTCGAGATCGCGCCGGACAGCGCGACCCGGTTCTGGATCCTGATCTGGTAGATATCGAAACTGACCGTGAGCGCGTCGCTTGGATTCCAAACCGTGCCCAGCGTCAGGTTCCGTGACTTCTCCGGTTTCAGCGGCTCCGCGCCGAGCAGTTTCGCGATGGGACTACCGACGGGCACCAGTCCGGCGTTGTAGATCCCGGCAGGCAGGCCCGCGGAGTTGCCATCAGCGAAAAACAGCGACGAGGTCTGCGAAAAGTACTGCTGTCCGAGGGACGGTGCGCGGAAGCCGGTTGACGCGCTGGCGCGGATGGCGAAGCTGTCGGTGAAATCGAAGCGACCCGCCAGCGAGCCCGAGGTGGTGCTGCCAAAATCGTTGTAGTACTCGTGGCGTACGGCCGCGGAAACACCGAGACGATCAGTCAGGTTGGTTTCCAGACTCACGTATTCCGCCACGTCCTGGCGAGACGCACTGATCGCGTTTGTTGGCTGCCAGCCGGCAAAGCCCTGCGCGCCGCCGGAGACACCCGAGGTGCCGACGTACCAGGACGGTAGCGAGCCGGCGTCAATGCCGTAGCTCTGGCGCAGGTACTGGGCGCCGAACGCCACGGTGACCGGGTTCGGCAACCAGCCGACAGCAATCTCCTTGGCAATGTCCAGATCAACGCTTTGTTGCCTAGCATTGAGGATGCCGTCGTGGAACGCTGTGGGCGTGCTGCCGAAGTCGTTGAGGAAAGCGTAGTTCAAGCTGTGCCGGGTTTCATAGGAAACGCGATTGCGCCCGAAGTTGCCGCTCAGGTCCCAGCGCCAGCCATTGAGCTTGCCGCGCAGGCCAGCCACAAAAGACTGGTCGGTGGAGTCGGCGTGCTCCAGCGGCAGAAAGCCGTCCGGATAGACCGCGCCGACCAGCGGATTGTTCGGCCTCGGTGAATTCGTGCCATAGCGGAAAAATGCCGGAGACGTACTCTGGCGGCGACCGTAGTGGCCAAAGGCGTAAAGCTGCACCTCGGGCGTGAGGTCGTATTGCGCATTGAGCAACACGTTGGTGTCACGCACGTCAGGATCGCCCTGGCGGAAGTTCACGCCAAGCTGGGGAAAGCCGTCACGTTTGTCCGGTCCGGCGCGATTGGTGAAGTCCTGATGGCCGTTTTGCGCGGTGAGGCGCAACCAGCCGCGGTCGTTGCCCAGCGGGATGCCGAAGTTGGCCGAGCCCTGCCACTGGCGGCCATCGCCGGCGGAATACTGGCCACCGCTGAGCTCGACATCGCCGCCCTTCGCACCGGTCGTCAGGATGATGTTGATGACGCCGGCGATGGCGTCCGAGCCGTAGTGGGCCGACGCGCCGTCGCGCATGACCTCGATGTGATCAATCGCCGACATGGGAATGGTATTGAGATCCACGGGCTGCGAACCGCGGCCAATCACGCCGTTGTTCAGCAGGATGGCGCCTGGGTGCCAACGCTTGCCGTTGACCAGCACCAGCACCTGGTCTGGCGACAAACCGCGCAGTTGCGCCGGGCGTTGCGTATCTGCCGTATCGGCCGCCGCAGGGCGGGGGAAGTTCAAAGACGGAATGATGCGTGCCAGTGCCGTCGGCAGATCGTTGGTGCCGGTTTGCTGCAGCACCTTGGCGGACACCACGTCGATCGGCGTCAGTGACGTGCTTTCAGTACGGTTGTCAGCGCGAGTGCCGGTAACGATGACCGGGCCCAGGCTTTTGGTATTCGCGGGTTCCGGCGCAGACGACACATCCTGGGCGGCAGCAGTGCCGGCGAGCGCAAGTGCCATTGTTGCGGCCAGCAGATTCGGTATGAGCCGATTGGTGCGTTTCTTCATGAGGATTCCTTGGCAATATGTTGCGGCGCCGCAACAGACGGAGACTAGAGCGATGGCTCAGTTGCGTCAACCAATGTATGGACGTCCATACGCAATCCGGGAACGGTTGATTGCCGGCGTGCAGTGCGGTGCGTGTCGACCGTCAGAAACTCAACGAGCACGGTGTGGCCGCGGTTCAAGGACGGGTGCGGACGGCACCTGCTGCCAAGGCCATGATGGGGCGCGGGCGGTGAGCAGCCACGCCGGCGCATTGAAATTCGCCGGAACGTACCGATAATGGGGCGTTGTGAGCGCGGCGTTTGTCTTGGACTGTTCTGGAGTTTGCATGCCTATTTATGAGTTTGAGTGCCGCAGTTGCGGGCACCACTTCGACCATTTGCAGAAAATGTCCGACGCCGATCCCACCGTTTGTCCCACCTGCCATGCGGAAAAGTTGCACCGCATGCTCAGCGCTCCGGCGTTTCGTCTGGCCGGCACCGGGTGGTATGAGACCGATTTCAAGAAACCGGGCGATCACCAGCACAACCTGGCCGGAGACGCCGGCGCGCCTTCGACCGCCAGCTCGACGCCTCACCACCATGTTGCGAACGTCGCGGACGGTGGCACCAGTGCGCCGGCGGTTGCCGCTGCGGAACCGAAGTCAGGTGCCAGCGCTGGCGCCTGATACCTGCGGTATGCGCCATGTCTGGCGGCCGTCCGCTCGATGCGATGTTAGAATGTGCGGTCTATTTCACGCATTCATGCCGCACTGGCGGTCCGGAGTTTCAAGCGCATGCGCACGCACTATTGCGGCCTCATTGACGAGTCGCTGATTGACCAGACCGTCACTTTGTGTGGCTGGGTCAATACGGTGCGCCTGCAGGCACACGTTGCGTTTGTTGACCTGCGTGATCACGAAGGCGTGGCGCAGATCGTCGTGGAGCGCACCAATGATGCCGCGTTTGCCGTAGCTGGCGAAATCGGCAACGAGTATTGCCTGCGCGTCACTGGTGTGGTGCGAGCGCGTATCGCCGCCAATGACAAGCTCAAGACGGGTCGCGTCGAGGTGCTCGCGGAAACCGTGGAAATTCTCAACGCAGCGAGGGATCTGCCGTTTGCCCTGCACGAGAACCCGAACGAGGACATGCGGATGACCTACCGCTACCTCGACCTGCGCCGTCCCGTGATGCAGCAACGCATGCGCAAGCGCACGGAGCTGGTACGCGCATTGCGCCACTATCTGGATGACCGTGGCTTTCAGGACATCGAGACGCCGATCCTGACCAAGGCGACGCCGGAAGGCGCTCGCGATTACCTTGTCCCCAGTCGCGTGCACCCCGGGCAGTTTTATGCCTTGCCCCAGTCACCGCAGTTGTTCAAGCAGATCCTGATGGTGGCCGGGTTTGACCGCTATTACCAGATCGCGCGCTGCTTCCGTGACGAGGATCTGCGCGCCGATCGTCAGCCGGAGTTCACGCAACTGGATATCGAGTTCGCCTTTGTCGACGAGCGCGAAATCCAGGACACCGTGGAGGATTTGATCCGCCATGTGTTCCGCGAGGTACAAGGTGTGGAGCTGGACGCCAGCTTTCCGCGCATGACCTGGATGGACGCGATGCGCCGCTTCGGCTCGGACAAGCCGGATCTGCGCTTTGCACTGGAACTGGTCGACGTTGCCGCGGCGGTAAAGCACATCGAGTTCAAGGTATTTGCCGGCCCGGCGAATGATGCCGGCGGCCGCGTGGCGGCGTTGCGGGTGCCAGGAGGCAGCACGCTCAGTCGCAAGGATATCGATGGGCTTACCGAATACGTCGGCCGTTATGGCGCAAAGGGTCTGGCATGGTTGCGGGTGGATGATCTGGCCAAGGGACGCGACGGTATCCACTCGCCAGTGGCGAAATTCCTCGACGACGTGGCACTGCAGGGGATTCTGGCTGCGACTGGTGCGCAAACCGGCGACATGCTGTTTTTTGGCGCCGGGGCATGGAAACCCGTGTGCGATTTCATGGGTGCGTTGCGCATGAAGGTGGCCAGGGATTGCGGCCTCATCGTGGAAGGCTGGAAGCCGCTGTGGGTCACGGATTTCCCGATGTTCGAGTACGACACCGAGGCGGAACGGTACGTCGCCTTGCATCATCCGTTCACCGCGCCGAAGGTCGACGACATTGACGACTTGCGCGCAAACGCCGCCACGGCGGTCAGCCGAGGCTACGACATGGTGCTCAACGGCAACGAGATCGGCGGAGGCTCAATCCGTATCCACCATCCGGAGATGCAGAGCGCCGTGTTCGAATTGCTCGGCATTGGCGCGGCCGAGGCCGAGGCCAAGTTTGGCTTTCTGCTGAAGGCGTTGCGCTTTGGCGCGCCACCCCACGGCGGCTTGGCGTTCGGCATTGATCGGATTGCCGCGCTGCTGGCAGGTACTGACTCGATCCGCGACGTCATCGCGTTCCCCAAGACCACCAGCGCGCAGGATTTGATGACCGAGGCGCCCTCGACGATTGCGCAAGCGCAATTGAATGACCTGCACGTGCGCACCGTGGTCGACGCCGTCAGGGCTGATTGAGCGGTCACCGCGGGTGGCGTCCAGCGCACTGGGCCTGATGCACGCGCGTCACTCTCACTGGCATTGCGCGGCGACAGGGGGTAAACCAGACCCATGGCGCTGGCGCCCGCCGCTTGGTGCATCGCATGTCTGAGCACGTCATTTTGTTGCATGGCCTGTGGATGCGGGGATTTGCCCTGGCCATACTGCACAAACGCCTGATCGCGGCGGGCTTCCGCGTGCATCGGTTTGATTACTTGAGCGTGGCGGCGACTCAGCAGCGCATCCTGGATCGGCTGCATGTGCAGATGAATGAGCTGGCGGACGATGGTGCCGCCGTACATCTGGTGGGTCACAGCCTTGGCGGGCTGCTGGCGTTGCGCGCATGTGTGGACGCAGCCACTGAACTGCCCGGGCGCGTGGTGTGCCTCGGCTCGCCGCTGCGTGGGAGTGCGGCTGCGCGCAATTTTGCTGCTTTGGGGCGTGGCGGCGAGGTACTGCTGGGTCACAACCGTGAATTGTTGCAGCGCGGCTTCGAGCGCTGGGATGGCTGCCGCGAGGTGGGGATGATCGCGGGTCGTCTGCCGCTGGGGCTGGGGGCGATGTTCGGTCACCTGGAGGGCGAGCACGACGGCACGGTCGCAGTGGCGGAGACGCGCTTGCCAGGCTTGGCTGATCATTGCGTCGTCGAGGCAAATCACATGGGTTTGCTGTTTTCCGCCGAAGTGGCACAGCGTGTCGAGGGCTTCCTGCACGAGGGGCATTTCCCGGCAGTGGCGGGGTGATTGGTTGCGGTCCCCCGACCCGGGCGCAGACGGACGCAGTTTGCGGCACGCGAGCGGAAATCGGTTAAAATTGATGGCTTGTTCATCTGGTTGAATGCAGGCATCGCCATGGGTAGAGGGCCGACCGTCGAAGGACGCAAGAACGCCGAGGACGCCAAGCGCGCCAAGGTTTTCACCAAGCTGATTCGCGAGATCACCGTGGCCACGCGTTCAGGCGTAGCCGATCCGGCCGTCAATCCGCGGCTGCGTGCTGCCATCGACAAGGCGCTGGCGGCGAACATGACCCGCGAGACGATCGACCGTGCAGTCAAGCGCGGGTCAGGTGCCGACGGCGGCGCCGATATGCAGGAGCTGCGTTATGAAGGCTATGGGCCGGCCGGCGTTGCGTTGATCATCGATTGCGTCAGCGACAATCCATTGCGTACCGTCGCCGATGTACGCCATGCCTTGACCCGGCATGGGGGCAACCTGGGCACGACCGGTTCGGTGGCGTTCCAGTTTCACCGCTGTGGCGAGCTGGTGGTTGCCACTGGAGGTGATCCCGCGCAAGAAGAGAAGGTGTTGGAGGCGGCTCTGGAAGCCGGTGCCGACGACGTGGTGAATGGGGCTGACGAAAGCAGCATTTTATGCGCTGCAGACAGTCTGGAATCCGTGCAGGCGGCCCTGGTCACCGCCGGTCTGGTCCCAGTCCGTGCGGATGTGGTGATGCGACCGGACAATCGCATGCCGATCCCGGATGAAGCGCAGGAAACCTTGCTGGATCTGATCGACAGCCTCGAGCAGCTCGACGACGTCCACGAAATTTTTCATAACGCCGTGTTGCCGGCCTGACCGTGAACGCGATAAACCAGCGTTCGGCGGTTGTAAAGGTGGCAGGGAAGCTTCACCGCGAGCGCCCGCACGTGTCAGCGGCCAGCGCATGCGCCTGACCGCTCCCGTGGTGCCGGCTGTCGTCGGTGCCGAGGATTTGACCGTGGTGGCACACACGGTGCGCATTCTCGGTATTGACCCTGGCAGCCAGCGCACCGGCGTTGGCATCATCGACGTGGACTCGTCAGGGCATCTCACGCATATATTCCACGCCGCGCTGGTGGTGGTTGGCGAAGCCACATTCCCGCTGCGACTGAAGCGTATCTTTGCGGAGCTGTGTGACATCATCAGTGCGCAACACCCGGTGGAATGCGGCATCGAGCGCGTGTTCATGGCGCGCAACCCGGATTCGGCGCTCAAGCTTGGACAGGCGCGCGGCGCTGCGATTTGTGCAGTAGTCAGCCGGGGTATCGAAGTGCACGAATATGCGGCGACCGAAGTAAAGCAGGCCGTTGTCGGCACCGGGCACGGCGACAAACTGCAGGTGCAGCACATGGTTGGAGTCTTGCTTGGATTGAAAGGTCCGTTGCAGGCCGATGCCGCCGATGCACTGGCCATCGCGATCACCCATGCGCACACCCGCGCGAGTACGGCGCGTGTGGGTATTCCACGCACGGCATGGCGACGGCGGCGATGATGCACGCAGCGAGGGCGCGGAGATGATTGGACGTCTGCGTGGCACGCTGTTGTGGAAGCGGCCGCCATGGTTGCTGATTGAGGTGGGCGGCGTCGGTTACGAGCTGGAAGCGCCGATGTCCACCGTCTACGATCTGCCGGCGATCGGCAGCGAGGTCATCCTGCTTACCCACTACGCCGTGAAAGAAGACAGTGTCGCGTTGTACGGGTTTGCGCGGGAGGCCGAGCGCACACTGTTCCGCAGCCTGCAAAAGGTCAGTGGCATCGGCGCAAAGATCGCGCTGGCCGTGCTTTCCAGCGTGTCCACCGACCACTTCGCGCGCCTCGTGCACGCTGGTGACGTGGTCGCGCTGACCAAGATCCCGGGCATCGGCAAGAAGACGGCGGAACGCATCATTGTCGAGTTGCGCGACCGTCTGGATGGCGTGTCCGGGATGCCGGCCGGATCCATGCTCGGCAGTGGCGCTCCACTGGATGCAGCCGGTGAGGCGACCGTCGCACTGTCACAGCTTGGGTACAAGCCGACCGAGGTATCACGGTTGGTGCAAAAGGTCGCAACCGAGGGCGACAGCGCCGAGGCGATTATCCGCAAGGCTTTGCGCGCGGCGCTCGGAGCTTGACGTGAGCGTACCCGAGAGCCATGCCGAGTTGACGCCCGAAACCCAGCGCCGCGTCACCGCGCTGGCACTGGGCGCGGTCGGTGTGGTGTTCGGGGATATCGGTACGAGCCCGCTGTACACGATGAAGGAAACCCTGGGCACGCATGGCATGACGCCGACTCCGTCGGCCGTGCTTGGCGTGTTGTCGCTGGTGTTCTGGGCGCTGATCATCGTGGTTTCGCTGAAGTACGTGACGTTCGTGATGCGCGCGGACAACAAGGGTGAAGGCGGCACCATGGCGCTGATGGCGCTGGCCCAGCGCTCCATGAGCAAGTCGGCACGCGCGCGTTGGGTGCTCGCCGCATTCGGCATTTTCGGCGCGGCCTTGTTTTATGGCGATGGCGTGATCACGCCGGCGATTTCCGTGCTGGGTGCGGTGGAAGGCCTGCAGGTGGCGGCACCGGCACTTGGGCGCTACGTGGTATGGATTGCGTTGGTCATCCTGCTGGGCATGTTCGCGGTGCAGCGCCACGGCACGCACAAGGTCGGCAAGGCGTTTGCGCCGGTGATGACGGTGTGGTTCCTGGTGCTGGCAGTGCTCGGACTGCGCCAGATCATCGCTTATCCTGAGGTGTTGTATGCGCTCAACCCCTGGCATGCGGTGCGGTTTTTTGCCAACCACGGCAACACCTCATTCATCGCACTTGGCGGCGTGGTGCTGGCGTTGACCGGGGCCGAGGCGCTGTATGCAGACATGGGTCATTTCGGCAAGAAGCCCATTCGTCTGGCGTGGTTCGGCTTCGTGTTGCCGGCATTGGTGCTGAACTATTTTGGCCAGGGCGCGCTGCTGTTGCATGACCCGCTGGCGATTGCCAGTCCGTTCTATTTGATGGTGCCGCATGTGCTGTTGTATCCGATGATTGCACTGTCGGCGATGGCCGCAGTGATCGCTTCGCAGGCGGTCATTTCCGGCGCATTCTCGATGACCCGCGAAGCCATGTCGCTCGGCTACTCGCCACGCATGCGCGTCGTGCATACCTCGCGTGAGATGTCCGGGCAGATTTTCGTGCCCTGGGTCAACCGCATGCTGATGGTGCTGGTGATCCTGGCAGTGCTCGGTTTCCGCAGCTCGGACAATCTGGGCGCGGCGTATGGCATCGCGGTGACCGGCACCATGACCATGACCACGCTGCTGGCACTGGTGGTGGCACGCAAACGCTGGAACTGGAGTCTGCCGGCAGTGATCCTGGTGGGTGCCTTGTTCCTGGTGATCGACCTGTCGTTCTTTGGCGCCAACTTGCTGAAGGTCGCCCACGGCGGGTGGTTCCCGCTGGTCCTGGGTGTCGTCATCTTCGCGGTGATGACCACCTGGCGTCGTGGGCGCGAACTGGTGGTGCGCGAGATCAATCAGTCCGGCCTTGCCCTGCAGCCGTTCATCGAGAACATTACCGAGCACCCGCCGTTGCGTGTGCCCGGTACCGCCGTGTTCCTCACCGGAAACCAGAATGCGGTGCCGCATGCGCTGTTGCACAACCTCAAACACAACAAGGTGTTGCACGAGCGCAACGTGCTGCTGACGGTGGACATGCTGGAAACGCCGGTGGCCGACGCAGACGAGCGCATCCAGATCATGCCGCTGGATGGTGATTTCGTCGGTCTGGAATTGCGTTTCGGGTTTGCCGAAGATCCCAACGTGCCGCTGGCGCTGGCCTTGTGCGCCCGTGAAGGCCTGAATTTCGACATGATGGACACCACGTTCTTCCTGTCGCGCGAGAACATCGTCGCCGACACGCGCCGACCGGGCATGGCGCTGTGGCGCGACAAGCTGTTTGCCTTCCTGTCTCGCAACGCGCTGCCGGCCACGGCCTTTTTCCAGATTCCCGGCAACCGCCTGATCGAACTGGGTGCGCAAGTCGAAATCTAGCGCAGCAGCCCGCTGGCGGGCGCTGCTGTTGCTCCGGATGAAGCAAGCTACGGGATCGACGCCAGCACGCTCCTACAAGTGCCAGCTTGGCCTGCCATAATGCGCAAATGAGCGAACCCCGTATCATCACCGCCGCTGCGCAGCTCGACGACGCGGCGCTGGAAGCCACGATTCGCCCGAAGCGCCTGGCCGAGTATCTGGGTCAGCAGGCGGTGCGCGAGCAGTTGTCGATCTACATCGAGGCTGCACGCAAGCGTGGTGGCGCGCTCGATCACGTGCTGATTTTCGGGCCGCCGGGGCTGGGCAAGACCACGCTCAGCCATGTCATCGCCAATGAGCTGGGCGTCAATCTGCGTTCCACTTCCGGGCCGGTGCTGGAGCGTGCCGGCGATCTGGCCGCATTGCTGACGAATCTGGAAGCGAACGATGTACTGTTCGTCGATGAAATCCATCGCCTGTCGCCCGTGGTCGAGGAAGTGTTGTATCCGGCGATGGAGGATTTCCAGATCGACATCATGATTGGCGAGGGTCCAGCCGCGCGTTCGATAAAACTCGATCTGCCGCCGTTCACGCTGATTGGTGCCACCACGCGCGCAGGCATGCTCACTGCGCCGTTGCGTGATCGCTTTGGCATTGTGCAGCGGCTGGAGTTCTACAGCGTGGAGGAGCTGACGCAGATAGTGCGTCGCGCTGCGCGCATCATGGATATTGCCTGCGTGCTGGAAGGCGCACAGGAGATTGCGCGCCGTGCGCGCGGCACGCCGCGTATTGCCAATCGCCTCTTGCGGCGGGTGCGCGATTACGCCGAAGTGCGCGCCAATGGGGAAGTCACCCTGGAAGTTGCACGCGCGGCGTTGGACATGTTGAAGATCGATCCGCAAGGTTTTGACGAGCTCGATCGCCGCCTGCTCGGGGTGATCATCGAAAACTTTGATGGCGGTCCGGTTGGCGTCGAGTCGCTGGCCGCGGCGCTGAGCGAGGATCGGGGCACGCTGGAGGATGTTGTGGAGCCGTACCTGATCCAGCAGGGTTACCTGATTCGCACGGCGCGTGGGCGCATGGCCAGTGCCAAAGGCTGGCGTCATCTGGGCCTGACACCTCCGCCCAGCCAGAACCAGCCAGTCGACCTGTTCCATCGCGATGGCGTTGACAGTTACGCGGCGGATGTCTGAGCCAGGCGTTGCGTCCGTGTTTTGCTGGCCGGTGCGCGTGTATTGGGAAGACACCGATGCCGGTGGCGTCGTGTATCACGCCAGCTATCTGCGTTTTCTGGAGCGGGCCCGCACCGAATGGCTGCGTGCACTTGGCGTGGATCAGTTGGCGCTGAAGCAAAGCAGCGGGCTGGCATTTCTGGTGCGTGACATGCAGATCGATTTTCTGCGCCCAGCCCTGCTGGATGATGAATTGACGGTGACGGTCGATGTGATGCAGCGCCGCGCAGCCAGTATCCTGTTCACCCAGACGGTAGTGCGCGCTGACGGCACGCGCCTGATCAGCGCCAATGTGCGGGTCGCGTGTGTGGACATCCGGCACATGCGTCCGGCACAGATTCCAGCCGACTTGATTGCACTGATATAACGCTTCGGTTGCGGCTTGGCTGATCCGATCCGTTTCGCAGCCGTTGATGCTTTTGTGTTCCAGATCCTTTTTCCCGGCCTGATCGCGCTGCAACGCGCTGATCTTTCCTGACAACCCGAGTCCCTGGCGGAGTAACTCCAAGCAATGAATGGCGGACTGAACGTATTTACCTTGATCGGCCAATCGAGCGTGCCGGTGCTGCTGGTGCTGGCGATCCTGCTGGTGTTTTCGTTCCTGTCGTGGGTGATCATCGTGCGCAAGTACACGCAGACCAAAGCCGCGATGGAAAGCGCCGAGCAGTTCGAGGAGCGCTTCTGGTCCGGCGGCGATCTGGCGCAGTTGTTCCGCGAGGTCAGCAACCGTGGTGCCGCCAACAGTGGCATCGAGACCATCTTTGAATCGGGCTTCCGGGAATTCGCGCGCCAGCGCCAACGCAAGACGCATGACACGCGCAGCGTGATCGAAGGCACCGAGCGCGCCATGCAGGTCACTGTCACCCGCGAAATCGGCCTGCTCGAACGCAATCTGGAGTTTCTCGCCAACGTCGGCTCGATCAGCCCGTACATCGGCTTGTTTGGCACCGTGTGGGGCATCATGGGCGCCTTCCAGGGCTTGGGTGAAATGAAGGACGTCACCATTGCCGTGGTCGCGCCGCATATTTCCGAGGCGCTGATTGCCACCGCGATGGGGCTTTTCGCCGCGATCCCTGCGCAGTGGGCGTACAACCGTTACGCCAACAAGGTCGAGCGTATTGCCTCGCGCTACGACGTCTTCCAGGAAGAGTTTTCCTCGGTGCTGCAGCGGCAGATCCAGACTGACGACGCAGCCTGAGCGGGGACAGCCAGCATGCCAACGCCGCGGCGCCAGAAGCGCTACAAACTCAAGTCCGAGATCAACGTCGTGCCGTACATCGACGTGATGCTGGTGCTGCTCATCATTTTCATGGTGACCACGCCGATGATGAATTCCAACGTCGACGTGCAGTTGCCCCAGGCTGATGCCAAATCGCTGCAGCAGAAGAACGATCCGGTGTTGATCTCCGTGCTGCAGGATGGCCAGTTGTACCTCACGTTGCCTGGGGCGCCCAAGGAGCAGCTCGACGCTGACGCACTCAAGCTGAAAGTTGGCGCCTTTGTGCGCACGAATCCGGAGGTCAGCGTGCTCGTGGGCGGCGACGCGCGCGGCAGCTACGGTGGGGTGTTTGCGGTGTTGGCCGACCTGCAGCAGGCCGGCGTCGCCAAAGTCGGCCTGATGGGGCAACCGGAGCAGGGCAAGAGCGCGTCCCATGGACGAAAGTAGAGGGACGCCCAAAGCGGTTGTCCTTTCCGCCATCCTGCACCTCGGTATCGTGGGGTTCCTGTTCCTCGCGACGCTGCCGTGTTCAAGCTTCGAGGAAGTGTTCGATGATCTGGGCTTGCCTGTCGCATGGAACCCGATTGCCTGTTCGCGCCCGCTGGAGCTGCAAGGTCCGATTATCGAAGCCACGTTGATGGGCCCAACAGGGAGCCCACCGCCAAAGGCGGTCAAGACCAAACCGGTGCCAAATACCGTGCCACCGCCGCCCGCGGTGCCACCGCCGAAGCCGCAAGAGGAAGCGCCGCAGCCCAAGGCCCTGCCGCCACCGCCCGAGCACCCGGACGTGAAGGACCAGGAGCGCGTGGTCGAGGACGCGGCAAAGAAAGCCGAAGATGCGAAACAACTGCAGGAAGAGAAGCAGCGCCAGCGTCAATCCGAGCTTGACGCGAAGGCAGCCAAGCAGAAAGAGGAAAAGCAGAAACAGCTCGATGCGCTGTTTGCCAAGATGGACGCCGCGTCACAGCAGACCAAACAGCTCGACAACAAGGCCAAACAGGCCAAACAGCAGATGGAAGACCTGAAAAATGCCCAAGACACCGGGCAGCCGGATTTGCCCGTCGCAGCCCAGCGCCAGAGCGGCAACAACAGCGAAAACACGAATCTGCGCGATCAGTATCTGGCGGCCATTCAGAATGCGGTCACGCCCAACTGGCTGCGTCCGGATAATATGCCCAATGTGCCGTGCAAGGTAAATATCGTGCAATTACCGGGCGGGGACGTGATGAGCGCCAAAGCCGATCCAAGTTGTCCCTATGATGAAGCGGGCAAGCGCTCCATTGAGAATGCCGTGTTGCGTGCGCAGCCATTGCCTTACAAAGGCTTTGAAAGCGTATTCCAGCGCACCTTAACTTTCACATTCAGGCCGCAATAATACAGTCCATGCGCAAATTTTATGCAAGCTTCATCCTGTTTCTGTTTGCTGCGGCCACGTTGTGGGTCAATCCCGCGCTGGCACAATCGCTCAACGTTGACATTGTTGGCGGCCTGAAGACTGCGACGCCGATTGTCGTGGTGCCGTTTGCGCAAGCTGGTGGCGCGCCTGTGGCTACCGATATTGCGGACGTTATACGCAACGATTTCAATCGCTCGGGCAAGTTCCGTTCGCTGGCCAAAAGCGACATCGTGGAATTTCCCGCGCGCGGAGCCGACATCAAATTTGCAACCTGGCGCCTGCTCAAACAGGATTACATCACCGTCGGGCGCATCAGTGACGCCGGCGGCGGCATGTTGCGGGTTGAATACGAACTGTGGGATGTGAACAAGGCGCAGAGCTTGCTGGCGCAGGCGTTCACCGCGCCTGCCGGGGATTTGCGCGGGGTGGCGCATCAGATCGCCGATCAGATCTATCAGAAGATTACGGGCGTACGTGGCGCATTCTGGACGCGAATTGCCTATATCACCGCGGTAGGCCTGGGCAACAACACGACCTATTCGTTGCTGGTGGCCGATTCGGATGGCTACAACCCGCAAGTGGTGGCGCGTTCCAAGGAGTCTCTGCTTTCACCGGCGTGGTCGCCTGATGGGAAGAAGATCGCCTACGTATCATTTGAGAGTGGCAATTCAAACATTTACATACAGGACATCACCACTGGCTCGCGCCAACTGGTGTCGGCGCATGCCAAAGGCATCAACGGCGCACCCGCGTGGTCACCGGATGGCACCAAGCTGGCCATCGCGCTGTCGTATGTGGGCAACCTGGAGCTGTTTGTGCTGGATTTGGGCAGTCGCCAGGAAACCCGGCTGACGCATAATCTGGCAATTGATACTGAACCGGTGTGGGCACCGGACGGACAGAGTATATATTTCACCTCCGACCGCTCCGGGCGTCCGCAGATTTATCAGATTCCTGCCGCTGGTGGCAACGCGCAACGCATCAGCTTTCAGGGCCAGAATAATTCCAACGTTGCCGTGAGCTACGATGGCAAGCAACTGGCCATGGTGCAGGGCAACGGGAACGTGTATCGTATTGTCGTTGTGGATCGGACCCTGGGCGGGCAAGTGCGCGCGCTTTCGCCGGGTCCGATTGACGAGTCCCCGAGTTTTGCTCCAAATGCCAGCATGCTGTTGTACGCCGCCGTCGAGGGACGGCGCGGTGTGTTGTATGCGGTATCGGCCGACGGTCTGGTGCGTCAACGTCTCGTGCTTTCCGACGGCGATGTGCGCGAGCCGGCCTGGGGGCCGTATCGAGACCGTTGATTTTTTCTGCCGACGCACGCGAGTGCGGCGGCAAGCTGCCCATGGATTGGGCACGAAGAGCGCCATTGGTGCTCTTCGGTTGCGGATAGTGGCGTCCACAGAACGCCGCTGTCAGTCGGGTCGACGGCGCCTGGTTACGCGCTTTAGACCCAGCAGGTGGCAAAATAACAGCCGGTTGACCGGCGTTGCTGTCGTGTTATCCCAGTCGTCATCGTTTTTCGGAAACTCAACCCGTAAGGATCGTCACCATGAATAAGACCGTTCGCGTCGCTTTGGTCGCCCTGCTCTGCGTAGGCGCGGCCGCTTGCTCCAAAAAGACAGATGTAAAGCCACAGGCTCCTGCTCCTGCGCCGGAAGTTACCCAGACGCAGACGCAAGAGACGAGTGGCAAGTACATGCCCGCTGATCTCGACACCGATGCATGCTTGCGTCAGCGTGTTGTGTATTTTGATTTTGACAAGTCCGACATCAAGCCGGAGTTCCAGCAGATCATGGCGTGCCACGCCAAGTACATGCAGGATCGTCCGACCTCCCACATCCGCCTCGAGGGCAACACCGACGAACGCGGTACGCGTGAGTACAACCTCGGCCTTGGCGAGCGCCGCGGCAATGCCGTATCCAGCGCGCTGCAGGCAAACGGTGGTTCGGCCAGCCAGCTCGAAGTGATCAGCTACGGCAAGGAAAAGCCGGTATGCCGTGAGCACAACGAGGATTGCTGGAGCAAGAATCGTCGCGTCGAGATCGTCTACACGGCGCAGTAATGATGAAGCAACTGGCCAGGTATTTTTCAGCCAGGATCGGCATGGCGGGCGCAATAGCGTCCGCCGTGCTGTTTGTGTGCCCGGCATTTGCCCAGGATTCGCGCCTGAGTTTGGCCGACCGCGTCACGCGGCTGGAGCAGCAGGCACAGAACCGGGACCAGGGCGGCACCGGCATGGTCAATCAAATACAGGACCTGCAATCGCAGTTGCGACATATGCAAGGTCAGATCGAAGAGTTGCAGCATCATCTGCAGCAGCTCGACGACAAGAACAAAGCCCAGTACATCGATCTCGATTCGCGTCTCGGACGCCTTGAGGGTGGCGGTGCGGTGGCAAGTACAAGTGGCGCGCAAGGTGGCAGTCCGGCGTCGTCCGCAACGGTGAGCGCACCTGGCGGTGCGGCCGGCAACCCGGCGGCCGCGGCCGGTGATACAGCCGGTGCGCAGGCGGCTTACGATGTGGCGTTCAAATCCATTCGTGCCGGCGATTACGTCAATGCAGCGCGCGAGTTCCGTGATTTCGTGCAGCAGTATCCGGATCACGCGTTGGCGCCGAATGCGTGGTACTGGCTCGGCGAGTCGTATTACGCCACCACCAATTATGCGGTGGCACTGGAGTCATTTCAGCACCTGCTGAGCCAGTTTCCACAAAGTGAAAAGGCCCCTGACGCGTTGCTCAAGGTTGGCTACAGCCAGCTCGAGTTGAAGCAGGATGCGCCGGGCCGGGCCACGTTGGCATCAGTGATCAGCAAATACCCCGGGTCCAGAGCGGCAAGTCTTGCCCAGGAACGCCTGCGGCGTCTTGCGCCCGCGAGCAATTGAGTGGGGTTGTACGTGTTCGTGTCTGTTCCGGGCGTCGGTGAAGGGCTGGGGGCGCCGGCGGCGTCACATCCACGGCCGCCAAGTGCAGCCCGCTGCGGTTAAGCACACCATGACGAAGCGCGACGGGTTGCCCACTGCGGCAGCGTCGGCAAAGGCTGACGCGCCTGGCCGTTTGCGCATCGCGGAGATATTCCATTCGCTGCAGGGCGAAGCCGACGCCGCAGGATGGCGCACGGTGTTTGTCCGCCTCACCGGTTGTCCGTTGCGCTGCGTGTGGTGTGATACGGAATATGCGTTTCACGGTGGGCAGTGGCATTACATTGACGACATTCTCACTGAAGTCGCGGGCCATGGCGCACGTCACGTGTGTGTCACCGGCGGTGAGCCGTTGGCGCAAACGCGTTGCCTGGTCTTGCTGCGTATGCTCTGTGATCAAGGTTACGAAGTGTCACTGGAAACCTCTGGCGCGCTGGACGTCGCGGCCGTAGACCCGCGCGTGCGCAAGGTCATGGATTTGAAAGCGCCTGGTTCGGGAGAGTGCGCGCGCAATTTGTGGAGCAATCTCGATTACTTGTCGCCGCGCGACCAGATCAAGATCGTGCTTGCCGATCGTGCAGACTACGATTGGGCGTGTACGATGCTGACTGACCATGCCCTGGCGGCGCGATGTGCCGTGTTGTTCTCACCGGTCTACGGCTCGCTGCCACCACGCGAACTGGCTGAGTGGATACTCGCTGACAAACTGCCGGTGCGCTTCCAACTGCAGATGCACAAGTCGCTGTGGAACGACGCTCGCGGCCACTGAGGGGCGACAGGTCAGCCTCGTGCTATGCCACTCCCCGGTGGCGCGCCGACGTTTTCTCGATCACACGCACCGGCTGGCGTTGCCAGTGGCGCCAGCGGCCGGTGACCGGTCACTTTGATGGGAGCAGTTAGTTCATGTCTCAAGCTGTTTTCCCCAAGGCCGTGGTACTGGTTTCAGGTGGCATGGACTCAGCAGTGACGCTCGGGTTGGCGCGTGAGCAGGGTTATGCCGTGCATGCGCTGAGCGTGGCGTATGGCCAGCGCCATGGTTCGGAGCTGTTGGCATCTGAGCGCGTCTCGGCGATGCTCGGAGCCGTGGAGCACAAGATCGTCAGCATCGACCTGCGCAGCATCGGCGGCTCGGCGCTCACGGCGGATATCGCCGTGCCGTTGGACGCGGCAGCAAGTCACGGCGCTCACGCCATCCCGATCACCTACGTGCCCGCACGCAATACCATCATGCTGTCCATCGCGCTGGGCTGGGCCGAAGTACTCGGTAGCGCTGACATCTGGTGCGGCGTCAACGCAGTGGACTATTCGGGCTACCCGGATTGCCGCCCGGCATTTGTGGAGGCATTCGAGACCCTGGCCAACGTGGCGACCAAAGCTGGTGTCGAGGGTGCGAACATTCGCATCCATACACCGCTGATGCACATGAGCAAGGCGGATATCGCCCGTGAAGGTCACCGCCTCGGGGTGGACTTTTCGGCCACAGTGAGCTGCTATCAGGCGGACGCCGACGGGCGCGCGTGTCGTCATTGCGACGCGTGTCTGCTGCGCGCCCAAGGTTTTGCCGAAGCCGGTCTCGTCGATCCCACCCACTATGCGTAAGAGCCAGCCATCGCTTGTGCGGTTGGATGCCAGCCCGTAAAATCGACGGCTTGCCTTTGAGATACCGGGTCGTTAGCTCAGTCGGTAGAGCAGTAGACTTTTAATCTATTGGTCCCGGGTTCGAATCCCGGACGACCCACCA
>JBDSWR010000128.1:0-20004 GCA_039926605.1 Rhodanobacter sp. | reverse complement strand
CGGCCGCCGTCACGTGCTTGGCGCACTTGACAGTTCCAGCTTCAATCCGAGCTCGGCCATCGGCGCGTGTTCCTGTTGCAGGTCGGCATCCGTGAGCGGGTGCTGCTTGGGCCACGCCGCCGGCAGGGCAATGCGCAGCCGGCGACGCGTGGCACCCAGGGTCATGGGTGGCAGGGATTCGGCGCGGCGGGCGCGGCGGAACAGCACAGCCAGGCGCAGCAATGCGGTGATGTAGCGCGCGAGGTCGATGTAGCGCTGGGGCAACGCGGCAATGATGGTCTTGTCCGGCTTGCGCCGATGCGATTCGACCACGGCGGCGAGCAGTTGCTGCTCCTGTCGCGAGAATCCGGCCAGATCGGCGTTGCGCAGGATGTATGCGCCGTGATGTTGATGCTGGCTATGCGCGATCACCAGGCCGATTTCATGAACGCGCGCGGCCCACGACAACCACTCCCTCGCGTCCGGCCCGAGCTTCCAGGCGACGGCCACCTGATCAAACAGCATCAGCGCCGTCGCTTCGACACGGCGTGCTTGCGCACGATCCACCGCGTAGCGCATGGCCAGTGCATCGACGCTGGCAGTGCGCGGATCGCTGCCACCGGCTCGCCCGAGCAAATCCCAGAGCAAGCCTTCGCGCATCGAGCTTTCGCACACCTGCAGGCGCTCGATTCCCAACGCGGCAAACGCAGCCTCGAAAATCACCACCCCGCCAGCAAGTATCGGCGCGCGATCTTTCATCAAACCCGGCAGCTTGAGGGTGTCGATCCGACCTTGATGAATCAGTTCGTCGCGCAGGGCTGCGAGCGCGGTCGCGGTGATGCCGTCGTCGGAAAGCTTCAGCTCCTGTATTACGGCACTGATGGATTTGGCGGTACCGGAGGAGCCATAGGCGTCCTGCCAGCCGGAGGCGTGATAGTCCTCCGCAAACTGCTGCAACAGCACCCCGATCTCGGTGGTGGCGCGACGCCAGAGTGTGCGCGTCAGCTTGCCGTCCGGAAAGAAGCGCAAGGTTGATGCGATGCAACCGGCCTGGACGCTCTCCGTGTGCAGCGGTGCGAGGCCGCGCCCGATGATGAATTCAGTGCTGCCCCCGCCGACGTCGATGACCAGACGCGGCTCGCGTGATGCCGGCAGGTCGTGGGCTACGCCGAGAAAGATCAGGCGCCCCTCCTCGCGTCCGGAGACCACCTCGATCGGATGACCGAGTGCCGCTTCCGCTGCATTGAGAAAGGTTTGCGGATACGCGAGCTGGCGGACGGTGTTCGTCGCCACCGCGCGCACGCGCTGCGACGGCAGACCGGCGATGCGCTGGCCAAAACGGGCGAGGCAGTGCAGCGCGCGGGTACGTTGCGCCGCTTCCAGGGTGCCGTCGGCGCGCAGACCGGCTGCCAGGCGCACGCTGTCGCGCAGGCGGTCAAGCACGCGGGGCTGGCCATGCTCCATGCGCGCGACGACCAGATGGAAGCTGTTCGATCCCATATCGATGGCTGCAAGCAATTCGCCGTCAAGGATCGGCGTCTGTTCAACCGGACTCAAGCGGTAGCCTCCTGGATACAAGGCGCTGATTCTGGCACGGCGGCGCGGCAGCCACGAGCCACGGCGGGTTGATCATCGCCGGAACCACTCAAGCAGGCTGCGTTGCGCGCTGTAGGCCGGGCTGCTGCCCGGCCGGACGCGCGTGTAGCGTCCATCGCCATGGAGCACCCACGCTTGCGTGTTGTCGGCCAGCGCGTTCGCCAATGTTTCCTCGAACACGCGCGCAGCGAGGGTCGGATCGAGGATGGGAAACGCGATCTCGATACGCCGCAGCAGATTGCGCTCCATCCAGTCCGCGCTGGCGCAAAACAATTCCGGTGTGGTGTCGTTGGCAAACCAGTACACGCGGCTGTGTTCAAGGAAGCGGCCGACGATGGAACGCACCCGAATGTGCTCGCTGATGCCGGGCAGCCCGGGGCGCAAGGTGCACGCGCCGCGCACAATCAGGTCGATCTCCACGCCAGCTTGCGAAGCTCGATACAGCGCCTTGATCACGTTCGGCTCGTTCAAGGCATTGAGCTTGGCCACGATGTGCGCGGGCTGGCCCTCGCGTGCGTGCGCGGTCTCCCGTTCAATGCGTGAGAGGACGCCGGAGTACAGGGTGAACGGCGAATGCAGCAAGCGCTTCAGATGGATTTTCGGGCCCAGCCCGGACAACTGTTGAAAGACCTTGTGCAAATCCTCGGTCAGTTCCGGATTGGCGGTCATCAGGCCGATGTCGGTGTAGACCCGGCTGTTGGCTTGATGGTAGTTGCCGGTGGACACATGCGCGTACCGGCGCAAGTTGCCGCGCTCGCGGCGCACGATCAGCATCATCTTGGCGTGGGTCTTGAAGCCGACCACGCCGTACACGACTTGCGCGCCAGCCTCCTGCAGGCGCGTGGCGAGATTGATGTTGGCGGCCTCCTCGAAGCGTGCGCGCAGCTCGATGACAACCGTGACGTCCTTGCCGCGGCGTGCGGCATCCACCAGCAGGTCGACCAACGGTGTGTCTTCGCCGGCCCGGTACAGCGTTTGCTTGATCGCCAGCACATCCGGATCAACGGTAGCTTGGCGCAGCAGGTCGATCACTGCGGCAAAACTCTGGTAGGGATGGTGCAGCAGGACGTCCTGTTGCCCAATCACGGCAAACTTGTTCTTCGTACTTTCCAGTGCCACCGGCAGTTGTGGCGTGAAGTGCGGGAATTTCAGATCGGGACGATCCAGCCAGTCATAGATCATGCCGATCCGGATGATGTTGACCGGGCCATCGCAGGCATAGACGTCGGTGTCCTCCAGCTCGAAGTCGCCCACCAGCAATGTGGTGACGCTTGCCGGGCAATCGGCTCCGACCTCCAGGCGCACCGAACGGGCGTAGCCGCGCCCGGGCAGCTCCGCGCTGAGTGCCTGGGCGAGGTTTTCCACGTCCGCTTCTTCCACCAGAAGCTCGCTGTTCCGGGTGACGCGAAATTGGTAAGAGCCTTCCACCTCAAAGCCGGGAAATATCAGCGCGGCAAATGCCTGCAGGAGTTCGGCCAGAAACACGAAGCGGTCGCCGCCGCCAATCTCCGCTGGTATCCGCACTATGCGCGGCAATGAACGTGGTGCGCGCACCAGCGCCGTCTGGCTTGCGTGGCCAAACGCGTCGCGCCCACGCAAGCTGACGGCAATGTTCAGGGTCTTGTTGAGAATGCGTGGAAATGGATGCGTGGGGTCCAGCCCGAGCGGCGACAGTACCGGCAAGACCTCGCGCTGGAAATATCCCTGCAGCCATTCGCGCTCTTCGCCACTCCA
The DNA here is from genome assembly GCA_039926605.1 of Rhodanobacter sp. Lineage (GTDB taxonomy): Bacteria > Pseudomonadota > Gammaproteobacteria > Xanthomonadales > Rhodanobacteraceae > Rhodanobacter. The sequence goes on along the minus strand of JBDSWR010000128.1, from coordinate 16,695 downwards.
TTGCGTCCGGTCGGCGATGTAAACATGCTCGCTGGCCAACTGCGGACGCAACTCGTCACGCCAGGCAGCGTATACATCGTTGACCAGATCCACCACGCGCGCGCGGATGCGCTGCAAAAGCTCGCCAGAAGGGATGCCGTCTGGGCCAGGCTCCGCCGAGCCATGCGCGTGGTGGTGTTTGAGCGCCGCCACGCGGACCTCGAAAAACTCATCAAGGTTGCTGACGACGATGCTCAGGTAACGCAGTCGTTCCAGCAACGGCACGCTGCCGTCGCGCGCCATCGCCAGTACACGAAAATTGAACTCCAGTGCTGCCAGTTCGCGACTCAAATACAGGCCCGGAGCACTCAGGTCCGGGCTGGGTTTGGCGCTGGGCGGGTGGTCAGGCATGGCCCATTCTGGCCCATGCCTGACCGAGCCGTCACGACGCTCGCCAGGCAATGTGAAGTGCCGGTTCAAGCGCGTCCGGCAAATTCCCCGGTGAGGGTGTTGACCCAGATCTTTTCACCGGTGGCAATGTACTCGGGCACCTGCAGTTCGATGCCCGTGTTGAGCGTGGCCGGCTTGTTGCGCTTGGTGGCGCTGGAGCCCTTCATTTCCGGGGCCGTGTCCAGCACTGTCAGGGTCACGCTGCTTGGCACTTGCAGCGCCACTGGATCGTCGTCGATCAGTTGCACGTAATAGCCTTCGACATCGTCCACGATGTAGCCGGCGTTGTCGCCGACGGTTTCAGGTGACAACAGGTATTGCGTGTAATCCTCGGCGTCCATGAAGACGAACGCGTCGCCATCCTTGTACGAGAAGTTGGCCGCGCGCCGCACCAGTTCCATTTCTTTCAGATCGTCCTCGGCGCGCAGGCTGAGATCGTATTTACGCCCACCGGGAATCGAATACAAGGTGAAGCGGAACGTGACATTGCCGCCACGGGCACTCGGCGAACTGCGCTCTACGTCGCGCACCTGATACACCGTGCCGTCGTGTTCAATCACGTTGCCTTTCTTGGTATCGGAAGCTTTCATTGCAGGATTCTTCGCAGTGGAATAGGGAAGGAGTTCAGGCGAACGGGTCGACTTGCCGGAGCAGTTCCACGCTGAGCAATCGCTCTGGCGCATCAGGCTGTGCGCCCCAGATCTTCGCCCAGGCCGCGTGGCTGTGCTCGAAATCCGTGCGCGCGCCCCAGGCCTCAACGCTCGGGTATTCGATGTCCATCACCAGCGTGTCGAGTGCCGCACCGGGCACGATGCTGCGATAGAAACGGATTGCCTGTGGCATCTGCGCGGAGTTGAAGCGTGGATCGGCGGCAGCCTTGAGCTTGGCGCGGAATTCGTCCATGCGGCCAGACTGGATGGAATAGCTGAAGCGGGCGATGACAGTCACGGCGCGAGCCTTACTTGGGCTGCAGGCGCACCGCGCCATCGAGGCGGATCGTTTCGCCATTGATATAACGGTTGCCAAGAATGAACGCCACTGTGCTGGCAAATTCTTCGGGCTTGCCCAGACGCGACGGAAACGGGATCGATGCGCCCAGCGACGCCTGAACTTCGGACGACATGCTGTCCACCATCGGCGTCCAGAAAATTCCCGGCGCAATGGTCGCCACGCGAATGCCGAAGCGCGCCAGCTCGCGCGCCATCGGCAGCGTCATGCCGACGATGCCGCCCTTGGATGCGGAATACGCGGCCTGGCCAATCTGGCCTTCGTAGGCGGCGACACTGGCAGTGTTGATGATCACGCCGCGCTCGCCGTCTTCGCCAGGCGCGTTGGCCTGCATCAGTGCGGCGCCAGCCTTGGCTACGTTGAAGCTGCCGATCAGGTTCACCGTGACCGTGCCAGTGAAATTGGCCAGCGGCATCGGCCCTTGCTTGCCGAGCACACGACCCGCACCCAGGATGCCGGCGCAGTTCATCACCATGTTCAAGCCACCCATCGTGCTGTGGGCAGCGGCGACGTTGGTGGCGACGCCGTCTTCCGACGTGACGTCGGTACGAAAGAAATGTGCCCCGGCGCCGAGCTCCTGCGCTGCAGCCACGCCTTTCTCGTCGTTGACGTCGAACAGCGCAACCTTCCCGCCGTTGGCGACCAGCAGTTGCGCCACGGCATGGCCGAGGCCGGAGGCGCCGCCAGTGATGATGGCCCTGACTTGATTGAGTTGCATGGCATGTCCACGTGCGGGGAAACGAGCATATTAGCTGAGCGGATCAGGGCCGCGCTCGGACGCTCCGCTTGATCGGCTGGCGCGGAACCCAGCCGGGCGTGTCGCCAGGGCGCTTGCGTTCAGGTGCAATTGCTAGCCTTGGTCCCGCGGAGCATGCCGCGCTATCGACGGCCGCCGACGTGCACTTACCATCCAAGGAGCTGCGTCATGAAAAAGTATCTGATTGTTCTGGCGAGCGGTTTGTTGTTCGCCAGCACCGCGGCGCTGGCCGATCCGCCGCAGGGGCGCGGTCAGGGTGGGCAGCATAGCGAGAAGCAGCACAAGGACAACGGCAAGCACGACAAACGTGTCAGTTACGATTATCGCGACAATCGCCAGTACCGCAATGACCGGGATGACCGGAGTGATCGCCGGGATGACCGGCGCGATCGCGACGATCGCCATGACCGCCATGACCGCCATGATCGCGATGATCGGTATCAGTACGACCGTGGCCGATATGTACGGGATGACCGTGGCCTGCGTGACCACGACGGTCGCTACTACGTGGTGCATGACCGCGGCCGCCATGAAGGTTGGTACAAGCGCGGCGGCTACCTGCCTGTGCAGTATCGCGAAAGCCGCTACTACGTCACCGACTGGCGCGCGCTTCGTTTGCGTGAACCGCCGCGTGGTTACCGTTGGGTGCGCAGTGACAACAACGATTTTCTGCTGGTAGCCATTGCCACCGGGATCATTACAAGCATCATTCTTTCCAACTGATCGCGCTGTACGCCAGAGTGCTACGCGGGCGCGCCGTGAGACTGGGGCGGGTTGAGCTGACTTAAGTGATTGGCCGGGCGACGTCGACGACGTGGTGAGGGTGGCGTCGCGGCGTTGGTCCGGGTTGTTTCCGGGCAGGCAGCTCACAGATCGAGGAGGTAGAACCGGTCACAACTGAAGTGGCCCGTCCCGCCCATTGCGGTGGCGAGCGGTACGAAGCCGGTACGCTTGTACAGAACCTGCGCTGCATCCATCCCGGTCAACGTTTCCAGGTAGCAGCGGGTGAAGCCATGCGTGCGTGCCGCATCGAGGCAGTGCTGCATCATCGCCGTGCCGGCGCCAATGCCGCGTGCTTCGCGCAGGAAGTACATCTTGCGCAGCTCGCACACTTCCGGAGCGGCGTGCTCCAGCGGGGCGACCCCACCGCCGCCGACCACCGCACCGTCGAGTTCGACCACGAAGTAACTGCAACGCGGCTGCGCGTAGGCTTCGTACATGCGATCCACCTCGGCATCGTGCATGGCAAAGCCGGGACCGTCGGCACCAAACTCGGGCATGACCCGACGAATGACCGCTGCCATCGCGGCGTTGTCACCAGTGGCGAGCGGGCGAATCAAAAACCTGTGGGTCATGGTGTCGTGACAGATGGTGAGAGTGACAGGAGGCACTTACGAGGCGGCCGTCATCCGCTGAACTGAGCGCGAGCGCGGCCGCGCTCCTGCTGGATGTTCACACCGCAGCGGTTCTGGCGCGTGTAACCCGGCTGGCCGTGTCCTTGTGCAACTGCTGCGCCAGCCATGCGCCGGTGGCGACGAGCTGGTCCAGGTCAATTCCGGTGGGCATGCCCATGCCATGCAGCATGTACACCACATCTTCGCTGGCGACGTTGCCGGTGGCGCCTTGGGCGTACGGACAACCGCCGGTGCCCGATACCGAACTGTCCACCACGCGCACGCCTTCTTCCAGACATGCCAGGATATTTGCCAACGCCTGGCCATACGTATCATGGAAGTGCACTGCCAACGCGGCCATCGGCACTTCCTGTGCGACCGCGCGCAGCATTGCCCGAGCCTTGGCCGGGGTGCCGACGCCGATCGTGTCGCCCAGGGATACCTCGTGGCAGCCCAGCGCATGCAGGCGCTGCGCAACGTGCACCACGTCGCGCACGGGCACGTCGCCCTGATACGGGCAGCCAAGTACCGTGGAGATGTAGCCGCGCACTTGCACGCCGTCGGCCCGGGCCTGCTCCATTACCGGGATGAAGCGCTCGATGGATTCATCCACCGAGGCGTTGATGTTCTTGCGATTGAAGGCCTCGGACGCGGCGGTGAATACGGCGATTTCAGTGACACCAACCGCACGTGCCCGCTGATAGCCCTGCAGGTTCGGAACCAGTACGGGGTAGCTGACGCCCGCTGCCTTGCGAATGCCGGCGAATACTTCGGCAGCGTCCGCCAGTTGCGGCACCCATTTCGGGCTGACAAAGCTGGTGGCCTCGATCGTGGTCAGGCCGGTAGCGGACAGGCGGTCGATCAGCTCGATTTTCAACCGTGCCGGCAGCAGGGCCTTTTCGTTCTGCAAGCCATCGCGTGCGCTGACTTCGACGATGCGAACATGGTCGGAAGATCTCATGCCAGCCTCCGTGGGTCCACGTGCCGGGGTGCCAGGCACGCCATGGTTTCGCGTAGCAGCGCAACGCCTTGCCGGATGGGTACTGCGCTCCGCGTTTGTCGAGCGGTTTCGCAGTGCAAGACGTTGCATGGAGGGCACTGCGCGCCGCGCCCGGCGGAACGTTCGGCGACAATTGGAAAGCCGGCGCGCAGTGGCCGCGCTACGGGGTCGCGATAACCCTCAGACTGCGCGCGCGCGTCAGGTGCTGGCATGTCAGTTCGCAAAGCGCACCAGCACTGCGTCGGCCTCGACAAACTCTCCCGCCGTGGCGTTGATGCTCTCAATCGTTCCGGCACGTGGCGCCTTGAGTGCCAGTTCCATCTTCATCGCTTCCATCACCAGCAGATCCTGGCCTTGCTCCACCGTCTCACCAGCCTTGGCCTTTACCAGCACGATGCGACCGGGCATCGGCGCGATAACCTGATTGCCGCCGGCAGCGTCGGTGGTTGCCCAGACGAAGGCAGGGGCGCGTGACAGGCTGTAGCGCTGGCCGTCAACATCGTGCATGAGTATATGCGCCGCATCGACGCGGAGCGGGATGCGTCGCGCGGTGCCGTCAAACCGCGCGTCGAGACCGTTGCTGTCCAGTACCGCGCCGTGGACCTGGCAGTGCGCGGCTCCGTGTTGCAGCGCGTAGTTGCCGCCATCGCCAAACGCTTCCAACTCGTGACGCTGGGCATTGACGGTCAACGCCACGATGCGCTTGCCAGCGTGGCCGATGCGCCACGCGTCGGTTCTTGACCACGGAGAATGTGGATCAGCCACCTGGGTGGGTGCATTTTGTTCGTCGTGCAACAGTGCCGCCGTGGCTGCCGCGAACAAGACCGAGTCGGCGGGAGCAACGTCGCCAACGACGAATTCATCCAGATGGCGGTCGAGATAGCTCGTATCGATCCGCCCTTCGACCACCGCCGGGTGGCGCACGAGGCGCTCGAGGAAGCCGATGTTGGATTTCGGGCCGATGATTTCGCACGCCGCCAGCGCCTCGCGCATGCGCTGCAGTGCCTGCACGCGATCAGGCGCAAACACGATCATCTTGGCGATCATCGGATCGTAGAAGACCGTGACCGTGTCGCCTTCGACCACGCCGCCGTCCAGGCGCAACGTCGCCGAAACCGCCGGCAGGCGCAGCGTCAGCAGTTTGCCCGAGCTGGGCAGAAAACCGTGATCGGGATCTTCGGCATACAGACGCACCTCGATGGCGTGGCCGGTGGCATGGACCTGCTCCTGACGCAGCGGCAGTGGCTGGCCGTCCGCTACGCGCAGTTGCCATTCCACCAGGTCCAGACCAAGGGTCATCTCGGTTACTGGGTGCTCCACTTGCAGGCGCGTGTTCATCTCCATGAAAAAGAATTCGCCCGGACTGCCATCGGCCTGCCGGGCGACGATGAATTCCACGGTGCCGGCGCCGACGTAGTTCACCGCTTTTGCTGCCGCGACCGCTGCCGCGCCCATCGCGGCGCGTTGCTGCGCGCTGAGCGACGCCGAGGGTGTCTCTTCCATGACTTTTTGATATCGGCGCTGGGACGAACACTCACGCTCGTTCAAATGAATCACGTTGCCCAGCGTGTCACCGAATACCTGGAACTCGATATGCCGCGGGTGCTCGACGTAGCGCTCCAGAATCATGCGGGCGTCGCCGAAGGAACTGGTGGCCTCGCGCTGGGCTGACGCCAGCGCGTCGGCAAATTCCCCGGCGTCGCGCACGATACGCATGCCCTTGCCACCGCCGCCGGCAGCCGGTTTGAGCATCAGCGGAAATCCGGTCTTCGCCGCTTGCTCGGCGAGCCATGCGCCGTCCTGGTTGTCACCGTGGTAACCGGGCACCAGCGGGACGGCGTGATGTTGCATCAGCGCCTTGGCAGCGGCCTTGGAGCCCATCGCCTCGATACTTTCCGGACGCGGGCCAATGAAGGCGATGCCGGCATCGGTGCAGGCGCGCGCAAAGCCGGTGTTTTCCGAAAGGAAACCGTAGCCGGGATGAATCGCTTGCGCGCCGGACTGCCTTGCCACCTGCAGGATCACGTCGCCACGCAGATACGACTCCGCCGGCGGTGGATCACCGATCGGCCACGCTTCGTCGGCCAGGCGCACGTGCTGGGCGTTGGCATCAGCGGTGGAATACACGGCAATCGTGTGAATGCCCATGCGCCGACAGGTGCGAATGACCCGGCAGGCGATCTCGCCACGGTTGGCTATCAGTACGCGTTCAAACATGCAGAAACCTTCACTTCGGGTGTCATTGGCCAGCTGTCTCAAATTAACAGATCACGCTGCGCCGGCCGCTACGCGGCGCAGCATGATCCAACGTGCACCTTGCGCGCGTTGCGCCAGGGTGCCGTCGCGCGATCGTGCTGCCTCAACCACCGGCGACCCAGCGCGGCGGGCGCTTGTCCAGAAAGGCGGCAAGGCCGTGCTGGCCTTCCTCGGATATCCGCAGGCGCGCAATAAGTTCAGCGTTGGCAGCGTCCACCCTTTCAACCTGCGCACGTTCGATGCCGGCAACGCGCAGCGCCAGGTGCTTGGCTTCGCGCTGCGCAACGGGTGCGACCTTGATCAGCAGGTGTTCGATGCGATCCACAGCTTCGTCCAGCTCCGACAGCGGCACGGCGGTGTGCAGCAGGCCGATGCGCGCGGCCTGGTCGCCATCAAACACTTCGCCGGTGATGAACAGGCGCCGTGCCTGACGCACACCAATGGCGGCAATGACGTACGGCGAGATCACGGCCGGTACCAGCCCCAGTTTCACTTCGGACAGCGAAAACTTGGCACTGCTCACACCCACGGCAATATCGCAGCACGCGACCAGCCCGACGCCACCGCCGTAGGCCGAGCCGTTGACGCGCGCAACCGTCGGCTTGGCCAGGAACTGCAGTGTGCGCATCAGCCGCGCCAGGCGCAGGGAGTCGTCGCGGTTTTGCTGTTCGCTGGCGCCGACCATCGAGCGCATCCAGTTCAGATCCGCTCCGGCAGAGAAGCAACTGCCATTGGCCGTGAGTACCACGGCGCGCACCTGCGGATCCGCGTCGGCCGCCTCCAGTTCGCCGGTCAGCGCGGCAATCAAGGCATCGTCGAAAGCGTTGTGCACCTGCGGGCGGTTCAAGGTGAGCCACAACGTGGTGCCACGATGTTCGCACAGGACAGACTCGGCCATCACGGCGCCTCCGCAAAGAAACCCATCATAAACGTACGTGCGGCCTGCCGCTGGCTCAGCGGGCGGGCGTGATCAGTCTTGCGCGTGGGCGGCGTGGGGCGGAGCTGGGCCGGGCGGACGTTGGCGGCGTTCCGCGATACGGCAAGGACATGGCTTGTTGGGCCACGCTCACCCCACGAAAAAGCCGGCTTGCGCCGGCTCCTGCGTGCAACCCGAATCCAGCAGCAGGCTTACGCCAGCTCGTGGATCTTCGCGTTGAGACGGCTCTTGTGGCGGGCGGCCTTGTTCTTGTGAATCAAGCCGCGCGCGGCATAACGGTCCATCACGGGCTGGGCGATGGCAAACGCGGCGACTGCGCCGGCCTTGTCCTTCGCTTCGATGGCTTTGACGACCTTGCGCAACGCAGTACGAACCATGGAGCGAGCGCTGATGTTGCGCAGGCGGCGCTGTTCGGACTGGCGCGCGCGCTTCTTCGCGGACTTGATGTTGGCCAAGGTAGAACTCCGTAATGCAGTGTTGTGGGGTGGAAAAAGACGCTAATTATGCGGTTGATCCGGCGGCGCGTCAATTGCCGGGTGGTGCCCCGGTGATGCTCGAGGGAGATGCCGCAGGTGCTCGACGCGCAGTGCTCTGCAGACTTGCAAGCTTGCAGGCGCCGATCCCATCCGGCAGGCAACAAAGTATCCAGCGGAGCGACGTTACCGCTCGACGCGCTACCCGGGGCGGGCGGTGCCCGCTGATGTGCTTGTCGCGTCCAGGGAGATGGACGGCTTGTCATGATGGGGCGGTTGGCTGTCAAACTACGCAACCGGACGCCGATACACGATTGGCCATGTGGGTACGGTGGCGTCGTGTGCAGGGCGCAAGCGTTGCACACACTTGCCCGGTGTCCGTCTTTAGTTCTGTACCAGGTGACCAGCGCTGCATGAAATCTCCGAGCATGTTTCGCGGACTGCTGTCGTTCAGTGCGATGACCTTGATCTCGCGCGTGCTTGGTCTGGTGCGGGACATGTCGATCAACGCCGCATTTGGTGCAAGCGGAGCGACCGACGCGTTCTGGGTCGCGTTTCGTGTTCCCAATTTCCTGCGCCGGTTGTTTGCCGAGGGCTCGTTTTCCACCGCGTTCGTCCCGGTGTTTACCCAGGTCAAGGAAACCCGCAGTCCCGCCGAGTTGAAGATCTTGATGGCGCGAGCGTCCGGGACGCTTGGCGGCGTGCTCCTGCTGGTGACGGCGCTGGGGATCTTGTTTGCACCCCAGGTTGCTGTGCTGTTTTCCCCCGGGGCGTTGGCCGAGCCGGAGAAATTCGGCCTGACCGTCGACTTGCTGCGGCTGACGTTTCCGTTCCTGTTGTTTGTCTCGCTCACCGCGCTGTCGGGCGGGGCGCTGAACAGTTTTCACCGCTTCGCCTTGCCGGCGCTGACCCCGGTCATTCTCAATTTATGCATGATTGGTGGCGCGTTGTGGTTGTCCCGGCATATGCACACGCCGATCATGGCGATGGGCTGGGCGATCCTGCTTGGGGGCATCTTGCAGCTGTTGTTCCAGTTGCCGGCACTGCGCGGATTGAACCTGCTGACGCTGCCGCGCTGGGGCTGGAATCACCCGGATGTGCGGCGGATCATGCGGCTGATGGTGCCGACCCTGTTTGGCTCTTCGGTGGCGCAGATCAACCTGCTGTTCGACACGGTGATCGCGTCGTACCTGATCCTTGGTTCGCAGACCTGGCTGTCCCAGGCCGATCGCTTCCTGGAACTGCCGCTCGGGGTGTTCGGGGTGGCCTTGGGCACGGTGATCCTGCCGTCGCTGTCACGGCATTTTGTGGCGATCGACCATGATGGATTCTCGCGGGCCCTGGACTGGGCGCTGCGCCTGGCTACCTTGATTGCGTTGCCGGCGATGTTCGGCTTGATGCTTTTGGCCGAGCCGCTGGTGGCGGCGATTTTTCAACACGGCCGATGGAGCGCGCACGACACGGACATGGCCACCTTGTCGATTACCGCGTTGAGTTTCGGTCTGCCCGCGTTTGCTTTGGTGAAGGTCCTGCTGCCCGCGTTCTATGCGCGCCAGGACACGCGCACCCCGGTACGCGCGGCGGTGGCGTCGCTGGTGACCAACATGGTCTTGAACGTCGTCTTCGTGGTGTTGCTGTTTGAGTTGTGGGCACCCGCAGCGTTGCGCCCGCTCGGCTGGTTTGACGCGATCAGCCGTGTACCCGGCCTGCACATGGCGTTGGGCATGGCCAGCGCAGTCGCCGCTTACGTCAATCTGTGGCTGCTGTGGCGCTGGCTGAAGGTTGCTGGCGTGTATCAGCAGCAGCCGGGGTGGGCGCGGCATTTGCTCCAGCTCGGCCTGGCCTGCGCGGCAATGGTCGCGGTGCTGTTGTTTGGGCGCTGGTGGTGGCCGCAATGGACGCATGGCGTGCCGGTGTTCACCCGGCTCTGGCATTTGCTGGTGCTGGTGGGTGCTGGCGGCGGCGTCTATGTGGGTACCTTGTTGTTGCTGGGTTTGCGTCCACGCGACTTGCGCCCGCTGGGTGCCCCGACGTCTGCCCCAGACCCGTGAGGTGGGCAGCGTGACCGTTATACTGCCGCGATGATGAGACTCTCCAGGGATGCCGCGGGCCCCGCTCTGGCGTCGCACGGCAGTGTGATTGCGATCGGTGCGTTTGACGGTCTGCATCGCGGACATCAAGCACTGCTCGCGTGTGTGCAGCGGCGCGCGCAGGCCCTGGATGTCGCGCCGGTGGTCGTGAGTTTCGAACCGCTGCCGCGGGCTTATTTCTCGCGCGAGCCGTTGCCGCGGTTATCCGGATTGCGTGAAAAATTGCAGGGTTTCGCCGCCGCCGGCATGGCGCACACGCTGCTGCTGCGCTTCAACGCAGCGCTGGCTGCGATGTCGGCCGAGGACTTTGTCCGGCGCGTGCTGGTCGATCGACTGGCTGTGCGCGAAGTGTGGGTGGGTGCGGATTTTCGCTTCGGCCACAAGCGCGCGGGTGATGTCGCGCTGCTTGAACGCATGGGCGCTGAACTGGGGTTTTCCGCACGCACGATGCCAGCGGTAACGGTCGCTGGCGCGCGCGTTTCCGCCAGTCGGGTGCGGGCGTTGCTGGCAGCCGGCGAGTTTGCAGAAGTCGTGCCGCTGCTCGGACGGGCTTTCGTGATCGAGGGACGGGTCACGTATGGCGAGCGGCTGGGCCGCACGCTGGGTTACCCGACCGCCAATATTCGGCTGGCGCAGCGCGTCAGCCCGGTTCAGGGTATTTTTGCCGTTCGGGTGGGTTTGGGCGGAGGCGATTGCCTGTGGCCGGGGGTAGCCAGTCTCGGCGTGCGCCCCACGATCAACGAAGTCGCGCAACCGTTGCTGGAAGTGCACCTGTTTGACTTTGATGGCGATCTCTACGGGCAGCGCATGGCGGTGGAGTTCGTGGCGAAGTTGCGCGATGAGCAGAAATTCGCCGGTCTGGAACCACTCAAGGCGCAGATGGCACTGGATGCCAGAATGGCGCGTGAGCTGCTGGGCATGAATCCACTTCTGGCAGCCACATGAGCAAGCAGTTCACCGGCTGACCGACTCGGCAGCAACGCGTGCGTTTTCACTTCCACATGCGCCAGTACGGCGCGCCAACATTCAGCAATGGCATCCAGGCAATGACCCACGATTACAAGAACACCATCAATCTGCCACAAACCGCTTTCCCGATGCGCGCCGACCTGCCGCGGCGCGAGCCCCTGTGGCTGGCACAGTGGGAGCGCGAGGACTTGTACGGCGAAATTCAGAAACGTACCGCCGCGCGCAACAAGGTGTTTGTGCTGCACGATGGCCCGCCGTACGCAAACGGTGCTATCCACATCGGCCACGCGGTAAACAAGATCCTCAAGGACATTTCGGTCAAATCCAAGCTTTTGTCCGGCTATCGCGCGCCGTATGTGCCGGGCTGGGATTGCCACGGTCTGCCGATCGAGATTGCCGTGGAGAAGAAATTCGGCAAGCCGGGCGACAAGCTCGATGCCGTCGCGTTCCGGCAGAAGTGTCGCGAATATGCCGCACAGCAAGTCGATACCCAGCGCGATGACTTCAAGCGTCTGGGCGTGCTTGGCGACTGGCAGCACCCTTATCGCACGATGGATTTCAAGTACGAGGCGGACATGCTGCGGGCGCTGGCCAAGGTCGTTGCCAACGGCCATGTGCTGCGCGGCGCCAAGCCGGTGTACTGGTGCTTTGACTGCGCGTCGGCGCTGGCCGAAGCCGAGATCGAGTACGCGGACAAGTCCTCGCCGGCGGTGGACGTGGCATACGACGCCGTTGATCCGAAGGCCCTGGCGGCGAAGTTTGATGTGGACGCGGGTGACGCCATCATGGCCATCCCGATCTGGACCACGACACCGTGGACGTTACCCGAAAGTCAGGCCGTCGCGCTCGGTGCGGAACTCGAATATGCCCTGATTGAAGGCCCGTCACGCGCTGGCCGCCGCGTATTGCTGGTGGTCGCCAGCGCCTTGGTCGACTCCGCATGGCAGCGTTTCTCGGCTCCGGCGCAGGATGCGGACGCTCCGCCTACGGACAACGCACGAGTCCTCGGTCATCTGCTCGGCAAAGCCCTCGAAGGGCTGAAGTTGCACCATCCGTTCTACCCGCGCGAAGTGCCGGTCATCCTCGGTGACCATGTCAGCGCCGAAGACGGTACCGGTGCCGTGCATACCTCGCCCGATCATGGCGTCGAGGACTTCATCGCGGGCCAGCAGTACGGCATTGGTCTGCTCAACTACATCGAGGCACACGGCACCTATCGCGCCGATGTGCCGGCTGCCAGCGGCCTCGAACTGGCCGGCACGCACATCTGGAAGGCCAACCACGCCATCGTCGACCTGCTGCGTCGGCGTGGCGTGCTGCTGGCGCATGCGGACATCACCCACAGCTACCCGTGCTGCTGGCGGCACAAGACGCCGGTGATCTATCGCACCACCCCGCAGTGGTTCATTTCGATGGAGCAGCAAAAGCTGCGGGACACGGCACTGACTTCCATCAAGTCCGTGCACTGGGTGCCGAGTTGGGGTGAGGAGCGCATTGCCGGCATGGTTGCTGGTCGCCCCGACTGGTGCATTTCCCGGCAACGCACGTGGGGCGTGCCCATTGCGCTGTTTGTGCACAAAGTCACCCAAGAGCCGCATCCTGATTCAGTTGCGCTGCTGGAACAGGTGGCGCAGAAGGTGGAGCAGGGCGGCATCGACGTGTGGTTTGCGCTGGACCCTGCCGAACTGCTTGGGAAGGATGCAAAGGATTACGAAAAAGTCACCGACGTGCTGGATGTCTGGTTTGATTCTGGCGTCACCCATTACGCGGTGATCGGACAGCGTCCGGAGCTGCAACAAGGCGCTGCAGAGTTCTACAAGGTGATGTATCTGGAAGGCTCCGACCAGCATCGGGGCTGGTTCCAGTCTTCGTTGCTGACGTCGTCCGCCATCTTTGGACGCGCGCCATACCAGGACGTGCTCACCCACGGCTTCGCCGTCGACGCGAACGGGCGCAAGATGTCCAAGTCGCTCGGCAACGTGATCGCGCCGCAGCGGGTGATGGACGCGCTCGGCGCGGACGTGTTGCGGCTGTGGGTGGCCTCGGCTGATTACCGCAACGAGATGACCGTCTCCGACGAAATCCTCAAGCGCGTCTCTGACACCTACCGACGCCTGCGCAACACGGCGAAGTTTCTGCTGGGTAACCTGGATGGCTTTGACCCGGCGAAACACTTGTTGCCGGTCGCCGACAGTCTGCTGCTGGATCAATGGGCAATCCAGCAAGCGCACGACGTGCAGCAGGCTGTATTGGCCGCCTACGAGCGTTACGATTTTCCGGAGATTGTTGCGCGCGTGCAGAACTTCTGCACCAACGAACTCGGCGCGTTGTATCTCGATATCACCAAGGATCGGCTCTACACCATGCCGACCAACAGCCATGGCCGGCGCAGCGCGCAAAGCGCGATGTTCCGCATTGCCGAGGCCCTCGTGCGCTGGCTCGGGCCGATCCTGGCATTTACCGCCGAGGAGATCTGGCACGCCATGCCTGATACCAGCGCTCCGGAAAAGCGTGGCGACAGCGTGCTGTTCGAGACCTGGTACGACGGTCTGGCTGCCGTGCAATCCACGCCCGAGCAGCGCCGTTACTGGGCTGATCTGCTGGCTATGCGCGACGCCGCGGCGCACGTTCTCGAAGGCATGCGCAACGCCGGGCTGATGGGCTCGGCACTGGAAGCGAAGCTGGTGATCCACGCGGATGCGGCTGTGCAGGCACGCTATGCCGAGATGGCTGATGAACTGCGCTTCTTCTTCATCGTGTCGGAGCTTGAACTCGTGCCACTCACACCGCGCCCTGACACGGCGGTGCGAGTCGAGATTGAGGGAGCCGAGGTATGGCTGTCCGCCAGCGTCAGCAGCGCAACCAAATGCGTGCGTTGCTGGCACCGGCGCAGCGACGTCGGCAGCCATCCCGAACATCCCGAATTGTGCGATCGATGCATCAGCAATATTGAAACCAGCGGGGAGACTCGGCGCTGGTTTTGACCTGATTTTCTTGCAGTCTGCAGAACGCCGGCGGGGCAGAGCCAGCCGGTAGTGCCCGCCTTGCCCATGTGCCATTGATGGTGTCGCGACAAGAGCGGTCGTGGTAGGGCGGCCCCTGGCCGCCGGCTCTCGCTGCGCACACCATGGCTGCGGGCAGCGGTGCGACCAGCTTTCTACATCACCAGCGGATTTCCACGCCACATGACCAGCAAACCCAACGCACTCATCTGGCTGTGGCTGTCCGCAGTCGTCATCGGGCTCGATCAGCTCAGCAAGTGGTGGGCGTTGCATGCATTGCAGCCGATGGGCGTGGCACACCCGGTGATCCCCGGATTTCTCAACTGGACGCTGGCATTCAATCGTGGCGCGGCTTTCAGTTTCCTGGCCGATGGCGCTGGCTGGCAGCGCTGGTTCTTCGTGGTGTTGGCGTTTGTCATCTGCACCATGCTGGTGGTGTGGTTGGCGCGCACGCCACGACGCGACTGGCGCAACGGCTTGCCACTGGCTTTGATCATTGGTGGTGCGGTGGGCAATGTGATCGACCGCCTTCAGGCTGGGCAGGTCACCGACTTCATCCAGGTGTACTTTCGCCAGTGGAGCTACCCGGTGTTCAATCTTGCTGACAGCGCCATAACCGTGGGCGCGGTGCTGCTCGTCGCGTTTGGGTTGTTCGCAGGCAAGCGCACGGACACCATGCGATAATCCGGTACCGCTTCAAGGTATTGATTCTTCCTGTGGAACTGGTCCTGCCAAGGATCATCTCCGCAGATATTGCCTGCTTGTGAATGCGCCTCGGCGCCAACGCGATTGAGGTCTGGTCTGGACATCCTGCTCGCCAATCCCCGTGGCTTCTGTGCTGGTGTGGATCGCGCGATCGCCATGGTTGATCGCGCCCTCGAATCCTTCGGCGCGCCGATCTATGTCCGCCACGAGGTGGTGCACAACCGCCACGTGGTCGCGCGCTTGCAGGCTGACGGGGTCGTGTTTGTCGACGAGCTGCACGAGGTGCCGGATGGCGCCATCGTCATCTTCAGTGCGCATGGTGTCTCACAGGCTGTGCAAGCTGAGGCTGCGGCCCGTGGGTTGCGCGTGTTCGATGCCACCTGTCCGTTGGTGATCAAGGTGCACATGGAGGTAGCACGCCTTGGGCGTACGGGTCATACCGTGGTTCTGATTGGACACGCGGGGCATCCGGAAATTGAAGGTACGCTGGGGCAGTGGAATACCGCCAACACCGGCGAAATCTTCCTGGTGGAGTCGCTCGCCGATGTCGCAGGACTGGCGCCAAAGGATTCGCAAACGCTGGCCTACGTCACGCAGACCACGCTATCGGTGGATGACACCAAGGCCATTATCGGGGCGTTGCGCACGCGGTTCCCCGCGATCGAAGGTCCGCGCAAAGACGATATCTGCTATGCCACGCAAAATCGCCAGGATGCCGTGCGGCGCATGGTTGATGCGGTGGATTTGATGCTCGTCGTTGGGTCAGTGAACAGCTCCAATTCCAATCGTCTGCGTGACCTTGCGGCGAGGCAGGGAGTGCGCACGTTCCTGGTCGATGGCGCCGACAACCTCCAGCGCGATTGGCTCGATGGCGTCCAGCGCATTGGCCTGACTGCCGGTGCGTCAGCACCGGAACGTCAGGTACGAGAAGTAATTGCGCGCTTGCAGGAGTGGGGTGCTGGCGAAGTGCATGAGTTGGACGGAGAACGCGAAGATGTCACCTTCGCGTTGCCGCGCGAATTGCGTGTCGTCAACAGCAATCCAGCACTCTGATACGGCTGCGGGCGCCAGCCATCGCCCCAAGGCCGGCACGCCCCGTCGGCTTTTGCGTCTACCCGTCATTGCGAGGCGCCGGATGCAGCATGTCGTGCGCCCCCTGGAAATTGGTGCCACATGAGCAGCGGCAACGCGTGCCCGAGCAACATCTGAGCTTGCGCCGCAGGCCTGCGCACCGTAAAATTTACGGCTCTGCGCCGGGATAGCTCAGTTGGTAGAGCGGCGCATTCGTAATGCGTAGGTCGTAGGTTCGATTCCTATTCCCGGCACCAAGCTCCAGAGCCCCGCTGATGCGGGGCTTTTTTTGGGTTCTTCACGGAGTCCGCGGAAAAAGGCAAACGGGAGTCCGCGGATCCGGGTGAAGGTGTCTGTGCAAACAGAGATCCAGCTGGAAACCATCGTTCCCATGTTGGATGGGAAATCCCGCCTCCCGTTCCGGGAGGGCATTGATGCGTCCAACCTCCAAGTCGGCCTCGATCTCGTCCAGATCACGCTGCAGGCCGATGCGGCGCAGCCGCTGTGTCGTAGCGGCTGTCGGCGCCCGACCTGCCAAAGCGCGAATCCTGCTCAGACCGGCTGCGTAACCTTCCTATGTTCGGCACGGCAAGCCAAGGCAAGG
>JBDSWR010000127.1:0-6935 GCA_039926605.1 Rhodanobacter sp. | reverse complement strand
CCATAGCGGCAGCCAGCGCCAGCCTTGTCGGTCAGCCGTTCAAGCTATCGACGACGCCGTCGCGGTTGACGATTTCGCCCGGCTCGTGCACTTCCACGGTGGCTTGCGTGATAGATAACATCTATGACAATGATATAATCAATCGATTGGATCACATCAACCGCATGCCTTATTATGTACCTATGTATCTGACAATAAAGGAATAAAACAAATGTCTCTGATCAATACCGAAATCAAGCCATTCAAGGCACAGGCACTCAAAAACGGCAAGTTCATCGAAGTATCCGACGCCGACCTGAAGGGCAAATGGTCCGTGGTGTTTTTCTATCCGGCCGACTTCACGTTTGTCTGCCCGACCGAACTTGAGGACCTGGCTGAGAACTACCCCGCGTTCCAGAAGCTGGGGGTGGAGATTTACAGCGTGTCGACTGACACCCACTTCGCGCACAAGGCGTGGCACGACACGTCCGAAGCGGTTAAGAAGATCAACTACACGATGGTTGGCGATCCCACCCACGTCCTGTCGCGCAACTTCGAAGTGTTGATTGAAGCAGAAGGCATCGCCGATCGCGGCACCTTCGTGATCGACCCGGCTGGCAAGATCCAGATCATCGAGTTGAACGCCGGTGGCATCGGCCGGGATGCCAGTGAGTTGCTGCGCAAGGTCAAGGCTGCGCAGTACGTCGCCGCGCACCCGAACGAAGTTTGCCCGGCCAAGTGGCACGAAGGCGAGAAGACCCTGGCGCCGTCATTGGATCTGGTCGGCAAGATCTGATCCACCAGGCGCAACTCACAACGGACCCGGAGACATTCCGGGTCCGAATTTGCGGTGACATGGCGGAAAGCGACGCCCGGCCTTGCCCGGGCGCTCGATACGCTTACGCCAAATTCCTGCTACGGAGTCGACCATGTTGGACGCCAATCTCAAGACCCAACTGAAGATTCACCTGGAAAAAATCACGCAACCGATCGAGATCGTTGTCTCGCTGGATGACAGCGCCAAATCCAGCGAGCTGCAGGAACTGCTTGAGGAAGTTTCCTCGCTGTCCGCGCAGATCACACTGGTGCGCCGCGACGACAACGAGCGCAGACCATCATTTGCAATCAACCGTATCGGTAGCGACATTGGCGTGCGCTTTGCCGGTATTCCGCTGGGCCACGAATTCACTTCGCTCGTCCTCGCCCTGCTCCACGTCGGTGGGCATCCATCCAGGACTGACGAGGCCGTCGTTCAGCAAATCAGGCACCTCGAGAGTACCGCCGCTGACGGCATGTTCCATTTCGAGACTTATTTTTCCCTGTCCTGCCAGAACTGCCCGGATGTGGTGCAGGCGCTGAACCTGATGAGCGTGATCAACCCCCGCATCACCCACACCGCAATCGACGGTGCGCTGTATCCGGACGAAGTGGAGTCGCGCCAGGTAATGTCAGTGCCGTGCGTGTTTCTCAATGGCGAGTTGTTTGATACCGGGCGCATGAGCGTGGACGAGATCCTCGCCAGGATCGACACCGGGGCTGCGCAACGCGAAAGCGCGAAGCTGCAGGCCAAGGAGCCCTTCGAGGTGCTGATCGTTGGCGGCGGCCCGGCGGGTGCCGCCGCGGCGATCTATGCCGCACGCAAGGGCATTCGTACCGGAGTGGTGGCCGAGCGTTTCGGCGGTCAGGTGCTGGACACCATGTCAATCGAGAACTTCGTTTCGGTGATGGCCACTGACGGCCCGAGCATGGGTACTGCACTGGTCCAGCACGTCAACGCCTACGACGTGGACATCATGAATCTGCAACGCGCCGAGAAACTGATTCCAGCCAATGCTGAAAGCGATTTGCTTGAGGTCCGGTTGGCAAGCGGCGCAACGCTGAAATCGCGTACGGTCATTCTCTCTACCGGGGCACGCTGGCGGCACATGAACGTGCCCGGTGAGGAGGAGTACCGCAACAAGGGAGTAGCGTACTGCCCCCATTGCGACGGCCCGCTGTACAAGGGCAAGCGCGTGGCGGTCATTGGCGGCGGCAACTCCGGCGTCGAAGCGGCGATTGATCTGGCCGGCATCGTCGGCCACGTTACGCTGGTTGAGTTCGATGGCAAATTGCGCGCCGACGAAGTATTGCAACGCAAGCTGCGCAGCCTGCCGAACGCCGACGTCATCGTCAGCGCACTCAGCACCGAAGTACTCGGTGACGGCCAGAAAGTTACTGCGCTGGTGTACCAGGACCGGCTGACCGACGCCATGCATCAAGTCGACCTGGACGGCATCTTCGTGCAGATCGGGTTACTGCCCAACACCGAATGGTTGCAGGGCACGCTGGAGTTGTCACCGCGCGGCGAGATCATCATCGACGCTCGCGGTCAGACCTCAGTACCCGGAGTATTTGCCGCTGGCGACGCCACTACCGTGCCGTACAAGCAGATCGTCATTGCCATGGGTGCCGGCTCCACGGCCGCACTCAGCGCATCTGATCATCTGATTCGCACGCCGGCCCTGATGACCGCGACGGCTGCTGCGGCCGCCTGAGGCCAAGCCGCCAAGGGCATGGGGAGGAGCAGCGCGACTGAGGTCGCTGCCAGACAACAAGCAGGCGCGAGATGCAGCTGTGGGAGTGCCTCCCAAGCCGATACTGCTCGGTCGCAAAAGCAGACGAGAACTTTGCACCCGGGTGCAATCCTGCGTCTCGGACATCTCGGCCGAGCCCTGCGCAAAGGGGCCAGCGCAAGCGGCCCCTTTCTTGTTTGCGATTGCAACGGCCGGCTTATTTCTTCGGAAACAAGTGCTCGACGCTGGCGCGCTCTTCACGCAATTCCGTGCTCGACGCGTCCATGCGCGCGCGCGAGAAATCGCTGATGGCGAGTCCTTGAACAATCTCGTACTTGCCATTCTTGCAGGTGACCGGATGACCATAGATGACACCCGGCGCAATACCGTAGGAACCATCGGCTGGGATACCCATCGATACCCAGTCGCCCTCGGCGGTACCCAGGGCCCAGGTGCGCATGTGGTCAATCGCTGCAGCTGCCGCAGACGCTGCCGATGAAGCCCCGCGCGCCTTGATGATCGCCGCACCACGCTTCTGCACGGTGGGGATGAACTCGCTCTCGTACCACTGCTGATCCACCAGGCTCATGGCCGGCTTGCCGTCGACCGTCGCCTGCGACAAATCCGGGTACTGGGTGGAGCTGTGGTTGCCCCAGATGATCATCTTGCGGACATCGGTATTGTGCTTGCCGGTCTTTTCGGCCAGTTGTGCCTTGGCGCGGTTGTGGTCCAGCCGCACCATCGCGGTAAAGCACCTCGGGTCCAGATCCGGGGCGTTCTGCTGGGCGATCAGCGCGTTGGTGTTGGCTGGATTGCCGACGACCAGCACTTTCACGTCGCGTTTGGCATGCGCGTTGAGTGCCTTGCCCTGCGGGCCGAAGATCGCCCCATTTGCCGTCAACAGGTCGCTACGCTCCATCCCCGGCCCGCGCGGTCGCGCACCAACCAGCAAGGCGTACTCGACGTCCTTGAACGCCACGCTGGCATCATCAGTGGCGACAATGCCGGCGAGCGTCGGGAACGCACAGTCGTTCAATTCCATGACTACGCCCTGCAAGGCCGGCAACGCCGGGGTGATTTCAAGCAAATGCAGGATCACGGGCTGATCCGGACCCAGCATGTCGCCGGCAGCGATGCGGAATAACAACGCATAACCGATCTGGCCGGCAGCGCCGGTGACGGCAACTCGAACGGGGGCTTTCATGGACAATGACTCCTTGAGTGACATGGTGGGTTGCGCGGGAGGGCTTCAGTCCGATGCCATTCATCCTGGTAGCAGGACAAGAGCATCACGCCGAAAATCGCTCCCACATCAGTGGGGTGAGTTATCAGACCAACTCTGCAAAAAACTCCTTGATGCGCTGCAGACCTGGCTGCAACTGCTCTGCCGGGCAGGTGTATGAAATGCGCATGGCGCGCGGTTCGCCAAACGCGGAGCCGGGCACGCAGGCGACGCCTTTGGCGTCCAGCAACACCGCACAAAACTCGACATCATCATGAATCCGCGTGTCACCATGACGCTTGCCAAACGCCACCGAAACATCCGGGAAGGCGTAAAACGCGCCTTGCGGCCGCGGGCAAACGACGCCGGGAATGGCACTCAACGCCGCGTACACCGTGTCACGGCGTGCAGAAAAATCCTCGCACTTTGCATGCGGCACATTCTGCGGGCCGGTCAGCGCGGCGACTGCAGCAGCGGTGATCACTTCGGGCAGGCTGGTGATGTGGTTGGAGTTCATGGTCGCCACCGCCTTGGCGATCACCTCGGGGCCAGCCAGCAAGCCCACGCGCCAACCGGGCATGCCGTAAGTCTTGGACACAGAGTCCACGAAGATCAGCCGATCGCGCAACCCGGGTTGCGTGTGCACGAAGTTGTGATAGCCAATGCCGTCAAACACCATCGCGTTGTAAATGTCATCGGTGATGATCCAAGTATCCGGATGCTTCACCAGCACGGTTGCCAGCGCAGCGATTTCCTCGCGGGTGTAGACCATCCCGGTCGGATTGGATGGATTGTTGAACAGGAACACTTTCGGCTTGCGTGCCAACGCTGCATCCAGTTGCGCCGGAACCAGCTTGTAGTTTTGTTGGGGCCCGCACGCCAACGCGTTGATCTTCGCCCCCACGATGTCGGCGATATCGCGATACGTTGTCCAATACGGGGCGGCAAACGCGATCTCGTCACCCTCGTTCAGCAGAATTTCCGCCAGGTTGTACAGCACCTGCTTCGCACCGATGCCAACTGAAATGTTCGCGCGCCCATAGCCGGAGAAGCTCAGCGCCTCGATGTGCTTGAGGAATGCGTCCTGCAACTGCTCGGAGCCACGGTTGCTGCCGTATTGGCCGCTGTCGTGCGCGAGTGCTTCGCGCGCGGCCGCGTACACGTGATCACCCGGCAGGAAATTTGGCACGCCGACCGAAAAACTGATGATGTCACGACCGGCGGCCTTGAGCTGGCGCGCCTTCTGGGCAATCACCATGATCGTGCTGGGTTGGGCACGACCGACGCGCTGAGCGAGCTGAAGCATGGTTCACACACCGACAGGAAAGCTGCAAAGACTGCTATTTTACCACGCAGCTCGACGCCAGCAGCGGGTCTCCCAAGCACTCACCGCCCCACCGTTGCAGGATGTGAATCGGTACCGTTGTCAGGTATCTCCGTCAACCGCGCAGTTTGCCTACCAGACCTCCAAACATGCTCAAATCGAAGCCCGCACCCTGACCGGCGGGAGGCACGATTCCGTCAGGCGTCAAATGATTGACCGCGATGGGCAGCACTTGCGAAAGTTTCCCAAGCAGGACGTTCTGGTCTACCCCCAACTTGTCCGCCGCCGCCTGCAACACGGGCGCCATGCCACCGCTGTTCAACGCGACGCCCAGCTGGCTGCCTGATACCGGCTGATTCGCCTGGGTACTGATCCACGATTGCACGGCACTGCCCAGACCATGTTGCTGCAGCATGCTGACCAAGCCCTGCATGCCACCGGCTTTTTCGATCAACTGACCGACCACGTCGATCAATGAGCCACCGCCAGCCGGGTCTTGACTACCCAGCAGATCATCAAGGAATGACATCGTCGTTCTCCTCGAAGCATCAGGTGATGCGTATACCTTGCGCATGGTACGGGCGCGTTGAACTTTTTTCCTCGCCAGCGCGGTGGTCGGACGCTTTCCCGCCGCTGCAGTCACACGTGCACCATGACAGCGGCGACCCGATCGCCGCGCGCCCGCAAAAAATGCCGCCCGCCGGCCCGGCAGCCCTTTCGGTCACCAAAACCTCAGCCGCGTTTATCGAGTACCGCGTTCCATTCCTTGACGCGGTCAGCCTGCGCCGCCAGCAGCGCACTTGCATCGTCATCTATCACCACCTTTTCGATTGTGTCGCCTTGGGCGATCGCGTTGACCACGGCCATGTCTGCCTTGTCCAGCACCTCGCCAAAGACACTGTGCTTGTCATCCAGCCATGGCGTCGCGCCATGCGTGATGAAGAACTGACTGCCATTGGTGCGCGGACCGGAGTTGGCCATCGACAACACGCCAGGTTTGTTGTGCCTCAACGACGCGTCGAACTCGTCCTCGAACTTGTAACCCGGACCACCACGCCCGCTGCCTTCCGGGCAACCACCCTGGATCATGAAGTCCGCAATCACGCGATGGAATGACAGGCCATCGTAGTACCCGCGCTGCGCCAGATTGACGAAATTTGCGACAGTAACCGGAGCCTTGTCTTCGTGCAGAACGAGATGAATGGGACCGCGGTTGGTAGTGAAAGTGACATGGATGGCCATCGCAAATCCTTCGGGTTGAAAGTTGGAGTTGTGCACAGTATGTACGTGCACGCTGATGACAAAGAATAACCTACGGCTCCAGCAAGCGCAGGTTCCTCACGCCGCATCCACCCGCCGCGCGCTTTCCAGCATCCCGGCTGAGTGTGAATCGCCCCCCCGCAGTGCCCGCCGTGCGTGGTTACCGTAGATCCAGCGCCTGAGGCGTCAAAACACCCGGCCCACGTGGTTTCACTATCGGGGTGGGTACTTCGGTCGGCCACGCGGCACCTTCCTGCAAATGTGCCCACAAGCGGTCCAGAGCGGCGTAACCGTACGGCAGCAAAGGCACATGACGGTCGCCAAAACCTGGCAAAGCAAGGAACGCATCGAAGTGCTGCGCGTAAGGAACCTTCCAGTACAGCGGCTGACGACCCTCGGCGCGCAGCCAATCAACGTACGGCTGCGAGCTGAACGTCACCGGCAGCAAGCCGTCGGCCGCGCCATGGACGATCCACACGGGCAAGTCCGGGCGGGGCAGGAACGCGGCAGTGGCTGCAACCGACGTGCGCAACGCCTGCGCGTCAAGTTCGTCGCCCGTCCACAACGCGCGCAGACACTCCAACCCGCGCAGCGTCGG
>JBDSWR010000126.1:0-5148 GCA_039926605.1 Rhodanobacter sp. | reverse complement strand
GCGTTGCCGCTCGGCGATCACCTCGCGCGCGATTTCCAGGCCCTGTTCGTGACCATAAGCTTCGCTGTCGTGCAGGTGACTGGCAATGGCCTCGTGCAGGTGGGCTGGCACCGCGAAGCCGTAGCGTCCCGGATTGCCGATGTTCAGCTTGATGATGTCGTGGCCAGCGGCGTCCATTTCGCGCGCCCGCCGGGTGAGCGCGCCACGAATTTCATAGCGCACATCGGCAAGAACTGCGCTGGGTATCAGAGCGGGCAAGATGCGTATCCTGTCAGGTGCCGTGCCGACGCGGCGGCGGCTCAGGTGCAGATGCTAGCAGCGGCTGGAGCGCGTGCGTACCGGGGCACTATCGGCGGTTCCCCCACATCGGCCCGGTGCGGGGCATAATTGGCAAAACCGTGCAGACAGATCTCCCATGAGTGACGCCGAATCGATCGAACGCCTGCGCCGTATCGGCTGGCGTGGTGATGCGCTTGCGCAATCCGGATTGCGTATAGCGCGCGTGGTAGTCCAGCATCGCGCCGGGTATGAACTGCACGATGGCCAGTCGCTGTTTGGCGCGCAACCGGATGGACACTTTCTGAAGCGTGGCATCGACCCCACATTGCGGCCGGTGGTCGGCGATTTTGTCGAGGTGGAAGCAGGCGCGCCGCCGCACATCATGCGGGTGTCGCCACGACGTACGGTGTTGTCGCGGGCCGGCGCCGGAGAGCGCTACGATCAACAGATCATCGCCAGCAATATCGATTACGTATTTGTGCTCACCGGGCTCGATGGCGATTTCAACCCCGCCCGTATCGAGCGCTATCTGTCGCTGATTGAAGGCTCCGGCGCGCGGCCGGTGGTCCTGCTGAGCAAACTGGACACGCGCGATGATGCGCACGAACAGATTGCCGCGCTGCGCGAACGTCTGTCCGCAGACACACCGATCATTCCGTTGAATGGCAAGGATCCCGCCTGCGTGGCGCTGCTCGCGCCGTACCTGCAGCTCGGCGACAGTGTGGTGCTGGTGGGTTCATCAGGTGCGGGCAAGTCCACTTTGACCAACACCTTGCTGGGCACGGCGCGCATGGCGACGGCCGAGGTGCGCGCCAGTGACAGCCGGGGCCGGCACACCACGACGCGACGCGCGCTGCTGCAATTGCCCAGTGGAGGTTGCCTGATTGACACCCCGGGCATGCGCGAACTCAAACTCACCGGCGAGGAAAACCTCGACCTGTTCGCGGACATCGAAGCGCTGGCCGAGAGCTGTCGCTTTGCCGATTGCGGCCACGGTAGCGAACCGGGTTGCGCGGTGCAGAGCGCGCTGGACACCGGCGAACTCACCGCCGAGCGCTGGCGCAATTATCTGAAGCTGCACGATGAGCGCGAGGACCAGGCCGCATCGCTGGAAGCGCGCCTGCGCCGTCAGCGTGGTGGTCGTCCGATGGAAAAACCGCGCGGCGTGCGTGACACCCGCGAGCGCGAGTAGTGCGCCCGTCGCAGCACCCGGGGGTGGCGTGAACGCGGTGCCGGTCAGTGCAAGCTTGCGGCGCTATGCGGAGCTCGACCAGCGGTTGCTGGCAGCGGTGCGCGGCGTGCATATATTGGGGACCGTGGCGTGGCCGGCGTCACTTGAGAGTCGTCTGATCGCGGACTTTGCGCGTGGTCAGGTGAGCTTGCCGCAGGTGAAATACGTGCGGCCGGATTTTTCCGCGACGCACGCCGAGCTGGTCGCGATCGAAGCGGCCACCACCAGCCACGACCCGCTGGATGTCGATCCTCTGGGAGACTACTTGCGCTGCACGGCCGAATCCTGGCGCCGTGCGGCCGACATGCTCGAGGCCGTGGGCACCGCTGGCGTGACTGCACCGTCGCTCGCACTGTATGGGCGGCCGCTGGATCTGATCCCGGGCAGCCAGCGCAGCAATCTGGACGCGGCGCACCATTTCGTGGCGCTGGCCGATGAGCTGGGTGCCGGCCTGTTGGCGGAAGAGCAGTTTGCCGAAGTGAGCGTGGATGCCTTGCGTGCAGACCTCGCCGCTACGCTGGACGGGTTTTTCGGTGCTGGCGTGATTGCGGTGGAGATTGATCCCGAACTCACCGCCAAGGCAGCGGCTGGCGCGACGCGCATCCGCCTGCGTGGTGGTGCCAGCTTCAGTGAATACGACCGCCATCAGCTGCTTGCGCACGAGGCGCTGGTCCATTCGCTCACGGCGCTGAATGGTCGACGCCAGCCGTTGCTGGTCTCGATGGCGCGCACGTCACCGCGCGTCACCGCGACTCAGGAAGGGCTGGCGATGTTTGCCGAGCTCATGTCGGGCGTAATTGACATCACCCGACTCAAACGCATCAGCCTGCGCATCGTGGCCATCGACATGGCTCTGAACGGTGCGGACTTCGTACAGGTATACCGCTTCTTCAGCGACTGCGGGCAGAGCGTAGTCGACAGTTTTCACTCCGCACAGCGCGTGTTTCGCGGTGTGCCGGTGACCGGCGGTGCAGCGTTTGCCAAGGACAATGTGTACCTGTCCGGCCTGCTCACCGTGCACACATTTTTCGGTTGGGCATTGAAGCAGCGACGCATGGAGCTGTTGCGCCACTTGTTTGCCGGCAAGCTGGCATTGGCGGACGTGATGAGATTGCAGCCGCATTTTGCCAGTGGCGCCATTCTGCCGCCGCGTTGGCTGCCACCATGGATGCAGCAGGTGCATGGTCTGGCCGGCAAGCTCGCATTTTCGGTGTTCATCAATGGCATAGCGATGGATCAGGTCGATCCAACCACATGGTCAGGCGCCGTGTGAACACAGGGCGGACGGGTAGCCGGTGCTAACATCTCCGTGAGCTGCCGCCGTGTGGGCGTGCGCGATTCCTTCATTGAAAAAGCATATCCATGGCCCTCTCCGAAGAACTGCGTCTTGCCGCGCTTGAATACCATCGCCTGCCGCATCCGGGCAAGATCAAGGTCACTCCCACCACGTCATTGCTGACCCAGCGCGATCTGTCGCTGGCGTACTCGCCCGGTGTTGCTGCAGCGTGCGATGCCATTGTTGCCGACCCCACCACGGCTGCCGAATACACGGCGCGCTCCAATCTGGTGGCGGTGATCACCAACGGCACGGCGGTGCTGGGGTTGGGCGACATCGGGCCGCTGGCAGCCAAGCCGGTGATGGAAGGCAAGGGTATCTTGTTCCAGAAATTTGCCGGCATTGACGTATTCGATATCGAAATTGACGAGAACGACCCGGACAAACTGGTCGACATCATTGCCAGCCTGGAGCCGACATTTGGCGGCATCAATCTTGAGGACATCAAGGCTCCGGAGTGTTTCGTCGTCGAGCGCAAACTGCGCGAGCGCATGAAGATCCCGGTGTTCCACGACGATCAGCACGGCACCTCGATCATTGTCGGCGCGGCGGTGCTGAATGCGCTGGTGGTGGTGGACAAGCGCATTGAGGATGTGCGCGTGGCCACGACGGGCGTCGGCGCCGCAGGCATCGCCTGTCTGGACATGCTGGTGGCGTTGGGGGTAAAGCGCGAGCACATCCTGGCGCTGGATCGCGACGGTGTGCTGCACAACGAGCGCGCCGACCTCGACCCGGACAAGCAGCGGTACGCGCGGGACACATCCAAGCGGACGTTGGCGGCGATCGTCGACGGCGCGGATATCTTCCTGGGCCTGTCCGCCGGCGGCATCCTCAAGCCGGAGATGCTGGCCACCATGGCCGCCCGCCCCATCGTGTTCGCGTTGGCCAACCCGAATCCGGAGATCACGCCCGAGGAGGCCAAGGCCGTGCGCCCTGACTGCATCATGGCCACTGGACGCTCGGACTATCCGAATCAGGTCAACAACGCGCTGTGTTTCCCCTATCTGTTCCGTGGCGCGCTGGATGTCGGCGCGACGGTAATCAACGAGGCCATGAAGGTGGCCTGCGTCAAGGCCATTGCTGCGCTGGCGCGCCGCGAGTCGTCTGACGTCAGCGCCCGCGCGTATGGCGGCAAGCCACCAAGTTTCGGTGCCGACTATTTGATACCGCAGCCCTTCGATCCACGCTTGTTGCTGCAATTGCCACCCGCGGTGGCAAAGGCGGCCATGGAGTCGGGCGTGGCGACGCGCCCGATCACCGACTTTGCCGCCTACGCTGATCGCCTGAACAGTTTCGTGTTTCGTACCGGGTTGTTGATGAAACCGGTCTTCGAGCGGGCGAAGGCAGCGCCGTGTCGGATTGCCTATGCGGAGGGCGAAGAGGAAACCGTGCTGCGGGCAGTACAGACCGTGGTCGACCAGGGTCTGGCGATGCCGATATTGATCGGTCGTCCCGACGTCATCGAGAAACGCATCAGGCGCGCTGGCCTGCGCCTCAAGCCTGGCGTGGATGTGGAAGTAGTCAACATTCATTCCGACCCGCGATTCGATGCGTACTGGCAGCTCTACCACCGCTTGATGGAGCGCCGCGGCGTGACCCCGTCGATGGCCAAGGCCGTGGTGCGTTCTCGGCCCACGGCTATTGCTTCGCTGATGGTGGAACGCGGCGAAGCCGACGCCATGATCTGCGGCCTGGTTGGCCAGTATCAAAGCAAGTTGCGCTATATCCGCAACATCATCGGCATGGACGTGGGCGTCAGCGAGCCGTCTGCGATGGCGGCAGTTGCCACGGAGAAGGGTACGTTCTTTTTCCTCGACACCCATGTGCAGGAGGACCCCAGTGCCGAGCAGATTGCCGAGGCGACGCTGCAGGTCTCCATTCGCCTGAAGCTGTTCGGCATCACGCCGAAAATCGCCTTGTTGTCGGCCAGCAATTTCGGCAGCCGCGATACCTGCGGCGCGCACAAGATGCACAAGGCGCTCGCCCTCATCCGCGCTCGCGCGCCGGATCTGGAGGTGGAAGGCGAGATGCAGGCTGACACTGCGTTGGTACCCGCGCTGCGCGAGCAGCTTTTCCCGCATTCGCGGCTGGAGGGCAAGGCCAACGTGTTCGTGTTTCCGAACCTCGACGCGGCGAACATCGCCTACAACATGACGCGCATGCTCAGCGATGGCGTGGTGATCGGTCCGATCCTGATGGGTATCGCCAAGCCGGCGCATATTCTGATGCCGCAATCCACCGTGCGCCGCGTGGTCAACATGACCGCCGTGGCGTGCGTCGAAGCGCAAATCCGCGCGGGGAT
>JBDSWR010000125.1:0-3426 GCA_039926605.1 Rhodanobacter sp. | reverse complement strand
GCGCCGCGCAGTCGGGCGATCTGTCCGACGGTGCCACCGACCGGGCCGCTGGCGGCTGCCACCACCACGGTCTCGTCCGGCTTGGGTTTGCCGATCGCGTCCAGCGCCGACCACGCGGTGAAGCCGGGCATGCCGTAGACGCCAAGTGCAGTGCTGATCGGCGCGACGGCGGCGTCAAGTCGACGCAGGATCTGCTCTGGCGCGGCCAGCGCATGCGTCTGCCAGCCCGAATGGCTGAGCACGATGTCCCCGACGTGATACTCGGGGTGCTTCGATTGCATTACTTGCGCAACGGTACCGCCATCCATCACCTCGTTGATCTGCAAGGGCGGCACGTAGGACTTGCGCTCATTCATGCGCCCACGCATGTACGGGTCGAGCGACAGGTACAGCACGCGCAACAGCATTTCTCCCGCGCCGGGGGTCGGGAGCGGCAGCGATTCGAGGCGAAAATTTTCTGCCGTGGGCGCCCCGTGGGGGCGGCTGGCGAGAACGATGCGTTGCAGTGTGGATGTCGTCACGATGAACTCCGTTGTAGAGGCAGCAGCTGGCAGGTGCTGCAGCCAGCCCAGAAGAGCTGGCGGGCCATGCCCCCTGCGTGGCGCGCGGCTGCTCGTCCTGACGCATATAACGCGGGTGCAAGAATTGCCCCGCGCGTACTGGCTGGCGCGCTGGTCGCACAGTGTGCGAGAGGGCGCATGCACACTGCGTCAACGCGTCTGCCGTGCGCATGCGATATCGTGCCGTTTCACCCGGATACGGAGTACACAACATGAAATCACGTGCCGCCGTGGCGTGGGAGGCTGGCAAGCCGTTGTCGATCGAGCTGGTCGACGTGGCCGGGCCGAAGGCCGGTGAAGTCCTGGTGCGCATCGTCGCTACCGGGGTATGTCACACCGACGCGTTCACGCTGTCCGGCGACGATCCGGAGGGACTTTTCCCGGTCATCCTCGGCCATGAGGGCGGCGGCGTGGTGGAGGAACTTGGTGCCGGGGTGACCTCCGTTCAGGTCGGCGACCATGTCATTCCGCTGTACACCCCCGAGTGCGGCGAGTGCGAGTATTGCCGCTCCGGCAAGACCAACCTGTGTCAGAAAATTCGCGCGACCCAGGGTCGCGGCCTGATGCCCGACGGAACGTCGCGGTTTTCGCTGAACGGCAAACCGCTGTTCCACTACATGGGCACCAGTACCTTCAGCGAGTACACCGTGCTGCCGGAAATCGCGCTGGCGAAGATCAACCCCGCTGCGCCGCTGGAGAAGGTGTGCTTGCTCGGCTGCGGCATCACGACCGGTATCGGCGCGGTGTTGAACACGGCCAAGGTGGAACCCGGTGCCACGGTGGCGGTGTTCGGCCTGGGCGGCATTGGCCTGTCGGTCGTACAGGGTGCGGTAATGGCCAAAGCGGGTCGCATCATCGCGGTCGACACCAACCCGACGAAATTCGAGATGGCCAGACAGCTCGGCGCCACGGATTGCGTCAACCCGAAGGATTACCCGGACACGTCGATTCAGCAGGTGATTGTCGAGCTAACGGCCGGGGGCGTGGACTACTCGTTCGAGTGCGTCGGCAATGTCAACCTGATGCGCGCGGCGCTGGAGTGCTGTCACAAGGGTTGGGGCGAGTCGATCATCATCGGTGTCGCCGGGGCCGGCCAGGAGATCAGCACGCGGCCGTTCCAGTTGGTGACAGGCCGCGTCTGGCGTGGCTCCGCGTTCGGTGGGGTCAAGGGCCGCTCGCAACTGCCCGGTTACGTCGATCGCTATCTGGCCGGCGACATCCACATCGACGAGATGATCAATGCCGTGCTGCCCCTGGAGCGCATCAATGAGGCATTCGAGCTGATGCATGACGGCAAGGTGATCCGATCGGTGATTCACTACCGCGACGCGTGAAGGTTGCGGCAGCCGCGCGTACCTGCGCTGTCGTCGATTCGTTACCATGCGTCCACGTCCGCCACGCGCGGCAGTTCATTCATCACGCGTCAGGAGTGCCAAGGTATGCATAGCAGCAGCAAACGAGTTGACGTTCGCAGCGTCAGCCGCGAGAAGATTGCAGTCACCACCAAGGCGGGCCTGGCGCTGGCGCTGTGCGCGAGTCTCGTTTGGTCGTTCGCCAGCGTCGCGCACGACGCACCCGCTGCGCCCACCGGCGCCGCCAATGCCCACCAATTCACGGCCGCACAGATTGACACCGCCCTCGCCGGTAGCTGGCGCAGCAGCGAGAATCGGGCGCGTGACGTGTATCGCCATCCGCAGGCCACGCTGCAGTTCTTCGGCATTGCCCCGGCGCAGACCGTGATTGAAATCACCCCCGGTGGCGGTTGGTACAGCGAGGTGCTGGCTCCGCTGCTGCGCGACCACGGCCACTACGTTGCCGCCGTGGCGTCGGCGCCGAAAGATCGCGAGTCGCAGCGTGCCGAAAGTACGCTCAAGCGCAAGTTTCTGTCCGACCCCACGCAGTACGCCCACGCTGCCGTGCGCGAGTTCGATCCACGCGTGCCGGTGCTGGGGCCGCCCGGTTCGGCGGATCGCGTGCTCACCTTCCGCAATGTGCACAACTGGGTGGTGGCCGATACCGCACCAGCGATGTTCAGCGCGTTCTTTGCCGTGTTGCGCCCGGGTGGCGTCCTTGGTGTCGTTGAACACCACGCCGATCCGACCGCGTCGCTGGACGCAGTGAAAAGCAGTGGCTATTTGCCGACGGCGTATGTCGTGCAATTGGCCAAGGCGGCCGGTTTCGAGTTGGCCGACAGCAGCGAGGTCAACGCCAATCCGCGCGATACAAAAGACCATGCAAAGGGCGTCTGGACGCTGCCACCAACCTATGCGCTTGGTGCCAAGGACAAGGCGAAGTACGCGGCCATTGGCGAGTCAGATCGGATGACTCTGCGCTTCGTCAAGCCTGCGGGGACGGCGGCCATCAAGTAGCTAAGCCCGGGGGACGGAGGGCATTACGTAGCTACTTAATGCCCTCCGTCCCCAATACCTATGCTCATCGCCCTCAACAAGCCGCATGGCGTGCTGTGCCAGTTCACCGACGCGCAAGGTCGGCGCACGTTGTCCGATCTGGTGGCGCAGAAGAACGTTTATGCGGCGGGACGGCTCGATCGCGACAGCGAGGGCCTGCTGCTGTTGACCGATGACGGACAACTGGCCCATCGCCTGACCGATCCGCGCCACAAGCAGGCGAAGACTTACCTGGTGCAGGTCGAGGGCGAAATCGATGCGGCCGCGTTGCGGGCGCTTGATCACGGCCTCGTGTTGAACGATGGCCCGACGCTGCCCGCTGGCGCGCTGCGCATCGACCCGCCGCCGTGGCTGTGGCCGCGCGAGCCGCCAGTGCGCGTGCGCAAGAATATCCCCACCAGTTGGCTCAGCCTGGAGCTGCGCGAAGGGCGCAATCGCCAGGTGCGGCGCATGACCGC
>JBDSWR010000124.1:0-23425 GCA_039926605.1 Rhodanobacter sp. | reverse complement strand
TGCGCGCTCCAGATCCCCACGCCGGTACCGATCGCCATGCTGACCAGCACATCGCTCTGCCAGTGACCACGGGTCTTCAGTCTCGCGACGGCGTCATACATGGGGATCAAGGCGAGCGCGTAGACGGCCGGATGTTCGTCACCGTAGTTGACGATGAACGGCGTCACCGCTGCCGACAGCGCGCCTACCTCCCCGCTGGGGAAACTCTTGTTGTGCATGCCCTGGAAAAACTGGTTCGGGTCACTGGTATCCGACGGGCGTTCACGTTGAAAGGCAAATTTCATGACGGTCGTGGTTGCGGAGGTCACTACCACCGCGTCGACTGACCGCCAGAACGTATCGCCCAGCTTGTTGTCATCGCCAAAGGCCAGAGCACCGGCCGCGACTGTAGCCAAGCCGCCGTAGAGCAGAACCTTCTGGTTGCTGCGTTTCCAGATCCCGCTGTTGTCGTAATGCAGGCGATGGTCGATGCCCAGTGGGCCGCCACCGGCCAACGCGGTCTGTACGGGCATTGCCGTCATGAGGGCGACAGCAATCAATGTGGCCCACGCGCTGAAGCTACGCATGTTGATCCTCCCTCGCGGATGCTGACCGAAGTTTCAGTACCGTATTTTCGGCGTCGCAGCTTTCATTCTCCTTACGAACGCAATCACCGACCGCCTGCCATCGGCATTGGGCGGCGGACCCGCAGCGGGCCACTGCCGTGACAGCTGATCGGCCGGGTCAGACACCCCGCGGGATGGTCACGCGCACACGTAGTCCCCGTCCGAATGGGGAGTCAAGCAGTTCGATCGTCGCGCCGTGCAACTGTGCAGCGCGCTGCACGATGGACAACCCCAGCCCGTAACCCTCGCCTCCCCCGTCTTCTCGATGAAAGCGCGCAAAAACTTGCGCTCGGCGCTCGGCCGGAATGCCCGAACCATCATCGATCACGTCGATCACCACTTCCCGACTGCCCGGCGCAATCGAAACCTGCACCTGTCCGCCGGCCGGGACGTGGCGCATCGCGTTTTCAATCAAGTTACGCAGCAAGGCCGCCAGTGCTGCTTCGTAACCGTGCAGGATCACCGGTTCGGATGGAGGCACAAAGCCGAGTTCGACGCCATCGTCGGCAAAGGCTGGCGCCAGCTCCTCAATGACGTCGCTGGCGACGGCGACCAGATCAACGGGAGCTTGCTGCGCTGCCGCGCCCGACTCCAGCCGCGCCAGCACCAGCAGCTGCTCGACCCTGCGCGCGAGTGCCGCCAACACGTGCTGGGCACTGCCAAGGCTGGTCGCGGCTTCCGCCGGGTCTGCCGTAGCCATGGCACTTTCCAGGTTGATCATGGTCGAGGCGAGCGGGGTGCGCAGCTCATGGGCTACGTCGGCACTGAAACGCCGCTCACGTTCGAGTGCATCAGCGAGGCGTTGCAGTTGATCGTTGAGCGCCGCAAGTACCGGCTGCAATTCCCGCGGTGGATGCTCCAGCGTGACCGGCGCACGGCTGCCGAGTTCACGCAAGGCCAGTCTACGAGTCAACAGCTCCAGTGGACGCAACCCGCGCTGCAGCGCCCAGCCGATCAGGAATGCCAGCAACGGCAAGCCAACCAGCACGGGCAGGCCGATGTCGAACCACAGCGCGTGCATGATTTCATGCCGGCTGTCGTACCGCTCGCCAGTACGAATGAGCATGCCATCGACGGGACTCGCCAAGGTGAAAATCCTCCAGGAATGGCCGCCCATTCGCACATCCCGGTAGTGCGTGGTACTCCGCAACGGCGCTGCCAGACCCTTCAGATTGGCCGTCGCCAGTACCACCTGCCCGGAACCATCGAGGATCTGAAAGCCGACCTCGGACTCATGCGTCGGCTCAGCCGGCCCAGCCAGCGCGGAGCGCACCGGCGCAATCGGCACCAACACCTCTTGCCCGGCGGCAGCACGCAAGGTTTCCAGATCGGCATGCTCGATCAGCACCAGCAGCGTGCGCGCGGACTGCGCCAGGCGGCCATCCAGCAGCTCGTCCACCTCAACGAGCGTGCGATGAAAACTCAACACGCTCAGCGGCACCAATACGAGCACCAGCATCAGCAAGATCAGCCAACGGAGCCTGGCGCGCAGGCTGCCAAGGATCACTGGGGATCCCGCTGAATCATGTAGCCGAAGCCGCGCACGGTATGGATTGTCTCGAAGCTCAATTTTCCGCGCAACGTGTGCACCAGCACTTCCAGTGCGCCGTTGCCAACCACCGTATCCAGTCCGTAGAGCGAGTTGATCAGGCTCTCCCGCCGCACCAACCGACCTGCACGCTCGAGCAGAATCTGCAACAGCGAAAACTCGCGCCGGGTCAGCTCGACCGGCTCACCACGGAACAGCACCTGCGAGGTACCCAGGTCGAGGCTTAGCGCTCCCGCTTCGATGCGGTTTGCGGCAAGCCCCTGGGCGCGCCGGCCCAGCGAACGAATCCGCGCGCGCAACTCATCCAGATGAAAGGGCTTGATCAGGTAATCGTCGGCGCCAGCATCCAGACCGTGCACCCGCGCTTCCAGCCCGTCCCGCGCGGTCATCACGATCACCGGTGTCTTGATGCGGGCACGGCGCGCCGCCACCAGCACGTCCAGACCGTCCATGCCCGGCAGCCCAAGGTCGAGCAACACCAGCTCGGCGGTCTCGTCGCGCAGGGCAATCAAGGCTTCACGCCCGTTGCGCAGCCAGGTGACGGTGTAGCCATTGCGTTGCAGCGCCCGCTGGATGGCGGCGCCCAGTGGCTGGTCGTCTTCCACCAGGATGATATGCACGCGCAACTCCTGCACCAGACCGTGGCTTGACAAGGTGCGGGCACACTGTCGCACCTGATGGCCATTATGCGGCTGATGGCTTATGCGCCGCTTATGCGCGTCCATCACCCGAATCACGAACGATGCCAGGCCAGTCACGCACTGGCGGTCTGCCCTGGCTTCGACGCCACGGCTGAGCCAGTCCGCGGGCCGAACCAGGTGTCGATGGCGACCACCCCGGCGGGTTTCCCGAGGTTATCGGTTGTCCTGCGTCCAGATCGCGCCGTCTTCCTCGCGCACCGGGAAGCTGGCAATTGGAATGTACGCAGGTGGCCGGGTCACCGCACCGGTGCGGACATCGAAGCGCGCACCGTGGCGCGGGCATTCCACTTCAAAACCGAACACCTCACCGCCGGCGAGGTCGCCGCCATCGTGCGTGCAAACATCTTCGATCGCATACAGCGCGCCGTCGATGTTGTACACCGCAATCGAGGTGTCGCCATCCCAGACCACCTTGAACTCACCCGGCAGGAACTCGCTGCGGCTACCCACTTTTATCCAACCTTGCACGCTGCTTCTCCCTCGAACTGCCTGGCCAGTACCGCAAAGCGCAAATCATCGCGACGCGGAATCCCGAAGCGCTCATCGCCATAAGGAAACGGTTCGAACTCACCCGTACGTCGGTAGCCACGGCGCTGATACCAGGCCAGCAGTTCAGCGCGCTGCTCGATCACCGTCATGCGCATGGCGCAGCAATGCCAGCGCTCACGCACGATGCGCTCGGCTTCCGCCAGCATCTGCTTGCCAACCCCGGCACTCTGATGCGCGGGATCAACCGCAAACATCCCGAAGTAGCCGCACTCACCCTGCCGTTGCACGTGGCAACTGGCCACCAGATGGCCTTCCACTTCCGCGAGCAACACACAATCGTCTGGTTGTTGCAGCAGCGCAGCCACGGCGTCGATGTCGGTGCGGTGACCGTCCAGCAAATCCGACTCGGTGGTCCAGCCACGCCGTCCTGAATCGCCACGATAGGCAGACTCCACCAGTGCCACCACCGCAGCAACATCCGCTGCGCTGGCCAGGCGAAAACTCAATGTGCGCTCATCGCTCATGCGCGGATGATAAACAGACGCCGGCTGCCTTGTCATGATCTGCAACAGGTGGCGAGACGCGCAGCATGAGCTTCGACACTGTCTCGCATCGCACATTGTTGCCTACGGTGCATGGGTGCCTGGAGCACTGCAGGCGCCCGCGACACCACATCCATCGGGGAAAATCATGCCACACCGCCCTTTGCAAGCACTGGCCATTGCCATCGGCCTGGGCTTGTTTACCAGCGTCGCCGCCGCGCCGTCCAGCGCATTCGACGTCCATGAGCTTGACGGCAACATACGCGCGTGCAGTGATTTCAACGGCTTCGTCAACGCCAAATGGGTCGCCGCGCATCCGATACCCGACGACCGTACCCGCTGGGGTTCATTTGACGCCCTGCGCGAGGACAGCCTGAACGTGCAACGCAAGCTGGTGGAGAGCGCCGCCAAGCATGCGGCCACCGCCGCTGCCGGCTCCATCGGGCAGAAGATTGGTTACCTGTAAGGTTCAGGCATGGACGAAGCCGCCATCGACAAGGCCGGCTTCGATCCGCTCAAACCGCAACTGGCGGACATCGCGGCGCTGCAGAATACGGCCGACGTGGTCGCGTACATCCGTGACGGTTACGCCCGCGGCGAACCGGTGTTGTTTCGCTTCGGTGGCAACGCCGACTTCAAGGATTCCAACCAGGAAATTGCCTACGCAAGTCAAGGCGGCCTCGGTTTACCCACGGTCGACTATTACAGCGACGCCGGCTTTGCCAAGATCCGTACAGCTTACGTGGCGCACATCGCCACGCTCCTCGAGCTGACTGGCGTCAGCGCCGCCGACGCACAAGCCCAGGCGACCGCCGTGCTCGCCTTCGAGACCCGTCTGGCCAGCGTCTCCCTGCCGCCAGTGCAGATGCGCAAGCCGGAAAACCGCTACCACTTCGTCACGGTCGCCGATGCCGACAAGGTCACTCCCAGCTTTGACTGGGCCGCGTTCTTCAAGGCGCAAAACGCGAATGTCAGCAGCGGATTCTCGCTGTCACAGCCGAAATTCTTTGCGGAAATGGAAAAGATGCTGGGCGACGTGCCCGCCGAGCAATGGCAGGCTTACTTCCGCTACCACGCCATCGCCAACGCGGCACCGTACCTGTCTACACCATTTCAGCGTGAAGACTTTGCCTTCCGTGCGCAGACCTTGAACGGCCAGAAGGAAATGCAGCCGCGCTGGAAGCGCGTGCTCGGGACGACCAACGATGCGATGGGCATGGCTCTGGGCGAGCTGTACGTCACCGACAACTTTTCGCCCTCGTCCAAGCAGCGTGCGGAAGGACTGGACAACAATCTGCGCGCCGCATAGAAGACACGCATTGAAAACCTTGCCTGGATGAGCGCCGCCACCAAGCAGAAAGCGCTGCAGAAATGGGCGACGTTCGTGCCCACGATTGGCTATCCGGACAAGTGGCGCGACTGGTCCGGCCTGACTCTGACTCCGGGCGACTATTTTGCGAATGTGCAGGCCGCCAACGGGTTCAACTACGCCTACCGCATCGCCAGGATCGGCAAGCCGGTGGATCGCAGCGAGTGGGGCATGAGCCCGCAGACGGTAAACGCGTATTACAGCGCGCAGAAAAACGAAATCGTGTTTCCTGCCGCAATCCTGCAACCGCCGTTCTTCGACGCCACCGCCGATGATGCGATCAACTACGGCGGTATCGGCGCTGTGATCGGCCACGAAATGGGCCACGGTTACGACGACCAAGGCAGCAAGTTCGACTCCGCCGGCAACAACGTCAATTGGTGGACCGACGCGGATCGCACCGCGTTCGAGGCACGCACGGCAAAGTTGGGCGCCCAGTTTGATGGTTACGAGGCGCTGCCCGGAAAATACGTCAACGGTGCCCTCACCATGGGTGAAAACATCGGTGATCTGGGAGGTTTGAACGCGGCCTATACCGCATTGCAGATGGCGCTGGCAAAGAACCCGACCGAAGCGACCAGCAAGATCGACGGGTATACCCAGGACCAGCGCTTCTTCCTCAACTGGGCACGGGTGTGGCGCGGCAGCATTCGTCCCGAGGCCCAGCTCACCTTGCTCCACACCGACCCGCATGCGCCGGCACGGTTCCGCGCGATCGGGGCACCGTCGAACATGCCCGAGTTCGCCGCGGCGTTCCAGTGCAAGCCTGGCGACGCCATGGTGCGCGACGGTGAGCGACAAGTGAGAATCTGGTAACCGTTACGTACCAGGTAACTCCTGCAGCCGCGGCCAAGGCGCCGCGGCTTTTTTTTCACGGGCGCCGGTCTGGATCGACATTGCTCAAGCGCAGGGTGGCCAATGGGCGTTGCAACGCTGTGGCAAAGCCCGCGCCGACGAAACGTACCCGCTACAACTGCACGATTGCTTCGGAGGTGGTTGGCCGGCGGTTGTTGCGCCCTGCCTCATACGCTTTCAGACAGGCATAAACCACACTCAACATGGAGGGAGTCGCTGCTTGCGCATCTGTCCCGCGTGAAGCCGGCGCAGGAGCGGCGCGGGCAAGCATGTCACCGATGATCTGGTCGGCCTCGATCAGATGGCCTTCCTGCAGATCGCGCATCATCGATGCAGTCAAGGTGGAGTTGGCTTCGGTCAGAATGGCCCGTGCGCGCTGCTGCGTGTCCGCACTGACCGCACTTCCCGCACGCGCTGCCACAGCACAACATTCGGCAAACAGCGCCAACGTCGCGTTGGTGCCACCTGGAGCGGCAACAATCTCGCCGACCGAGGCGCGCAGCAAGCAGGTGATTCCGGCAAGGGTGGCCAGAAAGACCCACTTGTCCCACATGTCCTGCACGATCGTGCCGCTGGCACGCGCATCGAAACCGGCGTCGGCAAGCTCGGCGGTGATCGCCTGCATGCGTTGCGTGGCCGTACCATCACGCTCACCAAACGTCAGTGCATGCGTGCGATTGAGATGCCGCACCCCGCCCTGCTCATCCAGCGTCGCTGCAATCATGCAGCGCCCACCCAGCACATGTTCGCCGCCAAACCGCTGGTCAAGTGCATCCAGATGGGCCATGCCGTTGAGCACGGGCAGGATCGCCGTCTGCGACCCTACTGCTGCGGCAAAATCCGTCATCGCCGTAGCCAGACCGTAGGCTTTGCAACTGAGCAGAATCAAGTCATAAGGTTCATTCAGCGCAAATGCGCGCACGGTCGGCGGCGCAGTGAGTGTCACGTCGCCGGCCGGGCTGTGCACGATCAGACCGTCGCGCGCCAATGCAGCGGCACGCGCGCCGCGCACCAGGAACGTCACGTCACGCCCGTGCTGCAACAGGCGCCCACCAAAGTATCCGCCAGTCGCACCTGCGCCCACCACCAATATTCGCATGCTTACTCTCCCGAACTGCTGACGCTTGCGGCGTTGTGTGAGGCCGCACCAAATTGCTCGATGCGGGCGTCCTTCTCGAACCACAACGCATTCAACCAGGCCTTGACCCCACCGCGGAACTTCAGATCGTGTTCGCAATCACCACGCAGCGAGTCGTCGATCGGCAACTCACGCACCTGCACGCGCACGTTGCGCACGCGGCCGGCGAGCAGATCCAGCATGGTGCACGGACCATCGAGATAGACGATGGTGACGTCCAGGATCGAGTGCAGGGCGTCGCCCATCGCATCGAGGACAAACGCTACACCACCGGCCTTGGGCCGCAGCAGATGCCGGAACGGCGAGGATTGCGCGTCATGCTTGGCGGGAGTGAATCGCGTGCCTTCGACGAAGTTCATTACCGATACCGGGAAGTGGCGAAACTTTTCGCAGGCGCGTCGGGTCGCATCCATGTCTTTTCCCTGCAGTTCGGGGTGACGCAGCAACGTGTGGCGCGAGTAGCGTTTCATGAAGGGAAAATCCAGTGCCCACCATGCTACGCCCAACAGTGGCACCCAGATGAGCTGACTCTTCAGGAAAAACCGCAGGAACGGGATTCGGCGATTGAATACCTTCT
This sequence comes from Rhodanobacter sp., assembly GCA_039926605.1. Classification (GTDB taxonomy): domain Bacteria; phylum Pseudomonadota; class Gammaproteobacteria; order Xanthomonadales; family Rhodanobacteraceae; genus Rhodanobacter. Next base: position 15,600 of record JBDSWR010000124.1, on the reverse strand, counting down.
GCAGCACGGGAATATCCACCCAACTCTGATGGTTGCACAGTACGAGATAGCGACCATCCGTCTTCAAGCCTGCCATGCCCTCGACGTCCCAGGCGATGCGCGTAAACGCGGTGAACAACGCGTTGTTGACGCCTATCCAGCTTTCCGCGATCAGCACCAATACACGCGACAGCACGCGGCGCACTGCAGGAACCGGCAAGACCAGCTTGACCAGCGTGACGACCAACAATGGCAACACGTGCAGGACGATGTTCAACCCAAGGAACACCATGGCCAGCGGTATGCGCATCACGCCAGGCAGCGAAGCAAACATCGTCAGTATCCAGATTCGGGGGCTGTCAGGGTAGCGTGCCACAGCACGACGCGTAAGCGCATGCACTGCCGCGGCCGGTCACGCGCAAGCCATCGGCCAGGCGACTACATCAGCAATTTGCGCACCTTGAGCAGGGCGGCGATGAACGCATCCACTTCCTCGCGCGTGTTGTAGAACGCCAGCGACGCACGCAGCGTCGCCGGCACCCCGAAGAACTGCATCAGCGGGTGCGCACAGTGATGTCCCGAACGCACGGCCACGCCTTGCAGGTCGAGCAATGTGGCCAGATCAGTGGCTTGCGCATGCTCCAGGAGAAACGAGATCACTGGCTCCTTCTCCCGCGCTGTACCGAAAATGCGCACGCCGGGCACTTCCTGCAAGCGTGCTGTGGCGTAGGCAAGCAGTTCCTGCTCCCATGCCTGGATGGCCGGAAAGCCCAGCGCGTTGTAGTAATCGATGGCTGCGCTGAGGCCGACGAAGCCGGCAATGTTGGGCGTGCCCGCCTCGAATTTGTGTGGCACAGCGGCGAACGTCGTGCCGCTGAAGCGCACTTCGCGAATCATGTCGCCGCCACCGAAGAACGGTGGCATGGCCTCCAGATGCTCGCGCCTGGCCCACAACGCACCGGTACCGGTCGGCCCCAGCATCTTGTGCCCGGTAATTGCGTAAAAGTCGCAACCGAGGGCTTGCACGTCGATCGGGCGATGCGGCGCGGCCTGCGAGCCATCCACCAACAGCGGGATACCGCGACGCTTGCACTCGCGCGCCAGTTCGCGCACGGGATTGACCGTACCCAGCACATTGGAGACGTGGCCGACACAGGCCAGCTTGACCTCAGGGGTGAGCAAGTCGAGATATTTCTCGATGATCAGCTCACCGCGCGCATCGATCGGGGCCGCCTTCACTATCGCCCCACTGCGCGCCGCCACCAACTGCCACGGCACGATATTGGCGTGATGCTCCATCACCGTGGTGAGGATGCTGTCGCCGGGTTTGAGTCGTGGCAGCGCATAGCTGTAAGCCACCAGGTTGATCGCCTGCGTGGCACCCGAGAGCAGAATCACCTCGTCGCGGGATCGCGCATGGATGAACGCCGCCAGCTTGTCGCGCGTGCCTTCATACGCCTCGGTTGCCTCTTCGCCCAATTGATGCACGGCCCGCGACACGTTGGCATTGTGCTCACGATAATGCCGGGCCATGGCGTCGATGACCGACGCCGGCTTCTGGCTGGTGTTGGCGTTGTCGAAATACACCAGAGGTTTGTCGTGCACGGTGCGCGCGAGCAGCGGAAAATCCGCACGAATACGCTGCACGTCAAACGGGGTTGGCGACACGCTCGCTGGAGCTGATACGGTCATTCAAGAGTCCTGTTTTCGAGCCGTCACCCCAGCGCAGGATCGCCGCAAGTGATGCGCTCGCGAGCCCGTCGCGTCCGGCTTGCCGTACGCGGTGGGAAAAAAAAGCTACGCCGGCAAATGCGCCATCATCGATTCAGCGAGATGCTCGCGCAGTGGCTGGTTGACCATGTCGCCGAGCACGGCACGGCAAAACGCCCCGGTGAGCACCGCGCGCGCCTCGTCCCGGCCCATGCCGCGCGAGCGCATGTAGAACAACGCCTGCTCGTCGAGCTGACCCACGGTGGCACCATGCGCCGCCTGTACTTCGTCGGCATAGATTTCCAGCTCGGGCTTGGTATCAATCTCGGCACCGGGCGACAACAAAAGGTTCTTGTTGGTGAGGTTCGCGTCGCTGCCATCGGCGCCGGGGGCAACCAGGACTGCACCACGAAACACCCCGCGCGCACGGTCACTCGCCACGCCGCGCCAATGCGCGTCGGACGTCGTGTTCAACCCCTGGTGGCGAATGGCCAGTTGCGTATCAATATGCTGGCGGCCATGCGGCATGAACACCCCGCGGCCATCGAAGCGCGCGCCGTCGCCAGTCAGCTCCACCTGCAAGTCGTGGCGCACCAGCGCACCACCGAGTTCCAGCACATGCATGGTGCCGTGCGCCCGTGCGTGCAGCCGCAGACTGTTGCGACGGATCAGATTCGCACCCTTGGCATTCTGCAGCAAGGTATGCGACAGCCGCGCACCAGCGCGCAATTCAATATCACTGACCAGTGTTCCCAGATGCGCCTGTTCGCCGGTACCCAGGTGCTGCTCGACCAGTGCCAGCTCGCTGTCTTCTCCCAACTCGATCACGTTGCGTGCGTGCCACGCCAATGCGACCGGCGCCACCGCGCCGACGAACACCAACTGCACTGGCGCAGCGAGCTTCACCCCGGCGCCAACCCGCAACACGACGCCATCAAGCGCGCTGGCCGCATTGATCCGCGCAAAGGCATCACCAATGTCGCGGTAGTGGCGCGACAGCACAAAGCGCAAGGCCTCCGCATCATCATCCAGCGCGCGAGACAGCGGTTGCAAGACCAGCCCATCGGGCAACGCCTCAAGCGCCGACAGATCCGCACGAAACATGCCGTTGACAAACACCAGGCGCGGTCCAGCGACACCGGGCAATGCGAATAACGCCGGGTCCACCTCGCGCGTACCGGCCGCACTGTCGCCACTGGCAAAATCACGCTGGGACAACGCACGCAGGGGCGTGTATTTCCACGCTTCCACGCGCGTATCGGGCAAGCCGTCAGCCGCGAATGCAGCGCGATTCTCGCGGCGCGCAGCATCCAGCCAACTGATGCCGCGCTGCGGCAGCGGCGCGGCCAGCAGTGAAGTCAGCAGTGGCGACGAAGCCGGGCTGTTCATGCGCTCGCCCCCGTCGGCTCAGGCTCGCCAAGGCCGGCGTAACCGTGCTGTTCCAGGCGTATCGCAAGCGATTTGTCACCACTCTCGACGATGCGACCATCCGCCAGCACATGCACGAAATCGGGCACCACGTAATCCAGCAAGCGCTGGTAATGGGTAATCATCACGAATGCACGCTCCGGCGTACGCAGCATGTTGACCCCGGTCGCCACCTGCTTGAGTGCGTCGATATCCAGACCGGAATCGGTCTCATCAAGTATTGCCAACTGCGGCTCCAGCAATGCCATCTGGAATATCTCGTTGCGCTTTTTCTCACCCCCGGAAAAGCCTTCGTTGACCGCCCGGTGCAACAGATCAGCCGGCAGGTTCATGACCTTGAGTCGTTCGCGCACCAACTTGAGAAACTGCATGGAATCGAGATCATTTTCACCACGCTGCTTGCGCTGTGCGTTCAGCGCCGTGCGCAGGAAATACGTGTTGTTGACACCGGGAATTTCCACCGGGTACTGGAACGCCAGGAACACTCCGGCCGCAGCACGCGCCTCCGGCAGCAAGGCCAGCAGGTCAACGCCATTGAATGTCACTGTACCGGCAGTTACTTCGTAGCCGTCGCGACCGGCAAGCACGTTGCCCAGCGTGGACTTCCCGGCCCCGTTCGGGCCCATGATGGCGTGCACTTCACCAGCATTGACCGTCAGGTTGATCCCCTTGAGGATTTCCTTGCCGGCGACGCGGGCGTGCAGATTCTCGATCTTCAGCATGTTTTGAACTCGATACAATTTACGTGAGCGCAGGTTGTGCGCGACAGGATCCAGCGGACCGACGGGGCGCGCACGCCGATGCGCGGTAACTCAGCCAACCGCGCCTTCCAGCGATACCTCAAGCAGCTTCTTTGCCTCGACTGCGAATTCCATCGGCAATTCGCGAAACACCGTCTTGCAGAAACCATCAACGATCATCGACACGGCATCTTCCTCGCGAATGCCACGCGAGCGGCAATAGAACATCTGGTCGTCAGAGATTTTCGAGGTGGTGGCTTCGTGCTCGACAATCGCCGTGGGGTTTTTCACCTCGATGTACGGGAACGTATGCGCGCCGCACTTCTTGCCGATCAGCAATGAGTCGCATTGGGTGTAGTTGCGCGCGTTGTCCGCGCCCTGCTCCACCTTGACCAACCCGCGATAACTGTTGTTGCTGCGTCCCGCGCTGATCCCGCGCGAAACGATCTTGGAGCGGGTGTCCTTGCCCAGATGGAGCATCTTGGTGCCGGTGTCGGCTTGCTGAAAATGATGTGTCAGCGCCACGGAATAAAACTCGCCAATCGTACGATCTCCGCGCAGCACGACGCTGGGATATTTCCAGGTGATTGCCGAGCCGGTCTCGACCTGCGTCCAGCAAATCTTTGAGTCATCGCCGCGACATTCACCACGCTTGGTCACCAGGTTGTACACGCCACCCTTGCCGTTTTCGTCACCCGGATACCAGTTCTGCACTGTCGAATACTTGATCTGCGCACCCTCCAGAGCGACCAGTTCGACCACGGCAGCATGCAACTGGTTTTCGTCGCGCTTGGGTGCGGTGCAACCTTCCAGATAGGAAACGTGGCTGCCTTCCTCGGCGACGATCAACGTACGCTCGAATTGACCCGTATTCTGCGCATTGATGCGAAAGTAGGTACTCAACTCCATCGGGCAACGCACACCCCGGGGGATGAACACGAAGCTGCCATCGGAGAACACCGCCGAGTTCAGCGCGGCGAAGAAATTGTCGCCAATGGGCACGACACTACCCAGATACTTCTGCACGATGTCCGCATGATCGCGAATCGCTTCGCTCATCGAACAGAAGATCACGCCTGCATCCGCAAGCTGCTTGCGAAACGTAGTGCCCACGGAAACCGAATCAAACACCGCATCCACCGCCACACCCGCAAGCGCCGCGCGCTCATGCAGCGGGACGCCAAGCTTTTCGTAGGCTTCCAGGATCGCCGGGTCGACCTCGGCCAGCGATTTCGGCTGGGCCTTCGGTGCGCTGTAATAGCTGATCGCCTGGTAATCGATCGGCTCCAGCTTGAGCTTGGCCCAATCCGGTGCCTTCATCGTCAACCAGTGCCGATAAGCGTCCAGCCGGCGCTCGGTCATCCACTGCGGCTCTTCCTTGATTGCGGAAAGCTGACGTATGGTGTCTTCGTTCAGCCCCGGCGGCAGGCTGACGGTTTCCAGCTTGGTGACAAAGCCGGCCGAGTACGTCCGGCCCAGAGCCTCGGCTACTTCCGCGTTGTCACGCAAGGTGGCGGCACTGCTTGTTTCACTGGTCATTGTTATGTCCTTGCGGGATTCATCGGCAGGTTGCCCGGCGGTCGAAGCAACGGATTGTTCATTGCGCGCCTGCGGCCACCGCGGCCGCCACGGCAACCCGCGGCGGGTTGTGCCGGCACATGTCGGCCAGGCTCACCGCGCGCAGCGCCTCGTCCAGAATCGTGCTGATTTGTTGCCAGCTACCGCGCACGCTGCACCGCGACTCGCGATCACACTGGCCGACGGCAAGGCTGCATTCGGTGATTGCGATGGGACCTTCCAGTGCCACGACGATCTCGGCCAGCGAAATATCGGCGGCATCGCGCGCCAGACGATAACCGCCATTGACGCCGCGAAACGACTCCACCAATGTCGCATGCCCGAGCAACTTCAACAGTTTGCTTACCGTGGGCAATTCCAGGCGCGTGGCCTCGGCAATCTGTACGGTGCTGAGCACAGCGTCCTGGTGTTCGGCCAGGCAAGTCATGACGGCTGCGGCATAATCGGTGAGTCGACTGACGCGTAGCATGAATGCGCTCGAGGCGGCGGTACTAATCGGGACTAAAATGGTACTGATTAAGGGTGCCACAGTCAACAAGATGTGCTCTCCACACGTGGCGCAACGCGGTGCACGATTTCGCGTCAATGCATTCTGTGGCACGCACGACAACTTCTCCAGGCAGCATCTCGCCACCGTGCAGGTCGCCGGCTAAGCTGGTGGGGATCTTCCACGCCGGCCAGCCATGATTCCCGTGTTGTCACATGCATCCGCCCGTCTCGCCTGGGCCCGCGAGGTGCTTGGCGATAACCACCTGAAGCTTGCTCCGGCCTCGGCGGACGCCAGCTTTCGCAGCTATTGGCGCACGCAGAACGCCGGTCAGTCCTGGATCGTCATGGATTCGCCGCCAGCACAGGAGGACCCACGACCCTGGCTTGACATCGGCGCACGCTTGGCCGGAGCCGGCCTGCATGTGCCGGCCGTACGTGCGCATGACCTGCAGCGCGGCTTTTTGCTGATCGAAGACCTCGGCTCGCGGCTGTATCTGCCCGAACTGCGCAATGACACAGTAGACGCGCTGTACGGCGCGGCACTGGATGCGCTGCTGCGCATGCAATGCGTCGTCGCTGCCGATGATTTGCCGACCTACGATCGTGCGTTTCTGAGTCGCGAACTGGAACTGATGCCCGAGTGGTTCCTGGGCACGCACCTTGGTTGTACGCCGACGTGTGAGGAATGGGATGCGCTGGAGGAGGCGTTCACCATCGTGCTGCACGCTGCGCTGGAGCAACCACGCTGTTTCGTTCACCGCGACTACCACAGCCGCAATCTGCTGATTGTGGATGAAGTTTCAGCTGTCCCACCCACCCCGGGCGGCGCCGAGATGCATGCTTCAGATCCGTTGCTGGGGAATCCGGGCATCATCGATTTTCAGGGCGCACTACATGGCCCCATTACCTACGATCTGGCCTCCCTGTTGCGTGACTGCTACATCGTGTGGGATCGGCAGCGCGTCGAGGCGTGGGTGGAGAACTACCGCCAGCGCTTGCTGGGCACACGCTGGCACAGCGAGATACCCGATCAAGCACGTTTCCTGCGCTGGTTTGACCTCACCGGCCTGCAACGCCACATCAAGGTGCTCGGCATTTTTTGCCGACTGCATTATCGCGACGGCAAGGTAGGGTACCTCGATGACCTGCCGCGCGTGTATCGCTACGTCATCGACGTGGCCGGGCGTTACCCCGAACTGCACGCGTTTACCGCGCTGTTGAGGCACTACGTTGGTGCACGTGATTTACGTGCAACCGTCAGCGCATGAAGCACGCATTGATCTTTGCGGCCGGCCGCGGGGAGCGCATGCGGCCGTTGACCGATCACACACCCAAACCGCTGCTGTGCGTAGGCGGGAAACCCTTGATCGTATGGCACCTGGAAAAGCTTGCGGCAGCCGGGTACACGGACGTCGTGATCAACACTTCGTATCTTGCCGAACAATTCCCGGCCACGCTCGGCACCGGCTCGCGCTGGGGCGTGGACCTTCACTACCTGTATGAAGGCGACATTCCGCTGGAAACCGGTGGCGGCATGCTCAACGCGTTGGCGTTGCTGGGCACCGAACCCTTCCTCACCCTCAATGGCGACATCTGGTGCAACGTCGATCTGAGTGTGTTGCCTGCCGACCTGCCAGGCGTCGCGCATCTGCTGCTGGTTGACAACCCGCCGCATCATCCTGACGGTGATTTTGCGCTGGACCCTCACGGCGTGCTGCACCCTGCGGGCAAGCGGAAACTCACGTACAGCGGCATCGGCATCTATCGGCATACTGTGCTGCAGGACTGGGCCAGCGTCATCACCGCCGCCGCAGCTACACCAATGCAGCCGCCTCGCTTCAAGCTGGCGCCGCTGCTGCGCGCAGCAGTGGCGCGCGGTGCAGTGACTGGCGCGCACTACACCGGCGCGTGGCTGGACGTAGGCACCCCGGCACGGTGGCAGGCGCTGAACAACAAACTACTGCACGCCCCCGCAGGCTACGCGCCCGACTGAATCACCGCAGCGCCGGCACCAGCAGCGCGACCGCCTGTGGACCTTGCGCTACGCCATACCCGGCCACCGCAGACGGTGGCGCCGAGTGCGCAACCTGCGGCTTGCCAATGCTTCCGCCCGCATCCGTGCTGCCTGCCGCCAGGTTGCGCTCAAGGGCGGCCTTCTCGGCCTCCTTGGTCATCACCAGGATGCTGATACGCCGATTCACCGGGTTGCCCGGGTGCGCCTTGTCGAACGGCACGGCAGCGGCAAGACCCGCCACAAGTGCAATCTTGCCGCTCTGCAATCCGCCGGCTAGCAACGCACGCCGCGCGGCATTGGCGCGGTCAGCCGACAACTCCCAGTTGCTGTATTCATTGTCCGTGCTGTAAGGCGCGTCATCCGTGTGCCCGGAAATACTGATCTCGTTTGGCACGCGATTGATGAAGCTGCCCAGGTCATGCAGTATCTGTACGGAATATGACTTGAGTTGCGCGCGCCCCACGTCGAACATCGGCCGATTCAACTTGTCGACAATCTGGATACGCAACCCTTCCGGGGTGATGTCGAGCAGCAACTGATCCTTGAACGGCGCGAGTGCCTGGCTTTGCTCGATCGCTGCATGCAGCTCGTCTTTCAACTCCTCGAGCTTGGCCATTTCGCGCTCACGCAAGGCCTTCTCCGCAGCTTCGGTGTTGGCGCTGGCCAACCCGCTCTGGTTGTCCTTGTTGACCTCCCCTTTGTTGGCGCCATGCTTGTCCCGGCCCGGCCCGTGTGACCGATCCATGGCGCCGCCCAGCGTGATCGCGCTGTCGCTGGCACCACCTGGCCCCATCTTGCCCGGTGGCGCCATGGTCGCGCTGCCGGGCGTCATGCTGGGATTGTTGAAGTATTCGGAAACCGCCGCGCGCTGCTCAGCGGTGGCCACCCCCAACAGCCACATCACCAGAAAAAACGCCATCATGGCAGTGACGAAATCGGCATACGCCACTTTCCACGAGCCACCATGATAGGGGTGCTTGCCGCGCTTGCCACGGCGAATGATGATCGGCGGAAGCGCGTCCGGCTCGCTCATTTCGCGGCTCCGGCACGCTCGCCGCTGAGGTGTTCCTCCAGATCCAGAAAGCTCGGGCGCGCTCCCGCCGCCAAGGCCTTGCGCGCAAACTCGACCGCAACCTTGGGGTTGTAACCCCGCAGGTTGGCGAGCAGACCGATCTTGACGCATTCAAATGCGCGCCCGGCCTCCCGCGCTCGGCTCTCCATTGCCGCCCCCAGCGGGCCAACGAACCCATAGCACAGCAGGATGCCCAGAAACGTCCCGACCAACGCACCGGCAATGTGTTCGCCAATGAGCGAGGTGTCCCCGCCCAATTGCGACATCGTGGTCACGATGCCCAGCACCGCGGCGACAATGCCGAAGCCCGGCAATCCGTCGGCCATCTTGGTGATGGCTGCAGCAGGCGCCTCGGCGCTTTGTTCGTGGGTTTCGAGTTCCAGGTCGAGCAGTTGTTCAAGCTCCATCGGGTTCATGCTGCCGCCGACTATCAGCCGCAGGCAATCGGTGATGAACTCGATCAGGTGGTGATCAGCCAATATCTTTGGATAGGCGGAAAACACCTGGCTGGATTGTGGGTCCTCGATATGCGACTCCAGCCCGAGGATGCCTTCCTTGCGCATCACGCTGAAAATGTCATACAGCATGGATAGCAGATCAACATAGTCCGCCCGCTGATAGCGCGGCGGTTTGAACAACCCGGTGATCTCCCGTCCGGCTTGCTTGACCACCTTGAGCGGGTTGGCAACAACGAACGCCCCCGCGGAAGCGCCGCCAATGATGAGCAGCTCATAAGGCTGCCACAACGCCAGCAAATGCCCGTGCGAAAGCACATATCCGCCAAACACGGATATCAACACTATCAATGAGCCAACCAGAACCAGCATGGGCGCGCCTGCAAAGGGCAGCATGCCCCGTCTGAGTGCTGTATCGGCAGCCCTCGGCAAGAATTTAATTGAAGTTGTGCCGCGCGGAAATTCCGTCAATGGACCGCAGGTTTGCGTGCCCTGCCGACGCACAGGCCGGAAGCTGGCGGCTGCGTGTCTGACGGGCCATCGCCCGCCAAAAAACGGCCCGGTTTCCACCAAGCCGTTCAATTTCACCTCAGACGGGTGTGCCTACGGACGCCGCGCGAGCTCCGGGTTTTCCTTGGTGACGGGCATCAAGTCCTGCTTGGATACACCCAGCCACAACAGGATCGGGCTGGCGACAAAGATCGAGGACAAGGTACCCACGACAATACCGATCAACATGGTGATGGCAAAACCATGCACCACCGGGCCACCAAAGAAATACAGCGCGCCCATGGCAATACCGGTGAACAACGAAGTGATGATGGTCCTCGACAACGTGTTGTTGATCGCCCGGTTGAGGATTTCCTCCGGCTCAGCCTTGCGCGCCAATCGGAACAGTTCCCGAATACGGTCGAACACCACGACCTTGTCGTTGATCGAATAGCCGATCACCGCCAGCACCGACGCCAGCACCGTCATGTCAAACTCGCGTTGCACCAGCGCAATGACGCCAAGCGTCACCAGCGTGTCGTGGATTTCCGTGGCCACTGCGGCGATCGCGAAGCGGCGCTCAAAGCGGATCCACAAGTAGGCCATGATGCCGAAGATCACGAAGATCGCCGCCACCATGCCGTCACTGGCCAGCTCGGCACCCACCTCCGACCCCACATAGTCGCGACTTTTCAGCTTGGCATCCGGGCGCACCGCCTGCAGTTTGCTGACGATGTCGCCTGCAATACGGTCCAGGTTGATATTGCCGCCGACTGTCTGCAATGCCGTCGGGTCATCCTTGGGCTGCATGCGAATGGACACTTCCCGCGTACCGCCCAGGGCCTGCACAACGGCGCGATCAATGCCGCCCTTGGCCAGCGCTGCACGTACTTCCGCCACCTGCACGGGCTGCTGGTAATCGACCACCAGCGAGACACCGCCGGTGAAATCCAGCCCGTAATTCAATCCTCGCCCGACGATCAACGCCACGGAACCGATCACCAACACGATGGCAAGGGCGATGCTGTACTTGCGCATGCCCAGAAAGTTGATGTTGCTGTTGTGATTGAAAATTTCCATGGTGGGTTCCTAGACCGACAGCGTCTTGAGTTTGCGATGACCATGGATCGCCGCAGTAAACGCGTGGGTCAGCGTCACCGACGTAAACAGCGAGGTCAAGATACCAATCATCAGCGTTACCCCGAAGCCCTTGATCGCACCGGTTCCCATCGTGGTCAACGCCAGGGCAGCGATCAAGTGGGTCACGTTCGCATCCAGAATGACCGACCAGGCTTTTTCGTAGCCGGCGCGGATCGCCGCATGCGGGCTGGAGCCGTTGCGCAGCTCCTCACGCACGCGCTCGCAGATCAGCACGTTCGCGTCAATCGCCATGCCCAGCGTAAACACGATACCCGCCACGCCAGGCATGGTCAGCGTGACGCCGATCAGCGACATCACCGCCACCAGAATGATCAGGTTGAAGACCAGCGCGATATCCGCCACCAGCCCAAACAACTTGTAGTAGACCGCCGCCGCCAGCAGCACCAGGGCCAGGCCGAGCATCACCGCCTTGAAGCCCTTGTTGATGTTGTCCTGACCGAGGCTGGCGCCGATGACGCCTTCGGCCACAATGTCCATCGGCGCGGCCAGTGATCCACCCTTGAGCAGCAGCGCCAGCTCGGAGGCTTCCTTCGGACTGCCCAGACCCGTGGTCTGGAATTGTTTGCTGAACGGACTGGCGATCGACGCGTCGTTGATCACCGACTCGGTGATTCTCGGCGTACGCACTTCCTTGCCGTTGACCATCTTGGTTTCAACCACCCGCTCGACGTACACCACGGCCATCGGCTTGCCGACATTCGCATTGGTGAAGTCACCCATGCGCTTGGCACCGGCAGCGTTCAACGTCACGTCGACCTTGGGGGTACCACTTTGCTGGTCGATGCCGGACGACGCATCAACCAGTTCATTGCCGGTAACGATGATGCGCTTGCTTACCAGCACCGGCTGGCCCGAGTCGCGCATGTAATACAGATTGGCGTCCGGCGGAATGTTGCCGGTGCGCGCCGCTTCCTGCGCCTGCGCATCGCCAGCCTGACCGATACCGGCGCGATACTGCAACGTGGCCGTGGCGCCAATCATTTTCTTCGCCTCGGCCGGATCCTGTACGCCAGCGAGCTCGACCACGATGTGGCTGTCGCCCTGCTGCTGGATCAACGGCTCGGAAATACCCAGCACGTTGATACGATTGCGCAGCGTGCCCAGGTTCTGCTTGATCGCGTTGAGCGACATGTCACGCAACTTTTCCGGCTTGATCACTACATTGAGGGCAAAGCGATCGCCCGTACTAGGGCCGTTGGACATGTTGAGGTCGGGATATTCGTTGCCGATGATGTCGCTGGCTTTGCTGCGATCTTCCGCCGAACGCAGCATCACCGTGAAACCGCTGCCGGCTACCTTCTTGCGATTGACCGATTCGTAACGCACATTCTTTTCGCGCAGGATGGTGCGCACGTCGTCGGCGTAACTGTTCTCCTGTTTTTCGATCGCGTCGTTCTGATCGACCTGCATCAGAAAATGCACACCACCTTGCAGGTCCAGGCCGAGCGGCATCGCCTTGGCGCCGATGAATTGCAGCCACTTCGGCACCGTGGACTGCGGCTTGAACGCAACCGTGTAACCGTCGCCCAGCGCGACTTGTATCTTGTCGGACCCAAGCTTTTGCGTGTCCGCGTTGCTGAACGTCGCCAGCAAATGCTCGCCATCCACCACCACCTCACCGGGCACCACTTTGGCCGCAGCCAGCGCATCGACCACTTTCTGCCGCACGGTGGCATCGATCGGCGGCGCACCACGGTTGGCCGTGACTTGTACGCCGGGGATGGCCAAATACGCGTTCGGCAGAGCATAAATGACGCCGAACAACATGACCGCAGCCACCAGCCAATAACGCCAGCGAGGAAAATCATTCATACGTTGAACCTGTAATGGCCGCGGTGCGAAATCGCGGCGGTAACCAGCAAGGGAAAGGGCTCAGTCAACAGATGACGGCCGCCAACCGACAACGGTTGCACAGCACCAGCATTCAAACCGATTTGAGCGAGCCCTTCGGCAGCACCTGCTGCACGGAACCCTTCTGCACCTTGACCTTCACGTTCGCCGCAATCTCGACAGTGATGAAGGTCTCGCCCACTTCATCCACGCGTCCGGCGATGCCCCCAATCGTGACCACCTCGTCGCCCTTGGCCAGACCTGCCACCAGCGCACGGTGTTCTTTTTGCCGCTTCTGCTGCGGCCGAATCATCATGAAGTACATCAGGCCAAACAACACGGCCATCATCAGCATCAACGACATGCCGCCGCCCTGGGCTTGTGCTGGTGCCGCCTGGGCCAGCATCGGAGATATCGGAAAACTCATCATTCGTCTCGCAGGTTGTGACGCAGCCTGAACGGATTGGCTGAACGCCTGATAAAAGATTGTCGATTATGCCACGCGTCCGCCGATGGCGCATACAGCGCCCACGGTGCCGCTGACGCCGCGCTCCGACCATGGCAACTGGCACGGCCCGGGACACATCCCGATCGACGCCGCTCAGACCGCGCCTGGCTCCTGCGCCTGCAGCGGCTTTCGCTCAGAGCGGAACCGGCGCACAAATCCATCCAGCGTGTGCGTGGCAATTGCCGCACGCAAGCCGCTCATCAAGCGTTGGTAATAGCGCAGGTTGTGCGCGGTGGCAAGTTGACTGGCGAGGATCTCGTTGCACCGATCAAGGTGGCGCAGGTACGCGCGTGAAAATCCGCCGGCACAGGCGTGGCAATCACACCCCTCCTCGATCACCCGAGTATCGGTCGCAAACTTCGCGTTGCGAATACGCAACGTGCCGCTGGCGGTAAACAGGAACCCGTTGCGGGCATTGCGCGTGGGCATCACGCAATCAAACATGTCGATTCCCCGGCATACCGCCTCGACGATGTCCTCGGGCCGGCCGACGCCCATCAGGTATCGCGGGCGGTTCGCCGGCAGCAGCGGCACGGTGAACTCGAGCGCCCGATTGCGCTCGGCTTCGGGCTCGCCCACCGCCAGGCCGCCGACTGCGTACCCGGCAAACCCGATCTCGACCAGACCCGCTGCGGAGCGCTGGCGCAAGTGCTCATGCACCCCGCCCTGCACGATGCCGAACAGCGAGTTGGGATTGTGCAGGTCATCAAACGCACGTTGGGAACGCGCTGCCCAGCGCAGGCTGAGTTCCATGGACTCGCGCGCGATGCGCTCGCTGACCGGTTCGCCATTCAGCAAATATGGCGTGCACTCGTCAAAGACCATCGCGATGTCCGAATCCAGCGCGGTCTGGATCTGCATCGACACTTCTGGCGACAGGAACACCTTGGAGCCGTCCACTGGCGACGCGAACGTCACGCCTTCCTCAGCCAGCTTGCGCTTGTGCGCCAGCGAGAACACCTGGAAGCCGCCCGAATCCGTGAGGATCGGTTTGTTCCAGCCAATGAACCGATGCAACCCACCGAATTTCTCGATGACCTCCAGTCCTGGCCGCAAGAACAAGTGGAAGGTGTTGCCGAGAATGATCTCGGCACCCACCTCGACCAGATCACGCGGCGTCATCGCCTTGACCGTGCCGTACGTGCCCACCGGCATGAACGCCGGCGTTTCCACTGTGCCGCGCGCAAACGTGAGCCGGCCACGACGAGCGGCGCCATCGGTGGCGTCAAGATCGAATTGAAGTGATGTCATCGGCAGATTATTGCCGGTTTGGGTGGTGCTCCGCGCGAACACGGCGCCGAGCGGTGTCGCGGCGCGAGACTCCACTGTCTGGTGGGAGTAACCCAGTCGCGCTGCTCCGTTGTTCCTTGTGTGGGGAAAAGCAAAGACTTTCGTGCGCCTGCGGCGCGCGAGTCACTTTTCTCTGCTTGCCCTCCCATGCAGGAGAAAGTGACTCGCGCCGCGGAGCGGACCGAAAGCCCATGCTCTCACCCGCAACAGCAAGAGCGTCCCCCTCACCCCAACCCTCTCCCCCTGGCAGGGGAGAGGGAGCAAGGGCCAGCGACCGTGACTCACGCATGGCCTGCGTCGGCGACGCATTGATTGCGGGCCAGAACGACCCGTCGCTCTACTCCGGGTCCCCTGTGCAACGGTGAGTTGGGGTCGACAGGCCGCGGAGCGGGGAGCGGCACGATGCCGATTCCTTTTCGCCGCACACGGCGAGGGCATGGCGAGGGCATGGCGAGGGCATGGATGCCCGAGTGGAGGCAACGCAGGAGCGGTTGCCCGATACCCGAGTTGAGGCAACGCACGAGCAGTTGCCCGAGGTGCCGTCGAAAAGCCCGGTCCCGGCTCATGGGTCGCGGAGCGGGCCGCAAGCCCTTGCTCTCACCCGAAAGAGCAAGAGCGTCCCCCTCACCCCACCTTCCCCCTCCCAGGGGAGAGGGAGCAAAGCCGAGCCCGTGACTCGCACATGGCCTGCATCGGCGGCGCATTCATTGCGGGCCAGAACGGCCCGTCGCTCTACCCCGGGTCCCCTGTGCAACGGTGAGTTGGGGTCGGCAGGCCGCGCAGCGGCGAGCGGCACGATGCCGATTCCTTTTCGCCGCCACATGGCGAGGGCATGGCGAGGGCATGGATGCCCGAGT
>JBDSWR010000123.1:0-25554 GCA_039926605.1 Rhodanobacter sp. | reverse complement strand
CGCCCGAACATCTGGAGCAGACCCTGGCTGATCTTGGCCGCGTTGGCTGTGGCGTCACCTGGATTGGCCGCATCGTTGCCGGCGAGGGCGTGCGCGTGCGTGACGCGCAGCGCCATTGGATGACGCCAGAGATGAAAGGTTGGGAGCACTTTGCGTGAGTGCAAGGACCGCGTTGAGCATGGACCAGCGCCGCAACTTGCTGGCGACCCCTGCTGGCTGGCTGGCGTGTGGTTTCGGCTCCGGCCTGGCACCCATCGCCCAGGGCACGTGCGGTTCGCTGGCAGCACTGCTGCCATGGTTGCTGCTGCGCCAGTGGACGTTGCCAATCTACATACTCGCGTTGCTGGTCGGCTTTGGTGTTGGCGTATGGGCGTGCGGCGCCGCTGGTCGCGCGCTGCAGGTAGCTGATCACCGCAGCATCGTGTGGGACGAGTTCATCGGCCAGTGGATCGCGCTGATCCCGCTGCTGATTCCCGCGTTTCTTCCTGCCGGCAACGGCGCATTGGCATTCGCGATGCTCGCCGGCTTCGCGTTGTTCCGTTTGTTTGACGTGTGGAAACCGTGGCCGATCAGCTGGCTGGACGGCCATGTCAAGGGTGGGCTGGGCGTGATGATCGACGACGTACTGGCCGGCATCTTTGCCGCAGTCGTACTGCTGGGATTGTTGCTGTTGCTGCGTTAGTGCAATAAAAGGGGACGGAGGTAATTAACTCTCGCTCTTCGATCTTGGCCGCCCGCGCGGACGGCAGACAGCCGCTCTTCCCAGTGTCTTTTCCACCATGCGCTGCAACCGTTCGTCGCCGAGTGCGCGTTCCTGATTTACGTGTTGCCGAACGCGGGCAAGGTCATCGTCGCTCATGCCTTCCTGGAGCCATGTTCGATAGGCGTCCCAGCGCTCGGCGAGGCTCGCACCCAGTGCCAAGTAGAGGGAGCAAAAGGAGCAAAAGTGGTCAGAGACATTATCTGACGGGTGTAAGGGTTTGGGATGATGGCGGGGCTTGGTTTGAGGAGGGAGGATGAGCTTCCTCAGAAGATGGCAGGAGACTGTCGAGCCGCGTCAGCCACGTCTGGATTTTGGGGGTGCCGCAACACGTCATCCAGCGGGGGAATAACCGCAGCCTTGTTCCCTGCGCGAGCAGGACTACCGGTGTGACTTGAGCCAGCTCGATGATGCGGCGCGGGCGCATGGTCGTCAGATACACGCTTGTGTGTCGATGACCAACCACGTCCACCCGTTGCCATTTGGCGCCTTAGGATGTGAACCGGCGTGACCAATCCGGGCAGGCGTCGAGCCGACAAGTGGATCAAGCTGGCACCCGAATGCCGCTTTCCGATAAAGTCGGCCACGAGCCACGGGATGGGTCTTCCATGAAGCAGATACGCATGCTTGCACGCTACAAAGCCTGGGCAGACGATCTGTTCATGGTGGTAGTTGGAAGAGCCAAAGGGGTCAGAGACATTATCTGAAGCCTGAACAAAGGGGACGGAGGCGATTAAGGTGTGATCCAATGAAAGGGGACGGAGGTAATTAACTCGAGTAAGCAAAGCCGCTTAATTACCTCCGTCCTATTAAATTTCAAGAAAAATTTGGTACCCAATATGATGAAGCCATTAAGCAGATGAAAAAAGAATGAATATATCATTTCACTTGGCACCTCATGTCGGTGTAGGTGTAATAAATTTCGATGATTCACGTGATTCGGTTAGAAAAAGTTTGGGAACAAATTACGACATTTTTACGCGTACATCAACCTCTATAAATAGTACAGATCATTTTCGTGACCTCGGGGTTTTTGTTTACTATGATGAAAAAGATCGCGTCGAGGCGGTTGAATTCACGTCCCCGGCTATATTCTGCTTAGATGAATTAAACCTTTTTACTAAGTCTTGCTCCAAGATAATTGAACTTATTTCGACAATCGATTCGGAAGTAGAGAAAAGGAATAATATGTTTATATCTCACAGGCTCGGCTTAAGTGGATATATGCCAGATTCGTTCAAGAGTAAAAAGATTCCAGAGAGTCTATTAGCGTTTAGGCCAGATTATTATGCGTGATTCCGGAGAAAAAGTGGTCAGAGACATTATCTGAGCGGTGTAAGGGTTTGGGCTGATGGTGAGCCAGGGGGGTCAGAGACATTATCCGAAGCCTGAACAAAGGGGACAGAGGTAATTAACTCGAGTAAGCAAGGCCGCTTAATTAACTCCGTCTCCTTTAATTGGCGAATTACTTGGCAGATAAAACAATAGAAGCCTTTCATTAAGGTGGAGGTCACTAAGGGTATGCTACCCAAGTCCTATAAGATAAGGTCATCGGTTCTTTGCAGTATCCCACGGTTTGCTTGGGTTCTAGGAGTAGCCCTATTAATTCCCCCATTAAATGAAAGCGCTTTTGCTGGGCAATTCGAGAAATTGTCGCATGCGAAGTATGTATTTGTTGGTTTTGTTAATGAAGCAAGGGTAGAGCCGACACTAAAGGATGCAAAGATAGATCTTTCTGAGCCACAAAGTAATGGGAACAAAAACATCCTTTACGTAGTAGCTTCCGTGTCTCCTACGAGACTCATAGTAGGATTGCCGGTTATTGGAAAAGAAAGTAACACCTTATCCATATGTTCGAATCAAAACGTTATAGTTGGCTCATACTATTTATTTATTGCCGATGATAAACTAATTCATAACAGCAAATGCCTGCCGGCCATTGCGTTTTTGCTCGGAGCGCCATCAGGTAAGAAACCTAATAGCAGAATAGTACTAACTCCGTATACACTTTTAATGCTTCCTCCTTCACCAGTACTGGAGCAACATAAATTTGTTGTGCCTGACGCCCGCATAAGCTTGAATGATTGCGAGGACAACACAGTAATCGTTGAGACATATCTTGACCTTCATGATTTTATTGACTTGATGAAGCGAGAGAAGAGAAAAGTAAAGCTACCTAAATGAACCAGCATTTGTAAATCGAATAAAAGGGGATGGAGGTAATTAACTCGCGTCCTTTGATCTTGGCCGGCCGCGCGGATGGGAGACCGCCGGCCTTCCCAGCGTCTTTTTCATGTAAAAGGTGTCAGGGACAATTTCTGATGTCAAGCAGGCTGCTGATCCTTACGTTCTTGATTTGCTCGGGACTGTTTTCCTGTGCGTCTGCGCCGCACCTGGGTAAAGGTCAGTTTCTCGATGGTTGCGTTCCAACCCAGCGTTGTACGCTCGTTGGCAGACTGGAGCTTTATGCAGGTCAACCCGCTTGGGCATCGTTGTTAAAAAGCGGCGGTGAGTGCGCCAAACTGGCGCTACCAGACGATTTCTACGGCAGCGCGGCTACTTGGAACGGGAGGAGAGTTGTGGTCGTTGGCCGTGCGTTTCAGCAGCCTGGAGTTGACCAAGGTGGCGGCAACGTAGTTCTTTGGTATACAGAAAAGGGGCGCAAGTTGTCCATGGGAATGTGTGACGGGGGCGTTGGCATTTATGTCGATTCGATAACTTCACACGATGGACGGAAGTGGATTGCACCGCCCGCGATGTGAAAGGGCCAATAAATGCCGGAGCAGGTAATTGGCTGGCTAGATGGCTGCCATCTGGCGCCTGGGGATGAAAACTCGTCTGGGCAATTCAGGCGGGCGCTGGGCGAACAGATGGATCAAACTCGCAGATGAATGCCGCTTTCCGATAAAGTCGGCCACGAGCCACGGGATGGGTCTTCCATGAAGCAGATACGCATGCTTGCACGCTACAAAGCCTGGGCAGACGATCTGTTCATGGTGGCAGTTGGCGCGCTTCCTGCCGATGAACTGGCCGCGCCGCGCGCAATCGTTTTTGGCAGCCTGATTCGTACGCTGCAGCATGTGTGGGCGATGGATCACGTGTGGCGATGTCATCTGCTCGGCACGCCGCATGGACTCACCTCGAGAAACCCCGAGCACTGCCCGGAAATCGGCGAGCTCGCCGCAGCACAACGGCAAATGGACGCCTGGTATGTCGCTTGTGCCGACCGGCTGAGCGAGGAAGACCTGGGGCAGGTGGTGGACTTCGCGTTCATCGGCGGCGGCCGCGGCAGCATGACTCGCGGCGACATTCTGCTGCACGTGGTCAACCACACCACGTATCACCGCGGGCATGTCGCCGACATGCTGTACTCGATGCACGTAACGCCGCCAACCACGGATCTGCCGGTCTTTCTGCGGGATGCGCCGGACTGGCAGTAAGTGTGTGGCGCGCTGCTGTCGCGCCAACGGATCGCTTACAGCAGCCGCAGCAGCTCCTTCAACAGTGGCAGCCGACGCACGCGTACTGCGCTGGCGCGGAACACGGCGTTGGCCAGGGCCGGCGCGGCGCTGGGCATGGCCAGAAAGCTGGCGCCAGCTGGTGAACGATTCCCGGGCACGGTGATCACTTCCACCGCGTTGGGGAGCTGGGCCATCGTGGCCAGCGGATAGTCCTTCAGCTTGCGCTGCTGAATCTGCCCGTCCTTGAACGTGATCGCCAGGTTGAGCGCGGTGGACAACGCGTCGAGCGTGGCGCCGGCAACCTGGCCTTCCAGCCCCATTGGATTGATGACGCGCCCGACATCCACGGCGCATACCACGCGCTGGATGATCAGCCGCTCGCCGTCCATCGCCGCTTCGATGGCGTGGGCGACGTACGCGCCGTTGACATGCCAGCACGCGATGCCGAGGCCGTTGACGCTGCGCAGCCAGTTTTTCCATTCGATACGGTCGGCCACCAGTTGCAGCACGTTGCGCAAACGCCCGGTGTCCACGGCGCTGTCGCCCCCGGGTGGCAACACGCGGTCCTCGCCGAGCAGGCGCTGGCGCGTAACCAGCGGGTCCTCCCTGAGGGTGTGGGCGATTTCGTCAACGAAGCTTTCTACGGCGAACGCATTGGCCGTATCCGGCGTGCCGCGCGTCGGGCCACGCGGGATGGCGCAGGTCTGGCGATACCAGTCGCTGCGGTAGTTCGGCACGAGTCCGGCGGGTAACTGGGTGGCGCGCAATTCGGACGTCCATAACTGATCGTCAGGCACGCCACGTCCGGCCACTGCGGAGCTGCTCACCATTCGCTGGGTCCACGCCGTGACCTCACGCTTGTGGCCGATGATCGCGCTGATCTGGTGGACACAGCCGGGGTGATAAAAATCATGAGTCAGATCCTGCTCACGCGTCCACCACAGGCTCACCGGTTTATCCACCGCCTTGGCCAGCATCACCGCTTCGGCGACGTAGTCGTGATCCAGTCGGCGACCGTAACCGCCACCCACGCGCGGCACGCGCACTTCGATTTGCGCGGGGCTCAGACCAGTCAGGCGTCGGACTACGGCCCAGGCTTTTTGTGGTGCCTGGGTGGGAACGATGAGGGTGGCGTGATCCTTGTCCAGGCGCACCGTACAGTTCATCGGTTCGGCGGTGGCGTGTGCCAGCCACGGCTGAAAGTAGGTTGCCTGCAGGCGGCGTGCGGCCTTCTTGCCGGCGGCCTGGACGTCGCCGTCGTCGCGCACCCGGTTGGTCGGGTCGGCTGTGTCGGCCAGCAGGGCGCCAGCTTGTTGTTCCAGGGTATTGCTGTTGGCGCTGCCACTGGCGCCGGATTGCCACTTCAGCTTGAGTTTGTCCCGTCCCTGCAGCGCCGACCAGGTGTCTGTGGCAAGTACCGCAACGGCTGGCGCGATGGCGGTTTCGCCCAGCGCCACGCCCGGCTCGGGTGTGATCATCAGCACCTTGACCACGCCGTCAACGGCCAGCGTTTCGCTGCTGTCGAGTTGCTCGAGCGTCCCGTCCGCCCACGGGCAGTGCGCGAGCACGGCCACCAGTGTGTCGCCGAACCGCTGGTCCAGGGCAAAGCGTGTCTGCCCCGTAACCATTTCGCGCGCATCGACATCGCCAGCGCTCTGTCCGATGAGGCGGTAGCGATTGGCGACCTTCAAGGCTGGTGCAGTAGCGGGCAGTGGGATCCTGCTGGCCGCGTCGGCCAGGCTGCCATAGGTAAAGCGACGACCGTCCGGCGCAATGACGGTTCCCGAATCGCAGCGCAAGCGTGCGGCTGGCATGCCCAGAAGCTTGGCCGCCGCTTGCAGCAACAGCCAGCGCGTCAGCGCGCCTACTGGCCGCAGATCGGCCCAGGCGGCGGGGATAGAGGTGCCGGTGCCGCCGACCTGACGGCCGTAAGTCCAGCGTGGCTGGCCATTGTCGTCGGTGACGTCCAGGCCGAGAGGTACCACGCTGACGCGGTTCCAGTCCGCGTCGAGCTCGTCGGCGATGATGCGTGGCAACGAGGTTGCCACGCCAGTGCCGGTGTCCGGATCACGTGCGCCGATCAGGACGTTGCCTTCGGCATCGATACGCACATAAGCGCCCAGCGCATGGAACGTATTGCCGAGCAGACCCGGTGGCAGCGGCGGAGGCGCCGCACGGGTCGTGCTGATGCCCACCATCAGCACGCCAGCG
Organism: Rhodanobacter sp.; assembly: GCA_039926605.1. Taxonomy (GTDB): domain Bacteria; phylum Pseudomonadota; class Gammaproteobacteria; order Xanthomonadales; family Rhodanobacteraceae; genus Rhodanobacter. The sequence goes on along the minus strand of JBDSWR010000123.1, from coordinate 19,122 downwards.
CCGCTGCTCAGCACCTGCAGAAACCGCCGGCGGGAAAGCTGGATATACGTCCGATTCTGGCGGGTGGTTTTCATGCCTGGCCCGCCTTGCCGGCCGCGGCCCGTTTGATCGCTCGTCGCACGCGGGTCTGGCAACCGCAACGGCATACGTTGGGCAACTGATCGATGTCCGCATCCGTGGGTCGCGGCTTGCGGGTCAGCAGATCGACGCTGGAGATCAGCCAGCCGGGCGTACAGTAGCCGCAGCCGATTGCGTCTTCGTCGATGAACGCCTGTTGCAGTGGGTGCAGCGTGCCGTCGTTTGCTGCGAGGCCTTCGACCGTAGTCACCTGGCGGCCGGCCAGTTGCGTGATGGAAACGCTGCCGGCCGGTACGGCTTTGCCGTTGAGCAACACCATGTCCGCCCCGGTGCCATTGTGTTCGCCGGCCACCTTCGTGCCGGTCAGACGCAACACGTCGCGCAGATACCACAGCAGCGGCATGTCCGGATCGCCGGTGTGACGGTAGCTCTCGCCGTTGATCCGTACCTCAATGCCGTCACGGATCTTGTCCGCAACGATCACGTTATCCGTGCTGGTCGGCAGGACCTGGGCTTGCGCGGGCACCATTTATGTCTCCTTCGAATCGGGTGCGTCATTGTCGCATTGCGACCAACGTGCCGGGTATGCAAGTGACTGAACGGGTACGAGTAAGGCGGCCGGTGCTGGTGAGCGGGCGGTGGCTGCAGCGCAAGGGGCAAGCAGCGGCGTCCCCCCGCACACAAGTAAGGACCGGGATCGGCAGAGTGCAGTAGTGGATCAGCAGTCGTCAGGCAGGCGCAACTGTCCGCTCAGTCCGATGCAGCAGGCACCGCCGATGCTGATCGCTCCGGTGCGGGCGTTGACGTTCACCTCGACGTAGCCATCGCGACCCACCTCGCGACCCTGGCTGACGCGGTAGTGCTGGCCATATGCAGGCAGGGCGCCGGTGGCCTGCAGACAGGCGGCAATGGCGGCGTTGGCGCTGCCGGTCACCGGATCCTCGGGGATGCCGTCGGCCGGACAGAACGCGCGAACGGCCATCGCCGCCGTGCCATCGTGCTCGTGGCCGAAGACGCAGGCGCCGATCACGCCGTGTTCTGTGCACACCGCAGCCAGCGCCGACATGTCCGGCCGCAGCGCGCGCACGGCGTCGGCGCGGTCGAGATCACACACCAGCCAGTGCGGACCATTATCAACTTCGCGCAGTGTGTTGCCCGCGAGCGTCACCCGCAGGGCCGCCGCGAGGCGTTCGGCAACGTCAACGCCGCAAGACGTGATGCGGGCTGCAGGCGCTTGCACATGAATACGGCGCGAGGGTCCGTGGCCGTCAACGCGCACCGGCAGCAGGCCTGCCGCACACTCCTGAATGAGTTGGGTCTTGTCGGCGCGCACCGCGCCGGCTTCCAGCGCGACGTACGCGCTGCCGACGCTGGGGTGGCCGGCAAACGGCAACTCCTGGCGCGGTGTAAAAATGCGTACGCGATAATCGGCCGAGACCTGAGTCGCGGGTAGAAGGAACGCGGTTTCGGAAAGATTGGTCCAGCGGGCAATGCGCTGCATCTGCCTGGCGTCCAGTGCCGCAGCGTCAACCACCACGGCCAGCGGGTTGCCAGCAAACAGGTGTTCGGAAAAAACGTCCAGTTGCAGCCAGCGAAATCGCAGCGCCATTGATCGTGCTCAGACGGACGGGATAGTTCACCGTGGCACTATTGCGGGCCAGCGTGCAAGCCATCCGTCATCCCGAGCACATCGGGATGGCGGATGCCTCGCCACTACTCAGGGCTTAAAACCCGCTACGCAGAAACACGTCGAAGTTGGCAACGTTGAGTACGCCCAACCCAGCGCCCGGCTCATAACCGGGTTTGCCGTTGTAGAACCAGTTGTCGCCGTTGCGAATGTCGGTGAAGGGCGACCACTTGCTGTGGCCAAAGATGATCTGCAGCAGGTACATCTGCGGATTCCAGAAGCCGACACGGTGGCCAGCGCTTTGGGTCAGCAGCGCGCTGATGCCGTTGAGCTGCGGCGCGACAAAGCTGGTGCCGCCGGTGCCGCCGCTCACACTGCCGTCGAAAACTACAATGTAGCCCGTCTCTGGATCGGCATTCAGCGAAATGTCCGGCACGTTGCGACCGGCGAAGCGCGCTGGCAGCTGCAGCAAAGTGACCATACCGGCAGTGGGGTCGTTGTAGCCCAGCGTCTGCTTGCCTTCGGTGCGCTTGATACCGCTGGTAAACCATTGGTACACCGGCTTGCGCCAGTACGAGCTCACGCCGCCGCCGCCGCCGACCGAAAATACCGACGCTTTGCTGGGTACGAAGGGCAGCAGATAGTCCCAGCCCCAGACGCTTTCCTGCTTGATCGACAGCACGACTTCACCAGCTCGATTGGTGAACGTGACAGGTACGGTCGTACCGCCGGCGGCGGTCATGTACGGGTCGGATGCCGGCGAGTCGACGGTCAGGGGTGCGTTGAAGTCGAACGGGCCCGTGCCGGTGCCAAGCGCACGTACGGTGTCGAAAGCCCCGGAGTCACCACTGGCTGCGAACACCGATTGTCCCTGCGCTGCGGCTTCCATCAATACTTGATGAAACGCCTGCAGGTCGCCGACGTCGCTGGTATCGGTGATTGCCGCGCCGTCGACGTTGAGCGCCGCGAAATTGAACGCTTCCGGTGAGCCCCAACTGGTGGAAATGCTGTCTGCCGTGTTGTCGGCGACCGCTTGCAGGAACGCGTCGATGAATCCGTTGCCGGAGTTTGGTGCGTGATACACCACCACGTTGGCATCCGGGGCGAGACCGCCGGATTGCTCGACGTCAAGTGCGGTTTCGCCGCTGCCGTCATCCATCGGTGCGCCGCCATCCACAGGCACTTTGGTGATGCGGTCTGGTTTGGTCGTCAGGCCAATGATGCTCCAGTACGTTTGGGCGTCGGCCGCATCAAAGTCCGAGAGCGTAACAATGCCTACCGTGGAACCCTTGCCTGTCACGCCGCGCGCGTACAGCGGATTGATGTTGTAGAAGTTGGCGACGTCGCCCACGGTGTAGGAACCTGGCTGGCCCGTTGCGGTCGGGTTGCCGCTGGCGGCGGCACTGCGGGTGAGCGTCGTCGCCATATGCTCCAGTTGCAGCCCTGGAATGGTCGGGGCCTTGATGAGGTGCGAGCGGTAATGAACGCTGTTGTCCAGACCGCTGGTGCTCAACACGATGTTGTCCAGCGCAGCCGGCAGCACAATTGGTGTGACGGGGCGGATGAACGCGTGTCCATTGGTCGGTCCGGTGTACGTGTGGATCGAGGTATGAAAAGCGTTGGCGAACTGCGCCAGGGTGCCGGTGGTCTGCACGGCCATGTGGTTTGCCAGTACGTGTCCACGCAGCCCTTGCTGGGTGAGGAACGCCTGCACCTTGGCAATGTCGGCATCAGTCGCCCCGTACTGCTGGGCAAACTGCGCAGTATTGATGAAGCGGTGGTACTGACCGCTGGTCGGGGTCACGGTGTTCTGGATGTATTGCTCCAGGGCTGCCTGGTTGTGCAGCCTGAGCATCAGGGTGACATGGGCTGTCTGGGTGTTCATCGCCGGACCGAGGTCCGTGTCGGGTTGCGTACCACCGGCCAGAGCCAGACCGGAAATGCCGCCGAGAATCAGCGTCAGCGATGCTGCGAGTAGCTTGCGATGGAAATGCGCTTGCATGGGTTTCTCCATTGAGAAGTACGCTGGTGTGGAACCACGACCGCCATGGCGCTGTGGGCGCATGAACCGTCGTTTTCCCGCACCAGGCCATAAAGCAACTGTCCGAAGTTGCAACTCGGGCCCCGCGTCACACTTCCCCCTGCAGTAGTGTGACGCTGCGCACAAAATTACCCCATCGGCTGGTCGTGTGGAACAGTTCTCCTTGCGAAAGTTCTTGCGAATGAAGGAGTTGTTGCGCTGCGGTGCTGTTTTCCGATGGCGTTGACGCGTTCCGGATGCAAGCGCGGGCGCGGGCCCAAAACGGGGCATCCGACCGCGCCCCGAATCACCCGGCGGAAGCGTGTCGCGGTGTAAGCGTGCGGGGCAGTCGGAATATTGGCGCAAGCCGTGGTCCGCCGGCCGGCGGCAAAGTCGTCGGCGTATTCCACAACGTGCGTCGCCACGACGTTTGGACGTCCAAATAGTTGACAGCTTTTCGTTGCAATCGGCCGGCGTGAGCACGACACTATGCGTTCAGGCGCCGTGGACAGCGTCTCCATTCGACATCGCTACCGGGTTCCCGTGACCGCAATCGCTTCCGCATCGCTGGCTGTCGATGCCCCATGGATCGTGATGAAGTTTGGCGGCAGCAGTGTCGCCAACGTGCCGTGCTGGCAGAATATCTGCGGCTTGCTGGCCAGTCGTCGGGCCGAGGGTGCGCGAGTGCTGGTGGTGGTGTCGGCATTGTCCGGGGTGACCGATGCGCTGCGCCAGTTGAGCAAGTGTGATGATCGCGACGAGCGCATCAGTGCCGCAGCCGCCATCACGCAGCGTCATCACGAACTTTTGGCAGAGATGCAGTTGCCAGTGCCGGCAACCCTGGCGGCGCGACTCGCCGATCTCGCGGCGTTGGCCGATGCGGGAGCGATAGCCGGCGATGCCCGTGGTTACCAGGCACAGGTGCAGGCCCATGGCGAGCTGCTGTCCAGCGCGCTGGGTGCGGCATTTCTGTGCCACGCGGGTGTGCCGACGCAGTGGCTGGATGCACGCGAGTATCTCGACGCGATTGCGCCGCCCAATCAGAATGAGCGCACGCGGATGCTCTCGGCCACGGTCGAAGCCAAGCCGAACCCGGTGCTCGCCGCGCGCCTTGCCGCTCAAGGCGAGGTATTCATCACCCAGGGCTTCATTGCGCGCAACGCGTCGGGGCAGACGGTGCTGCTGGGTCGCGGCGGTTCGGATACTTCGGCGGCGTGCTTTGGCGCGTTGCTGAAGGCGCAGCGCGTGGAAATCTGGACTGACGTGGCCGGCATGTTCAGCGCGAACCCGCGCCAGGTGCCCGGCGCGCGACTGCTGCAGCGGCTGGATTATGAAGAGGCGCAGGAAATCGCCTCCACTGGCGCCAAAGTGTTGCATCCGCATTGTCTGCAGCCATTGCGCGAACCGCGCGTGCCGCTGTTGATCAAGGACACCAACCGGCCCGAGCTCGAGGGCACGGTGATCGGCCCGGAGGTGCGTGCGCATGCGCCGAGCGTGAAGGCGATCAGCGCGCGCAAGGGCATCACCCTGGTGTCGATGGAATCGGTGGGCATGTGGCAGCAGGTCGGGTTTCTGGCCGACGTGTTTGCGTACTTCAAGACCCACGGGTTGTCGGTGGACTTGATTGGTTCGGCGGAAACCAACGTCACGGTGTCGCTGGATCCGACCGAGAACCTGCTGGATTCGGACGCGATCGCTGCGCTGGCCACTGATCTGGCCAAGGTGTGTCGGGTCAAGGTGATTGCGCCGTGTGCAGCGATCACGCTGGTCGGACGCGGCATGCGCTCGCTGCTGCACACCCTCTCCGAAGTGCTGGCCGAGTTTGGCCATTTGCGCGTGCACATGATTTCGCAGTCGTCGAACAACCTCAACCTGACGTTTGTGGTGGATGAGGAAGTGGTGGACACGCTGCTGCCGCATCTGCATGATTTACTGGTCAGCGCCGGCGCGCTGCGCACCGACGACAGCGCACTGTTTGGCCCCAGTTGGCAGACGTTGTACGGCGCTGGCGATGGCGCCGCGGCGGCGCCAGCATGGTGGCGTGGGGAATCCCGTCGGGACTTGCTGGCATTGGCGGGCGCCACCACACCACGCTACGTCTACCACTTGCCGACCGTGCTGGAGCGCGCCGCCGAGTTGCAATCACTGCAGGCGGTGGACCGCTGGCACTATGCGATGAAAGCCAACCCGCATCCGGCGATTCTGCGTGCCCTCGCAGGTGCCGGCTTCGCGTTCGAGTGCGTGTCCCCTGGCGAATTAAAGGCCGTCGCCGCTGCCGTGCCCACGACCGTGCCGCTGTTGTTTACAGCGAATTTTGCCGCACGCGCGGATTACGCCCATGCGCTCGGTACGCGCGCCACCATCACCCTGGACGCGCTGCACCCGCTGGAGCATTGGGGCGAGCTGTTCCGTGACCGCGAAATCATCCTGCGCGTGGATCTGGGCCGCGGCCTTGGCCATCACGAAAAGGTCCGTACCGGCGGCGACGGCAGCAAATTCGGGCTGCCGCTGGATCAACTGCAGACGTTTCTGCAGTTGGCGCAAACCCATGGCGTCACGGTGCGCGGCCTGCATGCGCACCTGGGGTCCGGTGTGCAGGATGCCGGCCACTGGGGCGATGTGTACGCGCAACTGGCGAGCCTGGCCGAACGCATCGGCAGCGTCAGCGTGCTCAATATCGGTGGTGGCCTTGGGGTGCCGGCGCATCCGGGCGAGGCGGCGCTGGATATCGCTGAACTCAACCGCGTGTTGAACGAGGTCAAGGCCGCCTATCCGCACTATCAGGTATGGATGGAGCCGGGGCGTTATCTGGTAGCCGACGCCGGCGTGCTGCTGGCGCGCGTTACCCAGCTCAAGACGAAGGGTGGCTTCCACTACCTCGGACTGGATACGGGCATGAACAGCCTGATACGGCCGGCGTTGTATGACGCCTGGCACAAGATCGTCAACCTGACCCGGCTCGGGGAAGCGGCTACCGCGTTGTATCAAGTGGTCGGCCCGATCTGCGAAAGCGGTGACATTCTCGGCACCGACCGACGTCTGCCCGAGGCACAGGAAGGTGATGTCATCCTGATCGCCCAGGCGGGAGCGTATGGCAAGGTCATGTCCTCGCATTACAACCTGCGCGACGAAGCCGACGAGATCGTGCTGCAATAGCCGTGGACGTGCTGGAGAAAGTAGTCGTGAATACCGTGCCCCAACCGCGCCTGACCAAAGTGTTTCGCTTCGTGCGCTGCAGCTATGCCGACGGCCAGGCCGAGTTGGTATATGCATTTGACGACGGCGCAGAACTCATCGAGCGCATTCATTTTCCACAGGCACCAGCGCTTGCACCCGAACGTGCTATCGCGTTCAACGCGGCGCTGAAGTTGCTGCACCTGATCGCCGGCGTCAGCTATTACAAAGCCGGCGTGCCGCCGACGATCGAAATTACCAGTGGCCTGCTGGACGACGCCACCGCCGACTTGCTCGATGCGCTGTATTTGCACGGTCTGGCCGAATTTGCCTATCGCAATGGCCTGGATTTGCGTGAGCGGATTGCCTTTCCGCGCCTCGCCACGCGTTCACGCGCTGGCGTGGAAAGCGCAGACACGCCAGCGCTGGCTGCTCCGGCGCTCGGGCTCCCCAAGCGTACGCTGGTACCCATTGGCGGCGGCAAGGACTCGCTGGTGGCAATCGAGGCGATCAAATCGATTGGTGGGGTGGCGACGGCCGTGTGGGTTGGCAACTCGCCACTGATCGCGGCGTGTGCCGAACGCACCGGCTTGCCCACGCTGAACATCGGCCGCGAACTGGCGCCGGCGCTGTTCGAGCTCAACCGCCTGGGCGCGTGGAACGGGCATATCCCGGTCACCGCAGTGAACTCGGCGATTCTCGTCGTCGCCGCGGTGCTCTATGGCTTTGACTCCATCGCGTTTGCGAATGAGCGCTCCGCGTCTGCAGCCACTCTGGAGTACGCGGGCCAGCAAGTGAACCACCAGTGGAGCAAGGGCTACACGTTTGAGCAGTTGCTGGGTGACTGGTTGCACACCCATGTAGCGGCCGATCTGGATTACTGCTCGCTGCTGCGACCGTATTCCGAGCTGGCCATCACCCGTGCCTTTGCGCGGCTGACGCCGTACTTCGACGTCTTTTCCAGTTGCAATCGCAATTTCAAGTTGCGCGGACCGAAGCCGGCGGACCGCTGGTGCGGACAGTGTCCGAAATGCCACTTCGTGTTTCTGGCGCTGGCGCCGTTCGTGCCCAAGCCGCGCTTGCTGCAAATCTTTGGCCGCAACCTGCTCGACGACGAGCAGCAGGCAGCGGGCTTCGATGCGCTGCTGGAATACCACGAGCACAAGCCGTTCGAGTGCGTCGGCGAAGCCGCCGAGGCGCGGGCCGCGATGTTCGCGCTGAGCCAGCGCCCGGAGTGGCAGGAGGACGCGTTGATTGCCCGCTTCCGGCAGACGATTCTGCCGCAGCTCGACATTGCCACGCTGGCGCTGGAGCCATGGTTGCAGCCGTCCGGTGAGCATCGCGTGCCGCTGCGCTTGCAGCCGGCGCTGGCGGCGATCGCTGATGAGTGATGCTGCTCGCAAGCGCTGTCGCAGGAACCCGCTTGCGCCCGATGCCCTTGCTCTGCTGGCACCTGTGCAAAGCATCGCCTGCGCGTTGGCTGCTGCAGCAAAGGCGCAGTCTGGCTTGGATGGAGTGCTTTGTGCGCATCTCTGACCTGGCCGAGCGCCGCGTCGCGATCTGGGGCTTTGGCCGCGAAGGGCATGCGGTCATCAGCGCGTTGCGCACGCGCTCGCCGCGGCAACCGCTGACGCTGCTCTGCAGTGCAGCCGAAGCGGAATCCGCTCACGCCGCCGATCACGCACTTGAGATCGTCGTCGGCGAACCAGATGCCGAGCTGCTGGGGCGCTTCGATATTGTGATCAAGTCGCCGGGCATCTCTGCCTACAAGCCGGCTTTGCTCGCCGCTCAAGCGCAAGGCATGCGCTGCACGTCCGGCACCGCGCTGTGGTTTGGCGAGAATCCGCAGGCGCGCGTCATTGGTGTCACCGGCACCAAGGGTAAAAGCACGACCAGTGCGCTGATCGCCCATCTCGCCCGGGCGCTCGGCGTGCGCACGGCACTGGCTGGCAATATTGGTTTGCCGTTGTTGAGCCTGCTCGACCAGCGCGCGGAGTTGTGGGTGATCGAGTTGTCGAGCTTCCAGACCGGTGAAGCCGGTCCGCTGGAATTGGGTATTGTCACCAGCCTGTACGAAGAACATCTGGATTGGCACGGCTCACGCGAACGCTATGTGGCGGACAAGCTGAAGCTGGCCGATGTGTCACGCCAATTATTGGTCAATGGCGGACAGCCCAACCTGCTGGAAAAAACCGCCGGCCATCCGCGACGTAGCACGTTTGGCGAGGGTTCCGCGTGGCACCTGGCGGACGGCCATATTTGCCATCAGCAGCAACAGGTTTTCGACGTGGCGCGGTTGCGTGCACCAGGGGTGCACAATGCGTTGAACGCGTGCGCCGCACTGGCTGCCCTGGATCTCGTCGGCCTGGATGCGCTGGCGTCCGCGCCTGCGCTGGCGCGCTTCAAGCCACTGCCGCATCGCCTGCAGGCGCTTGGCGAGCGCGACGGCTGGCGCTGGGTCAATGATTCGATCAGCACCACGCCGCTGGCAACGCTGGCGGCGCTGGAAAGCCTGCACGGCTACGCGGTGACTGTGCTGGTCGGCGGGCATGATCGCGGTCTGGACTGGACGCCGTTTGTCACCGCGATGTGCGCCGTACCGGCCAATGCCATCGTCTGCATGGGCGCGAATGGTGGTCGCATTGCAATGGCGTTGCGTGAGGCCGGAGTGCAGTGTGCGATGGAGTGTGTTGACGATCTCGCGCTTGCGGTCGCCGTAGCGAAGACTTGCACTCCACGCGGTGGGGTGATCCTGCTGTCGCCCGGCGCGCCGAGCTTTGACCAGTTTCGAAACTACACCGAGCGCGGGCGTTGCTTTGCCGAGCTCGGTGGCTTCGACGGGCACGCGATTACCGGCATCCAGGGCCTGGGTATCGCGTGAGACTGCCAGCATCGGTTGCAAGCCAAGGCCGCTACCGCGCGCGGACCTGGTGGTAGCCGACTTGGCATGTTTGCGGTGGCGGGCAGAGCCGGCGTTCAAGCGTGTGGCAGGCCGGCGCTCAGCGCAATGTCTAGCCAGCGAGCAGCCCGGCATTGTCAGAGTCCCGGTGGTGATGCGGGCAACCCCGGGGGCTATTTCTCTATGCGGTAATTCAAGCTCGCACGGCTGAATTCGGTGGATTGCTGCGCTTCGAGGTTCCAGCGCTTGCTGAAGCGATAGCGCAGGGTGATCACCTCACCGGGCTCGAACAAGCCCACGCCGTAGCTCAGATACAGCCGTGGCGACAGGTACTTGCCCACGGTGAAGGCGGAATTCCCGCCCAGTGCTTCGTTGCTGGAAACACCAATGTCGTCTAGGCCGATCTTGGAGCCGATGCGCTTGGCCAGCAGGTCGCCAGCCGCCGAGCCCAACGCCTGGGCGGCGGCGCTGACCATGCTGCCTTCACCGCCGCGCACTTCGGAGAGTGGTTTGCCGGTAATCAGATAAGAGAGCGCGTCGGACTGTTCCATCACCGGATTGGAAAACACCGTGAGGATCGGGCGCTGCGCCGTGCCCGATACAAACAAGCCCACTTCCTGGCCTTCGTCGATGGTGGCGTTGGGGTTGAGCTGGCGCACGGCACGGATGTTCAGGCCGGGGTTGTCGATTGGCGTGCTGGCGAACAACAGTTGGCCACGCTGGATCCTGAGGTTCTGGCCGTAGGCACGATAGGTGCCGTCCACCGCAATCTGGCCCTGTCCGGTGGTGGCCCGCCCCGGCCTCTCGATGACCGTCAGCACGCCGCTCACCCGACCATCCAGGCCCATTCCGGTGACATGGGTGCGCTGGCCCAGGTTGACCTTTATCAGCGCGCTCAACGGCAGCTTGCGCGCCGCTTCCTGCTGCTTTTCATCCAACACCACCACATCCGGGGAAGCATTCGTGGCGCCCGCCCCGGGCAAGTTGTCAACGTCGACGCTGGCTCGGTCGATAACCACGGCACCGCCAATGTCGATGCCCTTGGCATTCTGCTGCACGGTCAGGTCGGGGGAGATCACCACGCTGGCTGCGGGAATGTCTGCGGCGGTGAACTGGCTGCCCTTGATGGTCAGCTCTGTCCGCGCGCCGGTGCCAACGCCGGCTACTCCGTTCACGGCCACGCTACCCGCGCCCGAATGCACGTTGCCGCGGATGTGGAACTGACGGGCATCGGTGGTGGTGACGGTGAGCTGACCTTGCGTGAGCTTGAGCCCGGCCGAGGGAATTTCCGCAGCAAAGCCGTGCACCTCGGCCTGGCCGGTGACGGCCGGCTGCTTCAGCGTGCCCGCAAACTGGAAGCTGCCGTCGATGCCGCCCTTGACGTTGGCGAGCTCGTAGCTGAGCAACTCGATGAAAGCGAGGCTCTTCACGTGCAACTCGAGCTGGCCACTCAGCGCCTGCTGCGCACCGGTGACGGTGGCGCGCCCATCAATGCGGCCACCGTTGTCCAGTCCCGCCTGCAAGGTGATCGTCTGCCCGCCGGGCGTGAGCTCGGCGCTCAATTGCAACTGGTCATAGGTCAGGAGCGGCGCTTGCGCGTGGTCGGTATAGGTGATTGTGCCCTGCGCGGAGTGGACTGATGCATTGCCACTCAGCACCCCGGCCGCGCTGCGGCGAATCTTGCCCTCGCCCTGGATATTGCCGTCGGCACGCAGTGGCAGGTCCGCATCACCGGCCGCGTTGAGCAGCAACGCCAGCGGCAGCGCCTGCAGTTGATAGCTGGCGTCGAGGTTGCCGCGCTTGTCCTGCTCTGCGCTTACGCAAAATCGCGGATCACCGGCGGTGAGGCACAATTGGCCCAAACTCATCGCGCCGGCTTGGTAACCGAGCCGCGTCGGCTGCTCCAGGCGCCAGCCTGGCATCCCCTGCGGTTCGAGATTGAGCGTGGAAAGCGTGCCGTTCCAGACTGCCCCCTTCGAGGCGCCATGCAGCTCCAGCTTTCCGGAAAGCTGGGTACCCTGCGCATCGACGCTGAGGCGATGATCACCCTGGCTGCCCTCGGCGAGCAGGTTGATCTTCTGGAACAACAAACCTTGCAGGTAGACGTTGCTGGTCTGCAAGTCCAGCTTGCCCGCCGGATGGCTGATGTCGGGGACACCGACGATCAAGCGCAAGGTGTCCGCTTTTTGCTGGTGCCAACTCAGATTGTTGCCGTGCAGTTGTCCGTTGATGCCGAGTTTCGGCGCCAGACCACGGATGCGGAAATGGCCGTCCAGGCGGCCGCCGGAATTGGGAAGCCAGTCACCCAAGGAGGCAATCGCCAGTTGCAGCTCCGCGTCATTGGAGGCCCCGGGCCGGGCGACAAGTCTTACCGTGCTGCTGCCGGAGGCAAGATCAAGCCGGCCGTCGACTACCTTGTTTGGCGAAAGGTGCAATTTGCCCCTGCCGCTGACCGCACGGTCACGCAGCTTGCCGCCGAGCTTGCGGATCTCCAGGCTGGCATCGGGGCCGTTTTTGGGCACGCTGCCCTGACTGGCGATATCGAAATCCAGCGCGCCGTTCCAGCCGGCAAACAGTTGGCCTGGATCGAACTTTTCCGCGCTGGCTTCAGCCTGCCATGCCAGCGCAGGTTGCAGGGTCACGGTGCCATGAGCCTGCAGCTTGCCCTTGGCCTGCTTCAGCGCCAGCGTGTGCAGGGTGAGCTGCTGCGGCGTGCCGTCAAGGTCCAATGCCAGGTGCGCCAGCTTGCCGGGCGGGCCGATTTCAAGCTTGCCCTCGGCGTGGTACTTGTCCACGTTGCCGCTGGCCTTGAGATCACCGTTACTGGCCAGCACCTGGCCGGCCAGGTCGGCCGGTAGCTCAAGGCCGCTCCAGTGGATGTCCAGTGCGGCGTTGATCGGAGTGGCGGCAAGCTGCACGGTGCCGCTGGCCTCAAGCTTGCCCTTGATCTGCGGCGAACCAAGCTTGAGCTGCTGCAGAGTCAGCGTGTGGTAGTCGCGATCGAACTGGGCGCGCAGCGGTTGCAGCAGCAGCTGGTAATCGTTGAGATCGAGCCGACCTTCGAGCGTGCCGCCGTAGCGGTCGCCATGACCTTGCACGGCGATTGCCAGTGCCTGCAACGAGCTGGGTCCGAGCAGGGGCTCGGGATCGAAGCGTGGCGCATCGAGCTTGCCGGTCCACGCGAAGTCGCTGCCTTGGGTCAGGTCCAGTTGCAGTTGCATCACGGCCGGCGCAGTGAGCTTGAGGTCAAGATGCGCCCGCGTCCCGTCGCTGTGCGTTGCAAGAGAGCCGGCATAGCGGGTATCGCCCACCTTCCAGGCGAACGCTGCCGCGCCTTGTCCCTGATAGTTCTTGCCGATGGCCAGCTTGCCGGTCAGGTCAGCGTGACCGTCCGGTCCCTGCACGATGAGTTTGCGCAGCTCGATCCCGCTGGCGGTCCAACTACCAGCCAGATCAAGCTGATCGGACGCAAACAGTGGCTGCCCCGCTTGCGTGATTTTCAGTGTGCCCACGTGCGCGCGATCGAAGATCAGCGCAATGGGCGGTTGCAACGAGAAGCTGCGGTCCGTTGTGTCATCTGGAGCTGGCGCGGGCAACGCGATCTCCACACCATCAGCTTGCAGCGCCGGTACATGGACGCGTTTGGCCAGCAGCGGCCAGAGCCGCAAATTCAGCTTCAGCGTAGCCACGTTGACGACCAGACCATTGCCGTCGTCGTAGCGCACTCCGGCAAGATCCAGCGTGCCGGTGAGGTGGCCTTGCGCCTGCTGCACGTGCAGCGCACCGTTGGTCGCCGCTTGCGCCCGGGCCAGCGCAAAGCGCATGCCGGCCTGGGTGCCAAGCAGCCACCAGCCTGCCGCCACCACGATCAGCAGCAGCGCGGCAAATGCGATGGCAGTGCGCTTGACCCACTTCATGCTGCCAGGTGCCTCCTCGTCAATATGCGAATCATCTTCACGCTGCTCTTCGCGTCACTAGAAGTCTGGCCCGATCACCACATGCAACTCGAGACCGTGGTTTTGCGAGTCGTGGATCGGTATGCCCAGGTCGACCCGGATCAGGCCTACCGGCGAACGCCAGCGCACGCCCAGACCGGTGCCGATCTTCGGGTGATAGTCCGTGCCGGTGAACGCATTGCCGGTGTCCACGAACGCCGCCATGCCCCACTTGCGCGTGAAGTAGTGTTCCACCTCGGTGCTGAAGACCAGCAGATTCTGCCCGCCGATCACCCGGCCGAAGCTGTTGCGCGGTCCAATCGCTTGATAACCGTAGCCACGCACGGAGCGGTCGCCGCCAGCGAAAAAGCGCAACTGTGGCGGGAGTGCGGAAAAGCAGTCGGTCCAGAGCGCACCAAAGCTGCCGCGCAGGATCAGCCGATCGCGTTGCTTCGCGCCAAACGCCCGGATCCATTTCGCGTCGGCAATGATCTCGCTGAAGCTGGCGTCCGACAGCAGAGGGCCGGCGGTGCTGCGTGCGGCCAGAGTGAGCGACCAGCCGCGACGAACGAAGTTGAGGTCGTCGGCCTGCTTGCGAGTCAATGACGCCTCAGCGAAAACTTCGGTACTGCGCCCGTGCTCGATTCCCGGCGTGTCATTCGGCTCATCGCGCCGTTTGCCTACAGTGAAGGTCCCGGACAGCGCATGTACTCCGAGCGTACGGGTCCAGCCACGCCACTGGCGCGTTTCGTTGCCGACCAGTTCCAGCGTGCGCGATTGCGAGGTGACGGTATCAGCGTCGCGGAAATTGGCGCCGAAGTTGTAGCTGCGCTGATTGGGCCCGGGCAGGGGAATCACGTACAACGTCGCCAGGGTCTTCAGCCGCTGCGCCACGATCAGTTCGTTCTTCCATTTGTGTCCGCGCCGGTTCATCCAGCGTCGCTCGACGCCACCGCGCACGCCGAAGCCGGTGTCGGTGCCGATGAACGGCCCGCCGGTATAGATCGTGCGCTTGGCCGGCGCCAGCTGCACAGTGACGTCGACCACGCCGTTCTTCGCCTCGTCGACGTCCGGCAGCACGTTGACCACCGCGAAGTAGTCCGCTCCGCTCAGCGCCTGCTGCAAGGCAAGTAGCTGGTTTTGCGAGAAGTAGTCGCCGGATTTGAATGGTACATAGCGGTCGAGGAAACCCGGATTGAACTGCGAGCCCTCGAAATCCACCTTGCCATAGCGATAGCGCGGGCCTGCATCCCACGCCAGCTTGATCACCGCGCTGTGCGTGCCGCGGTTCACCTCGACGCGATGGGTGACGAGTCGAGCGTCGAGAAAGCCGTTGGCGGTAAGCTCGGCACTCACGGCGTCGCGGCCATTTTCGTAGGTCGCATCGTTGAGCGTATTGCCCTTGAGCCGCTCGATCGTGCGTCGCGCGTGGTTGATTGGCGCGATTGCAGTGGCGGTCTCGTCCAGCTTCAACTCAACCTCGGTGATCTTCACCGGTTCGCCTGGTATCACCTGCAAAGTCACCTGCCAGTCGGTGCCGACCTGCTTGAGGTCGCCGCTCACGCTGGCGTCGTAGTAGCCGTAAGGGCGCAGCGCCAACTTGGCCTGATCTGATGCACGTTCGTACAGGCGCGTGGCCTGCGCTGCGGTGACGCTGCGCGCGGCGTACTGCGACAGTTCCACACGCTCGATCACGGCGGATTTGAGCGGGTCGGCGATACCGTCGACCTGAAGCGTCATGCCTGCGTGCGCCGACCATGCCAGCGTCAGTAATGGCAACAGCAGGCTCAGGCATCGGAGAGGGCGGCACATGCGCAGGTGGGTCGTCCTCTGGCGGCGTTGAGAGATGCGCCAAGCCTACAAAGTCGATAGTTGACGGCGCATGAAGTCTCGCCGCAACCCCACGGCGGTGGAGTCAACGCGTACTTGGTCTGTGGCGGACATGCAGGCTGCAGCCACAGGCTGGCTCAACCTGCCTTGTCCCCGGCCTTGTGCGCAATCCACGCAGCGGCCACCGCGGAGAAGTACGGCACTGATTGCGCGCTCAGGATGAACATCCACAACGTGCCTTCGATGTAGCGCGTGCCGTAGCTCATGGCCATGCCGATCACGCACAGGGTCAGCGCCAGCGCCATCAGCAATTCTTCACGCACCGGGGCAAACGCGGCAAAGCCGGATTCACCCAGGCGCCGGCTCTTGGCGGTGACGATGAATGCCGTCTTCTTGCGCGTCAGCCCATGCAGGATGCCGCGCGCGATGGCATGCGACAGGCTCATGCTGGCAACCGAGGCCATCAACGTGTCGCGCCAGCCGCATGGCACGCGGGCGCGATACAGCACGATACCGAACACCATTTTCGCGAAGAAGAAGCCGATCACCGGGATCAGGAACAACTGCATCGGCAGGCTGAACAGGGCCGGGAAGGCGATCATGCCGGCGGTCCAGTACAGCGCCATCAGCGTGAAGATCAACAGCAGCGCATCGGCAAACCAACTGAACCAGCCAGTCAGAAAATGGAAGCGCTGGCCGCTGGTCAGCGGACCTTTCTTGGTCATCCAGTCCCAGCGACCCTTGAGGATCTGCATCGCGCCAAACGCCCAGCGATAGCGCTGGCTCTTGTACGCCTTGAAATCGGCCGGGGTCAGGCCTTTCCCCATCAGCTCGTCGACGTACACCAATTCGTAGCCGGCGTGCATCAGGCGCAGGCCCAGCTCCGCGTCCTCGCAGATCGTCCACTCCGACCAGCCGCCGGTACCTTCCAGCGCGCTGCGCCGGACCATGGTCATGGTGCCGTGCTGGATGATGGCGTTGCGCTCGTTGCGATGGTGCATGCCGATGCGGAAGAAGCCGTCGTATTCCCAGGCGGTCATGCGCCGGAACGCGTTGTGCTCGAACTCACGATGCGCCTGTGGGCACTGCACCACGGCAACCTTGGGGTCGTGGAAGTAGCCGGTGAGGCTGGACAGCCAGTCCTTGCGCACTACGTAGTCGGAGTCGAGCACCGCCACCACCGCCGCTTGCGGGTCGGTTTCCTTCAGGGCGAAATTCAGTGCGCCCGCCTTGTAGCCCGGCCACGGTGCCAGGTGGAAGAAACGGAAGTGCTTGCCGAGTTTTTCGCAATACGCCTGCACCGGTTGCCAGATGTTCGGGTCTTTGGTGTTGTTGTCGATCACCAGCACTTCGTAATTCGCGTAAGCCAGCGCGGCCAGCGAATCGAGCGTGATCATCACCATTTCCGGCGGCTCGTTGTAGCAAGCCAGATGGATCGACACGAACGGTTGGCGATCCGGTGGATCAGGTTTGAGCATGCCAGCCTCGCGCATCCACTTGCGCCGCCACAACACCTCGGTGAATTCGAAACCGTTGATCAGCAAAATCGCCATGATCGCGATCTGCGCCGGGAACAACAGCGTGAGCATGGTCCAGTCGACCCAGCTCAGGTAAAAGTTGAACGGCAGCGTGGCCGACCACACGATCAGCGCGGCGGCAAGTTGCATCAGCGCGCAGAAAAACACCCGGCCGGTCAGCTTGAAGCGGCGGAAGCGGCGCGCAAACAGGATCATCGGCAGCAACGCCAGCAAGCTTGCGGCCAGCGCTTTCCACGGCCAGCTCGTGTCCTCGGTGACCGGGCCGGTGAACGGAAATTTCAACTGCCGGTCAGCGTTGAACATGCCCCAGTACGCGCCGGTACGGCCTTCGCCGAGGTTTTCCTTCCACGGCTGGTCGAACGCCTCCATTACGTAATAGTCGATGTGCTCTTGCTCGGCTGCGTTGAACCACTGGCGCAGAAAGATTGCCTCGTTGGACACCGACGGCGTCGCAAACTGGAACCGGTCGCCGTTGGACGGCCAGCCAATCTCGCCGACCACGATCGGCTTGTTCGGATACAACTGCTGCAGGTGGTGATAGCGCGCCAATGCATCGTTCAGCGCGTCCTTGCGCGCAATGCCGTTCCAGTACGGAAACAGGTGCACGGTGATGAAATCGACGTGCTGCACCAACTCCGGGTACTCCTCCCAGATGTGCCAGGGTTCGGCGGTCGATACCGGTTGATGCAATTGCGCACGGACGCGGTCCAGATACACCATCAACGCTTCGGGGCTGATGTCGCCGCGCAGCAGCACTTCGTTGCCGACGATCACGCGGTTGATCGTGCCCGGGTAACGTCGCGCCTGGCCGATAAGCGCGTCGATCTCGTTCTGGTTGTTGTCCAGGCGCCGGTCGATCCACGCGCCGGCCATCACCTTCAAGCCCTCGCGCTCGGCCAGCCGCGGCACCTGCGGGTTCTGCAGCATCGAGTACGTGCGTACGCGGTCGGTGTAGCGGGTGAGCAGCTTGAGGTCGCGATCAATCTCGTCGTCGCTGGGGAAGTCACTCTTCAGCGGGCTCTGATAGCGCTGAAACGCAGACAGCGCGAAGCCACCGATCCTGCCGTGCCAATCCTCCGGCCCGTGCGGCAGGTTGCCCCACCACCACAGCCCGATATTCATCGCCGCGACGATCAGCGCCAGCAGGATGGCGACAAATACCGAACGCGGACTGGCAGGTTGCGTAGCGCTGGCGCTCAAAAGGATTCCCGGAAACGCCTGGGCAAGAGGCGATAAAGCCTGTGAGCTTAACCAATGCGTGGCATTCCGCTCAATAAACGCCGTTAGGCGTGGTCAGCGCAAGGTCAGGCGGAGTGGGGGAGGCCTGGGGCAATCCCTGCCGTGCGGCAAGGCGAAATCCCTACACCGTGGGTAAAGAACTCCCATTCCGCCACGCCGGCTGCGAGTGTACTTTTTTGTCTGCCACAGCACGATCACCGTTCCAACCAAGGACAGTCGACGTTGCCAAACGGATTGTTTCGCAAAGAAGTACTTGATGCGCGCAAGCGTGATTGGCTCGGTGGCATCGTCGTGGCGGCTCCACTGTCGCGCTGGTTGCTGACTCTGTTGGCGGTGACCCTCGCTGCGACAATCGTGTTGTTTCTTTTCTTCGGCCATTACACCCGGCGCGAGACCGTCACGGGGCAACTGGTGCCAAGTGCCGGCTTGCTCAACGTCGCCGCACCCAGTGCCGGCACGGTTACCCGGCTTGGAGTACGCGACGGCCAGCTCGTCAGCGCCGGCGATCTGTTGCTCGAGCTTTCCAGCGAGCAGTACAGCGCTGCGTTGGGTGATACCCGTGCCTTGGTCGGACAACAGTTGGACGCACAGCGTGCCCGCCTGCAGGGCGACCTGTACAACCAGCAACAGTTGTCACAGCAGCATGCCGGTGCCTTGCGCGCCAAGACAAAGCTGCTGCGTGCCCAACTTGCACAAATCGCCGGGCAGCTCGCTATTCAGCGACAGCAAGTGAGTAGCAACCAGCAGATGCTGGATCGCATGCAGCCGCTGGCCGCCAAAGG
>JBDSWR010000122.1:0-11017 GCA_039926605.1 Rhodanobacter sp. | reverse complement strand
CGGCTTCTACGGCTGGCCGTGGAGCTACTATGGCCAGATTGTCGATACGCGGGTCGAGCCGCGCAATCCGGACATGGTCGCGCGGGCGCTGCGGCCGGACTACGCGTTGGGCGCCCATACGGCGTCGCTGGGGCTGACCTTCTATGCCGCAAGTTTATTCCCGGCGCATTATCGCAACGGCGCCTTCATCGGCCAGCACGGCTCATGGAACCGCAAACCGCGCAGCGGCTACAAAGTGATTTTCGTTCCGTTCGCGAACGGCATGCCATCGGGGCCGAGCGAAGACGTGCTGACCGGTTTTCTGAACAAGGACGGACAGGCGCAAGGACGGCCGGTCGGCGTCGCCGTGGACCGCCAAGGCTCGTTGCTGGTGGCTGACGACGTGGGCAACACCGTCTGGCGTGTCACCCCTGCGGCCGGATCAGCCGGACACTGATCGCGTCTCCAGCAGTCGCGTCGGCCGCGCCTCTGTGCGCGGCGTAACTAGCGCCGTTGGTCACCTCGCTTGCGTCAGTGCCCTGCGGCCTGATCCATCTCTGCAAGCAGTCCACCCAGCGCTGCGCCCAGCGCCAGATCATCGACGGCACCAAAGTGTTGCTCGCGCAGGCGTCCTTGCGCGTCGATCAACAACAACGTGGGCGTGCCCTGCATCGCATAGGCACGCATCGTTTGCGGCAACGGATCGCCGTCCGTGCAAGCGTCCACACCCACCGGGAACGTGTATCGGTACTCGTGCAGAAACGCCTCGAGCGCAAGCGGTCCCTGTACCGCATGATGTTCGAATACGGTATGCAGACCGATGACCGCCAGGCGCTCAGCCGGGAATGCCTTGTGCACGCGCTGCATCTGCGGCAACGCCAGCGCCGCGCAGCCGGGGCACAGCATCTGGAACGCGTGCGCAACCACCACGCGCCCGCGCAAATCATCCAGCGTCAACGGCGGGCTGTTGAACCAGCGTGACACGTGCCACGGTGGCGCGGGACGCAAGCTTGGCATGAACTGTCTCCAGGGCGCAGGTGGCGCGGTCCGCTCGATGCATGACCATACCCGGCAGTCTACGCTGCGCGTTGAGCGGCGTGACCGCGACGCTGCGAATGGCTACTCTCAAGTTCTGTCCGCTCACGAGACTTCCATGATTGTTACGCACGGCATCCACACCATCGACACCGGATTCTTCCGCCCGCAATTTGACGCCGCCTATCTGATCGTCGAACACGGGCACGCCGCGTTCATCGACTGTGGCACGGCGTTTTCCGTGCCACGCATGCTGGCGGCACTGGGCGATGCGGGACTGACGCCGGCGGACGTCGACTGGTTGATCCTTACCCACGTGCATCTGGATCACGCCGGTGGCGCCGGCGCATTGATGACGCACTTGCCAAACGCCCAACTGATCGTGCACCCGCGCGGCGCACGACACATGATTGACCCCACGCAGTTGTGGGCGGGCGCCAGCGCGGTGTACGGCGAGACAGTGATGGAACAAACCTATGGACGGCTGACGCCCATACCTGCTGCGCGCGTGACCGAGGCGACCGACGACGGCATCATTGACCTGGCCGGCCGTCCACTGCGCTGCCTGGAAACCCCGGGCCACGCCAAACATCACATTGCGGTGTATGACGCGCAAGCCAACGTATGTTTTACCGGCGATGTATTCGGGCTGTCGTACCGTGACTTTGATACTGCTGCCGGCGCGTTCATTCTGCCCACCACCTCACCAGTGCAATTTGATCCGCTGGCCCTGCATGCCTCCATCAACAGTCTGCTGGCACTGCATCCGCAAGCGATGTACCCGACCCACTATGGGCGCATCGAGGATGTCGAGCGTCTGTCTGGCGACCTGCACGTGCAGATAGATGCGATGGTGGAACTCGCCCACGCCGCCGATGGCAGACCCGACCGGCACGATGTGTTGGTGGAAACCCTCACCACGCTATACGCCACGCGGGCAGCAGCGCACGGTTGGCACGGCGGGCGCGCCAGCCTGGGTGAAGTGCTGAAGATGGACATTGAACTCAACGCGCAGGGCCTTGGGGTGTGGCTGGATCAACAGCGCAAGCAGGCGGCCAAACATTAGCGACATTCACTGCGTGCCATGCCTGCTCTGACTGGTCGCCTGAGCGGAGGCGCATTTTGGGGAACGCACGAGGCGAAGCGACAGCGCGCGGCCCAGCCATCGCTCCCGCGGCCGTGCCAATTGGCGTCACGCCATGCGCGTGCCGTTAGGTACCGAGCGTTCGACGCTGGTGAGCACCACGCCGTCAGCCGTGGGGAAGCCGGTCAACAGGAACTCGGACTGGAACGGGCCAATCTGTTTCTTCGCAAAGTTGATGACCCCGACAACCTGGCGCCCAAGCAGGTCCTCCGCGCGATACAACGCGGCAATCTGCGCGCTGGTTTTCTTCTCACCATAAGCGCCGAAATCCACCCAGACCTTCCACGCTGGTTTGCGCGCCTCGGGAAACGCTTCGACGCGGGTGACCGTGCCGACCACGAGCAATACACGGGTGAAGTCATCCCACGCGATGATCCCGGCGTCGCCCGAGGAATCGATGTTCATCCTTCCAATCCCGACTTCACTCGATCGCGGCCTTGTTGCCACCAGTATGTCGCCTGCGCCGCGAGATAGCCCAGCGGCCGATGTGTGCTGGCCAGTCCGTAATCAGCAAACTGCATCCAGCGGTCATCGCCTTCGGCAATCGCGGCGGCGAGCAGTTCACCGGCGGCGCACGTCGGCGCCAGACCATGCCCACCAAACGCCTGCGCCCACCACAACCCCTGACCATCGCCACCGATTTGCGGCATCTGGTGCCGCGCATAGCTCATCAGTCCGGACCACGCGTAATCAACCTTCACACCTTGCAACTGCGGGAACACGCGCAGCATGTCGGCGCGCAACAACCGTTGCACGGTGCGGGGCGAGCGATCACAAATGGAAATGCGCCCGCCCCACAATAACCGCGTATCCGGCAACGCACGGTAATAGTCAAATGCGAAGCGGCTGTCGTAGATGGCTGCGCGCGTACGCAGACAATCATCCAGGCGTTCGTGCAGCGGCTCGGTTGTCATCACGTAAGTGGCAATCGGCATGACCGAGCGATCGACCGGCTTGTACAAGCCGGCCAGGTAACCGCCGCACGCCAGTACTACCTGGTCCGCGTGCAACTCCCCATGCGGCGTGCTGATGCGCCATTGCGTGCCCTCGCGTCGCAGTTCGATGGCCGCGCTCTGCTCGTGAATGACCACCCCTTGCGCGGCCGCGGCAGCCGCCAGACCGATCGCGTAATTGAGCGGATGCAGATGAAGCGCGTCGCGTTCATACAACCCGCCGTGATATCGCCGGGTGCGCACCTGCTGCCGCAACTCGTCCACTTCCAGCCATTGCCACTGCTCGCCGTAGTGCTCAGCCAGCAATTGCTGACGCTGGCGCAACACCGCCGGATCACGGAACCAGTTGGCCCAGATGACCCCTTGATCCACGACGTCGCACGCGATCGTATAGTTGGCGATGCGCTGGCGGATGCGCTGTACGGCTTCGTGCGTGAGACGAAACAGACCCGCGGCGCGACTGGCGCCAAGCTGATCGAGCAGTGCCTGCTCGCCCAGCGAATAACCGGCGAACACGAAGCCGCCGTTGCGCCCGGATGCACCGAAACCTACCTGGTCGCGCTCCAGCAGCACGACCTCGCCCACGCCGCGCTCAGCCAACCCCAATGCAGTATTCAAGCCGGCGTAGCCGCCGCCGATAACCGCCACACGCGCATGTGCGCTGCCCGCAAGCGGCGCATAGGGTGCGTACGGTGTGGCGCTGGCGCGGTAATACGACGGCGCTGGTACTTGCGTCATGCCTGGCTGGAACTCATAGCGATAGCCCAAGCCGAAACTCGTCCACTATCTGCAAACTTGCGCTCAGGAAAACTCACAGCTGCTGCAGAAACGCACGCACAGTGGGGGCGAGTTCGGGGTCCTGCATGGCCATGTGCATCGTCGCGCGCACCAATCCGGCCTTGTTCCCGCAATCAAAACGCGTGCCCTCGAAGCGGCAACCCAGGACCTTGCCGTTTTCGTGCAACAGCGCCTCGATGGCGTCGGTCAACTGAATTTCGCCACCCGCCCCGGGGGTCGTGTCTTCCAGCAACTGGAAGATGCGCCCGGGCAACACGTAACGGCCGACCACGGCCAGATTGGATGGTGCGTCCGCCGGTTTGGGTTTCTCCACCATGTGCCGGATCAGCACGCTGCGCTCGTCGATTGGCTGCGCGTCGACGATGCCGTATTTGTCGGTATCGGCATGTGGCACTTCCTCAACGGCAATGACGCCCGCGTGCTGTGCATCAGCCAGCTCGGCCATCTGCCGCAATGCACCTTTGCGCGTGCCGATTGGTCCGTTCCAGATCAGGTCATCGGACAATATCACCCCGAATGGTTCGTCACCGACCACTGGTCTGGCGCACAGCACCGCATGGCCCAGGCCCAAGGCCTCGGGCTGGGTAACGAAAATTGCCCGCACGTTGCGCGGCAAGGTGCTCTGCACCAATTCAAGCAGCTTTTTCTTGCCACGCTGGTGCAGCTTGGCTTCGAGCTCGTAGGCCTTGTCGAAATAATCGGCGATCGCGTGCTTGTAGCGATTGGTGACAAAAATCAGCGTATCCGCGCCAGCATCCACGGCTTCGTCCACCGCGTACTGGATCAGCGGCTTGTCGAGCACGGGCAGCATCTCCTTGGCGACCGCCTTGGTCGCCGGCAGGAAACGCGTGCCCAGGCCGGCGACTGGAAACACTACCTTGCGTAGAGGTTTGCTCACTCACATATCTCCGGTTTCATTACGACGGATCGACACCACGTTGTCCGGTTGCGCCACTTCGCTCCAACGGAACGATGGCAACAGGCTGGATACGCAGCGTCGCAGTTCTTCTTCATCGAAAATCGCCACTGCATCCGCTGCTTTATCCAGCAGCGCCTGCAGCAGTTCCCACGATACTTCGCGATGTTGTGCCAGGAAAATCTTGGCGTGTTCGGTCGCGGTGTAGTTTTCCAGCGGGTGAAACAACTCCTCGAACAGTTTCTCGCCCGCACGCAACCCGGTGTACACGATCGGAATCCCGGCCCCCGGTTTCTTGCCGGCAAGCCGGATCATCTGTTCGGCCAGGTCGCGGATCTTGACCGGCTGGCCCATGTCCAGCGCAAAGATCTCGCCACCCCTGCCGAGCGTCGCCGCCTGCAGAATAAGCTGGCAAGCTTCCGGGATCAGCATGAAGTAACGTGTCATTTCCGGATGCGTCACGGTGACCGGACCACCGGCATCAATCTGCCGACGAAACAGTGGCACCACTGACCCAGCTGAATTCAGCACATTGCCGAAGCGCACGGTTACAAACCGCGTGGCAGAGTGGGAGTTCAAGGTCTGGCAATAGATTTCGGCCACGCGCTTGCATGCACCCATGACGCTGGTCGGGTTGACTGCCTTGTCGGTCGAGATCATCACGAAGCACTCCACCCCGGTCGCCGATGCCACATCTGCGACCGTACGCGTGCCCAGCACATTGTTGCGGAACGAGGCGCGCAATTGTGCCTGCAACAGCGGCACGTGTTTGTATGCTGCAGCGTGAAAGACCACCTGCGGCGAGGCTTGCGCAAAGATCCGACGCATCGCCACCAGATCACCGCAACTGGCCAGCACGCCGTCGACAATCAGCTCGGGGAAGTCCGCACGCAGCTCCTGCAGAATGCGGTAGAGGTTGTATTCGCTGTGCTCTACCACGGTCAGCGATTGCGCGCCCAGCAACGCGACCTGACGACACAGCTCCGAACCAATCGATCCGCCGCCGCCAGTGACCAGCACGCGCCGTGCACTCAACGCATCGTGGATCGCCGCCCAATCCAGTTCCACGGCATCGCGGCCAAGCAGGTCCTCGATGGCCACCACCTTCATTTCACCACTCTGCGCGCGCCCGGCGAGGACATCCTCCAAGCGTGGCACTGTGCGGTACGGCAACCCGGTGCTGTCGCACAGGGCAACCACCCGCCGCAACTCATCGGTACTGGCTTGCGGCAGCGCAATCAGCAGCATCTGCACCGCTGCCTCCGGCGCCAACACGGGCAAATCCTCGATGCGGCCGAGTACCGGGTAGCCATTGATCTCCGCACCGCGAAGCCCGGAGCTGTCGTCGACAAACCCCACCACTTGATACGAGCTGTCACGCTGCAGATCACGTGACAACACTTCACCGGCACGATCAGCACCAACGATCAGCACGCGCTTGACACCATGCGCGGCAACCAGACCCGCGCGACTGTCCTTCCAGAAACGATAGGCAAGCCGCGGGCCGCCAAGCAAGGCCGTGATCAGGCACGCATACAGCACCAGGGCCGACCGCGGCACGGTATCCAGTCGGTCGTAGACAAACAGCACCAACGCGATCGCCACGGTACCGACTGCCGCCGCACGCAAGATGTTCCACAAGTCGGGCAGACTGGCAAAGCGCCAGACGCTCTTGTACAGGCCGGTCCAGCGCATGATCAGGCCTTGCGTGAGCAGCACCAGGGGAAACTCCAGCGCGCTGAAAACCACAAGCTCGTCAGGCTGCAACGCGTAGCGCAAAACCTTGGCCAGCCACCACGCCAGCGCGACCATGCCCAGGTCATGAATGACCACGGCAACGCGTGGATGAATGGCAGCGACGGCTTTACGCAGCAGCATGGCAAACCCTGGACGGATGGCGGCGCAGGAGGCGGCGCTTGAGCATCAACCACGTAACCGACGCGGTCACGTAGGCCCCTACGGTAATCAGCATCGCCCATGCCGGCTGACTGGCTGCCCACCACGCGAGTGGTGCAGCCACAACCAGGTTCCAGCCCAGATAGGCCATGGCCGCCTGCGCGTGGGTGGCGCCACAGCGTACCAGCCACTGGTATGCGTGCTCCCGGTGCGCACTGTACCAGCGCCGTCCGCGTAGAACACGCATCAGCAGAGTCAAACCAGCATCCACCGCAAACGCTGAAGACAACACGAGTGCGGGCCACAGCAGTCGGGCATCGACACGCCACAACAGCGCGCTGAACACAAAAATCATCAAGCCGACGCTGCCGCTACCCACGTCCCCCATGAAGATTTTCGCGGGCGGCCGGTTGTAAATCCAGAAGGCGAACGCGGCAACCGCGCACACGGCCGACGCCAGTGCCAATGCCGGCTGCTCCACCGACCACGCCAGCAGCGCCAGGCCACTGGCCACAAAAATCGTTTGCAACGCCAGCAAACCGTCGATCCCGTCCATGAAATTATGCAGGTTGATGCTCCACACACCGGCAGGCAAAAGCAGCGCAAACCACCACCAGGATGCATAGTCGCCCAGCAGCGCCACGGCCAACGCCCCCACCGCCAACACCTGCGCTGCCAGACGTGGCAACACCGGCAGCGAACGACGGTCATCCCACCAGCCGACCAGCGCGACCAATGCAAGCGCCGCCGCAAGCGTGGTCACCAAACCGGCCGACCATGGCGATGTTCCTGTACACATCGCGCCGGGAATGCAAACCAGCATCGCAGCAACGATGCCGATCCCGCCGCCGCGTGGCGTAGGCTGCACATGCGAGCGCCGCCGCCCCGGTTGATCCAGCATGCCGCGCCGCCGCGTGTAGCCGATTGCCCCACGCACTACCAGCAGCGCAATCAGCCACGCTGCAAGCAGCCATCCACTGACAAGAAGGAGGCTCATGTCACTCGCTGGCGACGCCATGGATGGGACGAATAGTGCTCCAGCTTTTGCAGCTCGGGCACTGCCAGTGGTGGGCTTTGGCACCGAAGCCGCAACGGCTGCAGCGATACATCGCCTGGCCTTGCAGCAGCTTTCTGGTCAGGTCGCGCAAGATCAGGAAGTTCTCATGCGCTTCCCCGCCCACTTTGCCCATGGTGGCGTCAATCAACGCCATCAATCCACGCACCGAAGGCCGCAAGCGCAGTTGTGCAGTCAGAAATTCAATCGCCGCGCGCTCACCGTCGCGTTCGCGATACAGTCGCGTCAAGGCCAGCACGGGCGATACACCGTGATAGCGCTCGAGTACCCCGCGCAGAAACTCCTCGGCGCGTTCCATCTGCTGTGAAAGCGCGTAACTGTTGAGCAGCGGCGGCAGAATCTCCGGTAAAAACGCGGCGTCTGCTTCTACTGCTGCCTCATACGCCTCGACCGCTGCCACATGTCGTTCATCCTCGGCCTCCAACTGTCCCGTCAGCATGAACGCACGCACGCAATCGGGGACGCAGGCAAACGCTTGCTGCAAGTATTCCCGCGCTTCGGCGCGAGCGCCGTGTTGCCGCGAACGGTCGGCAAGCTCGCAATAGAATTGCGCGACCATTGGCGCCTGATCCTCGTCGGTCATGACCTCCAGCCGCCGCGCATGTTCGATGGCCTTGTGCCAATCGCGCTCGTGTTGGTAAATCGCAATCAGATGGCGCAGTGCCGACGGCGCATGCGCATCCATCGCCACCAAGTCTGAAAACAACGCTTCAGCGCGGTCCAGCAACCCCGCACGCATGTAATCTTCGCCCAGCTCCAGCAGCGCCACAGTCTTCATCGCTTCGGACAAACCTGGCCGGGATACCAGATGCTGGTGCAGGCGGATCGCGCGATCCACCTCACCCCGGCGCCGGAACAAGTTTCCCAGCGCAAGGTGAGTTTCGACGGTGTCGTGGTCGTACGCAGCCAGCTTCAGGAAAACTTCAATCGCCTTGTCCTGCTCCTCATTGAGCAGGTAATTCAAGCCGCGGAAATAGTCCGACGACAACTCACTGACACGCGCACCCGAGCGCTTTGCGCCAATCCGGCGCGAAGCCCACCAGCCCAGTGCAAAGGCTGCTGGCACCAGGGCCACCAGCGCATACGCGAAATTCATGGTGTTGTCGCTGGCTTCTTGTCGACGCCGGGTCGCGCAGTACGGCGTGCGCGCCGTGCCGCTGAACTTACGCCCAGCCACGCGGTGAGGCCGCCCAGCACCCAACCGACGACGAGAGCTCCCAGCAGAGCCGCGCCCTTGGGCCAGCGCAACTGGAAAAACGCGAAATCGTAATCGACCAGTTCCGCGTTGAGCGCGCCAACCAAGATACCGGCAGCGATGAACAGAAGCAGGATGATCAAGGCAAGTAAGCGCATGTCGGAACTTTACCCGATTGCTCGCGACAGGCACAGGGAAAGCACGTTGCTTCGACACGGCCTGACGCTGCAGCATACGGCGGCTACAGCCACAGGGAACGCGTTCGCCATGCCGCGCAACAGGTGCAAATCAGCGGAATGGTCTTGCCGACGTCGCTTCAATCCGTCTTGTCCCACCTGCATTGCAGCGAACAGCTCAAGAGTTGCGGCTGCGCTCTGGCAAATCGACGCGCTCACGCAATTCCTTGCCGGGTTTGAAATGCGGCACATGCTTGCCGGGTAGCGCAACCGATTCACCCGTCTTCGGGTTGCGGCCAATCCGCGACGGTCGGTAATGCAGCGCGAAGCTACCGAAGCCACGCACTTCAATACGCTCACCGTGAGAGAGCGCATAGCTCATCTGTTCGATCACACTCCTGACAGCCATTTCCACATCCGCAAACGCAAGATGAGTCTGACGTCTGGCCAGCGCTTCGATCAATTCAGATTTTGTCATGGGCCCCAATGTCCGTGACGTGAAACTACGGGACGGCGCGACGCCGCCCCGTGTCCTTGATGCAGCTCCGCGGCTTCAATCAGCCTTGTCGAACTGTTCCTTCAGCAACGCCCCAAGCTTGGTCGTTCCAGTCGCGGCCGACGCATAATCCGCGACTGCGGGCTCCGGCACGTCCTCTTCATCCTTGGCGCGAATCGAAAGCGCCAACTGGCGACCCTTGCGATCCATACCAGTGAACTTGGCTTCGACCTTGTCGCCCACCTTCAGATGCAAGGTAGCATCGTCGATGCGCTCCTTGGCGATATCGTTGGCACGCAAATACCCCTCGACACCTTCACCCAGATCGATCACCGCACCCTTGGCATCGACTTCCTTGACGGTACCGTTGACGATGGTGCCGCGCGGATTGGCCGCCATGAACTGGCCGAACGGATCCTGCTCCATCTGCTTGATACCCAGCGAGATGCGCTCACGCTCCGGATCGACCGCCAATACCACCGCTTCGATCTCTTCACCCTTCTTGAAGTCGCGCACGAGATCTTCGCCGGACATCTGCCAGGAAATGTCGGACAAGTGGACCAGACCGTCGATGCCGCCTTCCAGACCGATGAATACACCGAAATCGGTGATCGACTTGATCTGGCCGGACACCTTGTCGCCCTTCTTGTGCATCGCCGCGAATGCTTCCCATGGGTTCGAACGCGTCTGCTTGATACCCAGCGAAATCCGGCGACGCTCTTCGTCGACGTCCAGCACAGTGACTTCGGTCTCGTCACCAACCTCATAATGGGCAATTACATTTGATAAATACTGCCGCATCACAGTGTGAAAAGCTATTTGTTATCATCGGAAGTCTAAAATCTGAACCTATAAACGGAATTTTAAGATACAATTGGCTCAAAATGATATTTGAAGACAATAAAAACATTGAAATCATCCATTGTACAGATGAAAACCCTCAAAAACCAGAAGAATGTGAATCACTAGATGTGTTTTATAATGAATTTTGGGTTCCTAGTGTATATAATCGTGTAGTTTCTTTAGATGTAGTGTTCACATCAGAGTCATATGGTGATGAATTTGCCAAATATCTAGGTATCGAACATGTATTAGTTGATATAGAGAGAAAAACATACCCAGTATCTGGTACCAAGGTACGTAATAATACTGCTGAGTACTGGGATATGATACCAGATGTAGTTAAACCATACTATTCTAAGCGTATAGTAGTAATGGGACCAGAATCTACAGGTAAAAGTACTCTTATTAAGGAACTAGCACACCACTATAGTGTTGATTACTTAGAAGAATACGGTAGAACCTATACGAACCCAAGAACTAATATAACTACTAGGTCAGTTAGTAACCCACT
>JBDSWR010000121.1:0-31194 GCA_039926605.1 Rhodanobacter sp. | reverse complement strand
CGACAACGTGAAGATGGTGGTAAGCCTGATTCATGCGATCGCGATGGATGAAGGTCTGCGATTCGCCATCCGCGAGGGCGGACGCACCGTCGGCGCGGGCGTGGTCGCCAAGATCGTCAAGTAATCGGTCTTCCGGCAGCCAGCTGTCGGCAAGCAATCAAACACTCCGGCATGGATGCCGGTTTGATCTTTGCCATCAAGGAGGATGGCTGAAAACTGTCAGGAAGCTGGGATACACAGGCTCGACGAGCGATTTCATCGTCGGACTACTTCCCTAAGCTGAATTGAGCAGGTATAATTCTCGGCTCACTTGTCGACAAGCCTTCGGTCTTGGTCGATCTACCGCGAAATGAGGCGCAGGACGTGCTTCGAGTTCGCTGGCCGCGGATCGGCCCTGGTAATGCAGCGCACGCAATCACGGGGTGAACCCTGTTGATCGCGTTTTTTGTGCGACAAAGGGTTTCGGTCCAGGCGAGTTTGATCCAGTACTCGTCCGGATCTTTTGAAGAATGGGGCGCGCTGCGTGATGGCGGCTCCCGGCAACGCGTCACAGTAGTACGAGGCGGTGAGAAGCCGCTTCGTTTCAGCAACGTTCTTTCGACAACAGGACACGGTTATGGCGAATCAGAAGATCCGGATTCGGCTGAAGGCATACGATCACCGTTTGATTGACCGTTCGGCCAGCGAAATCGTCGAGACGGCCAAGCGCACAGGCGCAACGGTACTTGGCCCGATTCCCCTTCCGACCCGAATCGAGCGATACACCATCCTGACGTCTCCGCACGTCGACAAGGATGCACGCGATCAGTACGAGACTCGTACCCACAAGCGTGTGCTCGATATCATCGACCCGAATGACAAAACCGTGGACGCGCTCATGAAGCTTGATCTCGCCGCTGGCGTTGATGTTCAGATCAAACTTGGTTGAGCGATAGACAGGATACGAAGATGAGTATCGGATTGGTAGGCCGCAAATGCGGCATGAGCCGACTCTTCACTGAAGATGGCCGCTCGATTCCGGTGACGCTGATTGAAGCGACACCGAACCGGGTGACCCAGGTGAAGACGGACGAGAATGACGGCTACAGTGCGGTCCAGGTTTCAGCGGGTACCAAACGCGCGAATCTGCTGACGCAGCCGCTGAAAGGCCACTACGCGAAAGCCAAGGTCGAGCCCGGTCGCGGCTTGTGGGAGTTCCGCGTGTCGGCCGATGATCTGGGCAAATACAGCGTGGGCGCCGAGATCAAGGCCGATGACGTGTTTACCGTCGGCCAGATTGTCGATGTTGCCGGGGTGTCAAAGGGCAAGGGCTTTCAGGGCACGATCAAGCGCTGGAACTTCAAGATGGGTGATGCCACCCACGGCAACTCGCTGTCGCACCGCGCGCCGGGTTCCATTGGTCAGCGCCAAACCCCGGGACGCGTGTTCCCGGGCAAGAAGATGTCCGGACACATGGGTGCCGTGCGCCGTTCGGCGCAAGGTCTGGAAGTGGTCAGGGTGGACGTCGAACGTCACCTGATTGCGGTGAAGGGCGCGGTACCGGGTGCTACCGGTGGCGACGTCATCATTCGCCCGACAACGAAGGGTTGAGGAGACCGCCATGGAACTGAATGTCATTGGCGCATCATCGCCCGACAAAGCCGCACTCAATGTGTCGGACGAAGTGTTCGGCGGTGAGTACAAGAAGGCTCTCGTGCACCAGGTCGTGATCGCGTATCAGGCGGGCGGCCGTGCCGGTACCCAGTCGCAGCTTTCCCGCGGCGAGATGTCGGGTACTACCAAGAAGTTCAAGAAGCAGAAGGGTGGCGGTGCCCGTCACGGTGATTACCGTGCGCCGATCTTTGTCGGTGGTGGTCGTACGTTCGCGGCAAAGCCGCGGAGCTACGAGCAGAAGGTCAATCGCAAGGCCTATCGTGTCGCAATTCGCTCAATCTTCTCCGAGCTGGTGCGCCAGGACCGCTTGAAGATCGTCGAGAGCTTTGGCGTCGATACTCCGAAAACCTCTGCGATGGTTGCGAAATTGGCCGAGCTGGAAGTTTCCGGCCGTGTGCTGCTGGTGTCCGAAGATGCCGACGAATCGGTATTTTTGGCGGCACGCAACATTCCCTACATCAACGTCCTGGATGTGATGGGCTTGAACCCGGTCAGCCTGGTCGGCTCCGACCATGTCGTGATGACGGTTGAAGCAGTCAAGAAAGTCGAGGAGTGGCTGGCATGAACAACGAACGCGTTCTCGATACGTTGCGTGCGCCGCACATTTCCGAGAAATCGGCGCGTCTGGCCGAACACAACCAATATGTTTTCGTTGTCGCCCCAACGGCGACCAAGGCCGATGTCAGTGCTGCCGTGGAACAGCTGTTCGACGTAAAAGTCGAACAGGTCAACCTCGTCAACATCAAGGGCAAGGTCAAGTCCTTCCGTTTCCGCGCTGGCAGCCGCCAGGGCAAGCGCAAGGCCTATGTCCGGCTTGCTGATGGTCAAACCATCGACGTGTCCGCCAAGGCCTGAGCCAGGAGTTTCGTGAAATGGCATTAATCAATCACAAGCCAACCTCGCCGGGACGCCGCGACTCGGTCAGTGTGCATACGGAGGGCCTGTACAAGGGCGCGCCGGTGGCCGCATTGACCGAAGCGCAGTCGCGGACGGGTGGTCGCAATCATCATGGTCGCATCACCGTGCGGCACCGTGGTGGTGGTCACAAGCAGCATTACCGGATCATCGATTTCAAGCGCGACAAGGAAGGCATTGCCGCCCGCGTCGAGCGCATCGAATACGATCCGAATCGCACCGCACACATTGCGTTGCTGTGCTATGCCGATGGCGAGCGTCGTTACATCATCGCGCCCAAGGGCGTGCAGGTGGATGACCGTCTGGTCTCGGGGCGTGATGCGCCGATCAAGGCAGGCAACTGTTTGCAGTTGCGCAGCATTCCGATGGGTAGCGTCGTGCATTGCATTGAACTGCGACCAGGCAAGGGCGCACAAATTGCCCGCAGTGCCGGCGCCTCGGTGCAGCTGGTTGCACGCGAGTCGGGATACGCCACGCTGCGCTTGCGCTCTGGCGAATTGCGTCGGGTGTCGGTTGATTGCCGCGCCACCATCGGCGAAGTGGGCAATGGCGAGCACAGCTTGAAGAAGCTGGGCAAAGCCGGTGCCAATCGCTGGAGGGGCATTCGCCCGACCGTTCGCGGTGTGGTGATGAACCCGGTTGATCACCCGCACGGTGGTGGTGAAGGCAAGACTTCAGGTGGTCGTCATCCGGTGAGCCCGTGGGGCACCCCGGCCAAGGGCTACAAGACCCGCAACAACAAGCGCACGCAGCAGTTCATCGTGCGTCGTCGTACCAAGTAACAGGAAACCGTCATGCCGCGTTCTCTGAAAAAAGGTCCATTCGTCGACCTTCACCTCGTCAAGAAGGTGGAAGCTGCGGTTTCCGCCCATAACAAGCGTCCGATCAAGACCTGGTCACGGCGTTCAATGATCCTGCCGGAAATGGTCGGTTTGACCATTGCCATCCACAACGGCCACCAGCATGTGCCGGTGCTGATCAACGAGAACATGGTCGGGCACAAGCTCGGCGAGTTCGCGGTGACGCGCACCTTCAAGGGCCATGTTGGCGACAAGAAGGGCAAGTGATGAGCACTGAAGCCAAAGCAGTTTTGCGTGGCGCCCGCGTATCGGCGCAAAAGGCGCGTCTGGTGGCCGATCTGGTTCGCGGCCTTCCCGTGGGCCGGGCCAGCGATGTACTCAGCTACACCAACAAGAAATCAGCGCTGCTCGTGCGCAAGGTGTTGTTGTCAGCAGTCGCCAATGCCGAGAACAATCTGGGTGCTGACGTCGACGAGTTGAAGGTCGCCAGCATCTTTGTTGATGAAGGTCCGATGTTGAAACGTATGTATGCCCGCGCCAAAGGCCGCGGTTCGCGCATTCTGAAGCGCACCAGCCACATCACTGTGGTTGTTGGTAACTGACCGGGGACATAGACGATGGGTCATAAAGTTCATCCCACCGGTATCCGCCTGGGCATTGCCAAGGACTGGAACTCGAAGTGGTACGCGAACAAGCGCGATTACGCTGCCTACCTGGTGGCGGATATCAAGGTTCGCGACATGCTGAAGAAGAAGCTGGCCCAGGCTGGCATCTCGAAGATCCTGATCGAGCGCCCGGCGAAAACCGCACGCGTGACGATTCACACGGCCCGTCCGGGCGTGGTGATCGGCAAGAAGGGTGAGGATATCGAGAAGCTGCGCAAGGAAGTCAGCGACATGATGGGTGTGCCGACGCACATCAATGTCAGCGAAGTGCGCAAGCCGGAGTTGGACGCACAATTGGTGGCCGAGTCGATCGCCCAGCAACTGGAGCGCCGTATCATGTTCCGCCGCGCCATGAAGCGCTCGGTTGGCAATGCGATGCGTCTGGGTGCTTTGGGTATCAAGATCAACGTGTCGGGCCGTTTGAATGGTGCCGAGATCGCACGCTCCGAGTGGAGCCGCGAAGGTCGGGTACCGCTACATACCCTGCGTGCTGACATCGATTATGGCTTGGCCGAGGCCCACACGACCTACGGCATCATTGGCGTGAAGGTGTGGATCAACAAGGGCGAAGTTTTCGACCTGGCTGCCGCCTCCCAGGAGTCGAAGGATGAGCCGTCCTCGCAGCCACGTGGCGAAGGTCGCCGTAATGAATCGCGACGCGATGCCGGTGACGGTCGTCGCGAGCGGACTGCGAAGTAAGGAGAGTTGCCATGTTGCAACCAAAACGTACCAAGTACCGCAAGCAGTTCAAGGGTCGCAATGACGGTTTGGCGCAATGCTCCAATCTGGTCAGCTTTGGTGAGTTCGGTCTGAAATCGACCCAGCACGGAGCACTTACCGCCCGCCAGATCGAGGCGGCGCGTCGCTGCATCACGCGCTTCGTCAAGCGCGGCGGCAAGTTGTGGATTCGCGTGTTTCCCGACAAGCCGGTCAGCAAGAAGCCGATTGAAGTACGTATGGGCGCCGGCAAGGGCAGCGTCGAGTTCTGGGTTGCCAACGTGCAACCAGGGCGCATGCTTTACGAGATCGAGGGTGTTCCAGAGGTCACTGCGCGCGAGGCATTCCGCCTCGCCTCCGCCAAGTTGTCGGTGCAGACCCAGTTTGTAACCAGGGCGGTAATGTGATGGCTACCAAAGTCAAGGAAATAACCACAACGCAGTCGGTTGATGAGTTGCAGCAG
Organism: Rhodanobacter sp.; assembly: GCA_039926605.1. GTDB lineage: Bacteria > Pseudomonadota > Gammaproteobacteria > Xanthomonadales > Rhodanobacteraceae > Rhodanobacter. Next base: position 25,981 of record JBDSWR010000121.1, on the reverse strand, counting down.
CATCTGCTGGACTTGCGCAAGGAGCAGTTCAATCTGCGCATGCAGAAAGGATCCGGCCAGCTCACTCAGCCGCATCAGCTACGCCGCGTTCGGCGTGACATCGCCCGCACGAAGTTTGTGCTCGGCGGCAAGAAGTAAGGGACGGCGGACATGAGCGAAAACACTAATCAGGCAGCAACGCTGCAAACAGACAGCAAGAAGCAGGTACGCACGCTCGAAGGGCGGGTTACCAGCAGCAAGATGGACAAGACCGTCACCGTTCTGGTTGAGCGTCAGGTGCAGCATTGGCTCCTGGGCAAGACGATTCGGCGCTCCACCAAGTTGCACGCGCAAAATGACGTGGGTGCGAACGAGGGCGATCTGGTGCGCATCGCGGAGTGTCGCCCGCTGTCCAAGACCAAGCATCATCGCGTGGTCGAAATCATCACTCGTGCAAACGGCTAAAGGGAGGGTGCAGAAATGATCCAGACACAAAGCACGCTTTCGGCGGCTGACAACAGTGGCGCCAAGCTGTTGATGTGCATCAAGGTGCTGGGCGGTTCCAAGCGCCACTACGCGGGCATTGGTGACATCATCAAGGTTGCCGTGAAGGACGCCATACCGCGCGGCAAGGTGAAGAAAGGCGAGGTTTACAATGCCGTGGTGGTGCGTACCGCCAAGGGCGTGCGTCGTGCCGATGGTTCGTCGATTCGCTTCGACGGCAACGCAGCGGTACTCCTCAACAGTAAGCTCGAGCCCATCGGCACCCGCATTTTCGGGCCGGTGACACGCGAGCTGCGCAGCGAACGATTCATGAAGATCGTTTCACTTGCGCCCGAAGTGCTCTGAGCGGAGTTTAGCTATGAAACGTATCCGCAAGGGTGATCACGTTCTCGTGATTGCCGGCAAGAACAAAGGCCAGCGTGGCGATGTGCTGCGCGTGGGAGATGACCGTGTGGTCGTCTCCAACGTGAATCTGGTCAAACGGCACACCAAGCCGAATCCGCAGGCCAACCAGGCTGGCGGTATCGTCGAGCGTGAAGCCTCGATCCATCTCTCCAATGTGCAGCTGTTCAACCCCGCCACGAACAAGGGTGAACGCGTCGGTACCAAAACGCTCGATGATGGGCGCAAGGTCCGCGTGTTCCGTTCGACTGGCGAGGTCGTGGACGCGTAAGGAACACGATGATGACGCGCCTTGAAAATTTCTATAAAGACCAGGTAGTAGCCAAGCTCACCGAGCAATTTGGCTACAAGAATGTGATGCAGGTGCCACGCATCACCAAGATCACGCTGAACATGGGTGTGGGCGAAGCAGCGGCCAACAAGAAAGTGCTGGACAATGCCGTGGCCGACATGGCCAAGCTGTCCGGGCAGAAGCCGGTAACGACCAAGGCCCGGTTGTCCGTGGCCTCGTTCAAGATCCGCGAAGGCTGGCCGATTGGCTGCAAAGTCACGCTGCGTCGCGCACAGATGTTCGAGTTTCTCGACCGCTTGATCAACATCTCGCTGCCCCGGGTACGCGACTTCCGCGGTGCGTCCGGGCGGGCGTTTGATGGGCGCGGCAACTACAACTTTGGCATCAAGGAGCAGATCATTTTCCCTGAGATCGAATTCGATCAGGTTGACGCCTTGCGTGGCATGGACATTTCCATCACCACCACGGCCAAGACCGACGAAGAGGCGAAAGCCTTGCTAGCTGCGTTCAGCTTCCCGTTCCGTAACTGATAGGCGTAATCCATGGCCAAGACATCAATGGTGAACCGCGATATCAAGCGGGCGAAACTCATCAAGAAATATGCAACCAAGCGCGCCGAACTGAAGGCGATTGTGCTCAGCACGACCGCTTCCTACGACGAGAAAATGGCGGCGCAGGGCAAGCTGCAGAAGTTTCCGCGTGATGCCAGTCCGGTGCGCCTGACCACGCGCTGCGCGCTGACCGGCCGTCCACGGGCGGTGTACGCGAAGTTTGGTCTGGGCCGCAACAAGCTGCGTGAAGCGACCATGCGCGGTGACGTTCCGGGCTTGCGCAAAGCAAGTTGGTAAGCAATTCGCCTGCGGCGCTGGGTGTCCTGAACCACGGATTCCAGTGCAGCAAGTGCCGTCGCCAGCACTGGGACGGGTGGAAAGTTGTTCGCTGAAACCTGATTTGCTGATATAGTCGCCGGTCTGCGCAACGCAGGCCGACTGCAAAGTCAGCTCACAACTCAATTGATTTCCGGTTTTACTGGATATCGGTGCACTCTGAAGGACTCCTCATGAGCATGACTGATCCCATCGCCGATCTGTTTACGCGTGTGCGTAATGCCCAGGCTATGGGTAAACCCGCAGTGCGTATGCCATCGTCGAAACTGAAGGTGGCGATTGCCAACCTGTTGAAGAATGAGGGCTATATCCTCGGTGCCGAGGTTGCCGATGTCGAAGGCAAGCCGGTGCTGGAGATCCAGCTCAAGTATTTCGATGGACAACCCGCGATCGAGAAGATTGGCCGCGTCAGCCGCTCCGGCCTGCGTGTGTATCGTGGGAAGGAAGAATTGCCCAAGGTGATGGGCGGGTTGGGTATCTCCATCATTTCGACTTCCGCCGGTTTGCTGACCGATGCGCAAGCCCGTGCCAAGGGCCTGGGTGGCGAAGTCATCGGCCAAGTGGCGTAAGGAGCCTCTCATGTCACGTGTTGCCAAACAACCTATTGCCCTTCCCAAGGGTGTTGATCTGACCGTTGGCAAAGACGCCATCACGGTGAAAGGCCCGAAGGGCACCCTGAGCTTGCACCATTTGCCTGGTGTCTCGGTGGCCGTCGATGCTGGTGTGGCGCATGTCACGCTGGGTGCCGGGGTCGATGACATGTTCGGTGGTACCGCACGCTCGCTGCTGGCGAGCATGGTGCACGGTGTTTCTTCCGGCTATGAGCGCAAACTTGAGCTGGTGGGCGTCGGCTACCGCGCGTCGATGCAGGGCAAGGTGTTGAACCTCAGCCTGGGCTTTTCCCATCCAGTGGTATTCGATGCGCCCGCCGGTATAAGCATCGAAACGCCGTCGCAGACCGAAGTGCTGATCAAGGGGGCGGACAAGCAAGCGGTTGGTCAGGTCGCAGCCAAGATTCGCGGCTTTCGGCCGCCAGAACCATACAAGGGCAAGGGCGTACGTTACGCCGGCGAGAAGATCACGCTGAAGGAAGCCAAGAAGGCGTAATACCGCCGATCCGCTTTCAAGGAAATTAGAGATGAACAAAAACGAAAATCGTCTGCGCCGCGCCAAATCGACCCGCTCCCGTATCCGCAAGTTGGCGGTGGCGCGATTGTCGGTACATCGCACGGGACAGCATATCTACGCACAGGTGTTTGATGCTACGGGCCTGAAGGTCGTGGCCGCAGCGTCGACTCTGCAGAAATCAGTCGCCGATGGGCTCAAGGGCACACGCAATATTGCTGCCGCCGCGGCCGTGGGCAAGGCCGTGGCTGAGCGTGCGCTGGCGGCAGGCGTTGACGCTGTCGCGTTCGATCGCTCAGGCTTTCGCTATCACGGTCGGGTCAAGGCGCTCGCGGATGCGGCGCGCGAAGCAGGACTGAAATTCTAGAGCGCGTTCATGGTTGTTGAGCATGAAGGCTCGGGCACCTTGCTCGTTGCTCGACCGCTCGCGCCAACCGGTTCGCGGAACGTAACACACAACAACAAGCGGCCACGCCGCAAGCAAAAGCCCCGGATCGTCCGGGCATATGGATAAAGCACATGGCTTCTACCGATCGCGAAAATTCCGACGGCATGCTGGAAAAGTTGATTGCCGTCAACCGTGTGGCCAAGACCGTCAAGGGTGGTCGCCAGATGAGCTTCACCGCGCTCACTGTGGTTGGTGACGGCGCAGGCAAAGTGGGTTTCGGTTATGGCAAGGCGCGTGAAGTGCCAATAGCCATCTCCAAGGCCATGGAGCGTGCACGCCGCCAAATGGTGGACATCGAATTGAACAACGGCACGCTGTGGTACGCCGTCAAGGCCAACCACGGCGCTGCGCGGGTATACATGCAGCCTGCTTCGGAAGGTACCGGCGTAATCGCTGGTGGCGCCATGCGTGCTGTGCTGGAAGTGGTCGGAGTCAAGGACGTGCTCGCCAAGGCGGTCGGTTCACGCAATCCGATCAATCTGGTGCGTGCGACGATCAAGGGCCTGCAGGCCGTTGCATCGCCCAAGAAGATCGCTGCCAAACGCGGCAAGACGCTGGAAGAGGTGATGGGCAATGGCTAAGTCAGCAGCGAAGACAACGATCCGCGTGCGCCTGGTAAAGAGTCTGGGTGGCGTGCAAGCTCGGCATCGGTTGAGTGTCAAGGCGCTCGGCCTGGGCAAGATCAACGACGTGCGGGAGCTGAAGGACAGCCCGCAGGTTCGCGGCTTGATCAACACCGTCTATTACCTCGTGCAGGTTGAGGAGTAAGCATCATGCGTTTGAATAATCTTCAGCCCAACGACGGCTCCAACAAGGAACGCCTGCGCGTTGGTCGCGGCGTCGGTTCGGGCATGGGCAAGACCGCAGGGCGCGGCCACAAGGGCCAGCATGCGCGCGCCGGTGGCACCCACAAATTTGGCTTTGAAGGCGGCCAAATGCCGTTGAACCGCCGGATGCCCAAAGTCGGCTTCCGCTCCAAGACCAAGGCCGAGAGTCAGGAAGTCTTTTTGTACCAGCTAGCCAACATGAAAGATGATGTGATCGACATCGTGGCCTTGCACAAGGCCGGCCTGATTGACGCGCGTGCGCGCAAGGTGAAGGTCGTGTTGAAGGGTGACATTGGTCGGGCGGTCAAATTGTCCGGACTGCTGGCTACGGTTGGCGCGAAGGCGGCGATCGAGGCGGCCGGCGGCAGCGTGGAGTAATTGACGGTGGCCGCAGCCAAAGGCAAGGGCAAAGGCAACGCTCTGGGCAAGCTGGGCAAGCTCACTGAGCTGCGTCAGCGCATCCTGTTCGTGGTCGGTGCGCTGGTGGTGTTCCGGCTGGGTTCGTTCATTCCCGTACCTGGTGTCAATCCGGATGCGATGAGCAATCTGGTCAACGGCAACGGGTTGATGGACATGTTCAACATGTTCTCCGGCGGTGCCCTGGAGCGCTTTTCGGTTTTTGCCCTGGGTGTTATTCCATATATCTCGGCGTCCATCGTGTTCCAGATGATGGGCTCGGTCGTCCCCAGCTTGATGGCGCTGCGCAAGGAAGGTGAAGCCGGCAAGCGCAAGATGACTATGTACACGCGCTATGCCACGGTTGGTCTGGCGCTGCTTCAGTCATTTGGTATTGCCGCCGCGTTGCAGGGGCAAGTGGCCGCAGGCGGCGCCCCGGTGGTGTATACGCCGGGTCCCGGGTTCATCCTGTCTTCGGTTATCGGCTTGACCGCTGGCACCATGTTGTTGACGTGGATTGGCGAGCAGATGACCGAGCGTGGTGTTGGCAACGGTATCTCGTTGCTGATCTTCGCGGGGATCATTGCTGGTTTGCCCGGTGCGGTGGTGCAGACGCTGGGCATGGCCAGCAACGGTGAGTTGTCGTTGCTCAAGCTGTTGCTGGTGTTTGGCGTGGCTCTCGGCGTGACCGCGTTTGTGGTGTTTGTCGAACGTGCGCAGCGGCGCATCACGGTGAACTACGCGCGGCGTTCCGGGGGGCAGAAGGCGTACATGAACCAGACCTCGAGCCTGCCGCTGAAAATCAACATGGCGGGTGTGATTCCGCCGATTTTCGCGTCGAGCTTGTTGATGTTCCCGGCAACCGCCATCACCTGGTTCAGCACGGGCAGTCCGTCACGTTGGGTGCAGGAGTTGACGCAGCAACTGACGCCTGGTCAGCCGTTTTATGAAATGGTCTCTGCGGCGCTGGTGTTCGGCTTCGCGTTTTTCTATACGGCGATCGTGTTCAACGCAGACGAGACGGCTGACAATCTCAAGCGGTCTGGCGCATTGATACCGGGTATTCGTCCGGGCAAGGCGACGGCTTCGTACGTTGACGCGGTCATGACGAGATTGACCCTGATTGGAGCGATTTATTTGGTCGCGGTATGTGCCGTGCCATCCTTCATGCAGGCGTACTGGCACGTGCCGTTTTATTTTGGTGGTACGTCGCTGCTGATTGTCGTGGTGGTGGTGATGGACTTCACGGCGCAGATCCAGGCGCATCTGGTCAGTCACCAGTACGAAAGTTTGCTGAAAAAAGCCAACCTTCGCCGCAGTTAGGTTTGGCGTTGCAGGGTCGAAGTCGGGAGCGCGGCGACACCTCTGGCGTCGCAGGTCTTTCCTGACACAGTAATTCAGGTTAAGATTGCGTGTTTACCGCGCAAGAAACGTATTCGGAGAGATAGAACATGGCGCGCATCGCTGGTGTCAATTTGCCGGTCCAGAAACATGTCTGGGTTGGCCTGCAAAGCATTTATGGCATCGGCCGCAGCCGGGCGAAGCGGGTTTGTGCGGAATCGGGCGTGGTGCCCACGACGCAAATCAAGGCGCTGAGCGAAGGCGAGGTAGAGAAGCTTCGCAACGAGGTTGGCAAGTACACCGTCGAGGGCGATCTTCGCCGCGAGGTAGGCATGGCGATCAAGCGCCTGATGGATCTGGGTTGTTATCGCGGTCTGCGCCATCGTCGTGGTTTGCCGGTACGTGGCCAGCGTACGCGTACCAATGCACGTACCCGCAAGGGTCCGCGTCGCGCAATCAGGAAGTGATTGCAAAAGGGCGATCCACCATGATCGCGAATTGCAGAAAGTGGCCATCTGTGGCTGCACCGATCAACAAGAGCTTCCAAAATTATGGCTAAGCCGGTCAAGACCAAGAAGAAGATCAAGCGCGTTGTCACGGATGCCGTGGCTCACGTGCAGGCCTCCTTCAACAACACCATCGTCACGATCACGGATCGACAGGGTAATGCCTTGTCGTGGGCCACAGCCGGTGGCGCGGGTTTCCGCGGATCGCGCAAGTCCACCCCGTTTGCCGCCCAGGTTGCTGCCGAAAAGGCGGGTCGGGCTGCTGGTGATTACGGCATCAAGACAGTTGAAGTGCGCATCAAGGGCCCGGGCCCAGGTCGCGAGTCAGCGGTCCGGTCGTTGAATGCATTGGGCTTCAAGGTCCTCAACATCATTGATGTCACGCCGATTCCGCATAACGGCTGCCGTCCTCCCAAGAAGCGTCGAGTCTAAGGATTAGTTTTTGCGATCGTCCTTGATCGCAAGAATCAAAACCGGCCATCCATGGCTGGACTATTTGGAAAAGAATATGGCACGTTATCGTGGAGCTACCTGCAAACTCGCCAGACGCGAAGGTGCAGACCTCAGCTTGAAGAGCCCGGCGCGTGCGCTGGACTCGAAATGCAAGCTGGAAAACAAACCTGGTCAGCATGGCGCGAACAAGCGCATGCGGATGTCTGATTACGCTGTGCAGTTGCGTGAGAAGCAGAAGGTCAAGCGCATCTACGGTGTGCTTGAGCGCCAATTCAGCAACTACTACACCAAGGCGACGACGCTCAAGGGCAACACGGGCGAAAACCTGTTGCGTCTGCTCGAGAGCCGTCTGGATAACGTCGTGTATCGCATGGGTTTCGCGGTGACGCGTGCCCAGGCGCGCCAGCTTGTTGCGCACAAGGCGGTGTTGGTGAACGGCAAGAAGGTGAACATTCCTTCCTTCCAGATCCGTGCCGGCGATGCGGTCGCATTGACTGAGCGTGGGCGCGCGCAATTGCGTGTGCAGGAAGCGGCGACCATTTTCGACACCATGGACTTGCGTCCAATGTGGGTCGAGGTCGACGCCAAGAAGTTTGAGGGCACGTTCAAGTCGGTGCCAGATCGCAGCGACTTGCCGTCCGACATCAATGAAGCATTGATCGTCGAGCTTTACTCGAAGTAATCATCGGAGCTCTGCATGGCAGTCTCGTCAACTAGTGTTCTGCGGCCGCGGGGCCTCAGCGTCGAACAGCTTGGAGCCAACCACGCCAAGGTGGTGCTCGAGCCGCTCGAGCGTGGTTTTGGGCATACTCTGGGCAACGCGCTGCGTCGCGTTCTGCTCTCTTCCATTCCCGGCAGCGCCATCGTCGAAGTGGAAATCGATGGTGTACTGCACGAATACACCACGCTGGAGGGTTTGCAGGAGGACGTCATCGACGTTTTGCTCAACCTCAAGGGCGTGGCAATTCGCCAGCACACCGGCGAAGAGGTCACTCTCACGCTGTCGCGCAAGGGCAAGGGCGTGGTTACGGCAGGCGACATCGTGCTCGATCATTCGGTTGAGATCATCAACCCCGAGCATGTGATCTGCCACCTGACCAAGGATGTCACGCTGAACATGCGTCTGAAGGTGCGCCGCGGTATCGGCTATCAGCCGGCGACTGCGCGTGTGCATCCCGACGACGAAGCGCGCCCGATTGGTCGTCTGCAATTGGACGCTTCGTTTGCACCGGTGTTGCGCGTGGCTTATGAGGTGGATGCGGCGCGTGTTGAACAGCGCACCAACCTCGACAAGCTGGTGCTGGACATTGAGACGAACGGCACCATCGGCGCGGAAGATGCAGTGCGCAAGGCCGCCGAGATCATCAACGATCAACTAACCGTGTTCGGTGATTTCTCGCACCGCGAGAATGATGCCGATGAGGCGGAGAAGAGCGGGTTTGATCCGCTGTTGCTGCGTCCAATCGACGATCTGGAGCTCACCGTGCGCTCGGCCAATTGCCTGAAGGCGGAGAGCATCTATTACATCGGCGACTTGGTGCAGAAAACCGAAGTAGAGCTGTTGAAAACGCCCAACCTCGGCAAGAAGTCGCTCACGGAGATCAAGGATGTGCTGGGTGGGCGAGGTCTTGCGCTTGGCATGAAGCTTGAGAACTGGCCGCCGCCGGGCGTCGCGCACGGCATGCAGCTGGGATGATGGCATGATGTAACCGGGCGATCGATCCTTGGTCGCCAGGCAGCAAGGCTTCGGTCCGGGCGCCTATCGTACCTGGATCAAGCAACTGGAGCGGCCATTCGTGGCCGCGAGTGGGTTTTGCGGTCGTCCTTGATCGCTGTATTGTTTCGATCTGGCCAGCACGGGTTTCCCGGCTTTGCCAGACAGCAAAGGTGGCCAGTGATGGCCGCACTCTCAAATGAAGCCTGTTTGATTCGAGGCTTTTCATAGCGGGTAACCGCGGAAGGTCGGACGTAATCGCCGGCTTTCCATAACAACAGACATAGAGAGCTTCACCATGCGCCACCAAAAATCCGGACGCAAATTCAATCGCACCAGCTCGCATCGTGAGGCGATGTTCCGCAACATGGCATCCTCGCTGATGAAGCATGAGCTGATCCGCACCACTTTGCCCAAGGCGAAGGAGCTGCGGCGTGTGGCGGAGCCGCTGATCACGCTGGCGAAGGTCGACGGTACAGCCAATCGGCGCCTGGCCTTCTCGCGCATGCGCGACAAGGAAGCTGTTGGCAAGTTGTTCGTGGAGCTGGGCCCGCGTTATCGTGAACGTGCAGGTGGCTATCTGCGCATTCTGAAGTGCGGCTTCCGGGTGGGTGACAATGCGCCCATGGCCTACGTGGAACTCGTAGGCCGACCGCAGAGTGACGCGGTCGCCGATTGATCGACGGGCACGCTCTGCCGTTTTGCCTCAGCCGTGTGCGGGTTGGTTGAAGACAGCGACAGCGAGCTATGAGCAAGTGCAGCACATACCCCGGCCGGGCAACCGCCGGGGTTTTGCGTTGTAGGGTGTGCGGGGGCGTGCGCCATGCGCAGCGCGAGGCTGACAGCCTGCTGAAGAAAGGTTAAGGTTTACTTTCCGTCGGGGGCGCAAGTTTTCATGAATCCATTGTCGTGGTCATTTCGCACGAGCTTTCTGCTCGGCTTTGTGGTGTGTGTCAGCCTGCTCGGCTTTGCCTTGTACGCCGAGCACTACCTGGGCATGACACCTTGTCCGTTGTGCGTGTTCCAGCGCATCGCATTCTTGTTCATGGCGCTGTTCTTCTTGCTTGGAGCAATGCACGCGCCACGCGGCAAGACGAGGTGGGCGTATACCGGTCTCGTGCTGGTTGGTGCGGTTGGCGGGATCATTACTGCCGGTCGACATCTGTGGCTGCAGTCGCTGCCGCCGGATCAGGTGCCTTCGTGCGGGCCGGGCATTGGCTATTTGTTTGATGCGTTCCCGCTGGCGACCATGCTGCACAAGGTATTCAGCGGATCCGGCGAGTGCGCGGCAGTGGAGCCGATCCTTGGTTTGCCGATGCCAGCGTGGAGCCTGATCTGGTTTGTCGCGTTGAGCGTACTGGCTATTGCCGCCGCGCAGCGCAGCGCTCGTAGCGAAACCTCTCTGCGGAGGAGGTACTGATGATTTACCCATTGTCGGTCGCACCGGTGCCCGAGGATTGGGCACCTGACTCCTGGTGCCAGCGCGAGGCCCTGCAACAGCCGCATTACGATGATGCGGACGAACTGGCAGACGCGTGCAATCGGCTCGCGCAGTTGCCGCCGTTGGTGACATCGTGGGAGGTGATTGCGCTCAAACAGGCGCTGGCCGAAGCGCAGAATGGACGGCGTTTCCTGCTGCAGGGAGGTGAGTGCGCGGAAAGTTTTGCCGACTGCACGAGCCCGATCATTTCCAACCGGCTCAAGGTGTTGCTGCAGATGAGCCTGGTGTTGGTGCATGGCTTGCAGAAGCCGGTACTGCGTGTTGGACGATTCGCCGGGCAATATGCCAAGCCGCGTTCGTCGGATACGGAAATACGCAGTGACGTGAGCCTGCCGAGCTTTCGCGGCGACTTGATCAACGGTCAGCAGTTCACTGCAGCGTCGCGTCGCCCTGACCCACAGCGCATGCTGCATGCACATGCGCACTCGGCGCTCACGATGAACTTTGTACGCGCTTTGGTTGACGGTGGCTTTGCCGACTTGCGTCATCCGGAGTACTGGAATCTGTCGTGGGTCGAGCGCTCGCCGTTTGCTGCCGAGTACCGTCACATGGTTCAGGCCATCGGCGACTCGTTGCATTTCATGGAAACTCTGGCCGGACCGATTGCCGGCTTTTCCAAGGTGGATTTCTTCACCTCACATGAAGCCTTGTTGCTGAACTACGAGCAGGCGTTGACGCGCCGTGTGCCGCGCAACGCGGGCTGGTTCAACCTGTCCACGCATTTTCCGTGGATAGGCATGCGCACGGCGGCACTGGACGGAGCGCATGTAGAGTATTTACGCGGTATCAGCAACCCGATTGCGGTCAAGATTGGTCCTTCCGTGGACGCTGCGCAGTTAATAGCGCTGATTGACACGCTGAATCCGCATGATGAACCTGGCCGGCTTACCCTCATTCACCGCATGGGGCGTGCCAGGATCGCCACCGCGCTGCCACCGCTGCTGGAGGCGGTGAAGCGTGAGGGTAGACGCGTGTTGTGGGTGTGCGATCCCATGCACGGCAACACCGAGAACACGTCCAACGGGCACAAGACGCGGCGTTTCGAGAATATCCATGGCGAGCTGGATCAGGCGTTCGACATCCATGCTGCCGCTGGCACCTTGCTCGGTGGCGTGCACCTTGAACTGACCGGTGAGGACGTCACCGAGTGCATGGGCGGCGCACGGGACTTGTCGGAGACAGATCTCGATCGCGCCTACAAGTCGATGGTGGACCCACGTCTCAACTACGAGCAGTCGCTGGAGTTGGCGATGTTGATTGTGCACAAATCGGGGCTCGGCAAGCGCGGCGCTTGATCTCCTGACGTGGTCGAGCCGGATCGCGGCCACATCGCGTGCACGGCGGACAGCCGGACGACTCCGATACCAAGGCTCTCGTAGTTCAGGTCAATGATTGTTCAGTGTTGCTGAGTGGGGACGGGTCTGCCGCCGGCGGTGTCGAAAAACCGGGGCGCCTGCCAGGCATCCGTGTGCTGCTCGAAACCGTAGGCAATTGCGAACAGCGTGGGCTCACTCCACTTGCCGGCGAAAAACAGCATGCCAATCGGCAAGCCATGCACAAAACCTGCTGGCACGGTGATCGACGGATAGCCGGCAACTGCCGCCGCGCTGTAGGCAGAGTGACCTTCGCGATCGCCGTTGACCAGGTCGATTGTCCACGCCGGGCCTTGCGTTGGTGCGAGCAGGGCGTCGAGCTGGTTGGCGGACAACGCCGCGTCGATGCCTTGCGGTCCGGACAGGCGTTTGGATTGCTCCAAAGCCTTGATGTACGCGTCGTCGGTCAACGGGCCTTTGGCCTGTGCCTGCTCGAATAGTTCCTGTCCAAACCACGGCATTTCGGTCGCGGCGTGTGCGCGGTTCCAGACGATCAGATCAGCCAGCGAATGCACCGGCAAGCCGGCGCGGGTTTCCAGGTACGCATTCAGGTCGTGCTTGAATTCATACAGCAGCACGGTCATTTCTGCAGCGCTGAAGTCGTTGAGATGGGGCACGACCACCGGGTCGATCACCACGGCGCCAGCCGCGCGCAAGGTGGCGATGCTGCGAGCAAGAATCTGATCGACATCCTTGCGGTAGCCGGCCAATTCACGCACGACGCCGATGCGTTTGCCGCGCAGTGCGGTGGCGTCCAGATAGCGCGTGTAGTCGGTGGCGTGTGTGTCTGCATCACGCGTTGCGGGATCGCGTGGATCGCTGCCGGCGATGACCGTGAGCAAGGCGGCGGCGTCGGCGACGCTGCGTGCCATTGGACCGGCGGTGTCCTGACTGTGGCTGATCGGTACGATGCCGCTGCGACTGACCAGGCCCAGCGTGGGCTTGATGCCGACAATGCCGTTCATCGCGGCCGGGCAGATAATCGAGCCATCGGTCTCGGTGCCGATCGCCGCGACGGCCAGGCCTGCGGCCACTGCCGCGCCGGAGCCGGAGCTTGATCCGCACGAGCTGCGGTCAAGCACGTACGGGTTGTGGGTCTGCCCGCCACGCCCGCTCCAGCCGCTGCTGGCGCGCGTGGAGCGGAAGTTGGCCCACTCGGTAAGGTTGGTCTTGCCCAGAATCACCGCGCCCGCTGCACGGAGCCGCGTGACCAGCGCGGCGTCCCGTGGAGCCGGAGCTGCGGTCAATGCAAGCGAACCAGCGGTAGTGTGCATGCGATCAGCGGTGTCGATATTGTCCTTCAACAACACTGGCATGCCGTACAGCGCTGAACGAGACGGGGTGCTGGCGCGTGCTGCGTCCAGTGCGGCAGCCAGCGCTGCTGCATCCGGATTGATTTCGATTACCGCCCGCAGCGTGGGCCCGGCGCGGTCCAGTTGCTGGATGCGGGTGGTGAACAACTGGGTCAGTTGCACGGAGTTGAGCGTGCCGGCGTCCACCAGTTGCTGCTGGTGGCCGATCGATGCATAGGGTGACGGCGGGGGCGGCGGCTGGGTTGCCGTGGCCCCGCTGGCCAGCGCGAGCGCCATGAACGTGAGGCCGCCGTGGATCGTGTGATGCATGATCGTCTCCCGAAACATTTCATCCGTGGGGTACCCGCGCGTCATGCACGGCGCGGCGTGCACGGTGGCTGCGCTCGTGCCGGCGTCCGCTACGCTTATAATTTGCGCATGAATGACTTCACGATTGCGCTGCACGGGCCGCTGCGGCAAGTGGCTGGTTGGATGGCTGCTGCGATAGTGGGCTTTTGCGCCACGGTACAGGCCGCCGATGCCCCCAATGTACCGGATACATTGCAGCAGCGGATTGCCGCGTGTACCACCTGTCACGGAGTGCACGGCGAGGGCACGCCGGGGAGCAACTTTTTCCCGCGCCTGGCCGGCAAGCCGGCGGCGTATCTGCTGCGGCAGATGCAGGATTTCCAGAACGGTCTGCGCAACTACCCGCCGATGGAATACACCGTACGCCATCTAGGCACGGACTACATGCGCGAGATTGCCGAGTATTTCTCCGCGCAACAGGTGGCGTATGTGCGTTCACCCGCACCAGCCGTCAGTGAGGCCGTATTGCAACGCGGCGCGCAATTGGTGACCAAGGGCGACCCGCAGTTGAAAGTCCCCGCTTGCGCGAGTTGTCACGGTACCGACCTGGTTGGCGTCGAGCCATCGACGCCGGGCCTGGTCGGACTGCCGTACGACTACATCAGCTCGCAACTGGGGTCATGGCGCACGCACACGCGTGCGACGGTCAAGCCCGATTGCATGGCCGTGGTCGCCGGACGCCTGCGCGAGGCGGATATCACAGCCGTCGCGGCGTGGCTGGCCAGCCGGGAGTTGCCGGCGCACACGCGCCCGCAGCCAGCCGGCTCGGTCAAGCCGCCCCTGCCTTGCGGCGTGCTCAGTGCAACCGGAGATGGCTCATGAGGTGGCTGTTGCGAGCGTGGCTGCTGGTGCTGCTGGCGGGACTGTTGGCTCTTGGGTGGTTGTTGTTCGGCGACTCAAGCCAAAACTCGGATTCGCAGCCCGCCGTCAGCGTGGAAATGCCGAAGCTGACGGATCCCGCCTTGGTCGCCAAAGGTGCCTATCTGGCGAAGGTTGGCGATTGTGCCGGCTGCCACACCGCGCGTGGCGGCGCGTTGTATGCCGGCGGTCGCGCAATACCCACGCCGTTTGGCAGCGTGCCGGTGCCCAACATCACACCTGATCGAGAGACGGGCCTGGGGCAGTGGGAGTTTGCCGACTTCTGGCGTGCGATGCATAGCGGCGTCGGGCGTCACGGCCAGCGGCTGTATCCGGCATTTCCATATACGTCTTACACGCGCGTCACGCGTGATGATGCCTGGGCGATTTTTGCCTACCTGCGCTCAGTACCAGCGATCGAGCAGCGTCCGCGGGCATCCGGGCTGGATTTTCCTTATCGCATACGCACGACCCTGGCGGTGTGGCGCTCGCTGTACTTTCGCCAGGGCGTCTTTCAACCTGACGCCAGGCAGTCGGCACAGTGGAACCGTGGCGCCTACCTGGTGCAGGGGCTTGGTCACTGCAACGAATGCCACGCCGAACGTGGTGCCTTGGGCGGCACCGCCGCAAGCGTCCATCTGACTGGCGGACAGATTCCGGAGCAAAAGTGGTATGCGCCGGATCTCAGCACGCAGCAGAATGGTGGCTTGCACGGCTGGAGCGAGCAGGACATTGTCGACCTGCTGCAAACCGGACACTCGGCGAAGGGCACTGCGTTCGGACCAATGGCGGACGTGGTGGCACAGGCCACGCAGCACATGACGGCCGGCGACTTGCGTGCGATCGCGTCTTATCTCGCAACGCTGCCGCCCCGCGCGGCAAGGCCAGCCCCACGCTCGGCATTTGATGTGGCAAAGATTGCCAGCGCGGGTGAGAAAATTTATCTCAAGCATTGTGCAGACTGCCATGGCCGGGACGGCAATGGCGTGGCAGGCGTGTATCCGCCACTCAACGGCAATTCCGCCATGAGCGAACCAACCGGCATCAACGCTACCCGCATGGTGCTGCTCGGCGGCTTCCCTCCCGCGACCGCTGGCAACCCCCGGCCGTATTCGATGCCGCCGTTTGCGCAGCAGTTGAACGACAGCGACGTCGCACTCGTGGTGAGCTACATCCGCCAGGCGTGGGGCAACAAGGCGTCCATCGTGCGCCCTGATCAAGTCAGTACATATCGGCACACACCCATTGACTGAGTCTGGCGCGAGCGTGCGGCGGTGGCGGCGTTCACTTGCGGTCAGCGCACATGGGTCGTTGTATCAAGCAGGAAGTCGGTGGACTGAAAGCGCCCATCGCGCAGTATGGATTCGCCGCGACGCAGTTGCAGCGGTGCATTGAACAATGGTCCGGCGTAGTACAGCGTGTGGAACTCGCCATGCTCCCCACACGGATCAACAGCGGCCGGCAAACTGTCCAGCAGTGCACGGTCGTAGGGTCGCCCGCAGAACGCCGCGTCCAGTTGCTGAGTGTCCACGCAGCAGAGCACGGCGCGATGGCCCTCGCTGATGAAGCGGCGGGCCAGCATGGTGGTGTCTGTGCCCCACAGCGGAAACACCGCGCGCCAATTTTCCGTGCCAAGCTGGCGTACCCGGTAATCCCGGACATCCTGCAGAAACAAATCGCCAAAGGCACAGTGGCGGATACCGGGCCAGCGCATGCGCGCGTTGGCCAGTGCATGCGCATGCGCGTGCTCATACGCGGCGTTGCTGCCGGGCCAGTCCATCGGCACTTCAATCAACGGCAGGCCCAGCGCGCTGGCCTGGGCAGTGAGCACATCCCCTGCGATGCCGTGCATGGTCACGCGCTGATGGCGGCGATCGGTCGTTGTGAGCAGCGCCACGACCTCCCAGTGCGGGTCGCTACGGAGCTGTTGCAGCGCGAGCGCACAGTCTTTGCCGCCGCTCCAAGCCAGGAGTATCGGGACCGGATCCATGCGTGCACTGTAACGCTGGACGAGACCGCTGGGGCGGCCTGTTGCGAAGCGGCGTATATGCAATGCTTGCGGCGAACGTCTGAGGCTGTATGTGGTCAACACTGCAGACACACCGCGCATGCGCTATTGATGAGGAGTGCAGCAACACTGCCTCGACAATGTCGCTATAAACATCAACATTTAGGGAGTATGCGGTGAGCGAGGAAATCCTGATCAACGTGACACCCCGTGAAACGCGGGTAGGGGTGGTCGAGAACGGCATGTTGCAGGAAGTGCATGTGGAACGCGCATCGAAACGGGGCTACGTCGGCAACATCTACAAGGGCCGCGTGCAGCGCGTGATGCCCGGTATGCAGGCGGTATTTGTCGAGATCGGTTTGGGACGCGCGGCATTTTTGCATGCCTCTGACATTGTGCGCCCCGTGGCTGGCGACGACCTAGATGCCAATGGCAATGCCCACGTGCCGTCAATCAGTGAACTGGTCCATGAAGGTCAGGAGATTGTAGTGCAGGTCGTGAAAGACCCGATCAGCACCAAAGGCGCCCGGCTGTCTGCACATTTGTCGATTCCATCGCGGTATCTGGTGTTGCTGCCGTATGCACGCACCTTGGGTATTTCTGCACGCATTGAAGACGAGGACGAGCGCCAGCGCCTGCGGGACACGCTGATTCCGCTGATTGGGGACAATCCGCTTGGCTACATCGTGCGCACCAATGCCGAAGGGCAGACCGCGGAGTCACTCGCCTTTGATGTCACTTACCTTGGCAAGGTCTGGCGCGTGGTGCAGGAAAACATTGCCAAGGCCAAGGTGGCTGAGCAGGTGTATGAAGAGTTGTCACTGCCGCTGCGCAGTCTGCGTGACATGCTCAACGCAGACATTGAAAAGGTGCGTGTGGATTCTCTGGCGATGCACGCCAGCGTAGTCAAGTTCGTGCACAAGTTCATGCCCAAGCTGGATGACCGGATTGAGCACTACGACGGCGAGCGACCGATCTTTGATCTGTACGGCGTCGAAGACGAAATGCAACGTGCGCTGAAGAAGGAGGTGCCGCTCAAATCCGGTGGCTACCTGGTAGTTGACCAGACCGAGGCGATGACCACGATCGACGTCAACACCGGCGCTTATCTGGGATCGCGCAATCTGGAAGAGACCGCCTACCGCACCAACCTGGAGGCCGCACAGGCGGCGTCGCGACAACTTCGGCTGCGTAATCTTGGTGGCATCATCATCATCGATTTCATCGACATGGAGGATGAGGAACACAAGCGTCAGGTATTGCGCATGTTGAACAAGGGTCTGGCGCGCGATCATGCGCGCACCACGGTGTATCCGATCTCGGCGCTGGGATTGGTGGAGATGACGCGCAAGCGCACCACCGAGAGCCTGGCGCGGCAGTTGTGCGGGCCTTGTGCGGTATGCGACGGCCGCGGAGTGCTGAAAACCGCGGAAACGGTAACCTACGAGATTTTTCGTGAGATCACCCGCGCGGTGCGCCAGTTCAACGCGGAGAAATTGCTGGTGATGGCCAGCCCGGCGGTGGTCAATCGCATCCAGGAGGAGGAATCCGGTGCGGTGGCCGAACTGGAAGAGCTGATTTCAAAAAGCATACGCTTTCAGGCCGAAGATCATTATTCGCAGGAACAATTTGATGTGGTCTTGTTGTAGATCCCGTCCCGGTTGCGGCGCGTGAGCATACGTTGGTCGTATTGGGTGCATCGCTGCATGCGCGCCTCGGGCTGGACCGTGGGTGTGCTGATCATTGCGCTGGCCGTACTCATGGCGCTCACCCAGTTGTTGTTGCCGCTGGTTGCGGGCCATCCGCAGTGGGTCGCGGCGCAGCTCAGTGCGCGCGCACAGCGCCCGGTGAGTTTCGCCTCCATGGAAGGTCGCTGGACACCATCGGGCCCATTGTTTGTGCTGCACGGGATAACCGTGGGCGCGCCAGTTGGACAAGCTGCTGCACCGCTGCGCCTTCCGGAGGCTGAACTGCAGTTGGACTTTGGTGGGTGGTTGCTGCCATCGCGGCATTTGCTGAATGTACGTGTACGCGGGTTACAGCTTGACCTGAGCCACGAGCGGGACGGTACATGGCGGATCAATGGCATCGGCGTGGCCGGCGACACTGCTCGCCAGCCGCTGACGCTGGGCCGTTTGTCGGTCGATTTGTGGTTGCAGGATCTGCGCGTACAGATCGCTGATGTCGCCGCCGGCCAGCACTACAGCTTGCTCGCCCGGCAACTGCGAGTGAGTCGGCAGGGCAGCGGGCGCATCCGTGTTGGCGGAGCCCTGCGACGTGCCGGAGTGGACTCAGCACTGCACGCCATTGGGGACTTTCGCGACGACGGCACCAGTGGGCGGTTGTGGCTCGGCATGAGTGAGGTTGATCTGCAGCCGCTGCTCGCCAACGTCGATATGCATGGCTACCGGCTGCAGCGCGGGCATGGTCATGTGACGGCGTGGCTGGACTGGCGCGACGGCAAGCTGCAAAGCGCATTGATGCGGCTGGATGTCGATGCCTTGATCTTGTCTGGTGGCGACGCTGTCAGTGCTCAGGTACGTGCGCTGCACGGATTGGTGGACGTGCGGCCTGGCGCCGATGGCTACCGCATGCGCTGGGCTGGTGACGATGGCGGGGCGGCCGTGGTGGCAGTGCATCAGCCCGGTACGCCGCAAACCAGCGTAGGCATTGCCGCGCGGCAGTTGCAGCTTGCTCAGTGGTTGCCGTTGCTGGCGTTGAAACCGGGGCTGACCCCTGCCGTGAGCGCCTGGCTGGGTCATGGCCAACCGCGTGGTGTAGTAGGTCGCGCTGCAGTGCGCTGGAGTCAGACCGGTGGATTGGGGGCGCTCGACCTGACATTTGCCGCGCTGGGCATCGACGCGGTGGGCAAGCTGCCGGGGGTACGGCAATTGCAAGGCGAACTGCGAGGTGATGCGCAGGCGCTGGTCGTGGAGTTGCCGTCTCAGCGGAGCGTGTTGACTTTGCCGCGCTTGTTTCAGAAGCCACTGGTGTTTTCCGGCCTCGACGGTACCTTGGCGTTCTGGAAGCAGGAAGGCGACTGGACTTTTGGCATGGACGCACTGGATTTTTCCGGCGTTGGGTATTCTGGCCAGTTGCGTGGCGAGCTCACATTTCCCGCGGACGGCGGCGCGCCGGTGGCCAATGTGTATGCACAGCTGGATCATGCGCAGGTGACTGCGGCAAAGTTGTTCTGGCCAATCGGGTCCATGTCACCGGCAACCGTAACGTGGCTGAACCGTGCGTTGGCAGGCGGCACTATCGATAATGCCCAGGTGGTGTTGCGTGGCGATCTGGCGTACTGGCCGTTTCCCGGGCATGAAGGCCGGTTTGAGGCCCACGTGCCGATTCACGACCTGACACTTGACTACGGCGTGGGCTGGCCGCGCGCCGAGGGCGTTGCCGTGGTGGCAGACTTCGTCAACAACGGCATGCGCGCGGTGGTAAGTGGCGGACAGGTGCTGGGCGTGCATGCCGAGCAGGCGGTCGCGCAGATCGCCGATTTCGGCAGCGCGCCGCTGGATCTCACCGCAAGTGGCAGTGGCAGTGGTGCGAGCGTGATGCAGTTCGTGAGCAAAAGCCCGATCGGCAGTGCCCAGGTCGAAACCTTGGACAAGCTGAAGCTTGGCGGCACCACGACGTTTGCGCTGCACCTGCTGCTGCCGTTGCACGATGACGGCGCGGCGCAGCTTGACGGTAGCGCGCAGTTGATCGCTGCCGACCTGAGCGCACCGGTCTGGAACCTCAAGCTCGACCAGATCAGCGGCCCGTTGCGCTTCGATACCCATGGCGTCGCTGCCGGCCCGATGCGGACGACGTTTCACGGTCGACCGGCGAAGCTGGCGTTTGCCATCGGGGATGTGGCGGGATATGCCGATACCACAGTGTGGGCGCAGTTGCAGGGCGCGTGGAGTCTCGGTGATCTCGTGCAGGATTATCCGAGCCTGACGTGGATTGGTGAGGCGTCCAGCGGCAGTAGCGACTTCACGATTGGCTACACGCTGGCCCGCGGTGGCGGCGCTTCGCAGTTGCTTACCGTCGACTCCAGCTTGCATGGCATTGCGCTGGATTTGCCGGTGCCGTTGCACAAGGCGCCAGCCTCCAGCATGCCGTTGCACGTGGCGTTGGGCTTGCCGGCTGACGGCAGCGATCTGCAGGTTGCGTTGGGTCATGCTGCGCATGCGCGTTTTCGCCTGGCTGATGCCGCGCGACCGCTGGCCGGCACGCTTGCCTTCGGCGACCAGATGCCAGAAGACCTGCCTGCGCAGGGCCTGGCCATTCACGGCCATGCAGACCAACTGGACGTCACCGGTTGGGTCCAGCGCACGGTGGGCGGTGCGGGCGGCGACGGGCCTGCGGTGCAAGACGTCCACGTCACGGCCGAGCATGCCCAGTGGTTTGGCCATGCCCTGGGCGCCATGCGGATTGACGCGTCCAGCCAGGCGGGTGTGCTGAACATCACCGTGGCCGGTCCAGCGCTGGCAGGGACAATCGCGGTGCCGGGCAGTGACTTGAATCGGCTGGGGGTCACCGCGCGTATGCAGCACCTGTACTGGCCGAAAAGTCCCGGCTCTGACACGGTCGTCGCCGGCAGTGTCGCGTCGGCCGACAGCTCGCTGGGCGTGCCTGCAAGTACCGCCGTTGCGGCTCCGGAAAACCCCGCCGATACCGGGATCAATCCCGCCGCGTTGCCGCCATTGCACGTGTGGATCAGTGATCTGCGCCTGGGTGAGTCGCGGTTGGGCGAGGCACGCCTGGAGACCTGGCCAACTGCGGAGGGCATGCATATCGAGCAGTTGCGGGCACTGTCCAAGGATGTGCAGATCACTGCCACTGGCGATTGGAATGGCAGCGCCCACGACAGCCACACGCGCATGCGCATCAACCTTTCCGCGCAGGACCTGGGGGCCATGCTCGGCGCACTCGGCTTCGATGGTCTGGTGAATGGTGGCAAGACGCATGATCTCATCGACGGACGCTGGCCAGGCTCGCCCATCGCCTTCTCGCTGGCCAACATGGATGGCGCGTTGAGTGTCAAGGTGGAAGACGGGCGCATCCCGGAAGCAGCGTCACCCGGTGTGGGGCGATTGCTCGGTCTGGTTTCGTTGACGGAACTGCCGCGTCGCCTGACGCTGGATTTTGGCGACGTGTTTGGCAAGGGTCTGGCGTTCGATTCCATCACCGGAGATTTCCGCCTGGGAAATGGCAATGCCACCACCGACAATCTGGCTATCGTCGGCTCATCGGCCAACATCAGTATTACCGGGCGCACCGGGTTGCGCGCGCGGGATTACGACCAGCAGGTGCACGTCGTGCCACACGTGGGCAACAGCCTGCCGTGGGTTGGCGCCGTAGTTGGCGGCCCGGTCGGTGCAGCGGCAGGTTTGGCCATGCAGGGGCTTCTCGGCAAGGGCTTGAACAAGGCCGCTGGCGCGCGTTATCGCATCACCGGAAGCTGGGACAAACCGGTGATGACGCTGATCGAGAAACATGGCAACGCAGCCCCAGCGCCGCGGGTGCCGGATGGAGCCCCCGGCGGACCGGCAGCACCGCCAAGTAGCTTGTCCCCAGCGACCGCACCCGCACCGGCAGCCCCGGCCAGTGCGCAGCCGGCACCGGCTGCAAGTGTGCATTGAGTGCCGCCAATGGCTTTAAACGTTACTGTAGTGACCCCATTGAAGGTTTCCTGCCGCAGTCACGGTCGTCATCCATGGATTCATTGATCAACCAGGTCGAACAGCGTCTGCTGACACCCGGCGGCATTGCCACCAGCGATCTGGACCGTGTGTTCAGCCAGTTGATGGGGCCGACGATCGATGCGGCCGATCTGTACTTTCAGCATTCACGCAGTGAGTCGTGGCTGCTCGAGGAGGGCATCGTCAAGGACGGTAGCCATTCCATCGAGCAGGGCGTCGGGGTGCGCGCGATCAGCGGCGAAAAGACCGGGTTTGCGTATTCTGACGAGATCGTCATGCCGCAGTTGCTGCAGGCGTCCAAAGCCGCCCGCGCGATTGCGCATGATGGTCATGGGGCCGGGATACCGCTGGCGTTGAACGGCGCGCGTGCGTTGTATCCGGCGCTTGACCCGGTTGACAGCCTGACCAACCCGGACAAGATTGCGCTGTTGCGCGAGGTAGATGCATACGCCCGCGCGCGCGATCCACGCATCAAGCAAGTCATCGTCAGCCTTGCGGCCACTGTCGATACCATTTTGATTGCGGCATCCGACGGCACGCTGGCCGCTGACGTGCGGCCGCTGGTGCGCATGAGTGTGCAGGTGATTGCCGAGCAAAATGGCCGGCGCGAAGAAGGGCGTTCCGGCGGCGGCGGTCGCTACGGCTATCGCGAGCTCATCGAGAACGGCCGCGCGCTTCGATTTGCTGACGAAGCCGTGCGCCAGGCGTTGGTAAATCTGGAAGCGGTAGCGGCACCGGCTGGCAGCATGACCGTCGTGCTTGGTCCGGGCTGGCCCGGCGTTTTGCTGCACGAGGCCATTGGCCACGGCCTGGAAGGCGATTTCAATCGCAAGGGCAGTTCCGCGTTTGCCGGCCGGCTTGGTCAGCGCGTGGCAGCCAAGGGCGTAACCGTGGTCGATGACGGCACGCTTGCGGGCCGGCGCGGCTCACTCAGCATCGACGACGAAGGTACGCCTAGCGAGTGCACCACGTTGATCGAGGATGGCATTCTGAAAGGCTACATGCAGGACAAACTCAACGCGCGGCTGATGGGCATGGCGCCCACCGGCAATGGCCGGCGTGAATCGTTCACGGCGTTGCCAATGCCACGCATGACCAATACCTACATGCTGGCGGGCACCTGCGACCCGCAAGAGATCATTGGATCGGTCAAGCGCGGTTTGTATGCGCCAAACTTCGGTGGCGGCCAGGTTGACATCACCAATGGCAAGTTCACGTTTTCGGCCAGCGAGGCGTACTTGATCGAAGATGGCAAGATCACGCGTCCGGTGAAAGGCGCCACCCTGATCGGCAGCGGGCCCGAGGTGCTCCATCGCGTATCGATGATCGGCAACGACCTGGAACTTGACGCAGGCATCGGCATCTGCGGCAAGAACGGTCAGAGCGTCCCCGTTGGCGTGGGCCAGCCCACGCTGAAAATTGACAACATGACGGTAGGCGGCACAGCGGCGGCTGCTTGACGCCCAACCTTGCTGAGGGGCGGAAGACAGTGCGTGTCCCAGCGGTCTTGAGCGCCTGCGTTGTATCAACGCGGGGATGTTGGCCAGACGGACACCGTGGGACACCGCCGAAGCGAATGCCGGGCAAATGCCGGAAACAAGCTGCGCGCGAGCGGTAGCGGAGTGGGGTTGGGCCCACGTTTCTGTGTTGATGCAATGCGGTCCCAACAAACGCGAAAGGGCACCGCAGTGCCCTTCAGCATGCGTGACTCGTACGGATCAATGTACGCGAAACAGCACCGGCCTCCACGAGCCGCTGCTGTAGGACTCCCGAGTCCGGCGGTGCATGCGCTCGATCACCTCAAGGCGGCGGGACTCGGCCCATTCAACGCGGGTCACGGCCAGCTTGCTGGCATCTTCTCCACGGTGTTTCGCTTCGGTTTCGCGCCAGATGCGGAAGTCGTTGTACGCCTCGATTTCGTGCGTGAGATCGCGTACGCACAGTTCGATCATGATCGCGTCGTCGAGAAACCCGATGACTGGCACGTTGTCCGGGATGGAATCATCCGCTGCGGCAAAGTAGCTCAATGCCGCCAGCACGTTGTCCCGGTTCTCTTCAGGCAGGCCAAAACCGCTGTCCTCAACCATCGCCAGCATGGTTTCCACATTCTTCAGCCGCGTGGCAATGAAATCGGGCAGCTCCTCCAGCTTGGTGCCAGCCAGCGATGCCTTTGCCGCGGCAATGATGCTTGCGGGATCCGTCGTATCGGTCGCTTTCTGCGACGCCTTCATCGAGTCCACGAAATGGGCCAGATCCGCGTCGCTCAAAGTGATGCAGACATCCATACTCATTGCGGCAATTCACACGTCAAGGACGAGTTTCGCAGCGTAGGCCCGGACGGCTTGCGCGTCAATTGGCCACGTTCCATCAAGGCGCTGGCGGGTGCCCGTGACAAAGTGTGGGTCATCGGCGTTGGTGTACCGCCACCCCGACAATCCGCAAGCGGTTCCCGTGGACCGGTTCACCGGCCTGTGCCAACGCGCGCTGGATGGCCTGGGTGCGTACGATCTGGGCAAACGGCAGTGCTCCTCCCGCGGCGGTAGCGGACTACTCGGATCGATGGAGTGGGTAGTCGCATCGGGGGTGAAATCTGCATTTGCCCAGCGGCTGGCGAAGCGCTACTGTCGCCAAGACCCGCGCCAGGTGGACAACGGTGCATTGGGAATCCAGCCCATACATGGATGTCGTGCCATCAGTGAAATGCAAACCATGACCGATGCGGCGGCTACCGGCACCCTGGAACAGGCCTTGGCACACGCCGAACGGCTGCTCGACAGCGCGCCGGCGCTGGCCGTGGAACAACTTGGCGAAATCCTTGCGGTGGTCGTGGATCACCCTGCTGCACTGCGCTTGCTGGCGGCGGCACGCTCGCTTCAGGATGATGTACAGGGTGCGCTCGACATCCTCGAACCACTGGCCTGCGCGCAACCCAAATGGCCGATGGTGCACTTGGACCTGGGGCTGGCGCTGGGGCACTGCGGGCGTGGACAGGACGCGATCGCAGCGTTGCGCAAAGCAGTGGCGCTCAAGCCCGATCTGCCGCAAGCGTGGCGTGCCCTCGGCGATCACTTGATGGCTGCGGGTGACCAGGACGCGGCCGACGCCGCGTACGCCAATCATGTGCGCTACTCCACACACGATCCACGCTTGATGGGTGCCGCCGTCGCGCTGGCCGAGAACCGCATTCCGGAGGCGGAAGCGTTGTTGCGCGAACATCTGCGCGAGGCGCCCACCGACGTTGCGGCGATCCGCATGTTTGCCGAAGTCGCGGCGCGCCTCGGTCGCAACGAGGACGCGTTGCATCTGCTCGAACGCTGCCTGGAGCTGGCCCCCAGCTTTCATGCCGCGCGCCAGAATTATGCGTTGATCCTGCATCGCAGCAACCAACCGGAACGGGCACTCGTGGAGATCGAGCGTTTGCTGGCGGTCGAGCCCGGGCATCCTGGCCATCGCAATTTGCAGGCGGTAGTGCTTTGCCGCATCGGCGATTACGCACCCGCGATCGATATTTATACCGAATTGCTGGAACACTACCCGCAGCACGCGAAGGTGTGGATGAGTTACGGCCATGCCTTGAAGACCGCGGGATATGGCGACCGCGCAATCGCTGCCTATCGGCACAGTTTGCAACTGCAACCGGCTTTCGGCGAAGCATGGTGGAGCCTGGCCAATCTGAAGACGTTCCGCTTCAGTGCTGACGACCTCGCCGTGATGCGCCACCAACTGGCACGCGCGGATCTGGCCGAAGACGACCGCCTGCATCTGGAGTTTGCCATCGGCAAGGCGCTGGAAGACGCTGATGACTACGCACCGTCGTTTCAGCATTACGTGCGTGGCAATGCGCTACGCCGTGCGCAACTGCGCTACAGCGCGGACGAAACCAGCGCGCGGGTTCGGCGCATCTGCAAGCAGTACACCCGGGACTTTTTTGCCGCGCGCAGCGACATGGGCTGCAGCTCACGCGATCCGATTTTCATCGTCGGCCTGCCGCGTGCCGGCTCCACGTTGAT
>JBDSWR010000120.1:0-17474 GCA_039926605.1 Rhodanobacter sp. | reverse complement strand
GCGCTTCCAGGTCGCGTTGTAGCAACGCCATGCACCACTGTCCTTGCGCCAAGCGGTCTCCACCTGATAGACACTCAGTTGATCCGGAATGACGCGGCCACCGGCGGTCAGGCTCACGCCAAAATTGGCCACTATGCGGGAACCGCGCGTTGCAATCGTGATAGCTCCCGTATGCACGCCAATCGATGATTGCCGCAGCGCCTGAACTCGCACCAGGTTGCGCAAGCCGGAGCGATCGAGCACACCGTTATTGCCAGCGAAATCATCCTCGATCGACGCCACCACCGCGCGCGCATCACCGACCTGCGCCGCCGCTACCACTGCGGCAATTGCCTCGCGCACCTGCTGTTCGTCGGAGGTGTGGTGACACCCTGGCGCAGTCAACAAAAGCCCCACGACCAGCAGGACAATGGGGCTTTTCTAGTGCTCCACCCGAGACCTCCCTCGCGTGTCAGCTTGCTGCTATACGCGGGCGTATGTTCAAATAAGAAGATGCTCCGCGACATGATGGACGAATCCGCAACAGCGGGCCATCATTCACGCAAACTCATCTAAACACAGGGGACGGCATTGTGAGTAACGAACGGCCTTGGCTGGACAACTACCCGGCTGGGGTACCCGCAGAAATTGACGTCGACCAGTACGCGTCGGTACTCACGATGCTGGAAGAGACATTTTCGCAGTATCGCGATCGCCCCGCGTTCGCAAACTTCGGCCACACGCTCAGTTACGGCCAGATCGACACGCTGAGCCGCAAGTTTGCCGGCTACCTCACCGGCGTACTGAAGCTGAGCAAGGGTGATCGGCTGGCGATCATGCTGCCCAACGTACTGCAATACCCCATTGCGCTGTTCGGGGCGATGCGCGCCGGCGTGATCGTGGTCAACACCAACCCGATGTACACCGCGCGCGAATTGAAGCATCAGCTCGACGATTCGGGCGCCAAAGCCATCGTGGTGCTCGACAACTTTGCGTCGACGCTCGAGCAGGCGCTTGCCGGTACGCCGGTGCAACACATCATCACCACCGGCATCGGCGACCTGCTTGGATTCCCCAAGGGCGCCATCGTCAACTTCGTGCTCAAACACGTCAAGAAAATGGTCCCGGCATTCCATCTGCCAACCGCCGTGCGTTTCCGTGATGCGCTGTCCCAGGGCGCCTCGCATACGCTGCCCGAGGTAACGCTGACTCACGACGACATCGCCTTCCTGCAATACACCGGAGGAACCACGGGTGTCGCCAAGGGCGCCATGCTGACCCACGGCAACATGATCGCCAACATGCTGCAGGCCAGTTCCTGGATTGGCACCGAGGTGGTCAAGCCGGGCAAGGAAGTGATCATCACCGCACTGCCGCTGTACCACATCTTTTCACTGACGGCGAACGCGTTCGTGTTTGCGCGGCTCGGGGGGCTGAACTGGTTGATCACCAATCCACGCGACATGCCTGCGTTCGTGAAGGAACTCAAGCAATCGCGATTCACTGCAATCACTGGCGTGAACACGCTGTTCAACGGCTTGCTCAACACGCCGGGGTTCGCCGATCTCGACTTTTCCAACCTGCACATGACCCTTGGCGGCGGCATGGCCGTACAACGGGCTGTGGCGAACCAATGGCGGAAAGTGACCGGTTGCACGCTGGCAGAGGCCTACGGTCTCACCGAAACGTCGCCGGCAGTGTGCATCAACCCCATCGACCTGCCCGCTTACAATGGATCAATCGGGTTACCGATACCGTCCACCGACGTCGCGATCTGGTCCGAAGACAAGAAGCCGTTGCCCATTGGTGAAGTCGGCGAACTGATGGTGCGTGGTCCGCAAGTCATGAAAGGCTACTGGAACCGGCCTGACGAAACTGCCAAGACCGTTACCGCCGATGGCTGGCTGCACACCGGCGACATCGCGAAAATGGACGACAAGGGCTACGTCTACATCGTTGACCGCAAGAAGGACATGATCCTGGTGTCAGGCTTCAACGTGTACCCGAACGATGTCGAGGACACGGTGATGGAGCACCCTGGTGTGCTGGAAGTTGCAGCCGTCGGCATACCCGACGAACATTCAGG
Organism: Rhodanobacter sp.; assembly: GCA_039926605.1. Taxonomy (GTDB): domain Bacteria; phylum Pseudomonadota; class Gammaproteobacteria; order Xanthomonadales; family Rhodanobacteraceae; genus Rhodanobacter. The sequence goes on along the minus strand of JBDSWR010000120.1, from coordinate 15,409 downwards.
TGAAGTGGTGAAGCTGTTCGTGGTGCGCAAGGATCCGAACCTCACCGAAGAAGCACTCAAACAGTTCTGCCACGATCAGCTAACCGGTTACAAGCGACCCAAAGTCATCGAGTTTCGTAACAGTCTGCCGAAAAGCAATGTCGGCAAGATACTGCGCCGGAAACTGCGCGACGAAGGCAAAGCCTCCGCGTGACGCGTGGCCACCGGTGCCCGCTGGTGGCAATGTGCGCGATCTCAATCGTCCCAGGGTTCAAGCGTGTCGGCGTAACCGCCAAGCAGGTTCCACAGCGCTACCTGCTTGTCCTCGGGAATGCTCTGATAACTGAACCCGATACGGTTCGTAGTGACTCGCGACACCACCGCTTCAACGTGGATGTTCAGGTCGCGACCAAAAATCATGTCCAGTACCCAACTCTGACCAGGCTCACCCAGCCAGCCCAGCGGGCGCATGAGCATGACCCCGGTCGCGGAAATGTCGACCAGCTCAGTTGGTTGTGCTTCGCCACCGCGACTCATCAGTACCGCTGTTTCGATCTGCATCCTGGCCGGGCGCAAGCGAGTGCCTCTCACGCCATCATGTCCATTTGTATCAGTCATTGTCATTCCGCTCATGGCTCGGTGCCCTTGGTCGCACAAGATGCTCGACAAGGAACTCAAACTCTACGTGGATCAGTGCATGTCCGCACTCATGTAACGTGCGCGCGACGCAGGCAATCCGCCGACAAACCCGACTGCGCCTGTCTCTACGCAGATAAAGCAAACAGCGTGCCATGCAACAAGCCGCTGAAGACCAGCCGACGCGGACGCTCCAAATCCCGCTATCGCGTTCCTTCAACCAACGTCACGCAACGCGCTGCACCGAGTCGGTGAATCCGCCGCGCTGATGATCTCGGCATTCACCGCGAACGAATGCTGCCGCACATCGGGCTGAAAAGCCACGGACGTGAGACGCCCTGGCACATGCCTGCGCCGCTGACTGCGGCCGCCAAACCCGACGCGATGGGTCACATGCAGCCGTCCCTTGTCGGCACTCCGGCAGATCGTAACGCACCGGGCAGGCCCTCACCCGACGCGATCATGAACGGGTTGGTTTGGTGTCACTTCGACATCTGGACTTGTCACTGGGCAACGGTTACTCTTGCTTCCACCCGTGATGCGAAAGTGCGCGCCCGCTGGCCAGTGGCGGTGCCAATCGCTTGGCTGGGCACGGCTTCGAAGTGCATCTGATGAACTTTCGTACTCAACGGGTCGCTATCGGCTCTGATACGCGGTGATTCAAGGCGGGCGGGGTTTGCGCAGTAACCGGGTGCGAGTCAGGCAACACGATGCCACGTGTGTCGAGGTCGCAGGTCAGTTCGCTGCCATCCGTCAGAACGCAGCGCAGTCTACGTCAGGGCATGCTGCAAACGGCAACACCGCCTGATGGGTTGTGTGCCCAACGCGAACTCCAAATACCGGACAGCCGAATACCGGGCAGCGAAATGACCTGGAACCGTGCTGATCGTAGTGTCAGCCGCATAGCGTGGTTTACCGATACACATTGATGAGCACTGATCCAGCCGAGCCGCAAAGCCTGGTCACCGATTCGCAGGACGCGTTTACGGCGGTACCGCAACAGCAGGAAATGCCGCTGGCCATCGTGCGCGGCGAGCCGCTGCTGCAGATGCCACAGGATCTCTACATCCCGCCGGACGCGCTGGAAGTGATTCTGGAGTCGTTCGAGGGCCCGCTGGATTTGTTGCTGTACCTGATTCGTCGACAGAACCTGGACATCCTCGACATCCCGGTTGCCGAGATCACCCGCCAATACATGGCCTATATCGAGTTGATGCACGACGTGATGCGGCTCGAACTGGCCGCAGAATATTTGTTGATGGCCGCGATCCTGGCCGAGATTAAATCACGCTTGCTGTTGCCGCGGCCGCCATTGGCGGAAGGTCTGGAGGACGATCCAAGAGCGGAGCTGGTACGGCGTTTGCAGGAGTACGAACGCTTCAAGCGCGCTGCCGAGGCGATAGACGCCCTGCCCCGGGTTGAGCGTGACACCGTGGTGGTACATGCCGACGTGGGTGACCACAAGGTAATCAAGCTGCCGCCACCGCTGGAGTTGACGGAACTGCTTCTGGCGTTGAAAGAAGTGATGAGTCGCGCGGAGTTGTTTGAACACCACGCGGTTCGACGTGAGGCGCTGAGCGTGCGACAGCGCATGGGTGAGTTGTTGAGTCGGCTGGAGGCCGTGGCATTTCAGCGCTTCGACAGTTTGTTTGACTTCAATGAAGGGCGCATGGGCATTGTCGTCACGTTCCTGGCAATGCTTGAACTGGCCAAGGAAATGCTGGTGGAAATTGTCCAGGAAGCACCATCCGCACCGATTTATCTGCGGGCGAAGGCCGGTCACAGCGATGAGCCAGCCGACGCTGATCGGCGCGATAAGCCAGAGATTGAACCATCACCATTGGCACACGCGACAACGCCGTAACCAACATCTACCGAAACAATATTCTTTCAGGTCATGCAGATCGAGCAACTAAAACCCATTGTCGAGGCAGCCCTGCTCGCCTCCACCCAGCCCGTGACGATCCAGCAGCTCGGCGATCTGTTCACAGAGGCCGACGCGGTTGACCGCGGCCAGATTGCCAAGGCCTTGGAAGATCTGGCCGCTGATTGCGCCAACCGCGGTATCGAACTGCGCGAAGTTGCTTCGGGCTTTCGTTATCAGGTGCGCCAGGAGATTCAGCCATGGATCGCGCGCATGTGGACCGAACGTCCGAGCCGCTATTCCCGTGCAATGCTGGAGACGCTTGCCCTGATCGCCTATCGCCAACCGATCACCCGGCCGGAGATCGAGCAGATCCGTGGCGTGGTTGTGTCCTCAAACATGATCAAGGCGATGGAAGAGCGCGAATGGATTCGCATCGTCGGTTACCGCGACATGCCTGGCAAGCCGGCCTTGTTTGGCACTACGCGAGCCTTTCTCGACTACTTCAACCTGAAATCGCTGGATCAATTGCCGCCACTGTCAGCCATCCGCGACATGGAAGACCCGCAACTGCGGCTCGAACAAACTGCGCTGCCGGCATATGTCCCGCGTGACCTGCCGATTGATCCTGACGCCGAGACTGCATCGGACCAGGTTTCCGCCGACCCGGCTGACCACCCGACTGCTGCCCGGGCGGACGCGCCATCTGCAGACTCGACCGCCGCCAACGAGGATCCGATGCCAGCCAGCACCGATCCAATCGCCCTTGCCGACCCGCACGTCGATCCACGTGCCCACACCTTTCCTGTCACTGCCGACGAGGCAGCAAACCCCGCCGCGGACGTCGAATCCGACTCCGCCGAGCCAGATACCGAGGAGTACCGCGCATGACTGCGCCGCAAAAAAAGGTTCTATCCCTGAAACGCGAAGTGTCCAGCACCGACAACCCTGCGCTCGAAGAGCGTTTGCACAAGGTGCTGGCGAATGCCGGCCTCGGTTCGCGGCGGATGCTCGAGCAGCGTATCCAGGCCGGTGAAGTAGAGCTCAACGGCACGCCTGCAGAAATTGGCACCAGCGTGCATGCAGGCGATCGCGTCGTGCTTGATGCCAAGCAATTCGTCGTGGCCACCGACAGCCGCGACGACACTGAAGTGCTTATCTACCACAAGCCCGAAGGCGTGCTGACCACGCGGGACGACCCGGAAGGACGCCCGACGGTGTTCGAGCAATTGCCTCATCTGCAGGGCGCACGCTGGGTCGCCGTGGGTCGCCTTGACATCAATACGACCGGCTTGCTCCTGCTTACCACCGATGGCGAGCTGGCCAACGCCATGATGCATCCCAAGAGTGGACTGGAGCGCGAGTACCTGTGCCGCGTGCACGGTGAAGTACCCGACGAAATCCTCGAACGCCTGAAGGCAGGCGTGGAGCTAGAAGACGGCACGGCACGTTTCGACGAAGTAGCGGTGATCAGTCGCGGTGGCAGCCATAGCTGGTTTCGCGTGGTCATTCGCGAAGGGCGCAACCGCGAAGTGCGGCGCCTGTGGGATTCACAAGGTTTTCTGGTCAGTCGCCTCAAGCGCATCCGTTACGGTCAGATCGAACTGCCACGCACATTGCGCCGCGGCGGTTGCGAACCGCTGGATGCCGCCACGATCAAGCAACTGCGGGCCGATACCGGTCTGGGTATTCCGCAACCGGTGTTGACCCTGAGCCCGGTATTGCATCAGCGCCGGGCCAACCGCAGCGTCACCGAATACCGCCCCGAAAGCACCAGCGGCACCGCGTGGACCAGTGCCCAAGACGAAGGTCGCGAGCTGCGTGCATACGACCGGATTCGCGAGGAACCGGTGCGTGGGCGCAAGCGCACCGTACGTCCGCCCGGCAAGGAAGTGAACGGCAACGTCGCCCACCCGGGCGCCGCTGCACGCCCTGGGCAACGCGGGCGCCGTGTGGCTCCCGGACAGGAGCTGCCGTCGGTGCGCACCTGGTTTGCCGGTGAGAACCGGGACGGGAGGGGCCGGTCCGGCGCCTCGCGCGGCAACGCTCCGGGCGGCGCGATGGGCAAGCGGCGGCCAGGCGGTGGCAAGCCGTTCGGCGCGCGCACTGCTGGCGGTGAGCAGCATGCCAACGCCAACCCATATGGCAACTTTGCCGCGGGCAACCAACGTAGCCCAGGCAACGGCAATCGGGTGCCTGGCACGCGCCCTGCGGCTCAAGGTGGTCGCGCCCAGGGCCAGGATCATGGCAATCGCACGTTCGGCAATCACGGGCCAGTCGGTGATCGCGGGTCGAGTCAGGGTGCGCGCCCGCCACAGGGCGGAAATCGCCAGCCAGCGAATGGCCGTCCCGGCGGCCAAGGTACCGGCAACCGCTCCCAAGCTGGCAGCAGACGGCCACAGGGTCACGGCGGACCCGCTGGTGGCCGCCCACCCGGCCGTGGCGGTAATCGTTCCGGCAATCGCTGAGCAGTTGTTTGCCGGCGTACAACCAATGAAGGTATCAACGTGATCCGTATTTACCACAACAGTCGTTGCTCAAAATCACGTGCCACGCTGGAATTGCTGGAACAGCGCGGCGAACAACTCGAGGTCATCAACTACCTGGAGACGCCGCCCTCGGCCACTGAACTGGGCGTCCTGTTGGGCCAACTGAACATGTCTGCCCGCCAGTTGCTGCGCCAGAGTGAGGACGAATACCAGACTCTCGGCCTGGACAATCCGGCACTCGATGATGCTGCGCTGATTGCCGCCATGGTGGCGCATCCAAAGCTGATCGAGCGCCCGATCGTGGTCGCCAATGGGAAGGCTGCGATTGGCCGGCCACCGGAATCGGTATTGGCAATTCTCTGAGCCTCGGGAAATTGCGCCTCGGGGAGAGCCCACTTGCCGGCGAAGTTGTTGTTGCCAGGAGTCACTGGGCAACGATCGTCGGCGTTCCAGCGTGAAAGCCCTGCCCGCGGGCAGGCTGCTGCCGGACGGCGCCGTCAACGGCTCAGCGACGATCCAGCACGAACGCGTCCGCATCCATCCAGGCCGGAAAGCGCTCCCGATGGGACAATAATGCCATCGGGTCGAGGCTTGTGCTGACCACTTGCTCCTGTGCGCCACATTCAATCAGTGGTTCGCCGAGCGGATCGAGAACCGCGCTGTCGCCTGAATACGGCAAGTCATTGCCATCCAGGCCGACTCGATTGACCCCAAGCACATAACTCAGGTTCTCGATGGCGCGAGCGCGCAGCAACGTCCGCCATGCACCGCGCCGAGCGGATGGCCAGTTGGCGACAAACAGTGCAAGATCGTAGTCCATGCCGGCATTTGCCGTGGGGAGGCGATGGTTGCGCAACCACACCGGAAAGCGCAGGTCGTAGCAGACTTGCGGCAGGATGCGCCAACCCTTCAGTTCGACGATCAGGCGTTCATTCCCGCCGCCATAGCGAGTGTGCTCGCCAGCCATGCGAAACAGGTGGCGCTTGTCGTACTGCGCAAAGCTTCCATCTGGCCGCATCCATAGCAACCGGTTGTAGACAACACCGTCTGAGTGGATGGCGAGGCTGCCACAGATGACCGCCCCCATTTCGCTCGCCAGCGCGCGCAGCCAGGCCACGCCGGCGCCGTCCATCGGCTCCGCACTTGCCTGCGTGTCATTGCTGAAACCGGACAAGAACGTCTCCGGCAGCACGATCAAGTCGCACCCTTGCGTTTGCCGTACCAACGCGCCGTAATACTCACGATTCGCTACAGCGTCGTGCCAGCGCGTCGCACCTTGAACCAGCGCGACCCGCAACCTCTGCATGCCGGCCGCGCTCACAGCCGGCCCAACCGCTCGGCAGCGGCGTCCATGGTCGCGTCACTCTTGGCAAAGCACAGCCGCAACAATCGTGTGGTCGGCGTGCTGGCACAAAACGGACTCACGGGAATCGCCGCTACACCACCTTCACTGACCAGCCAGCGACTGAATGTCAGGTCGTCTTCGTCACGCACTGCCGAGTAATCCACCAACTGGAAATAGCCGGCCGGCACATCCAGCAACTTGAAGCGCGATGGTTGCAACAGTGCACGAAACCGATCGCGCTTCGCCTGATAGAACGCCGGCAGTTCTTGATAATGCTCCGGATGCTCAGCCAGAAACTGCGCAATCGCGACCTGGGCCGGATGAAATGTGCAGAACGTGAGGTACTGATGCACCTTGCGGAATTCAGCCGACAGCGCCGCAGGCGCCACCGCATAACCAACTTTCCATCCGGTGCAGTGAAACGTCTTGCCGAACGAGGAAATGACAATGCTGCGCTCGGCCAGCTCGGGATGGCGCAACACGCTTTCATGCTGTGCGCCATCGTAGACAATATGCTCGTAGACCTCGTCCGACAGCACCACGATAGTCGTATCGCGCACGATGGCGGCGAGCTGCTCGAGGTCACCAGCAGACAACACCGCACCGGAGGGATTGTGCGGGCTGTTGATCAGGATCATCCGGGTTTTTGCCGTGATCACATCGCGCACGCGCTGCCAGTCAATCGCAAAGCTCGGCGCGAGCAGCGGAATATGCACCGCGCGTGCACCCTGCAAGTCGATCGCTGGCTCGTAGCAGTCGTACGCCGGATCAAACACGATCACTTCTTCACCTGTACGCACGAGCGCGGCGATCGCGGCAAAGATCGCCTCGGTAGCACCCGAGGTAACCGTGATATCGGTATCCACATCGAGCTTGCGCCCATACAACTGCTGCGTCTTCAGCACGATCTGCTCGCGCAGCGCGGCGACGCCGTGCATCGGCGCATATTGGTTGCGACCTTCGTTCATGGCCCGGGTCAGCGCGTCCCGCAGCGGCTGCGGTGGCTCGAAATCAGGAAAGCCCTGCCCCAGGTTTACCGCCTTGTGCTGCAGCGCCAACTGGCTCATCACCGCGAATATGGTGGTGCCAACCTTTGGCAACTTGGTTTGGATATTCATCATTCAGCCGTCTGGATGCGTTGGGAGCTGCTCGACGCTTCAGCCTAGCGCATCCAATCGGCGGCGCAAGCGATGTCCACGTGCACGAACCCTCAACGCGATCCAGGCTGGTGTGCTCATGGCTGGCAACGCCGCTTGGCGCAACCGCCCGCAGCTGCCGGTACCGAAACTGGGCCAAAGCTCCAACTGGAAAAATGCAGCGTGAATGGACACACTGCGTGCCTGCTCCCGAACGCGAAGACCGGCATGAACAATCTCCTGCGCATCGCACTGTTTGGCGTCCTGCTGGCGGCGCTGCCGTTGGCGCAGGCAGCCGATTTGCTGGTCAGCAACGTCAATGGCTACACCCTGGACAGCCACGGCAAGCTGCAACACTTTCAGGCGCTGCTGGTTGATCAGGGCAAAGTGGTCGCAACCGGTGACACCGCCACACTGTCCCGTCGGGCGGGCAGCGCGAAGCTGATTGACGGTCACGGCCGCACGTTGCTGCCGGGCTTGATCGATGCCCACGGCCATGTGCTGGAGCTCGGTTACGCTCGCAACAGCGTCGACCTCACCGGTACGCAATCGCTGGCCGAGGCGCTGGCAAAAGTGCAGGCGTATGCCACGGCGCATCCCGACGCAAAGTGGATACGCGGCGGTGGCTGGAATCAGGAAATCTGGAAGCTCGGGCGCTTTCCTACCGCGCAGGAACTGGATGCGGTCGTTGCTGATCGTCCGGTGTGGTTGAGCCGGGTCGACGGCCACGCGGCGTGGGGGAACAGCGCTGCCATCAGGTTGGCCGGGGTTACCAAGGCCACTGCGGACCCCAGCGGTGGCCGCATCGAACGCGACGTCAACGGCAATCCGGCTGGCGTGTTCGTCGACGGCGCCACCGCCTTGATCGACGCCAAGGCCCCCGGGCCGACTGCACAAGAACGGGCAGCGGCACTGGACACCGCGCTGGCGGAGATGGCCAGCGTCGGTCTTACCGGCGTCGGCGATGCCGGCATTGATCTGGAAAACTACAGGCTTTATCGGCAATACGCCGACGCCGACAAACTGACCGCACGCATCTACGCGATGATCCGCGACACCGGCGAGGCATTCGACGTGATCAGCGAGGATGGCCCGCTGCTGGGCTACGGCAACGACTTTCTCACCGTGCGCGCAGTCAAACTGTTCGCCGACGGCGCGCTCGGGAGCCGCGGTGCCGCCATGCTGACGCCCTACTCCGACGACCCGCACAACCGTGGCTTGCTGTTCATGACGCCCGCGGTGATGACGGCGAAGATCGACAAGGCGTTTGCCAAGGGTTATCAGGTGGCTGTGCATGCGATTGGCGACCGCGCCAACCGCGAAGTGCTGGACAGCTACGCTGCTGCGTACCGGAGCCATCCCGATGCCATCGCCCTGCGCAACCGCGTCGAACACGCACAGATCGTTTCGCTGCAGGACATCCCGCGTTTCGTGTCACTGCACCTGATCGCCTCGATGCAACCGACCCATGCCACCTCCGACATGAACATGGCCGAGGATCGCGTCGGCCACGAGCGCATCAAGGGTGCTTACGCGTGGCAGCGCTTCCTCAAGCAAGGCACGCTGGTTGCTGCCGGCTCGGACTTCCCGGTGGAGTCGCCAAACCCGTTCTTCGGTCTGTACTCGGCAGTCACGCGTGAGGATCACTTCGGCCAGCCGCCCGGTGGCTGGTACCCGCAACAGGACCTCACATTTACCGAGGCATTGCACGCATTCACCGTCGACGCAGCTTATGCCGAACACGCCGAGAACACGCTGGGCACTCTGGAGCCGGGCAAATGGGCCGACTTCATCTTGATCGACCACGATGTGGTGCAGGATCCCCCTGACAAGATCTGGAACACCAAGGTGTTGCAGACGTGGGTCGGCGGCAAGCAGGTGTACGCCGCACATTAGTAGCGCGCCCGGTACCTACGCAGCGGCGCGTCAGCTTGGCCGGCCGTCCTGCGCAAGCGCGTCGCACTGAGGGAAGAAGCCCGTTTGTCGAGGTCGGGCGGCGGCGCGGTGCACTCGTGGATGCACGGCAAGAACGTGCAGCGGTGCAGCCAGTTCGGGGACGGCCGCCAAGGACGATCGTTCGAGATTCACTCAAAACGGGTGCAAGCAGGACGGGACGACCTACGCATTGCCAAGCGACGCCCCACGCCGGCAGCATTCTGGGCCTGCCAATTTCCCGTAGGCCATCAGTCATGCCTCGAAGTGGCACTTTACCGCTTGACGTTCCTGAAGTCGGTGATATAGTTCACTATAACACCACTCAACGACTTCACCAGAGGAGCCTGCCATGAAAGCGTACCAACTGATCGCCAGTGCCGCTGCTGCCGTGCTTACCCTCTCGAGCATCAGCATCATCAATTACAACGTCACGCCGCTACTGCAGGCGGCACCAACCCATCAAGAGCTGCCGGTGGTCAACCTTGCGGCCGTGAATGTTCATCCAGGTGCGCAGGAGTTGCGCGAGGCGGCATTGCTGAGCGACGTCAGCAGTTCCACAGCCATCCTCGCTCCGCAGACACCTGTGTTGCAAAGTGGAACCAGCGCATCGTTCCAGTTGCTGGAATCGCAAGTAGCCATGCCCTATTACTCGTTTGGCAACAAATTCGTCCGAGGCAGCAAGGAATAACTTATGAGCATCACCTGGAACGACAACGTCCCGATCTATCGCCAACTACAGCAACGGGTAGTGGCGATGATTCTGGACGGCGTCCTGAACGAAGGTGACTCACTGCCATCGGTGCGCCAGGTGGCGGCGGATTATCAGATCAATCCAATCACCGTCTCCAAGGCATATCAGGAACTGGTGGACCAGCAACTAGTGGAAAAACGCAGGGGTCTTGGCATGTTTGTCATTGAAGGCGCACACGCTGCGCTGCTGAAATCAGAACGCGAGCGCTTCCTGCGCGAAGAGTGGCCGGTGCTGTTTGCACGGTTGCAGCGTTTGGGACTGGATATCAAGACCCTGATGCGCGAAGCCGCCACCCACCCGGAGGGTCAGTCATGAGCGCGGTAATTTCGGCCAACGGCCTGACCAAGCGATACAAGACGACGCTGGCGCTGGATAACGCCAGCTTCCAGATCGAGCGCGGCCGCATCGTCGGCCTGATCGGGCCCAATGGCGCCGGCAAGACTACCGCGTTGAAGGCGATCCTGGGCCTCACCGATTTCAGCGGTGCCTTGAATGTATTGGGCTTCGACCCGCGCAAGCAGCGCGACATGCTGATGGGGGAAGTTTGCTTCATCGCAGACGTGGCGGTACTGCCGCGCTGGATCCGCGTGCGCGAAGTCGTCGATTTTGTCGCTCACGTGCACCCGCGCTTCGACCGCAGCAAGTGCGAAGCATTTCTGGCGCGCACCAAACTGCAACCCGGACAGCGCGTGCGGCAGATGTCCAAGGGCATGGTGGTGCAACTGCATCTGGCGCTGGTGATGGCAATTGACGCCAGCCTGCTGATCCTGGATGAACCCACATTGGGTCTGGACATTCTCTATCGCAAGCAGTTCTACCAGAGTCTGCTGGAGGACTACTTCGACGAGAACAAGACGATCATCGTCACCACCCATCAGGTTGAGGAAGTCGAGCACATCCTCACTGACCTGATGTTCATCCGCGACGGCAAGATCGTGCTGGATGCGGACATGGACGCTATCGGTGAACGCTTCATCGAGGTGATGGTGAACGCCGACAACGCGGAAGCCGCGCGCGCGCTGAAGCCGCTGGACGAACACCAGGTTTTCGGCAAAAGCATTTTTCTGTTTGACGGTGTCGGACGCGCACAGCTGGAGGCCCTGGGCGAAATCCGCCGGCCGTCCATCAGCGATCTGTTCGTTGCCACCATGAAGGGAACCTACGCATGAAAACCTCTGCAGCGAACACCATGTTCTGGCTGGTCAAACGCGAATTCTGGGAACACCGCGGTGGCTTTTTCTGGGCACCGGTCATCACCGGTGGCATCTTCGTGCTACTCAATATCATGGGGATCATCACTGGTGAGGTGATGGGCTCCCGAAACGGGATCAACCTGTCCTTTGGCGGCGGCCAGAACACCATGCATCTGCTGACCAAAGCCCTGGACCAGAAGTCCATGGACACCGTTGGCGCCGGCCTGGACATGGTGATGTATTCATCCACCATGATCATGGGCATCGTCCTTGGCTTTGTGGTCTTCTTCTATTGTCTGGGCGCGCTGTACGATGATCGGCGGGATCGCAGCATCCTGTTCTGGAAATCACTGCCGATTTCGGACACGTCCACCGTACTGTCAAAGGTGATTGCGGCCACCGTCGTCGCGCCATTCATCACGGTCATCGTGGGCGCGCTGACCGGCCTGCTGATGTTGCTGACGTTCGCGATTGCGCTGTCGCTGCATGGGGTCAGCGTGTGGCACTTGCTCGGGTTGTCGCACCCATTGCGAGTGATCTCCACGATGGTCGGCTCGATCCCGTTGTATCTGTTGTGGGCTCTGCCGAGCGTGGGCTGGCTCCTGCTTTGCTCGGCCTGGGCACGCAGCAAGCCATTCCTGTGGGCAGTGGTATTGCCGGTGGCAGCAGGTGTGGCGATCGGCTGGTTCAACCTGCTCGGCACCTTGAATGTGTCCAACAACTGGTATTGGCGGCACATTGCGGCCCGCATCCTCGGCAGCGTGTTTCCCGGGGGCTGGTTCAGCGAAGTGGGCGGCATTGGCGGCCAGGACCTGGCCGAGATTGCGGCCAGTGTGAGCCTGCCCCGCGCCTACACCGTGCTGGCCTCACCCAACCTCTGGATCGGTGTGGCCGCTGCGGTTGTCATGCTGACCGGCGCGATCTGGTTCCGCCGCTGGCGCGACGACAGTTGACATGACCCACAGCCGTACACGTCAGGCGACGGCAGGGCTGCAACCGTGCCTCGATGCCACTTCGCGAAATGCAAGGAGCCCGACATGCGTGTTTATACGTTTCCCATCATATTTCTGCTCGCGGCAGGTATGGCAGGCTGTAATGGCAATACCGCTACAACCACCATCTTTACCATCACTGGCACCAGCATCAGCGCGGACAGCCGCGATGGCAGCATCGCGCTTCACGTCCCCGGCCGCGAGGACGCCAAAATCACTGCGACCGGTGATCTCCGGATCGCTGGCACGAGCGTCATGGCGACACCGGCGCAACGCGACTTGCTCAAGCGCTACCACACGACCGCGCTGCTCCTGCGCGAGCATGGTGTTGCCACCGGCAACGCCGGCATCGCGACGGCAGACAAGGCCGTCAGCAGCGTGATGTCCGGACTTGCCAGTGGCAACACCGACAATATCGACCGCGAAGTCAACGCCAGTGCCGCCAAAGTGGAGGCACAGGCGACTTTGGTATGCAACGACCTCGCCGAGCTCCAGTCGACGCAAAACACACTTGCGACCGAGCTTCCGGCGTTCCAGCCGTACGCGATGATCAAGGGCCACGAGGCTGGTGCCTGCAAGCAAGAGGTGGACTACCGAAATTGACCGGCGCCTTCAGCGCAGTGCTCGCTGCGGCAAACATCCGAAGCAAGTCACCACAAGCTTTGCCGTGCTTGCCAACGCGATCCGCTTGCGTCGCCCACCCGGCGACAACCAACTTTCAACTATTCGACCCAGGAGAACACCCATGAAGCCCGTCGCGTTCAGCACCTTCGCACTGGTCCTGCTGCTGGCACTGGCCGCTTGCAATAAAGCTCCGCAGGCTGATTACCAGGCCGACGCTGGCGATCATTCCGCTCAGACGACCAAGGAAGGTGGGGAAACCGCTCCTTCCGCAATAATCGCCAGAAAGATCGACAAGGCGGTGCAGAAAGCCAAGCAGGAATTGACCACCAGAAACATTGACGTGAACAGTATTCATGTCGTTCATTTCGGCAACCATGGACAAGACCGCCACGACTCGCGTCCCAAGGCCGAAATCACGCCGCAAGGTGACCTGTTGATCGCGAGCAAAAAGGTGGCTACCACGCCTGCGCAGCAGATCCTGCTGTTGGACTATCGCAAGCAGATCGTCGGTATCGCCGAAGCCGGCATGGATATCGGAGTGGAGGGTGCCGACATCGGCATCCAGGCTGCCAAGACGGCGCTATGGGGCGCGTTCACGGGCAACACCGACAAGGACACCGAGGCAGCCATCAAACCACAAACCGACAGGATCCACGCCGCCGCCCTCGCGCTCTGCCAACGGCTGCCGGCTCTGCTGTCCAGTCAGCAAAAACTGGCGGCAGCAATGTCCGAGTTCAGGCCTTACGCCACGATGCAGCAAGAAGATGTCGATGATTGCGGCAAGCACTCTACCGACAAGGCAGGCAAGAAAGGTTTCGCCGTGTTCGCTTATTGATCGAGATGGGCGAGCGCCTGACCTGCGATGCCGCGAACAGGCAGCACGTTGCCACACTGTTCGCGCACGATACGGTCCTCAATGCCTGGGCAGATATCCGTAACAACAAAATCTTCGGCGAGCAGTTACCCGACAACCAACTGCTCGGGCAACTCGACCGGAGCCCCGTATACACCATTCACCTGGAGAGACCCGATGCGACGCTTGACCCTGATTCTGTGTGGCGCGCTGGTCACAGCTACCGTCACTGCGATACCCGCCTACGCCGGCTGGTATACCAGCATCCACAACACCCACGACAGCCTGGTCTGGCGTAACTCCGACGGCCGTGCTTTGGAACTGCATTCCGAGGACGGCGCCGGGGTTGAAGTGACCAAGGTGAATCCTGCCGACTTGTGGGGATTGCGCAAGAACGACATGATTTTGTCCGTCGATGAGCACCAAGTGAAGCACGTCGATGAGCTGTTCAAGCAATTGCAGGCGAGCAAACCCGCTGTAGTGAACATTCAGCTACGCCGCGGCGATTCCGAACAGACACTGACGATAGCGGGAAGCGATTACACCAATCTGATCAACCCGCACCCGTAAGCTGAGCCGGGCCACTTGAACGCTGTCAACTGCGATTGTGGATACCACCCTTGGTCAGGGTCAGCGGATCGAGCAGGTTCTTCAACTCCGCTTGCGACAAGCCGGTGGTTTCCAGCGCGACATCCATGATCGCCCGATGTTCCTTGTAAGCCTTCTTCGCCATTGCCGCGCCCTTCTCGTAACCAATCACCGGGTTCAGCGCGGTGACCAGAATCGGGTTCATCGCCAGCGCTTGATTGACCCGCTCCTTGTTGACGGTGAAGCCGGCAATCGCCTTGTCCGCCAGCAGCACGCTGACGTTGCTCAGGATCTCGATGGACTGCAGCAGGTTGTAGGCAATCAGTGGCAGCATCACGTTGAGCTGAAAGTTGCCGGACTGACCGGCAACGGTGATCGATGCGTCGTTGCCAATCACCTGCGCGGCCACCATCACCACGGCCTCGGGAATGACTGGGTTGACCTTGCCCTGCATGATCGACGATCCGGGCTGCAATGCCGGCAGCGCGATTTCACCCAGCCCGGCCAACGGCCCCGAGTTCATCCAGCGCAAGTCGTTGCCGATCTTCATCAGGCCCACCGCCAGCGTCTTCAACTGGCTGGACAATTCGACGGCAGCATCCTGCGCGGCCATGCCTTCAAAGTAGTTTTCCGCCGACTCGAACTTGATGCCGGTCAGCTTTTTCAACTGCGCGGCCATCGCCGGACCAAACTTTGGATCGGCGTTGATGCCGGTGCCAACGGCGGTGCCACCTTGCGGAAGCCGGCGCATGCGCTTCAATGCATCTTCGATGCGCTCGATCGCCGTACCCACCTGCGCCGCCCAGCCTGACAGCTCCTGGCCAAAGGTGATCGGCATGGCGTCCATCAGGTGCGTGCGACCGGTCTTGGGCGTGTTGCGCAATTCGCGCGCGCGCTTGTCGATAGACTTCTTCAGATGTTTCAGCGCCGGCAGCAAATGCTCGGTGGTGGTCAGCGCGGCACTGACATGGATCGTGGTCGGAATGACGTCGTTCGAGCTTTGCCCGTAATTGACGTGATCGTT
>JBDSWR010000119.1:0-2982 GCA_039926605.1 Rhodanobacter sp. | reverse complement strand
GCGGTCCAAGGACGCCGCGTGGGAGCCTTACCGCGCGTGCTGACCTTTAGCAGGGAGGACATACGGTCAAAGGGGTTCGCCTCGACCGCGCCACGCACCAATAGCCAATCAAACCATGCGCGCAGGTCGCTCACCTCCTTCTTCATCGTGGTAACTGAGAGAGCCTCTCCCGCGCTGCCTTGGGTACGCTGGAGAATCACTCCGGTTACGTACTGCCCTGCCTTCTTCCGATCCAGTTCCGAGCAATACCGGTCGTTGCCAAACCACTCGCCGAAAGCTTCCAAACGCCGCCGCTTGTCTGCCATGGTCTGGGCTGTGATGCGCTTGGCTGTCTCCTTGAGGTACGTCTCACGCTGCTCCTCTAACGAAGGCCCCGCGAGAGCCTTGTACGCCCTGCGAATCGTCGACACGGCAGCGGTTGACAGTAGGGGATGTCCATCCTTGTCGACGCCGCGCGCCTTAGCCTCCGCTTCTAGGAGAAGGTCTACGCTGTAGTCAAAACTCGCCGCCGCATCGAGGGCCGTGGCGATTCCGGCGTCAACCTCGCCACGTGCCTCAATCGCTGAAGCTAGCAACGCCTCAGGTGTTCCGGTGTGTGGCGAAAGTTGCGCGTTTTCGATCTCGGCGTGCATGTCTGCTAGCACCCGGTGAAGCTTTCGACGTGCTTCCACAATGTCCGTCGTGCGCAGGGACTGAACTAGCTCCTTCTTGCCCACAACCGCTTGGGCGGGCAGGGGAACATGGAGGCGAGCAAAGTAGACCTGCCCGCGTTTCTTGAGGTGTCGAGTGGCGCTCATTTTAGAGATATTCGGTACATAATTTCGGTACAGAGTAACGGCCTAAACCCAATACCTACAAGGGTTTCAAGCACTTGCGGTCCAATGAGTCCGGATCCTATTCCCGGCACCAGTTTCGCGGCATTCGCGGCCGCACCAGGCGCAAGCCTGGTGCGGCTTTTTGTTGTGCGCAGCGAGCAGTTGCGGGACGCCGCTTCAGGAAGTCCCCCGCGCCGATGAGTCCCCGTCGTCACCGCGTCCACCATCTGCGCCAGAGCCAGCGTTCTGGCACTCATTTATGTCCACGGGCGGTGCACATCGGGCGAAACGAAATCGCTTTGCTGCCAGGGTTTGCGGAAATGCGCCTTCTGTCGGGTAATCTCTACCGCTCATCGCATGCGGGTTGGCGGTACGGCAACCGCTTCGTATAGTGCAATCAGAGTACCGAGGGGAATCCGCATGCAACTTGAGTCGCGTCAGCGTGGCGTGTCGCTGATTGAAGTACTGATGGCCGTGCTGATCTTCAGCATCGGCCTGATCGGTTTGGCCGGGCTGATGGTGATTTCCACCCGGTCCAACCACAGTGCGTATCTGCGCACCCAAGCGACGTTTCTGGCCACGAACATGGCGGCGCGGATGAGTGCAAATCCCGCAGGTGTATGGGGTCAGGATTACAACAGTGCGCTTTACCCGGTCGCTGCGGCCTCCGCCGGCTGCGGCGCCGGAGCGGCGTGCGACGCGGCCGGTCTGGCGACGCACGACCAGCAGGTCTGGAGTACCCAGTTGCGAACCTTTCTGCCTAATCCGACGGCAACTATTTTGTGCACGGGCGCGGGCTCGGCTGGATTTGATCCCACGTCGCAGATGAACCGGCGGCCGCCGTACGGCGGCAGTTGCAATATGACGATCAACTGGACGGAACGTCGCGCCGGTGATCAGCAACACAGCGACGCGGAAATACGGACATTCGCCTGGGAGTTTCAACCATGATGACTTTCTGCATGGCGCGAAAACTGGCGGCACCACAGCGCGGTGTGACGCTCATCGAACTGATGGTGGCGATGGTGCTTGGTTTGGTTGTGGCCGGCGGCATTATCACGGTGTTCTCTTCCACTTCGGACAGCAACAAAGCGCAGACCCAGCTTGCGCGGTTGCAGGAAGAAGGGCGCTTTGCCATCACCAGGCTAAGCGACGATTTGCGCATGGCCAACGGCTTGTATTGCAGCAATACCGGGGGCTCAGCCAAACCCGGTGCGAGCGGCACATTGCTCGACCAGTTGCGTTCTCCCACGGTGTACGCCAACGATCTCGTTGGTGCATTGGGTGATGTCACCACAGTATGGGGCACGGGTGCTTATCCAGCGAAGCCGACCAGCGCATACAGCATGCCTTCGTTTTTGTACATGCGCGGTTACGACTGCACGCTGACCGGGTGCGCGCCGGTTGATCCGTCAGTGGTCGGCATTCCGGCGATGGGCACAACTGAAGGCTCTCGAGTGATGGGCGCGGATGTGGTCACGGTTCGCTACGTCAATTCGAGCAGCGGCTGGTCGATTGGCGAGATCGGCGGCAGTAGCGTGGCGACAAGCTCCAGCGCGGGGGATATCGCCAGCGTGCAGATAGTCCCGCTTTCGGGCGAACCGGCTGTTTCGAACTTTTCAGGCGGTGACCTTGCCATGCTGGCTGATTGCTCCAATGCGCAAATTTTTGCAGTTGGCTCGGCAGCCGGAGGCACGTTGACCGTCGCCGGTGGGGCCAACATGGCGGGGAGTACTCCGGTAACGCCGTTGCCGGAAACAGCCCCCCGGTTGTTTGATGTCAATCGGGACTTCCAGACCGTTACGTATTATCTGCAAGTGGTCAGCGTGAACAATGATGCACAGGCGCCCTTCACCGGGGCCTTGAGGCGGCGGGTGAACGGGGGCATTGTCGCGCGTGGCGGTAGCGACGAAGAATTGGTGCGCGGCGTGGAACGACTGGATTTTCGTTATGGCGTACAGGACGCCACCGGCAACACGACTTTTCTAAGCGCGAACGATGTGGATGCCTCCACCAATTGCCCGCCGCAGGAATTCAAGGCCGTTACCAACGTCGGCTGCCTGTGGCGCGCAGTCAAGAGCATCGAGGTCAGCATTCTGATGAACGGCCAGGCGCCGCTGTACACGCTGGCCGGTGGCGATACGCTTTACGCGTACAGTGCCGACGC
>JBDSWR010000118.1:0-43051 GCA_039926605.1 Rhodanobacter sp. | reverse complement strand
AAACGGGACTCAAGGGGAGCTGGGACGCGACCACATTCGAGCTGGCCGTTTTCAAGATAGCCACCCGCAACGACATTGTCGTTGGCGCCTCCAACGACGGTCGCGTCAGCTTCACCAACGCCGGAAGCACGCGACGCCATGGTCTGGAAGTGAACATTCACCAGGCCTTTTCCGCAGGCTTTGGCGCCTACCTGGCCTACAGTTACCTGGACGCGTTTGTCGATGGTGGGGCCTTCGACGGTGCACGCATGCCTGGGGTGCCGCGGCAGATGCTGTACGGGGAACTCGACTGGCAGTACCGTCCGCTTGGATTTTCCACTTCGCTGAGCGGGCAGTGGCGCGATCGCGTTTACGTTGACAGCAAGAATTCGGATTTCGCCGATCGCTACCTCGTGGTCAATTACCATCTTGAGTTCAGCCAGAATGCCGGGAGTTGGCGATTCAGCGAGTACGCAGGCGTCAATAATCTTTTCGATCGCCATTACATCGGCGCCGTGGTCGTCAACTCCAGTAACGGTCGGTTCTTCCAGCCCGAGCCGGGTCGCAATTTCCTGATTGGCGTGAGCGCGCGTTATGCGTTCTGATGCTTCCGAATAGCGGCGTCCGATGGATAGTGCGATGTGGCCGGCGTAGCTGGAGTGCAGTGCAGTGGGTAGACGAACCGGCAGCGTGGCGACTCTGCTCCATGCGACTTCCGCTGGACGCGCAGCCTGTGCTGATGCGGAGCGTTGCCAAATCGCATCATCCGTGCGGATCAGCCAGTTCTTCTATCTCGAGGACACCAGTTGGGTGATCATTGACGACGCCAGCAACAGCTTCGAACCGGCATCGAGGCGCATCTGTTTCGTGGACTTCAAACGTGACCTGCGCCCGCTCACGGCCAGCACGCGGCCGCCGACCTCTAGGGTGACCAGGGCTTCATGCAGGAGCGCCACGAATTCAACACGGTTGTGAAAGCCGAGGATCCATGCGTCGCGGGAATTCGGCGATGAACTGGTGGTGCGAGACCAGGCTGGCCGACATGCTTACAAGTTCCATGGGGTGGCGCTCGAGCGAGCGGTTATGGGGCTTTTGATCGGCGAGGCGTCCGGTACGCTGATCAGCGCGTTGTATTCCTCCAAAACATGCGTCCGGGAGCAGCAAAGACTTGCGTCATAATCGCGGAAGTACTCTTGGCCATGCGCGGTGGTCCGGCTGTTTTCCGCCAGATACGTCTCGGTGCCGATTGTCCCGTCGTGGCGCTGGTTGAGCAGACGCCGCCCGACTGGGCCAGACGTCAGCCGGGATAGTTTGAGCAGAGCTGGCTGGCCGCGCGGCGCGCTGTCCCCTCATGACGTCGGTGTGGGACACGGCCTTCGAGAGCGACACGAGTTGTTGCCCCAACCTCTGTTGCCCAACGTGCACGTAGCGCTTGCTTGCAGGTTTGCGAATCTGCACATCGTTGTACGGCTTACTACCACACTTGTTCGAGCAACGTTGGTTTGGGGAAACGTCAAGACAGCTCAGCGTTTGCTAGTATCCAACAAAGGTATATGCGACCCAGACTGATGGTGTGCGCGTGGTTTCAGATATTGCACACGTTGTGCACCACCGTGAGTCGCGAGGAGAAGATCCGTGAGCACGCCTGAGGTATCCACGCGCCGCCGCAAACGTGGACGCGCGCAGTCCAAGGGCCGACAGACAGATCCCGCTTCGCTGACTGCGGTGCGCGAAATTCTTGGTGATATGCCGCTCCGGCGCGACATGCTGCTGGAGGGATTACACCGCATCAATGACCGTTATGGTTGCTTGCGCGTCGAGCATCTGACCGCGTTGGCCGACGAGTTGCGGCTGTCGCTGACCGAGGTGTACGAAGCCGCCTCGTTCTACCATCACTTCGACATCGTCCGCGATCCTGCCACTCAGCCGCCAGCGCTTACCGTGCGTGTCTGCGATTCGGTGACGTGCTCAATGTACGGCGCGGACAAACTCATTGAATCGTTGCAGGGCACGCTGGGGCCGAACGTACGCATTCAGCGCGTGCCCTGCGTCGGGCGCTGTGCAGACGCACCAGTCGTGATATGTGGGCAAAAGCCGGTTCTTGACGCTACCGCTCAGCGTATTGTCGAGGTCGTGGCGGCGCACGACGTAACGGCGGAGCTGCTGACCCCGGTGACCTATCCCGAGTACCGCCGTGGCGGTGGCTACGATATGTGGGTCGAATGCGTCACCGGCAAGCGCAGCCGGGAGTCGGTCATCAAGACGATGGAAGATTCCAGCCTGCGCGGGCTTGGCGGTGCGGGATTCCCGGCCGGTCGGAAGTGGGGCCTGGTGGCCAAGTCGCCTGGCTTGCGTCTGGTCGCGATCAATATCGACGAGGGTGAACCGGGTACGTTCAAGGATCGCTACTTTCTTGAACGGGATCCGCATCGCTTCCTTGAGGGCACGCTGATCGCGGCGTGGGCGATCGGGAGTCATGAGGTTTATCTATACGTCCGCGATGAGTACCCGGCATGCCGGCTGATGCTGGAGCGCGAGATTGCCGAATTGCAGGCGCACGCACCGGCGCCCTTGCCGGCCATTTACCTGCGCCGTGGTGCAGGCGCTTATATCGCCGGCGAGGAGTCGGCGATGATTGAATCCATCGAGGGCAAACGCGCTATGCCGCGCCTGCGTCCCCCGTACGTTGCGCAACACGGGTTGTTCGGGTTGGCGACTCTCGAACACAACATGGAAACCATGCACTGGGTACGTGACATCCTGGAGAAAGGTGGCGCGTGGTTTGCATCGCAGGGGCGCCATGGCCGCCAGGGAGCACGTACATTTTCGGTTAGCGGCCGGGTCAACAAACCCGGTGTGTACATTGCAGCTGCCGGCATCACCCTGCGCGAATTGATTGACGAATACTGTGGCGGGATGCAGGACGGCCACGAGTTGTACGGCTATTTTCCCGGCGGTGCGTCGGGTGGCATGCTGCCTGCTGCACAGGCAGACGTGCCGCTGGACTTCGACACGCTCCAGCCATATGGGTGCTTCATCGGGTCGGCGGCAATCATCGTGTTCTCGCAACACGACAAGGCGCGCGACCTGGCGCTCAACGCCATGCGCTTCTTTGCCCATGAATCCTGCGGCCAATGCACACCCTGCCGCGTCGGCACGGTCAAGGCGGCCGAGTTGATGGGCACCGAGCACTGGGACAAGGCGTTGATGGAGGATTTGTCACGGGTCATGGTGGACGCCTCGATTTGTGGTTTGGGTCAAGCGGCCCCGAACGCGATGAACTGTGTGATCAAGTATTTTCCGGATGAGGTGGCGTGATGGCGGCCCGACCGCAAGAGGCGCAAAGAACCGAGACGGTCACTTTCACGCTCGACGGGCAGCAGATGGGCGCGTACAGCGATGAAACCATCTGGGAGGCGGCACGTCGACACGGGGTCGTGATCCCGCACTTGTGTTACAAGCCCGACCAAGTGGGGCTGCGCCCGGACGGCAACTGTCGCGTGTGCATGTGTGAGATCGAAGGCGAACGCCAACTGCAACCGTCCTGTTGGCGCAAGGTCACTGAAGGCATGAAGGTGAGCAGCCGCAACGAGCGCGCGGTGCATTCACAGAAAATGGTGCTGGAGTTGCTGCAAGCCGACATGCTCGACGAGTCCTATGTGGCGGATTCGCGCCTGGATTACTGGGCGCGACGGTTCGAGATAGGCAAGCCGCGGTTCAGTCGGCGCGATGAGCCGGCTCCGGATCTTTCGCACGCAGCGATCGCGGTGAATCTGGGTGCGTGCATTCAGTGCACTTTGTGCGTGCGAGCGTGCCGTGAGGTACAGGGCAATGACGTGATCGGCTACGCGCTGCGTGGTGGCGACTCACACATCATGTTCGATATCGATGACCCCATGGGCGAAAGTACCTGCGTGGGTTGTGGCGAGTGCGTCGCTGCCTGTCCGACCGGGGCGCTGTCGATTGCGGGAGTCGATCCGCAGCAGCAGTGGGCTTGGCAGGGGCAGGAGTCGGAGGTGGCGAGATGAAACAGGTAACCACGGTTTGCCCTTACTGCGGTGTCGGTTGCCGGGTCAAGCTGAACGTGCGGGACAACGATATCGTTGCGGTCAACGGCGCCAACGGTCCCGCCAATGAAGGCCGTCTGTGCGTCAAGGGGCGCTACGGCTTCGACTATTACCGGCATCCGAACCGGCTGATGAAACCGCTGATCCGGCGCAAGGACGCACCGCCCAAGTCGGCCGACCTGGTGCTCGATCCGGCGAACCCGTTGGCAGCGTTCCGTGAGGCGAGCTGGGAAGAAGCGCTGGACTTCGCCGGCGGTGGGCTCAAGCGCATCCGTGATCAATATGGTCCGAAGTCACTGTCCGCCCTGGGTTGCGCAAAGGGCAGCAATGAGGAGGCGTACCTGGTGCAGAAGCTGGTGCGTACCGGCTTCGGCAACAACAACATCGACCACTGCACGCGGTTGTGTCACGCCGGGTCGGTCGTGGCGCTGATGCAATGCCTGGGTTCCGGCGCCGTGTCGCTGCCGGTTCGCGATGTCATGAAGGCAGAAACGGTCTTGCTCATCGGTTCCAATCCGGCCATCAACCATCCGGTCGCGGCAAGCTGGATAAAAAATGCGATCGATCAGAAGGGTACGAAGCTGATCATCGCCGATCCGCGCCTGCAGGACCTTTCACGACGCGCCTTCATGCACTTGCAGTTCAACCCGGACGCTGACGTGGCCCTGCTGAATGCGATGATCTACACGATCATCAATGAGGGATTGACCAACGCCGCGTTCATTCGCGATCGCACCGAAGGCTTCGACGAGTTGAAGCGCCATATCCAGGCCTACAGCCCGGAAGCGATGGCGCCGATCTGTGGCATACCGGCGGAGGATCTGAAGAAGGCAGCCCGCACTTACGCAAAGTCCAGGGCGTCGATGATCATCTGGGGTATGGGTTCGTCGCAGAGTCAGCACGGTTCGGACAACGTCCGTTGCATCATTGCGTTGGCGCTGTTGACCGGGCAGGTTGGGCACCCGGGCGCGGGTCTGCATCCAATTCGCGGGCAGAACAACGTGCAAGGTGCCTCCGACATGGGCCTGATGCCCAGCCGTTTCCCCGATTACAAGAGCGTGGAGGATCCCGGCCAGCGCGCTCGCTTTGAGAAGCTGTGGGGTTGCAAGCTGGATCCGAAAAAGGGTGTGACCTCGATGGAAATGATGGACGAGATCCTCGCCGACCGCGTCCAGGGCATGTACATCATGGGCGAGAACCCGGCCGTGTCGGACGCCAATGCGTACCACGCGCGCAAGGGGCTTGCCCACCTTGAGCACCTGGTAGTGCAGGACATATTCCTGACGGAGACCGCTTACAACGCCGATGTTGTCCTGCCAGCCACCACCTATTTCGAGAAGACTGGCACCTACACCAATACCGATCGTTGGGTGCAAATGGGCCGCCAGGCCGTGGATCCGCCCGGGGACGCGCGGCAGGACCTGTGGATCATCCAGGAACTTGCCCGTCGCGTGGGGCTGGACTGGAATTACGCTGGACCCGCTGAGGTGTTTGCTGAGATTCGCGAGGCGTCGGCCAACATGGCGGGAATTACCTGGGAACGCCTGGAGCAGGAAGGTTCGGTCGTCTGGCCGTGCCGACATGAAGGCGATCCGGGCGATGCAGTGACTTTTGTCAACGATTTTCCGCGAGGGAAGGGATTATTTGTGCCCTGCGAGATCGTCGAGCCGGATGAACGGCCGGATGAGGAATACCCATTTGTGCTCCTGACAGGCCGACTCCTCGAGCATTGGCACACAGGTACCATGACGCGGCGTTCGCGGGTGCTGGATACCATCGAACCGGACCCGGTGTGCCACATGTGTCCGCAGGATTTGCTGGAGATGGGTATCGCCCCAGGTGATCCTGTCACGCTGGAAACCCGCCGCGGCACGATCGTCGCGTATGCGCGCGCCGACTGGAAGCTCGCCAGGGGAAACGTGTTCATGGCGTTTTGCTTCTACGAGGCGGCGGCGAATCTGTTGACCAACCCGACGCTGGATCCGGAGGCGAAAATCCCGAGCCTGAAGTACTGCGGTGTCCGGGTGAAGGCCGGTGGAGCTCCAGCATCAAGGATCGGGTTCGATACGCAGCCAGCGCGGAGTGAAGCTGTGGTGTAGACCGCGCGGGAAAGCGATCAAGCAACGTGTGCGGGTGGCTGCGCTAGTCCCCGAATCGTGCGGCTTGCGCTGACGCTTGCAGCATGACAGTCCGGTTGTAATGTACCGTTCGTGGTTGAGCATTGCGCGCACGAACGTTAAAGATCGCCAGCAAGCGAGGGAGGCGCAGCAAGTTCATGGTGCCTGGCCTTTCGGCTGCAGAGTGATGGAGCGGATTGTACTGACGGGTCCCGAATACGCCGTTGCGCTTGTGGCCGTTGTACGTGCTCCAACCTCACCAGAGCTCTGCCTGCGGTGGGGTTGCAGGTCAGCCGGGATGCACCGCGGTTGCGGGTCTCGGCGGCATGAACATTGGCGCTGACAAGGCTGAGCTGGAACGGGTAGACTCCAGAAATGCGCATGCTGCGGACCATCCGCCTCGATGCTGGCGATGATGACCTCTTTCCGGTTGCAGCACGGAATGATGAAGCGGCCGTTTCCGGTGGCTTTGCGTTCGACTTTGGCAACGTCGACCCCGCAGCACTCAGTGGCAAGGAGAGCCAGGCATTCGTCAACGGCTTTCTTGGCCTGACCAGTTTTGGCCGTGCCTCTCTGGTTGTGGTGTCGGAATGCAAGCCATCCGATTACGTGTATGCGTTGGAAGCGCTGACCAAGCACTTGATGGACGTGTACGGTGCGCCCAGCCCCGCCGAGGCGCGCCGGGTTGCCGAGGCGGAACTTACTTTCAGCAAGAGCTTGTGTGATCAGCCGGTCAATACGCTGCTTTCGATCACCCGAGTCATCACGGATAACGGTATGGAGGAGAATTATGCAGTGCATGATTCGCGTCCGCTGTGGGAACGTGACACCAGCATTTTCACGCCGGTTCCAGACACCGAGCCACCTGTGACGGAGGATCGCACGCCATGAGTACGGAGTTGCAGACACAGGTTGAGCAGCTGGTCAATGATTACGTTGACGAGTTGCTCGGCACAAGCCTTGGGCGCGCCCACGCAGTGAAATCCGTCACGGTGGTGGATGGCCATGCCACGATCGAAATTCAGCTCGGCTTTCCGGCCAAGAGCCACGGCCCGAAGTTGGCGGCAACGCTGAAGCATGCCGTGGAAGGCGTTGGGGGCGTGGCGCAGGCGCGTGTCAGCGTCACCGTCGAGATTGTCAGCCATACTGCGAAACCGGGTGTCGCACGGGTGCAGTCAATCAAGAACATCATCGCCGTCGCATCGGGTAAAGGTGGCGTCGGAAAATCCACTGTGGCTGCCAACCTTGCCCTTGCACTGGCGGCTGAGGGGGCGTCAGTCGGCATGCTCGATGCTGATATCTATGGTCCGAGCCAACCGCGCATGCTGGGTGTCACGGGACGCCCGAATACGGACGACGGCAAGCTCTTTGCGCCCATGCGCAGCTACTCGATTGAGTCCATGTCGGTGGGCTACCTTGTCGACGATGAGGACACACCGACGGTCTGGCGTGGACCCATGGTTACTCAGGCACTGACCCAGCTCTTGAAGGGTACCCGCTGGGGCAACCTCGACTACCTGATTGTGGACATGCCGCCGGGTACCGGCGACATCCAGCTCACGTTGTCGCAGCAGGTGCCCGTGTCGGGCGCCGTGATCGTTACGACACCGCAGGATATCGCCACCCTGGATGCACGCAAGGGACTGCAGATGTTCCGCAAGGTGTCCGTGCCGGTGTTGGGTATCATCGAGAACATGAGCGTGCAGAGCTGTCCACACTGCGGCCACGAGTCGCACCCGTTCGGGGAAGGCGGCGGTCGCAAGATTGCCGAGAAATACCATGTACCGATGCTCGGTGAGCTGCCGCTGGATAATGCGATCCGGGAGGCCGCGGACACCGGCATGCCCAGCGTCGTCGGGGATCCCGATGGCCTTCCTGCCCGGCGGTTCACCGAAATCGCTTTGCGGATGGCGGCCGCGCTGTCATTGCTGGGTGTGGGTGGCGCCCGCAAGTTTCCGAAGATCACCATCGAGGCAACCTAGTGGCCGACACTGCGCCAGACGATCGTTACTGTGTGGTAAGCGTGTTGCTGGAACGCGGCGCTGCTCGCGGCCCGTGGGGGCAATCGCGCTGGCAAGTGGTTGGAATAGTGCCGGATTCGCCAGGGCCACCGATGCAAGGCCCCACCTGCAGTGTTGCCCATGATGATGAAACAACGCGCGTCTACCTGTGGTCTGGCCTTTGCCTGCGGCTGAGCCCGGTTTCGTGCGACGACTACGTGCTGAACCTGCGTAGCGAACGCCCATTGCTGTTCGTCATTTGCCAGTCTGATGCCGATGGCGAGTTGCGCCCGGTCACGGTGTCGGCGGACCAGCAGGACGGGGTGGATGCGCTTGAAGTTGACGGGACGGTGTTCGAGGTTGACATGCCGCCGGTTATTGCATCGTGGATCGCGGAGTGGGTGCCGAAATTCTGGAAACCGAGTCAGCGCAAAGGCCGAAAGTGGCAAAAGCTGCAGGAGGAGTGGCCAACATGATCCGCGATCAAGAGCCACAGCCGGACAGCATTACTCCAGAGGACGAAGGTTTCCTGAGCCGTTGGTCGCGTCGCAAGCACGAAGCGTCCGTTGCGCAGGCTCCGACCGGACCGGATCCGCCAGTCGTCGCGGCCGAAGCTCCCACGGATGCGGCAACGGCGCCAACAATTCCGCCAGCCACAGATGGAGACGCCGCGGCGGTCGTTGTCGCGGCGCCCGAGTTGCCCGGAGATGACGACATGCCGCCGTTGGATACGCTGGGACCGGAAAGTGAGGTTAGCGCGTTCTTCTCGCCGCGGGTCAGCGAAGCCCTGCGGCGTGCCGCGTTGCACCGCATATTTCACCAGCCATCTTTCAACGTTACCGATGGGCTGGATGACTATTCTGTCGATTATCGAAAACTCAAACCGCTTGGCGACGTCATAACGTCGGACATGCGCATGCAAATGGAAAGAGTGAAGGAGCGGCTTTTGCGCTCGGCGGACGTGCCCGGTGAACCGGGCAGTGAAAGCCATGTTTTGCGCGAGCCAGAAGTGGAAGCATCGGCTGAATCTCCGGTTGACGTGCCGGAATTGGAAGCAGCGGCTGAAGATGAGGAGTTACCCGATGGCACCGATTGA
The DNA here is from genome assembly GCA_039926605.1 of Rhodanobacter sp. Classification (GTDB taxonomy): domain Bacteria; phylum Pseudomonadota; class Gammaproteobacteria; order Xanthomonadales; family Rhodanobacteraceae; genus Rhodanobacter. The sequence continues at coordinate 33,792 of JBDSWR010000118.1, read as the reverse complement.
GACAGTTATCGCTCCCGCATCGACTGCAGCGCCGCATGGGCATGCTCGCGCAGCAGCACTGGCGGCCTTCGTGGCGCCACAACCTGTGGTGCAGTGGGTGGAGTATAAATCGACCGGCCGGTTGCTGATCATCGGGCCGGCCGATGAGGCTTGGCCGCTGTCCAAAGCGCTTGCCACGAGTCTTGACTGCGCGGTGTTGGCGACGCGCCGCCCGGCTGAGCCACCCGAATCAGCCCCGCCGGTACGCACAGCGTACGGAACCGTTCACTCGCTCACCGGACATCTTGGTGCTTTTCAGCTTGAGGTCGAGACCGAAGCTGGCACTCTCGCGGCAAACGAGTTGGTGTTTGGTGCCGGTCATCCGGGCTACGATCTGGTACTGGATATTCAAGCCGAGCCGGCGATCAAGCGGGGAGTCCCGCCGCTGGGCTACCACCACGCTCCCGATTCCGCCGCGCGCGAACGTGCGCTGCGTGACCTGCCCGACATGGTGGGCGAATTCGAGAAGCCGCGCTTCATCGATTACAACGCGGACATTTGTGCGCATGGCGAACGCGGACTGGAAGGGTGCCACGCCTGTATCGATGCGTGCCCAGCCGAGGCCCCGTTCAGCGTGGGCGAGCGTATCGAGGTTGACTACAACCTTTGCCAGGGCTGCGGCAGCTGCACTGTCGCCTGTCCCACTGGCGCAATCACCTATGCCACGCCGCCTGTCGGCGACCTACTGGGCGCGGTGCGGCGGATGTTGGCGACGTACCGTGCGGCGGGTGGCACCGCTCCGGTGATCGCGCTGCACGGCGACGCATATGATGCTGCTGTGCTTGAAGGACTGCCTGCGCAGGTTCTGCCGATTCGGGTGGAAGACATTGGCTCGATCGGGCTGGATGCCTTCGTGACACTACTCGCCTATGGCGCCGCCCAAGTCCGGTTGCTGGCCACAGACGGCACTCCATCAACTCTCCTGGACACCACCCGTGGGCAGATCGCTATCGCCAGCGTGGTCCTCGCCGGGCTTGGGGATGCTGATGCGGAGCGGCGCATTCTGTTGTTAACCGAGACCGCTGCGGCACAGTCTGCGGATGTGCCGTGCGCACTGCCCGGTGAGCCGGCCACGTTTGCCGTATTGGGTAACAAGCGTGAAATTTTTCGCATGGCGCTTGCGCACCTGCAACAGCATTCGCCCGCCATGGTCGAACGTGCAGCATTGCCGGCAAACGCGCCGTTCGGTGCGATCACGGTCAACGACGATGCGTGCACGCTGTGCATGGCGTGCGTGTCGGTGTGTCCTGCCTCAGCGGTGCAGGGCGGGGGCGCGGAGCCGAAGCTTTGGTTTCGCGAAGATAGCTGTGTGCAATGCGGACTGTGCGAGAAAGCCTGCCCGGAAAATGCCATCAAACTGGTTCCGCAAATCGATTTTGCAGCGCACCTGCAACCGGAGCGGCGCTTGTTGCACCAGGAGATCATGCAGGTGTGCCTGGGTTGCGGCAAACCTTTCACGACCCACAAGATGGTTGTACGCATGCGGGAGAAGCTGCAGAACCACTGGATGTTCAAGGACCCCGAAGCACAGAAGGTCTTGTTGATGTGCGAGGACTGCCGCATCAAGGCCGTCTTTGCCGACAACAGCCCTGTGCACCCGCACCCGAAATGAGGGCGTGGTCGTTGATCGGGTACAGAATGGTTTTGCGCACGCTGCACGGTGCAAACGAAGGTCGTCTTGACATAAATCAGTAACACGCGTAGAAACGGTTGACATGGATCAGTGATACCTGTGCAAGTATGGGGTGCCACGGCCGCAACTGTCGTCAAACTGAAACGCAAACACGGGAAGTGTTGACGGCTGGTGTTGGCAAGTCAGGTGAGTGTCGGGGGGGGGGTAGGACGTGACGTTGTCCGCTACAAGCTCCAGCGTGGACAGTACGCTAATCACCACCAGTGGTGATCAGCCCGATGAGGCGATCCAGTTGCAGACAGCTGGCGAGCGGATTGGAATCTACAAGCTTCTCGCCGCGCTGCTGCGCGAGCCACCTGACGCGACTCTGCTGGCCCAGCTGGCGAGTGCCGAGCTCCCGGAACCCGAACTGGACGAACCTCCGCTGACCGTGGCGTGGCGCGCATTGCAATCTGCCGCGCATACGGCCGATCCGTCGACCGTCGACGAAGAGTTCCAGCAGTTGTTCATTGGCCTGGGCGGCGGCGAGGTTCAGCCCTATGCGAGCTGGTATCTGTCCGGTGCGCTCATGGACCGGTCGCTGGTCGCGCTGCGGAGCGATCTCGCGCGGCTGGCGATCACACGCTACGACGACAACAAGGAGCCCGAGGATCACGCTTCGGCGCTTTGCGAAACCATGGCGTTGCTGGCGGAGCCGACCGATGGCGTCAGTCTGGCCGAGCAACGCAATTTTCTGTCGATGCATATTGCGTCGTGGATGGGCCGGTTCTTTGCTGACATCGCGACAGCGAAGAGTGCGGATTTCTATCGCGCAGTTGCGGCCTTGGGCTCGGCTTTCCTGTCGGTTGAACAACCCTGGTTGAGCCTGCCTTGACTCGGTCGGCCACCATCACGGAGTAGCGACGGTAATGAAACGCAAACAGCAAAATATTGACGAATCACGCCGGCGCCTGCTGGGTGGCGCCGTTGCGCTCGGGGTGGTTGGCGCGGGTATCGGTGCGCTGGGCATCACCTTGGCTCCGCGCATCGCGCACGTGCAATTCCAAGCGGAAAAGCCGGAGTCACGCGGCTACCGCGAGACTGATCACATACGTCAGTACTATCGCACCACTGCGTGATTTGCGTAGCTCGTCTACCACCTGTCACCGGATAACCGCGCAGCCAACTTGAGGGATTGTCACATGCAACTCATCCGCAAACACGCACAGGCCGACCCGGTTTCCGTACCAGCCGCCGCTGCGGGCATGAACCGGCGCAGCTTTCTCAAACGCACAGGACTGGCGGCAGGTGGTGTCGCCGCGATCGGTGCGCTCCCGCACGGCACGATGATGCGTCGCGCCAACGCGCAAGAAGTGGTGCGCGCCAAGGATGCCAAGGTCGAAACCAAACACACTATCTGCACTCATTGCGCGGTCGGCTGTGCGGTCATCGCGAAAGTTCAGAATGGCGTCTGGGTTGATCAGGAGCCTGACTTCGATTCACCCATCAACCTCGGCGGGCACTGTGCCAAGGGTGCCGCCTTGCGCGAGCACGGCCAGGGTGACAAGCGGATCAAGTACCCGATGAAGCTGGTCGACGGCAAGTGGAAGCGCATTTCCTGGGATCAAGCGATCACCGAGATTGGCGACAAGCTGTTGAAAATTCGCGAGGAATCCGGACCCGACGCGCTGTTTTATGGTGGGTCGTCCAAAGGTAGCGACGAGAGCAGCTATCTGCAACGCAAGTGGGTTTCGTTCTGGGGCACGAACAATTGCGACCACCAGGCACGCATTTGCCATTCGACGACCGTCGCCGGCGTGGCAAACACGTGGGGCTACGGGGCGATGACCAACTCGTTCAACGACCTGCACCGCTCGAAGTGCATGTTCTTCATCGGTTCGAATGCCGCTGAAGCGCACCCGGTCGCCATGCAGCACATTCTGCGTGCAAAGGAAAATGGCAGCAAGATGATCGTTTGCGATCCGCGACGCACGCGAACCGCAGCGCACGCTGACCAGTACATCCGCTTCCGGCCGGGCACCGACGTCGCTCTGATCTGGGGCATTCTCTGGCACATTTTCGATAATGGCTGGGAGGACAAGGAATACATCCGGCAGCGCGTCTACGGCATGGACGAAGTCCGCAAGGTTGTCGCGAAGTATCCGCCCGACGAGGTCGAGAGGATTACCGGGACGCCCAAGGATGAGCTGTTCCAGGCCGCCAAGACCATGAACGAGAACCGGCCCGGGTCGATTATCTGGTGCATGGGTGGGACTCATCACCATATTGGCAACAACAACACCCGTGCTTACTGCATCCTGCAACTGGCGCTTGGCAATGTCGGCAAACCGGGCGGTGGAGCAAATATCTTCCGTGGCCACGACAACGTCCAGGGTGCGACCGACATCGGTCCGCAGGCGCAATCGTTGCCCGGTTACTACGGCCTGGCCGAGGGCGCGTGGCGCCACTGGGCGCGAGTCTGGGATGTTCCGTACGATTGGTTCGTACAGCGCTTTGACCAGACCAAGAAGTACCCGGACTCCACGGCCCCCGATGGGGTGGCGTACACCATGAACCAGCCGGGTTTCCCGATTTCGCGCTGGATGGACGCGGTGCTCGAGGATCCCAAGAACCTGTCCCAGAGGACCAATGTGCGCGCGGTGCTTTTCCAGGGACACGCGGTCAACAGCCAGACCCGCGGACCGGATATCAAGAAGGCTCTGGAAAAGCTCGATCTGCTGGTCATTTCGGACCCGTACCCGACGCACATGGCGGTCATGTCCGACCGCAAGAACGACACGTACTTGCTGCCGAATGCAACCCAGTTGGAAACGAGCGGCTCGGCCGTTGCATCCAATCGCGCCATGCAATGGCGGGAACAGGTCATCGCGCCGCTGTTCGAGTCCAAGCCCGATACCGAGGTCATGTATCTGTTGGCGAAGAAGCTCGGTTTCGCTGACGAACTTTTCAAGCACATCGAGATCAAGGACGGAGTCCCGGTGGCCGAGGACATCCTGCGTGAAATCAACCGGGGTGCCTGGAGTGTCGGCTACACCGGCCAGAGCCCGGAGCGCTTGAAGCTTCAGATGGTCAACCGCCGCACGTTCAATACGACTACGCTGCGCGCCGAAGGCGGTCCGTGCGATGGTGAGTATTATGGGTTGCCGTGGCCGTGCTGGGGCACGGCGGACATGGAGCAGACGTGGCCGGATGGGAAGGTGCGCAAGGGACACCCGGGCACGCATATTCTCTGGCGCCCGGATATCCCGGTAGTAACCGGCGGATTGTGTTTCCGGGCCAGGTTCGGGACCGAGCACGATGGGGTAAACCTGCTTGCGGAAGACTCCTGGCCCGCAGGTTCCGAAATCAAGGACGGCTACCCTGAGTTCAGCTACGGCATGCTGCGCAAGCTTGGTTGGGATGGGGACCTCACAGACACGGAAATGGCATCGATCCGCAGTGTCGCTGCGAGCAACTCCGGTGGCGCCGCCGTGGCGGACCCGAAGACGCTCGACGCGGTGAACTGGAAGATCGATCTGTCCGGGGGCATTCAGCGGGTCGCGATCAAGCATGGTTGCGCACCGTTCGGCAACGCCAAGGCGCGCTGCGTCGTCTGGACCTTCCCTGACCCGGTTCCGGTTCACCGCGAGCCGATATACAGCCCGCGGCCTGACCTGCTGCCGGAGTATCGAACCTACGACGACATCACGGCGGTGTATCGACTCCCGACGCGGTACTGGTCGATCCAGAAAGAGAATCACGCGACGAAGTATCCCTTGATTTACTCCAGCGGTCGCCTTACCGAGTACGAGGGCGGTGGCGCGGAGACGAGGTCCAACCGCTGGCTGGCCGAACTGCAGCAGACCATGTTTGTGGAAATCAATCCCGCAGACGCCAATGATCGTGGCCTCAGCGATATGCAGTGGGTGTGGTTGGAGGGAGCGGAAGGGGCGCGCATCAAGATTCGAACGATGGTCACCGAGCGAGTGGGCCGCGGAGTTGTGTGGTGTCCGTTCCACTTCGGCGGTTGGTTTGAGGGCAAGGATCTCGTCGACAAGTATCCCGAAGGTACTGCGCCATACGTGCGCGGTGAATCCAGTAACACTGCGGCTACTTACGGATACGACATCGTCACCCAGATGCAGGAAGGGACCAAAGCCACCCTCTGCCAGATTACGGCGGCATAACGGAGCAACGACATGGCCAGAATGAAGTTTCTTTGTGATGCCGAACGTTGCATCGAGTGCAACGGCTGTGTGACCGCGTGCAAGAACGTCAACGAGGTTCCGTGGGGAGTCAACCGCCGTCGGGTGGTAACTCTCAACGACGGTCTGCCGGGCGAGAAGTCGATCTCCGTAGCATGCATGCACTGTACCGATGCACCGTGTGCGGCCGTGTGTCCGACAAACTGTTTCTACACGACGGTCGATGGCATCGTGCTGCACAACAAGGATTTGTGCATTGGATGTGGTTACTGCTTTTACGCCTGTCCGTTTGGCGCACCGCAGTACCCGCAGCAGGAGGCATTTGGCTCCCGCGGCAAGATGGACAAGTGCACTTTCTGTGCAGGTGGTCCGGAGGAAGACAACAGCGAGGTCGAGTTCAAGAAGTACGGTGCCAATCGCATTGCGCAGGGAAAGCTGCCTGCTTGTGCCGAGATGTGCGCGACCAAATCGCTGCTGGCTGGTGACGGGGACATTGTGGCTGAAATTTACCGCAAGCGGGTGATTTCACGTTCCGGGCGGCCGCAGACCTGGGGCTGGGCCCAAGCCTACGGGTCGGCAAGCGTGGGGTGATGCCATGACTAATCGATTCCTTCGCCGAACGGCTATCGCCACGCTGGCAGCAGTATTTGCCGTCGCCGTGGCGGGTTGCTATGAATCGCCAAATGTAACGGTGACGGCACATGCACCTGGTCAATACAAGGGCAAGGTCGATCCACTACTGACCAAGTTGAAGGCCCCCGAGTTGCAAAAGCAACTGAAGGGGCGGCTGGCAGAAGCGGCAGCAGACCGATGAGGTGCAGACATGCCTAAGAACTTCAGGAATGGACTGATGTGGATCGCGCTGACGTTGTGCGCGTTCGTCATCGGGGGTTGTCAGCATATCCACGATCCGTGGGTGAAGCCCGGCGCGATGCAGGCCGAGCGCAATGTCGGGGTCCAGCAGCAGGTGCAACTTCATACCCGCCAGCTGCGCGGTCAGTCGGACAGATAGACGAGCAGGAGATTTAAAATGCGCGACCAAACTATCCGGCGGCCCCATCGGCGAATGATCGTCATCAGCTTCTTTGCGGTCATCCTCGGTGCCATGATTCTGCCCCTATCGGGGTATCTGTATGTCGCGATCGCGGCTGGGGCGCAAAGCCAGCAGCCTGCAGCCTATACGTTGCCGGACAAGGGGATACAAGACAGCTCGGCGTGGAAGGAGACCAACCCGCGCTCCCAGTACTGGCGCGAGGCGCGTGGTCACGTGGCCGGCTACACCACCAGTGCCAACCCTGGTGCGAACACGCTGATCCAGGCTACCGGACAGGATTGGCGCCGGGTCCGCAACGGGTACGTATCGACGTTCGGCCCCTGGTTCTTGCTGCTGGTCACGCTGGGTATCGGCCTCTTCTTTGTACTGCGGGGTCCGATCAAGCTCGACCGCGAGCGTTCTGGACGCACCGTTACCCGCTGGACCTTGAACGAGCGCACGCTGCACTGGATCGTCGCCATCCTTTTCGTCATCATGGCGATCGGTGGCCTCTCGCTACTGTTCGGCCGTGCGGTACTCCTGCCTTTGCTCGGTGGTGCAGGGTTTGCTGCTTATGCAGGGTTCTCCAAGGTGGTGCACAACTACACCGGGATTTTGTTCATGGTTTGCCTGGTGCTCATGATCGCGTCGTGGATGAAGAATAATCTGCCACGCCGCGAAGATTGGGATTGGCTTCGCAGGGGTGGCGGGATGTTCGGCAAGCATGCGCCAGCCGGACGCGTGAACGCCGGAGAGAAGATATGGTTCTGGTTCATCGCGATCGCCGGAATGGCGGTGTGTCTCTCCGGGTTGGTGCTTGATTTCCCGAACTTTGGCGGTAGCCGTTTCACCATGCAGATGGCCAACATCATCCATTCAGTGCTCGCCATCGCGTGGGTGGGATTCTTTTTTGGACACGTCTACATCGGAACTATCGGGATGGAAGGCACGTTGGAGGGGATGACCACCGGGGACGTCAGCGTGGAGTGGGCCAAGCAACATCATGACCTGTGGTATCAGGAAATCACCAGTGGCCGGCAGGAAGAAAGCGAAACCGGCAAGGTTCTGGGTCCCGAGAGACCTCTGTAAGAACGGTGGCGCCAATCGGTACTGGCCGCCTGGCTGGCCGGTGTACTCGGCGCGTATCGTCACGCTGCCGCGCGAGTACCACGCATTGTCCGCTTGCATAGTGAGTGGCGCTGGTGAGCCGGCATCAGGCGCGCCACAAGTCTGGCCGGCACACAGCGGACAGAAACCGAAGCGCAGCACAGGGTGCTCAAGGAGTCGACGCCAAGCTGCGGAGTACTGGCGAGCAACGCGCTTGCTGAGAGCGTAGCGACGGTTATGCCTGCGGCAGGCCCATGTACTCGTTGATGGTCACGCTGCGCTCGCCATTGTCGGTGGTGAGCAGCAGGGCTCCGCTTTCGTCAATCGCCTCGGCCTTGCCGGTTACACGGGTACCTCCGGGCAGGCAGAGTTCCACGTCGGTATGCATCTGCTCGGCGCGGATACGGAAGTGTCGCAGCACGGGCGCGAATCCTTCATCGTCCCAACGAGACAACCAGGTCACCAGGTGTCGCGCGTAGGCTTCAAGCAGGGTTGCCACGGCGGCCTCGGGATTGCCACCATCGAAGCGCACGCAAGTGTGACGAAAGTTCTCGGAATCTGCAGTCTCCGCGACGTTCACCGATGTCGCCAGCACCAACCAATCGCTGCCGGCCGCTTGCCAAACGCCCCCGGCGCGTCCATCGCCGAGAACCATTGCGTTGGGCCATCTGTAGCGAAGCTCGGTCATCGGCGCCACCACGCCAGCAAGCGCCATCCCCAGCGCCACCATGCTCAGTGGCACGAATTCGCCCAGTCGCGCGGTGGGAAGTTCAGGCCGTAGCAGCAGCGCGCAGTGCAGCGCGTCGACCGGCGCCAGCCACTTTGACCCGAGACGTCCACGCGCCGCCGTCTGGTGACCAGCCCAAATGAGTGTTCCCTCCGGGGCGCCGGAACGCGCGCGGCGGACCCCTTCTTCCAGAACGCTGTCGCACTGTGTCAGGTAGACCGGCTCAAGAGCCGTCGGCAAGTGCACGTCAGTCAGTGGATCGTGATCGCGGTTCAATGCACGACGGTCCCGTTCAGTGCGTCAAGCTGGAACCGGAGTTGCTGCACCGGCGGTGCCAGCAGACCCAGGCCACGTTCGACATTGGTCAGTGTTGTGGTCACGAGTTCGCGCGCTTCCTCCTCGCGGCCGTGCTCCCGCCATAGCGCGGCCAGCGCACAAACGCTGTTGACGTAGTTGGTGTTGGTGTCACCGAGTACGCGGTGGCCGACCTCGACGACATGTTCGAGCAGTGGCCCGGCGAGATCGACTTTCCCACCTTCGGCATACAGGCGTCCGAGCTCGGCCAAGACCCCCAATGTGTTGGGATGGTCGTCGCCGACCAATCGCCGCCAGCCTTCTGCCGCAGCGCGGTAACAGACCTCGGCGTCGGCGTATGCGCGCCTGGAACCGAGCACGCCCGCAAGGTTGGTAAGGCTGCTCAGCGTGGCGGGGTGTTCGGCGCCGTGGAGTTTCTCCCAGATATCCGTAGTCTCGCGGTACAGGCGTTCGGCCTCATCCGCTCGGCCGACTGTCTCCAGCACGGCGGCCAGGTTGTGCAAGGTAACGGCGGTTTCTTCGCTGTCCCGGCCGTAGGCCGCCTCACGGATCGTCAGCGCCTCCCGGTAGCATTGCTCTGCCTCGACGAACGCGCGCTGGGCATCCAGCACGGTCCCAAGGTTGTGTAGTGCGGCCGCCGCCACCGGGTGCGTGGGACCGAAGTCTGCCCGTACAATTTCGAGTGTCTCGCGGTAGGCGCCCTCCGCCGCCGAATAATCGGCCCCAGCGTACGCGACCGCACCCAGTTGATCGCACGCCACAGCGGTTGCGGGGTGGGCCGCGCCGTAGCGGTCGCGCGCGAGGTTCAGAGCCCGCCGGGCGAGCAGTTTTGCCTGGACCAATTTATTGGCCGCGCGCAGCACGCCGATCAGGTTGGCCATGGCCGGAAGGAGTAACTCCGAGCCTTTGCCGTAGCGCAACTCCCGTGCTTTCAGTGCCTGCGTGTAAAGCGTGGCCGCCTGATCCAGATCACCTGATCCTTCAGCAGCGCGAGCCAGTTCGTGGCGTGCGCTGCTTTGCGTTTGTTCGCTGCACGGCAGGTCAAGCACCTCCTGGGCGCGCCGCGCTGCCTCAGCCCAGTTGCCGGTCTCGGCCGTCGCACGCGCCTGCCACAGCAGAGCCCGCGCGCAAAGCTCCTGGTCGCGGCCCGATGCAGCTCGATCCAGCCAGTCTTCGGGGACGACTTCGCCAACCGCCTCGACCAGTTCGGCGGCGGCCAAAAGCAGCCGCTGGTCGGCGCCCAGCAGCACCGACGTCACCGGCAACAAGGCTTCAACCAGCGAGCCAGCTTCCAGCACGCTCCACTCTGCGAGCCATTCCATACGGCCTGCGGGCGTCTCGGCGGCCAATATCGCGTTCTTCAGCAATAGGGCCTCCAGCACTTGGTCGGGTTTTGCTGCCATCCGCCAATAGGCTGCGGCGGTCAATGGCTCGGCATGACCGGCTAGTGCTTCCAGACATTGCACTCGGCGGCTCTCATCCGGGAGGTACCTGTCGAGCAGTGTCTTGCGCGCAGCGCGGTGGGCAGGCGCCCAGCGATCCTGCGCCGGTTGGAGCAGCAACGATTGCAGGTGGGCGAGAGCGCGCCCGGTTTGTGGCGGTTCGGCTCCGGTCAGCGTCACCAGCGTATCGGTGTCGAGCGGAGTCCTTGCCAGCGCCAGCAGGCGGCCGACCGTGGCCAGCGTTTCCGGGTCGACTCCTCCTGCGGTGTGGTCTGCGTCGGGACTGGCGGCCGCAAGTGCGTTGAAGTCGCAGTTTACCGTGTGCGCAAGCCAGCCCGAAGCGCGGAGGTGGTCGGCGCAGTGACCTGGTTCAACGCTTGCGGCTACGTGCAGATTGGGTGGCCAGTAATCGGGTAGCCAGGAGACGTTGCCGTCAGGGTCAGCAACCGCATCGATATCGGCAACCAGCAACCACAGCGGGCCGCGCGCGCACGCCCGCGCCAGCCAATTGGGTAACATCTCGCGCAGGTCGGCCTCCTTCGGCGGCGGCCATTGCGGAATCTCCGCGATCCGACGCAACTGCGCAAGCATTTGCCACAACAACCGCGGCGGTTCGGATCCCGCCGGGGTCAGCGTCGCGTGGTGGAATACAACCGCCTGGCCGCGAGCGATCTGTCGCCCGGCAAAGCGGCACAATGCGGCCGCACGTCCACTGCCGGTCGACCCGACCAGGAGTAACGGACGTCCCTGGACGCTGGCCCATTCGTCGATCACGCGATCCAACTGTGGGTCCACAGTACTGTCAGCCTTGCCGGCGAACTGCTCATGAAGGGCGTCTTCAGCGAAGATTTGGGCAGGCTGGTGATCCGTCATGGGTGCCCACCGGCTTGCGCCGCGCGTTCCAGGTATCGCTGCCAATTGCTCGCGTAAGCACCGCCGAGGCGGTAGAGCTGCGTCCAGGTGTAGATCCCGGTGTTGTGCCCATCGTCGAAGAACAGTCGCACCGCGTAGTTGCCGACCGGTTCAACGCGCTCGATCACAACTCTGGATTTACCGAGTACCAGAAGCGGTTCTCCGACACTGTGACCGCGTACTTCGGCGGACGGGGAAAAGACCCGCAGGTATTCGAACGGCAGCTCGAAGTGCGACCCGTCCGAAAACAGCACATCGAGCACGCGGCTGACGCTACGCAGGCGAATCTCTTCTGGATCGGGAACCTGTTCCTGCACTTCGGACGGTGCCTACCTGTCAACCCTTGCAAATTTGAGTATTGCATGTGCTTGGGGACCCCACAAGCAATCGCGCAGGCGCGACAAAACGTATCGTGCTGATGACGACAACGTGGTCCAGTAGCGGTTGTTGCCGACGGTGAGGCCGCGGCATGTCACACTGATTTTGACCGGTCGCATGATTGGATGGGGGCGTCGGCAGTATGCGAGCAACCGACGATTGCCAGGGTAATCACGCATGCGACCGTGTTGCCGAGGTGAGTGCCCCGCGCGGTCGGTGGCGTATGGCAATGGCATACGCTCAAGCCTGTCCGCAGGCGGAAGCTCGCTCGCCGGCGGGGTGTACCGATGCACGCTCGCCGCCGATCTGCGTGGTTGCTCCGCGCGACCGCTGCGGCTTCCTGAAATGAGTGCAGACAGGCAACGAAGGGTATCGATGTCCGGATATTTGCCGGGTCTCGGGTTCAAATGACACGGATCCGGGCGGCAGCTACCGTGCCACCTGCCGAACCCGGGTAAAGAGCGCCAGGCTGGTCGAGATCGACAGGTTCGCACACGCCAACAAAGTCTCTTCCGGGCACAGTTTCGCGGTGGTCGATGTACCCGAAAAGCAACGCCAGGACTCCGCCGAGCACCGGCGCTGCACGGACGTCTCGCGCCGGATTGACAGCCGTTGGGCGGAGCGAGCGGACCGCGTCGCGGACAATCCGTCTGCGACTCCGGTCCGCTGCCCGTCGGCGCGGACAGGGTGAGAAAACCGGGGCGGAGCCAAAGAACCGCCAGGTCAGCCTGAGGTCTGTTCGGGAACCAACTGGACTTCACTGCGTGGCCGAACCATGAGCTGTCGGACTGCTTGCGGACGCGCTTGCTGATCCGGTGAATGACCCGGTACACACAACCGATGATCGGGAGCGGAGCCAGACCAGCGACGATCTTCCCACTCAGGGGTGATCCAGAATTTACCGCCGCTCGGGCCAGATACGTGACAATGCCGAGGCTGCAATAACCTAATGGCCACCAGCGCCAGACCTTCAGCGGTTTGTTGCATACGAAAGTGTTGCTGGGAGCGCCGGTTAATCGAGCGCAGCAGGTGGCTGCTCTTGCGTTGCAGGCCGAGGTCGACCCTGGTCCGGATCAGGAGAGCTGCACGATCGGTGTGATCAGACAGCTTTTCCAGCCGGCCGCGCACAGCGTCCATGGTCTGCATGGCTGGGGGTCAGGCGACGGTCGAGAAAGTAACCGAGCCGCTGGTAATCCTGGATGCGTTCCTCGCGCAAACCTCGCGTGCGTTTGTTGACCAGCGCGAAACAGCCACGCGAAGCGTCGAAGCCAAAGGTGTGGTCGGTAGCGCGCTGCTGTACCTTCGAAGCGAGGCCGAGGAGTTGGTGGAGAGTCTTCTCGCCCTCGTCCAGAGTACGGTCGGTCTCGCTGTTGGCAAGCTGTGCACATGGTGTTTGGCCGCTGGCAGGGCAACCTGGGTGCAGTCGGTAAACCCGGTGTGCCGCTCATATTTCGCTTGTACCGCCTTGCCAATGCGCGCGATCTTGCAGTCCTGATCGCCACCTCCCTGATAGTGATCGTAGGTGCGCAACGCAGCGCGCAGATCTTCGCGCGTAGATCTTCGGCGGCATCGCGCGTTTGTGCCGCATCTTGCAACATGGCGCAATGGGTCACGAGCGCATGGGTGCCAACCGGTACCGGTGCGCGCCGAAACCGCTCGTCATTCAGCGTCTGGCAATTTCAGAGAAGCAGCGCGATAGATTGGACCGGTTGTGTCATCGATCTTCCTCGGCGTTGCCGATCAACAGGTGGCTATTTCGCGGCTACTTCGCTGCCGTGGTCAATGGGCAACACAGGTGACAGCGAACGGAAAGCAGACCGTGGGGCCGAAAGGGAGTCTGCGCTGTCCAATCTCGTTGCGGTTGATTTCGGCGCCCGGTTGTTGCCCGCCGCGTGCTCGCAGGTAGGCGCGGCCGAACTGCTATCCGATTCGCCGGTTGCCACGAGGTCGGCGCGGGCTCTCGCCAGCCCGGCGTGCTGCGCAATCCGACCGTTGCCTCCACCGGTGGTTGGCCCGGCTGGGTGCTGAGACTGTGTCTGGTCGCTTTCGTACAAGTCACGTGGGTCTCGTTGCATGTTTCTGCATGTGGAAAAACTGTTCCAATTCGGTTTCGCGCAGAAACTACGAGTAAAGAACCATGATTGCAGCAAATATCGCTACGATTGTCCGATGCTCGCCAAACTGACTACCGCATGAACGATTTTGGTGCCGCGTTTCTCACCGCCGCGCACCTGCTCGGCGCACGCGACCCGGCGTTGGTGGAAATCGTCGTGCTGTCGTTGCAGGTCAGCCTCACCGCGACGCTCCTGGCGACGGTCGTCGGCCTGCCGTTGGGCGCGGCGGTGGCGGTCTACCGGTTTCCGGGGCGGGCCCTGGTTACGGCGTTGCTGAATGCCTTCATGGGGTTGCCGCCGGTGGTGGTGGGTTTGGCGGTGTATCTCTTGCTCTCGCGTGCCGGGCCGCTCGGCGAGCTCGGCTTGTTGTTCACGCCCACGGCCATGGTCATCGCCCAGAGCATCCTGGTCATACCGATCGTCGCTGCCCTGACGCGCCAGACGGTGGCCGATCTGCACAACGAATATCGCGACGAGCTGGACTCGTTGGGCACGGGTGGTCTGGGCACCATCGGCGTGTTGCTTTGGGACGGACGGTTTTCGCTGGTGACTGCGGTACTCGCCGGTCTCGGGCGCGCCATCGCCGAGGTCGGTGCGGTGATTATCGTGGGCGGCAATATCAACCATGTCACCCGGGTCATGACCACCGCGATCACGCTGGAAACCAGCAAAGGTGACCTGCCGCTCGCTATGGCTCTGGGCATCATCCTCGTCAGTCTGGCGCTGATGATCAATCTGGCGGCACTGGGTGTTCGGCGGGTCGCGGAGGTGCGCTATGGCTAGCGGTGTAAATCCGACAGCTGGCGCAGGTCTGAACTTCGCGCAGTCCGGAACGGTTGTCGAACAGCACCTGCTGCCGTTGCGGGTGAACGGTGTGAGCCTCTGTTTGGGTGGACGGCAAGTACTGAATGAGCTGACCTTCGAGCTGACTGGCGAAGGCGTGACCACGGTGCTCGGGCCCAACGGTGCCGGCAAGACGCTGTTGCTGCGGGTGCTGCACGGACTGCTGCGGCCGGATGCCGGCGAAGTAAGCTGGAACGGCATGACTCCGCTGGCCGCGCGCCCACATCAGGGCATGGTGTTTCAGCAGCCGGTCATGCTGCGCCGTTCGGTGGCCGCCAATATTCACTTTGCCATGCATACGCGCGGCGTGACGCGGCAGCTGCGCTCCGAGCGCCTGGCCACGGTGCTTGAACTCACCGGCCTGCGCGCTCTGGCGCAGACCCCGGCGCGGCGTCTGTCGGGTGGCGAGCAACAGCGTCTGGCCATTGCTCGCGCGTGGGTGGCGCGTCCCGCAGTGTTGTTTCTGGACGAGCCCACGGCCAGCCTGGATCCTCGGGGTACCCGCACCATCGAGGCGCTGATCACGCGCGTACGTGCCGCTGGCACCCGGGTGATCCTGACTACTCACGATCTTGGCCAGGCCCGGCGGTTGGCCGACGATGTGCTGTTTCTTGCGGGCGGCCGGTTGCTGGAACACAGCGCCGGCCGTTCGTTCTTTGCCGAGCAGGGGCCAGCCACGGCCCAGGCCGCCGCGTTTTTGCGCGGCGATCTCATCGACTGACGCATGACCAAAATGAGGAAGACTCCCATGAAATTTTCGCTCTCGCCTCCGACTCCGCGCGCGCGCCTCGGATGGGTGATTGCCGGCGTGGTGACAATTGCGCTGGCGGCAACGGCAGGCGCGGCATCAGCCGCAGATGGCCATATCATCGTGGCCTCGACCACCTCGACCCAGAATTCCGGTCTGCTCGACGCCATCCTGCCTGAGTTCAGGCAAGCCACCGGCGTTGAAGCGCGGGTGGTGGCCGTGGGCACTGGCGCGGCGCTGGACATGGGACGGCGCTGTGACGCCGATGTCGAACTCGTCCACGCTCCGGCGGCTGAGAAAAAGTTCGTGGCCGAAGGCTTCGGCTTGAAGCGTCACCCGGTCATGTATAACGATTTCGTCATTGTCGGGCCGGCGTCCGATCCAGCCGGTATCAAGGGCATGGACAGCGCGGCCAAGGCGCTGGCTGCGATCGCCAAGTCCAAGTCTCCGTTTACTTCCAGAGGCGACGACAGCGGCACCAACAAGAAGGAACTGTCGCTTTGGTCAGCGGCCGCTGTGGATCCGACCAAAGCCAGCGGCGAATGGTATCGGGAGACGGGCTCCGGCATGGGTGCGACGCTGAATACCGCGCGCGCGATGGATGCCTATGCGTTGGCTGATCGTGGTACCTGGATCAGCTTCAACAACCGTGGCGACCTGAAGATTCAGGTTGAGGGCGACAAGGCGCTGTTCAACCCGTACAGCGTCATGCGCATCAATCCCGCGAAGTGCCCGAAGGTCAACGTCGCGGGTGGGGAGGCATTCGTCGCCTGGATCACCGGCAAGGCCGGGCAAAAAGCCATTGCCGGCTACCGGCTCAAGGGCGAGCAGCTGTTCCATCCAAGCGCCGACGAAGACTGAGCCCTGCGCTGGCAGCCGTGGCAGGCGCCTGCTGTGGCCAAAATTTTACAACTCCCACATGAAACGCACCCATCGGACAAGGGGAACAAGATGCGCCTAGGTAAATTCGGGGTGGCCGGTGTTGCCGGCCTGGTCATCAGTTTGGCTGCCGGCACGGCTACGGCCACCGCGCGGGGCGTACCGGAGGCTGGCGGAGCCCAGCATGACAAGGATACCGCCGGTGCGGCTGTGGCTCCCACCAGCGCCATGCAGGAACTGATCGAAACGCTGCACGACAACGGCACCATTGACGATGCGGCTTACCAGCGCCTGAAGGCGGTGGCCGCAGCCGACGCGGACGGTAAGCACCGACAGCCGGAGCCGGTAGTAGCCAAAGTTCCCCCGGCGCAGGCACCTGCCAGCAGCGTCAGCACCAAGGGCGGGCTCCTCAAGTTCAGTTCGGTCGACGGCAAGGACCAGTTCCAGGTCGGCGGGCGTATCCAGGTCGATGGGGCTATCTACGATGAGGACAAGCGTGAATTGGGCAGCGGCACGCAACTGCGCCGTGCACGCCTGTTCATGTCCGGCAAGATCAACGACATCTGGGGCTTCAAGAGCGAGTTCGACTTCGCCAGTGGCGGCGTCAGTGTTCAGGACGTCTATATCCAGAACACGGCGTTCCCGTGGACGATCACCTTGGGCCACTTCAAGGAGTACTACTCCCTGGAGCAGCAGACCAGCGAGAAGTTCATTACCTTCATGGAGCGCAGTTTGCCAGGTGCGTTCTTTCCCGGCCGTAACCTTGGCCTCGGTCTGACCAATGGCGGCAAAACCTGGTCGGCGGCGCTCGGTGCGTTCGGCGAAGGCTTCCGGTCCAACAACGACGTCGCCGGCAGGGAGCAGGATGCCGGCTACGGCGTCAGTGGCCGCGTGACCTGGGCACCGCTCGGCGGCGGCGATCACGTGCTGCATCTGGGAGCGTCGGCCAGCTATCGCAACTTGAATGACAGCCGGACCCTACGCTATCGCAGCAAACCGGAAAGTAATATCACCAGCGTGCGTCTGGTCGATACCGGCGCGATCCAGGATGTTGACAGCCGTACCCTGTACGGTGTGGAAGCTGCAGGCCTGGTGGGTCCGTGGTCGGCTCAGGGAGAATACTTTCTCGCCAACGCCGACCGGCGCAGTGGTGGCAACGCCGATTTTCGCGGCTGGTATGTGCAGACCGCCTACGTGTTGACAGGCGAGTCGCGCAACTACAACCCGTCGTCTGGTTCATTTGGACGCTTCAAACCGGAGCGTCCGGTGAGCGCTGGCGGCCCCGGTGCGTGGCAGTTGGCTGCCCGTCTCTCCGAGATAGATCTGAGCGATGGGCTGATTAACGGCGGCAAGGAGCGCAATCTTGCGCTGGGCGTCAACTGGTTCCTGGAACCCACGGTGCGGCTGTCGTTGAATTATGTGAATGTGCTTGAGGTCGACGGTGGCCCCAACGCCGGCGACAAGCCGTCAAGCATTGAGGCGCGTGCTTATATCGACTTCTGACCTGACCAGAAGCCTGTCAGGCGGTGGTGATCGAATCGAGAATTCGGCTGTGCGAGGACAGATTTTTGGCGATTCGCCGGCCCATAGTGGTTCTATGGACCAAGAATCGGCGGAGCGCTTCACAACAGCGAAGCTGGTCAAATATGGCCCGCAGAGGCGGATTCTCAGACCGCCCAACCAAAGTCCGACAGGCTTCTAGACGTCCGCGTTGTAACGGATACGGCCGTGCTCACGCAGGTCATAGCCACCCAATTCGCGTGCCCGGTCGGCAAACTCGGCGCTGCGACTGAAGGCGAGAAGAGCCTGGAACGGCGGCTCGAAATAGTCGCGCCGCGTGAGGGCGATGTCGTAGCGCTCGGTATACAGCGTCAAAAAGTCCAGTCGGAAGCGGCGGGCTACGGCGTGGATGCCGAAGCCGACATCGGCCTTGCCATCGAGCACCGCAAGGGCCACGTCGGTTTCGCTGCGGGCGGGCGGATTGACGGCGGTAACGGTCTCAGCTTCGATGCCAGCGTCGGCCAGCAGTTGCTCGAACAACAGGCGGCTGCCGGCACCGGCCTGGCGCTGGACGACGCGGCAATCTCCGCTGATGTCAGCCAGGCGGCGAATGCCGGACGGGTTGCCGGGTGGCAGTATCAGGCCTTGTTCGCGCTGGGCCCATTCCACCGCCACCAGCGGCGAAGCAGAGAAGCTCTGGCGCAGCCAGGGACTGTTGTAATCACCGCTCACGGGATCCCGCAGATGGATGCCGGCGGCGCGTGCGCTGCCATCTGCCAGCCGTTTGAGGCCATCCAGGCTACCGTCCTGCAACAGTGCCAGCCCGCTTTCGGAGGCGACGGTTGCCCATTCCAGCAGTGGATCGTGGCTGCCGGCGATGACCGGTGGCGTATTCGGCGCCGGTAGCGTACCCCGGTATTCATTGCCCTGGCGTACCCATAGATCCACCAGCGCGCGTGGAAACAGCCATTTGCCGGTGACCCGCGAACAGGGGATCGCACGTCTGCGGATCAAGTCGTAGATCTTGCGCGGTTGCACGCGCAGGTAGTCGGCGGCTTCACCGGTGGTCATGTAGTCGGGTAGGTTCATGGCGATCCAGGGCACCTGGCAGTGGGCATGGCGCCAGCGCGTGCCGTTACGTAACAACGCGTTGCGCGCCGACGACGCACAGTTCGCACCCCGTCAAGCATGCCGGCGGGTGCGCCAGGCGGTATGGTTGCCCGCCGCGTGCGTGAATCACGCAGCATTGCATCAGCGCTTGTCGAAAGCGGCGTACGACTGGCCGGAGGGGTGCTTGAAAGCAGTTTTGCGGGCACTGTTCACTTCCAATTTTCGTTCGAAAAGCTGCGTGTGTTTTCGCCGTGCGCCAAATTCCATGGACGGGGCGTGGGCAAGCTTGGGCTGGTCGCTGGCAACTCGCAGACCTGTGGTCGAGCACATCGCACAATTCGGTATCGGCGCGGTCTGGCGGGACCCTGACGATAGCGATAGTACCGGCATCCATACCTGGTCGGAACTTCACCGACTGGGTGTCGCCAGGGACGTCAGCTGCAGCCGCTATCTTGGACGGCTGGATGCGCCGGATGGTCCGCGTGGATTGTGGTAGCCGGGGCGCCTCTGCAACGCTCTCCGCTACAGACGCTGGAATTCGATGTCGGAAATTCAAAGTCCTTGCTGCATTCTTGACCCTTCTCGTTACGACCTGCACGATTCGGGTATCCGTGGCCAGATGCCCTTGATGAGGCAGCCATAGTTGCCGTGACAACGAAGCTGAGAATAACGAAGTGCGTATTGTGGGATTGAGACCGCGTCGTCCGGGTGGTCTGGCGAAGCCAACGCGCGAATCGACGTGAATGCTAGCGGGAGGCTGCGGATGGGTTGGCGCACAACGGGTGGAGGAGTGATTGCACGTTGGGGCCTTGGGGCGGACATGATTGTGCTGTGCCGGGAGTTTCTGTGTCGGCGGGGGTCGCGCGCAATCCGGGATCCTCCGGCGCCGCCAGAGGCTGAAGCAGTCTCGCCTGCAGCACCGCCAGCCCACGAGTGAAAGTTTGCGGAAGGCCACTTGGCGGCTGATGATCAGGATGCCGCAGCCGGGTACGAGCCGTGGCGGCGTGCCGCTCCGCGACCTTCACAACGGTTTGCGGCTCAGCGTACACTCTTGGCTATACGCACAACGATGTCGAGGGCCAGCGCAACTGATGGCCTTGTGCGGTCGCACACGCGCACGCTGCAAAACGCATGTGCTCCGCTCCGGCAGCGCATTGCACGTTGGGGTTCAACTCGTCAGCTTGAATACGCCGGCCACATGGCCAGATCGGAAACCCGAGGCATAGAGAATGGACACGACGGTTCATAGGCAACCCTCGCAAGCGTCAGGCGACCGGCACGGTATCGTGACGGATACCTACGGAAGGACCTTGCGCGATCTCAGGATCTCAGTCACCGATCGGTGCAACCTGCGTTGTCGCTACTGCATGCCGAAAGAGTTGTTCGGCGCGTCGTACAAATTCATGCCCATGATGCAATTGTTGACGTTCGAAGAGATTACGCGGATCACGCGTTGCCTCGTCGAACTCGGTGTGGAGAAGGTGCGTCTCACGGGCGGCGAGCCACTGGTCCGGAAAAACCTCGAAGACCTGGTTGCCAATATCTCCGAGCTGGGCGTGATTGATATTGCGGTCACGACGAACGGTGTGTTGCTTACTGAGAAAAAAGCCCATGCGCTCAAGGCAGCCGGGCTGCGGCGCATCACCGTGAGCCTGGATGCGCTGGATCCGGATGTGTTCCAGTTCATGAGCGGGAGCAAGGTCAAGCCGGAGCAGATTTTGCGCGCAATTGATGCCGCCGCCGCCGCCGGGCTCGATCCGGTCAAGGTCAACATGGTGGTACAACGGGGAGTCAATCAAAATTCGATCCTGCCCATGGCGGAGCATTTCCGCGGCACGCGCCATACCTTGCGGTTCATCGAATTCATGGACGTCGGTACGACCAATGGCTGGCTGTTGAAGGACGTGGTCACTGCGGACGAGATACGGCAGTTGATTAACGCGAAGTGGCCGTTGGAGCCTTTACCGAAACGCTATCCGGGCGAAGTGGCGCAGCGTTACCGTTACCGTGACGGCGGCGGTGACATCGGTATCATTGCGTCCGTCACGAAGCCATTTTGCGGTGCCTGCACACGGCTGCGCCTGGCCGCCGACGGCAAGTTCTATACATGCCTCTTCGCACCTGGTGGCCACGATCTGCGCGCTGCGTTGCGTACCGGCATCAGCGATGCCGAAATCAAGGATCGGGTTGCAAAACTCTGGCGGGGAAGGTCGGATCGCTATTCGGAGCTTCGTGCCAAGGCCGGTGATACGATGCCCAAGCGCGCAGAAATGTGGCAGATTGGTGGTTGAGTCCATGTGCATGATGCTCTTTGCTTCTGCACTTGGTGAAAAACACTAACCGCAGTCGGTTGGGGAAATGGCATGACGCAAGCGCAGCATCAAGTGTTGAAGGTCAAGGTCGAGTATTACGGCATATTGCGCGAGGTGTGCGGTCGACACGCAGAAGAGGTCGAACTCGGCGAACGCGGGGACGTGACCGTTGCGCAAGTCGTATCGCACCTTGTTGCACAGCACCCCGGACTGGCTGCGCATCGTCGGTATATGGCCTGCGCACTCGATGCAGAGCTCGGCACGGACGACACGGTGTTGCACGACGGGGCGACGCTCGCGCTGCTGCCGCCAGTGAGCGGAGGCTAGGCGAGGATGCGACTTGTCACTGATGTCATTTTGGTCGACCAGGCCCTGCGTGCTGCTGCCGACCCGCGCGCCGGCGCCGTGGTCATGTTCAGCGGGAATGTGCGCAATCATAATGAAGGCCGCGTGGTGCAGAGCATTGCCTACACCGCGTATGCGCCGCTTGCGGAAAAGGTGCTTGCGGAGATCGAACGCGAGGTATATGCGAAGTTCGAAGTCATCAAGTGCATCATTGTGCATCGGGTTGGGCAACTCGAGATTGGCGACAGCAGCTTGCTTATCGTGGTCAGTTCGGTGCATCGCCCGGAGGCATTTGCGGGTGGTCGCTACGCGATCGAGGAAGTGAAGCACCGCGTGCCGGTCTGGAAGCTCGAGGAGTACACCGATGGCACTCATAGTTACGTCAAGGGATGCAGCCTGAATGAAAGACATCACGTCGAAGCCGGAGACGTTGCGTAGTGCGACTGCCCAGGCGGTACTCGAATCTGCGCCGGAATACATTGAGCTGCTTGAAAAGCGCTTGACCGAGAAAGGCGACGCGCTCGAAGCGGCGCGGTTTGCCGGGACGATGGCGGCGAAACGTACCTGGGAACTCATACCGCTGTGTCACCAGATAGCGATGTCGGTGGTGACCATCGATTACGAATTCGCCAAAACCAGGGTCACGATCATCGCGCGCGTGCAGGCCATCGCTGCTACTGGCGCCGAGATGGAAGCGATTACCGCCGCCAGTGTGGCGGCGATCACGTTGTACGACATGCTCAAGCCGCATGCGGGCACCAACATCGTGATCGGGGACGTGAAACTCATCGAGAAGACCGGCGGCAAATCGCACTATCTGCGCCACCTGACACGGCCGCGCAAGGCGACCGTGATCCTGCTGTCGGACTCGGTATCCGCCGGGACCAACCAGGACGTGTCCGGGGCGCGTGCATGCGAACGGCTGGTTGCCGCGGGGTTCGATGTCACCGGGCCCATCCTGCTGCCGGATGAGCCGGAGCGACTGCGGCAAGTCGTACGCGAGCAGTGCCAGAGCGCCGATCTGGTATTGACTGTCGGCGGGACCGGGATCTCGCCACGCGACACTACTGTTGATGCCATTGAAGACATGCTGGAGCGGAAACTGCCGGGCATAGCGGAAACCGCGCGCGCGTTCGGCCAGCGACGGACACCGTTTGCGATGTTGTCGCGGGCGATTGCCGGGACGATTGCGGAAGCGCTGGTGATTACCCTACCGGGTAGCGTCCACGGTGTGGAGGAGTATCTGGATGCACTACTGCCTGGAATCATCCATGGCCTGGGAATCATGCACGGCGAGAAGCACGCGCACGGCTATCAGGATGCGGTTGAGTGACTGGATTGGTGAATGAGTCGCCTGGCATTCCCGCCGGGCGTAGCAACCTGAGAGGTGCGCTATGGACGAAGATGCATTTAACCGCAGCATACGCAAGTTTCTGAAAGTCGTCGGGGTGACCTCTCAGCAGGAAATCGAGAAGCACGTCCGCGCCGCCATGGCTTCCGGGGCGTTGAAAGATGTCGAAAAGCTCGCGATCCACGCGAAGGTAGAGTTGGAGACGTTCGGCACCATAAGCGAAACTGACAGCGAGATTCGTTTCGTTGCAGACCCGGCGCAAGATGAGGCGGCGCACTAGACACGAAGTGTCCGCCTGGTACTGGATCACGACGCCGTCGGCGTGCGTGGCGATGGCAAGCGTTGAGGTGCGATATGCCGCGTAACCTGAAGCTGCTGGTCGGCACGCGCAAGGGATTGTTTCTTGCCACCGCTGACCTCCAGCGCAAGCACTTCCAATGGTCGGGCCCGTTCATGGCGGGCTACGAAATCCAGAGTGCCGTGCTCGATCCCAGGGAGCCCGAGATCGGCTATGCGCTGGCGCAGCACAAGGTCTGGGGTAACCATGTCTATCGCACAATCGATGGCGGAATGCACTGGAGCCCGCTGGACGAAGTGCCGCGCCATCACCGCGGGGAAGGACCGGCGAGCCTGAAGACACTGTGGTGTCTGGCCATGGGCCACGCGACCCAACCTGGCACCGTGTACGTCGGCATCGAACCGCCGGGTTTGTTTGTGAGCACCCAGCGCGGCGTTGATTGGCAATTGCTGGAGGGTTTTCACACGCAGCCCAGCGCGCAATCCTGGGCACCGGCCAAAGGCGGCTTGGCGTTGCATTCGGTAGCCAGCGACCCGGGGCGTCCGCAAACGTTGTATGCGGCATTGGCTAGCGGTGGCAGCTACCGCTCGGATGATCTCGGACAACACTGGCAACCGATCAATCAGGGCATACGAGCGCCGTACTTGAACGCGGCGGCACCGCCAGCGGGTCAATGCATACATCGGTTGTATGTGCATCCCGCCGGTGGTGGAAGGCTCTATCAGCAGAGCCATAGCGGAACGTACGTGAGTCGCGACCGGGGCGACACCTGGCAGGAGATCAGCGCGGGCCTGCCCAGCGATTTCGGTTATGCCCTGGTGGGCGACCCCCACGACGCCGACACGCTGTTTGTCGTGCCGGAGCAGAGCAGTCAGCTCCGGGCCGTGGCAGATGCCCGGCTGCGCGTTTACTGCAGCCACGATGCCGGCGCGAACTGGACAGCGTGTGAACGCGGGCTGCCCCAGGACAACGTCTACGTAACGATCCTGCGCGAGGGCTTGGAAGCAGACGGACTCGATCCGTTGGGCCTGTATCTCGGAACGACCAGTGGCCACTTGTTTGCCAGTCGCGATGGTGGAGCGTCGTGGGCGTTGTTGGCTGGCTATCTCCCCGGCATCCTTTCCGTTCGCGCGACGCTTGCTTGAGAACCTGATGCCAGCGATGAATCCATGGGAACGCCTGCTGGATGGGAAACGGCTGGTCGCAGTTGCCGGAGCCGGCGGGAAAAAAAGCACGATGTACGCACTGGCGTCGCGCTGCTCCGGACGTGCAGGGCTGACGGCTACGGTCCACTGCCCGTATCCGCCGCCCCAGTTCGGGGCTCAGGTTGTCGTCGGGGAAGAAGCAACGCTGCTGGAAGCGGTTCGTGCCACGCCTCGGGAATACCGCAGGGTTTTCTTCGCGCAACCCGGGAAACAGGTGGACTGGGCCGCCGGTATTAGTCCGGAACTTGTCACGCAAATTCACGCGGCACACGTTTTCGACCTGCTGCTGGTCAAGGCCGACGGCGCGCGCCGTCGGCTGATCAAGGCGCCCGCCGACGGCGAGCCGATCTATCCACCTGGCACCGAGCTGGTGTTGTACCTGGTTTCTGCGCACGCGTTGGGGCGCAAGCTGAATTCGGGTGTGGCGCACCGGTTGGACGAATTCATGGCGCTGACCGGCGCGGTGGAGGACACCATTATCGGCCCCGAACACATCGTGAAACTGTTGACCTCCACAGCCGGGGCCCTGAAGGGACTGGCGCCGGAGATGCGAGTGGTTCCGGTCATAAACCGCGTGGACACCCCTGTCAGAGCGCGGCTCGCGCGTGATATCGCCGAGCGTGTGCTGGCCATCTCGCCGAGGCTGGACGGCGTGGCGCTCGCGTGTATGGGCGATGCGGTTCCGCAGATGGAATTTATTGAGCGATCTTGAGCACGGCTCACGGGCACTCATGTGTTCAGAGGCTGTCCGATCCCGCCTGATTGTTCCGCTTTTCAGTGGCCAGTCCAGATCGTGCTGCCTGCCAGGTACGGATGGCTTGAAGCGGCGCCCGGTGCGCGAGGGCGCGTTGCGGGCGGTGCTCGTTGCAGAGCTTTTGGTGACGTTCCAGGGCGCTCTGCAGATCTTCGTGCGCGCGGGAATCGAGTGGTAACAAATACATCGCTGATCCGGACGCTGAAGCGCTCGGCCATGCCGTCAGGTGGCGGCTGTTACCGCTTGATCAAGCGGTGCTCGATGTCGAGCAGTGCGCACTCGCGGATGAGACATGCTCCTTGCTGGGCTGCTGCGCATGGCGTGTCAGGCGGTCAGGGAACCGGGCGTCGTTGCCGGTCAGCAGCTTCTCGATCTTCATCGGGGCGGTGGCCTGCAAGCTGCGCAGGAAGCCGGCGCTATCGGCTTCATTCTGATCGCCATGGACGCGCATGAAGCCCCAGCGCGTATCCCAGTAGATAGCGACAAACCAATACCCTCGGACGGTGTCCTCAGATATCTGCGGCAGGCACTTGCTATGCATATCTGGCGTGCAAATGTGCGACTGAGCAGGTCGAGGTAACGGTAGACAACCAGTTCCTGTTCCACCGCCTGTGCGCTTGCACCGAGTGCCGGAAGCCGGAAGGCGCGGACTTCTCGATGCTCGCGGCGGTGCCGAGCGACAAGGTCGGTGTTAGAGTAAGTCTGTCGTGAGTACGCAGCAGTGGTGTCGGTATGAGCGCGGAAGTAACAGTACGCATACCTGAGGCGCTGCGCCAGTTTGCTGGAGGCAGCCGGGAATTACACGTTGTGGCATCATCCGTGGACGAACTGATCGCGGGCGTGGCGGCGGCCGGGTACGGCACTCTGGTCAATCATATTTGCGCGCGCGATGGCCAGTTGCGACCGTTCGTCAACTTGTACCTGGGCGATGTCAGTATCCGTACGTTGGATGGCCAGCGCACAAATCTCCGGGCGGGAGATATCGTGACTATCTTGCCGTCGGTAGCCGGTGGTTGAGGTGGCGATGTCAGGTCGGGAACAGCGTCTGGCTGAACTGAGGGAGCATGTTCCGCAAATTACCCCTGAAGAGGCGTACCGCCTGGCTCAGGGCAATGCGACCTTGCTGGATGTGCGCGAGCCGGAAGAATTGGCGGCGGGCGCACCGACCGGTGCGGTAAGGCTGGGCCGCAGCTTTCTCGAACTCAAGGTGGAAGACGCTATTCCCGGCTTGCACGATCCGGTGTTGGTCCTGTGCGCCAGCGGCATACGTTCCTTGTTTGCCGCGGAAAGCCTGCAGCGGCTGGGGTATCAGGATGTGCGCTCGGTAGCGGGCGGGTATGAGGCTTGGAAACGTGCGGGGTTGCCTACGGAGCAGCCGCGAATTCTTAGCACCCAGGAGCGCAGCCGTTACGCGCGACAGTTGCGGATCCCGGAGATCGGCGAACAGGGCCAGGGAAAATTGCTGGCCAGTCGGGTGCTGCTGGTGGGGGCTGGAGCGCTGGGATCACCAGCCGCGCTGTATCTCGCCGCAGCCGGCGTAGGAACGCTGGGAATAGTGGATGCAGACAGCGTCGAACTGAGCAATTTGCAGCGCCAGATACTGCATACGACCGAACGGGTTGGCACCCCCAAGGTCCAGTCCGCTTGGCAGACGCTGAATGCGCTGAATCCGTCCATACAGATCAATAAACACGAACTGCGTCTGGACAGCACGAACGCAGAAGAGGTGGTGCGCGGCTATGACCTGGTCATAGACGGTACGGACAATTTCCCGGCGCGCTATTTGTTGAACGATGTGTGCCTGAAGTTGAAACTGCCGTACGTGTACGGCGCAATTTATCGGTTTGAAGGCCAGGTCAGCGTGTTTTGGCCAGCGGGTGCACCGGCTGGCGCGCCAACACCTTGCTACCGCTGCTTGTATCCCGCGCCTGCACCGGCGGAACTGGCACCGTCCTGCGCCGAGGCCGGCGTATTGGGTGTCTTGCCCGGTGTCATCGGTACGTTGCAGGCCATCGAAGCACTCAAGCTCATCTTGCATATCGGTGACAGCTTGGTCGGGCGCCTGCTGTGCTACGACGCGCTGACGGCAACCTTTCGCGAATTCAAGACGGCGGCCGATGCGCAGTGCCCGTACTGCAGCAAGCTCGACGCGTTCCCCGGATATGTTGATTACGAGGCCTTCTGCCGTGACACGCAGGCCGCCTGACGAGGTGATGTGTTCGTGTTGAAGATTCGTTCGTGGTTCCGCATGCTCGCCGCCAAGCGATGGATCAAGGCGTGTCGGTGATGATGACGACAGCCTCCGGTGACGCGCCGCAGGCGCATGACCACATTGTCGGGCTCATCCTTGCTGGCGGGCGCGGCACGCGCATGGGCGGCAAGGACAAGGGCTTGGTCGAGTTCAACGGCAAGCCCATGGTTGAGCATGTATTGGCGGCGTTGCGGCCGCAGGTCGCCGAAGTGCTGATCAACGCCAATCGCAACCAGGAGTCCTACCGCGCGACCGGTTGCCGGGTGGTATCGGACGCGGTGACCGGGTTTGCCGGACCGTTGGCCGGCGTCTCCGCCGGAATGCACGCTCTGGATGCCGCGACCCGCACTCATGTGCTGGTACTTCCCTGCGATGGTCCGTTTGTCCCGGCGTGGCTGGCGCAACGATTGTGGGCGGCCAGCGCCGGCAAGGATGACATGATCGTTGCTGCGCATGACGGCCAACGGTTGCAGCCGACGTTTGCGTTACTTCCGGTGAGCGTGCTGGGCGACCTAGATGCGTATCTGGCGTCTGGCGGGCACAAGATCGACACGTTCTATTATCGCCACAGCTTCGCGCCGGTGGACTTCTCGGATTACCCGCAAGCGTTTCTGAATATCAATACGCCCGAGGACGTGGAGCAATTCGCGCACCTTGCCGACAAGTGAAATGCACCTGGAGAGGAGTAGCGGCATGGTGGCAAAGGCCAAGAGTGGCGGGTGCGGTGGACATCACGCCAGTGCGATGACGCTGGAAGCCGCGCTTGTTGCGGTGTTGAAGTCGGTCAACGTGGTGGCCGAGTCTGAATCGGTCGGACTCATGGACGCGTCTGGCCGCATCCTGGCGCAAGACGTGATCTCCGCGACCAACGTTCCCGGGCATACGAACTCGGCAATGGATGGGTACGCACTACGCTGGGCCGATACGCGCTCGCCGGGAGATATCTCACTGCGCGTGGTTGGCGAGTCTTTTGCTGGCCACCCGTACACCGGCAATCGGCTGCATGCCGGTGAGTGCGTCCGCATCATGACCGGCGCGGTCGTGCCCGAGTCCGCCGATACGATCCTCATCCAGGAGGACGCACAGCGCGACGGCGACACGATCACGTTTCAGATTGAATGTCGTCAGGGCGACCATGTGCGCCTTGCTGGCGAGGACATCAAGGTTGGCACCGTGGTGTTGCCTGCCGGGCGAAAGTTGCGCGCTGCGGATTTGGGCTTGTTGGCCTCGATCGGCGTTCCGGACGTCCAGGTAAGGCGCCGAGTCAGAGTGGCCTACTTCTCCACGGGTGACGAGTTGCGCGCGGTGGGCGAGGTGCTGAAGAACGGACAGATCCACGACAGCAATCGCTACACGCTGCACGCGATGCTGGATGAGGCCGGGGTCGAGAGTATTGACCTGGGCGTGGTGCGCGACGATCCCGCGGCCTTGCGCAAGGCGTTTGCCATGGCCGCCGAGCGTGCCGACGTCGTCGTGACCAGCGGCGGCGCATCCGTAGGCGAGGCAGACTATGTGACCGACATCCTGGCTGAACTCGGTGAGGTCTCATTCTGGAACGTAGCCATGAAGCCCGGGCGGCCAGTAGTTTTTGGCAAGTTGCATGGCGCGGACTTTTTCGGACTTCCCGGCAATCCGGTCTCGGTCATGGTGACATTTCTGCAGATAGTACGGCCGGCGCTTGCCGTCATGGCCGGTGCGCCCTACGCGCCACCGCTAAGGTTCAGGGCCCGGGCGGCGTGCAAGTTGCACAAGAAGCCGGGACGAATGGAATTCCAGAGAGGTATTTTGACCTGCCACGAAGATGCCGATCCCAGTGTGGACAGCACTGGCCGTCAAGGGTCAGGCATCCTCCGCTCGGTGAATCAGGCCAACTGCTTTATCGTTCTCGATCTCGACACTGGTTCAGTCGAGAAAGGCGAATGGGTCACCGTCGAGCCGTTTCTGCCTTGATGGTCGGTGTGCCGTGAATCGGTCCGGTGCACCCGTTCGCGCCTCCGGCATGTAGAACCAACCTCCGGGGTCACGGCGCCACTGGCGTCGTGACGGCAAGGACAGGCTGACCAGGCGTCTTCCGCCCGTGGTTGTGCGCTCCGTGGGTGCGCATTGCGACAACCTTGGCGTTGACTGTCCATGCAACGTGGGCGAAGAGCGTGGAACCGGGCGATTCGGCACCTGCCGGCACCGCCAACGCTGCTAGCACGACCAGCAGCACGAAATGGGCGCCAGGCATCCGGTGCCCGCTCGCCTGCTGGTGACTCTGGCCGCGTTCCGGATGACCCGATCGTTGGCTACGACGAACCCGGATACCAACGTCTTTGCGGTGATCCCTACGCAACGCGACGCTGGCGCCGAGCTGTTCGCGCAGGGCAACGTCACGTCCGCAGTGAGCATCCGGAGCGGCGCCACCCATGTCGACGCGAAACTGCTGAACACTGGCGTCATCGCCACCAACGACAATCGGGTGGTTGGCGTATCGCGCGTCAAAACCGACGTGTCGATTGACTACCATCCTGCTTTCGCCCCGGGATTCGCGCTGACCGGCAGCGTGCATGCGGAGAGCAAACGCGCGGCGACCAATACCAACCATACGTTCGCGCCTGCGTATGCGACATTCGATATCGGCGCACGCTATTCGACGCAGTTGGCAGCGGATTTCGTGACGTTGCGCTTTCAGGTTTTCAACGCTACCGACAAGCAGTTCTACTCGGCGGCCGCAGATGGCAACATCGTCGGCAGTCCGCGCGCCAGTACGGCTCGTTTAGGTGCACCGCGGACGTCTCTGGCCAGTCTCGAAATCGACGTCCGAGGCATGTGCCAACGCCCACTGGAGCACGTATCCGCGGTGGTGATGACGGTGTTCGACGCGGCAGCACTTGAGGCGACTGTTCGTACTCGGGCAGGCCGGTTACCGGCTTGCGTTTGACGTCGCTGGCTCCGCGCCAGGTTCAATGACCGGCTGAAAACCCCTACTCGTGGCCGTGCTGGCCCTGGACTGCCGTATCACCCGCAGGATCAGTACCCCGGAGACTGACAACAGTCCCTCGAATGGTCAGGCCGCCGTGCCAAGGATGACCATGGATGCCTTGATGACGGCAATGACCTGTGTGCCTTGCTCAAGACCCAGGTCGTGCGCGCTCTCAAGCGTGATGATCGCGGTCAATGTGCCACCGCCTTCCAATTCAATACCCACCTCGGCATTGACCGCGCCGGGCGTCAGTTGGCCCACCTTGCCGACGAGCAGATTACGCGCGGAGAGCTTCATGGCTGGGTCCGGCAAGGCGACAATCACGGAGGAGGCCTTGATCAGCGCGACCGCGTCCTTTCCCGCTTCCAGTCCCAGGTACCTGGTGCTTTCACGAGTGATCGTAGCGACCAGCTTCTGACCGCCCGGCGCCTGCAAATCGATGCTGTCGTTGACTGCGCCAGTCTTCACCGTGGTCACTTTGCAGGCGAGCTGGTTACGTGCACTGGTCTTGATGATGAATCACCTCAACAGCAGGATGAGGGCCACGGAAGCATCACGAAGTTTGCCCGGCCGTTGCGCAAACCTGCCGTTACTCACTGCCAAGGTAGGGCAAACATCGACTTGTCGCAATGCTCGCGGTAAACGCAGGTTGCTAACATTACAAGAGCCATCGATGGTGCAACCGTGCCAGCAAGTCGGACGGGTTGCTCAGCAGATGAATCGCTTTCGAAGTGCCCTGGTGGCTCGTTCCGGCGTATGCCACGTCGTAATATCCGGAACATGAGCGTTACCGACCGCCAGCGCTGGGACCAGCATTACGCCACGCGCGAGGCGGCGTTGGTGGGCGCGACGAGCGTTCTCTCCGTCCTCACAACCAGTGAGGACCTGTTGCCCAACGCGGGCCATGCCCTGGAGCTTGCCTGCGGGCGCGGACGAGCGGCGCTGTGGTTGGCGGCTCGGGGCATGCAGGTTCATGCCGTGGATGTATCGCCGGTGGCAATTGGTCAAGCGCGAGCTGCCTTGGCACAGAGTGCCTACGCTGAACGCGTCTGCTTCGAGGTCTTTGATCTCGACCACGGGTTGCCTGAGGGTCCACCTTGCGCGCTGCTGTTGTGTCACAACTTCCGTGATGCGCGATTGGATCAGCCAATGCTGGAGCGCCTGGCGCCCGGCGGCATCCTGGCTATCGCGACCCTGAGTGAGGTCGGCGCGACTCGCCCCAGCCCGTTCCGCGCGCGGCCAGGAGAACTACGTCGTGCGTTTGCGCCACTGGAGCTGCTCGCGCACGGTGAACGTGACGGCACGGCGTGGCTCGTCGGCCGTCGGCGCTGAGGGAAGAAAGGCTTGCGGGAATCGACCCGGGCACCCGGGGCGAGTCGGGTTGCACTGGGTGTGTGCGGTGACTTGGTTGGCTCAGGTCGGATAAGCGCTGGGCGTGCACAAGGCTGCTGGAGCGGTAGCGGCCCTTGTCACGGTTGGTACGTTTTGGGGTAGCGGACGCGTTGTCGGTCACCGGTATGAATCCGTAGCGCAGCAGTCGTGCCTGTGCATCCGTGGTCATCAGGAAGTTGTGAAATCGCCAGGCGTCAATTTGGCGTCCCGGCTGCTCCGGACACAGCAACGCGCTCATCGCGTAGTTGACCGGCACCGATGGATCTGCGCGAATCACGACCTTCATCAGTCCAGGAACCAGTTTGGCGTCAGGTTGCTTCGAACTGCAGTAGCTGACGAACGCGTTCCCCTGACTCTGTTGCAGGAAGAAGACCAGGTCGTTGGTGTGCGCCGGAAGCTTCGGCGCCACTGCGCCTCCGCCGAGCTGTTGCGCGTTGTCCCGGAGAACCTTGCCGGCACCGGAATGGGCGATGCCGGTGAGGAAGCTTTTCACGCCAGGCCCCATCGTGTGGTGGTGCGCGAAGTGCTGACTGCACCGCAGGCACCAGACGCGCCCGACCGCCTGATTCCGGGTTTCTTCGCCGTCTGGTGTATTCGCCCGGCTACGCTCCCGGGTATGGTCCAGACGTCCGTCGCCGCGGAGGGCCGACACACTGTGCGCAGAGATTGCATCTGTAGTGCGCGAATTGAACCTTGGCACCATGGCGCAGTGCCCTATACGCTACGTCCATGCCTCAGCCTCCTTTTCGTCGGCCGTCAGTTGCTGCAGTGTCACCGCCGGCAGCGCGGCACGGGCTGGCGCGCGTGTTGTCCAAACTGGGCGTGTGCTCGCGCAGTCAGGCTGAGTCGTGGGTGCGCGCCGGACGAGTCAGCGTGGATGGGCGCATCGTGCGCGACCCGTATCAGCCAACACGGTCGCCGGAGCAACAGATTGCCGTGGATGGCGCGGCGATCGAGTCCACTGAACACGTGCATGTGATGTTCAACAAGCCGCGCGGTTTGATTGTCAGCGCGGCTGATGAACGCGGACGCGATACGGTGTACAGCGCGCTGGCGGGATCAGGTTTGCCGTGGCTGGGGCCGGTAGGGCGTCTGGACAAGGCCAGCGAGGGTTTGCTGCTGCTCAGCAATGACACCGTGTGGGCAGCGGGCATCACGGACCCGGTGACGCATCTGGACAAAACCTATCACGTGCAGATCGACTGCCTTCCGGACGCCGCACTGCTGGCGCATCTGCTGGGCGGGGTTGACGATGGCGGTGAACATCTGTGCGCCAAGGCTGTGACCTTGCTGCGCAGCGGTGAGAAAAATGCGTGGTTGGAGATAATCCTGGACGAAGGACGCAACCGGCATATCCGCCGCTTGCTGGCGGCGCATGACATTCGTGTGCTGCGCCTGATTCGCGTGGCTATCGGCGCACTGCCCCTGGGCACGTTGGCGAAGGGTCAATGGCGACACCTGGACCAGCACGAGGTGCGCTTGCTCGGGACGCGCGTCGCCGTCTGACCCGATTGACGTAGCCGGCACATCCAGCTTGTCCGGCGAACGCGGGAACGCCCGCGTGGTGAAACATCAGCGCGTGACAGCGTTATGGTGAGCTGAAGCACGCGTTGTGCGTGGTGTTGTCAGCGCGACCTCATCCACCTGGTGTCAGTGGACCCCCACGACTCCCAACGCCCGCGCTACCTTGACGAAGGCGGCGATGGCGTGATCAAGTTGCGCGCGCGTATGTGCTGCACTCATCTGCGTGCGGATGCGCGCCTCGCCCTTGGGTACGACCGGAAAGAAGAAGCCGCTGACGTAGATGCCTTCGTCGAGCAGGCCGGCTGCCATGGATTGGGCGAGCTGCGCGTCATGCGTCATCACCGGCACGATGGGATGTACGCCAGGCTTGATCTCGAAGCCCGCAGCGGTCATCCGCTCGCGAAAGTATGTGGTGTTTTCTTTCAGCTTGG
>JBDSWR010000117.1:0-12136 GCA_039926605.1 Rhodanobacter sp. | reverse complement strand
ATTTTCTGCGTGATGGCGCTGTGGGAAGTGCTGGCACCAAAACGTCAGCAAACCATCGGGCGCTGGCGGCGTTGGCCCTCCAACCTGGGCATCGTCGTGCTGGACAGCGTGCTGGTGCGGCTGATATTCCCCACTGCGGCCGTCGGCGTGGCGCTGTTTGCCGAAGCCCGCGGTTGGGGACTGTTCCACGCCTGGGGAGTGCCGGACTGGTTCGTGCTGGTGGCGTCGATGCTGCTGCTGGACCTGGCCATCTACTTGCAACATGTGATGTTGCACGCGGTACCGCTGCTGTGGCGGCTGCACCGGATGCATCACACCGACATCGAATTCGACCTGACCACCGGCGCGCGTTTCCATCCCGTGGAAATCATGCTGTCGCTGGTGATCAAGCTGGGCGTCATTGTCGCGCTGGGCGCACCCGCCGTCGCGGTATTGGCATTCGAGGTGGTGCTGAATGTCACCTCGATGTTCAACCACGGCAATGTCCGGCTGCCGCGCCGGCTGGACCGCGTGCTGCGCTGGGTGCTGGTCACGCCGGACATGCACCGCGTGCATCACTCCTGGCATCCGGACGAAACCAACTCCAACTTCGGTTTCAACCTGCCCTGGTGGGATCGTCTGTTCGGCACCTATCGCGCGCAACCGCGGGATGGGCACACCGGCATGACCATCGGCATCAACCAGTTCCGCGATCCGCGCGAGCTGCGTCTGGACCGGATGCTGTGGCAGCCACTGCGCGGCCCCGTGAACAGCTACCCGATCAACGCCCGCCCGGAGAATCCTGACTGACCGCGCCCGCGATGAGCAAGCGCAGGCACGCGTGCCCGTTCGGCAACCCGCCACACGTGTGCGCGGCTCGCCTCGCTCTCATGGCAGATCGGCCTTGCTCAGTGCCCCGCCCTGCGCCTACAGCAGAGCCGCCTCATGGCCAAAGTTGCCGCGCTCACCGCCGTGCTGCTCCGGGACCGACACACACAGGAAACCGTTCGCCCCGGCCTCCTTCCACGCTTTGCGATTCATCATCCCCGCTTCGCGCCAGGCCGCATCGCGGCAGCCACTGCTCCTTGAAGGCGCGCGGCGGATTTCTGCAGCATGCGATGTTCGTCGGTCATCCAGGCGGCTGGGAAGTTGCGTGTGGCCAAGTGACCTCCTGAATGCGGGTCCGGCGCGTCCGGCGCGTGGTTTCACGAAGAAAAACACTGGTAACACTGATTACCAGTGCGGCAGCAGTGCTCCAACCGACTGATCGGTCGATCAAATGGCACGCGATGGAATAGAGCATCGACTGCCTGTGCACCCCATCCTTGGAAGGCAAGCGCTCAGGCCGAACAACGAGCGTTTCATGGGCATTTGGTAATATCCATTTCCATAGCGCAGACACCGCTGCCACGAGGCGCTCATGACCGCCAACCCCACTCCCCATGCCGTCAAGCCGGACGTCGCGAAGGCCGATCCAGCCTCCGCCATCGTCGACCGCCGCGACGTCCTGCGCCGCATGCGCCCGGACACCCTCGACCGCATTGAGAAGGCGGTGCTGGACCTGTTTTCCATCCGCGACTTCCACGAGGTCGGCCTGCAGGAGGTGGCCCGCGCGGCCAACGTGTCGCTGCAGACCATCTACAAATACTTCGGCAGCAAGGAGGTGCTGGTCTACGCGATGCTCGACGTGATGCTGGTGCGCCTGGCCGATCGCATGATCGACCACCTGCAAGGGATCGACGACGCGCGCGAACGCCTGCGCAAGACCTGCTGGGTGCTGATGGATTACATGGACAAGCATCCAGCAGTGATGATGCTGCTGGTCACCGCAATCCCCGCCTCGCGCCACCGCAACATCCGCATCTACGAAAGTCCCGAGCTGATGGGCGCGTTCCTCGGCGTCCTCAAGGACGGCCAGGCGCGCGGCGTGCTCAACAACCGGGTTTCCAGCAAGGTGCTGCTGGACGTGTTCATGGGCATCATCGGCCGCATCGGACTGATGCACATCGTGCGTGCCGAAAAGCACCCGATCACCGATCAGTTCGACGAGCTGTTCCATATCCTGTGGCGCGCCATGTCCGCCGATTGCGGCGATCTCAGTGCATCGGTAAAGCGACCCGAGCGGGAGCGGCCATCAAAATCGCAACATTCGTGATGACAGCAGCGTGGAATACGACAGGAAGCGCCAGGGTTGGCGGCAGCGGGCACTGCTGCGGCGCCGCCGGTCGCTGTGCTTGACCCAATGCCGCAGGACCCTCCACCGCAACCCGGGTCGCGCCGAAAGCCGTGATCAATCCTCGGCCACTATCTCGCCATGCAGTGAGAAAGTGCCCCGCACAGACCGCATGCATGAACGCTAGCGCACTGCACGAATCAGCAGCGCCAGTGGGTCCTTGCGCCTTTCAGGCGGTTATTCGTCTACAGTTGGAGATGCACTGCCGCCCATGCGGCACCAAGCTGCCAAGACTGAGTCCGCGCGTCCAAGCCAGACCAGACCGGTATCTGCATGATCACGGAAGCCGGGACACAGGCATTATTCGTCAGCAGTGCCGCAGGTGCGGGCGACGGACGCTTTCGGTTTACAGGCATTGCGACAGATACGACGGATCACGTGTGGAACACGCCTCCTGGAGAGAAAGCGGCACGCTGCGCGATCATCGACCAGCACGACTGTTTCAACATCGCCCTCGTTGCCGATGAGGTGTCCCAGATTTTTGCTTCTGCGCCGTGTGCAGCCTGTAATACATCTGAATCGCTCGACGCCGCGTCGCGGAACACGCCATGATCCAACCCAGGCCACAAATTCAAGCCGAAAACGTGACGGTCCGCATCAAGACAGGAATCAAGATCGCAATTGCGCAAATCGCCCAGCCACATCCAGACGCAAAATGTGGCTACCAACATCGCCTTGCCAGCACGCTGGCCGGTGCGCCGTATCATCGGCGAACTGTCGAAGAACGCCCGCGCCCTGGTCGTGCTGGACCTGCAGAGTGAAGCGTAATGTCCGGCAACCTCAAAAATCTCAAGGCACTGGTTGCTGAAAACCACGACCTCCGTGTCCGGCTTGCGAAAGCTGAAGCGACCCTGCGCGAGATTCGCAGCCGCGACGCTGACGCGAAGTTTGTCAAAGGCGAGGGTGGCCGGCAGCCATTTGCGCCAACGGGCGCCGACCAATCCTCCCGGATCCTGAGCGAGACCGTGAGCGAAGGGGCACTCACCCTGACAACGGACGGAGTCGTTCTACGTGCCAACCAGCACTTCGCCGCGATCCTCGGGATCCCTGTCCAAAAGCTGATCGGCTGTGAAATACATAGCTGGTTTGCTGCAGCAAGTCGGGCGGAACTGCGAACGCTGCTGCGTACCAAAGCGGCCGGCACCCATTTCGCGATGCTGACTATGGCTGCCGCGGACGGGACCCATGTACCGGTTCACCTGTCGGTCAGCCAAATTGATCACGACGGGATACCCAATTGCCTCTACATGCGCGTAACCGATCTGTCGGAGCGAAAAGGCCATGACCCGACTCTCGCCGCTGAAAAACTCGCGCACGCGATCCTGGAACAGGCTGCTGATGCGATTGTGATCTGTGACGCGGGAGGACGAATCATCCGTGCCAGCAAACGCGCGCAATTGCTCCACGGCAAGAACTTGATTGGCCAATTGTTTGAACATGCCTTTCCGTTGTTTCAGTTGAATGGAGCCCCCTTTCTGCCGGTTGGCGCCGTCGACCCCAACTATATGCAAGCACTGGAAGCAACCCTTACGCAGAATGGACGGGAATACCACGTCCTGGTCAGCGTCGGCCACCTGCATAGCACAAATAAGGAACTGCTCGGCAGCGTGGTGACGTTGACTGACATCACCGAGCGCGAGCTTGCGGCGGCAACGTTAAGGGCCAGCGAAGCAGAATTCCATACTCTGGCTGAATCCATGCCGCAGATCGTGTGGGTTCTCCAAGCGGACCGGCGAAACATTTATTTCAACCAGCAGTGGATGGATTACACGGGACTCACCTTCGAAGAAAGCAACAGCCACGGGTGGGGCAAGGTAATCCATCCCGATGATCAGCAGCGCGCATGGGAGGTTTGGCAGCAGGCGGTCAAGGGCGGCGGTGTCTATTCGGTCGAAAGCCGCTTGCGTCGTACCGACGGTACTTACCGTTGGTGGCTGGTTCGTGGTGTACCACGCATTGACGCCCACGGCAACGTCCTGAAATGGTTTGGCACCTGCACGGACATACATGAGATAAGAACGGCTGAACTCGAACTCTCGCGCGCCAACAGCATGCTGCGCGAAAGCGAGCGGCGCTTCAGCGATCTGTTGAACAACGTCGAACTGGTTTCGATGATGCTGGATCGTGAAGGAACAATCACCTACTGCAACGACTATTTGCTACGCCTGTCCGGATGGCAATATGAGGAGTTGGTCGGCAAAAGCTGGCTCGAGCTATTTGTACCGCCCGAAGTCCAGAATACGAGAGGCAGTGCGTTCGCGGCAATCTTCACCACTCAGTCGCCAGTGCGACATCACGAGAATGAGATCCTGACCCGCGCTGGTGAACGTCGGCTGATACGTTGGAACAACTCAGTTCTCCTTTCTGCGGACGGCGAAGCGATCGGCACGGCACATATCGGTGAAGACATCACCGCCAAAAAACAGGCCGAGCGAGATATCCAGTTCAAGAACACAATACTGCAAACCCAGCAAGACACTTCACCTGATGCGATCCTGGTGGTCGATGATAACCTGCAGATCATCTCCTACAATCAACAGTTCATTGACCTGTGGCAGCTTCCGGTGGAGACGGTCAGCTTGGGTTTGGATGGACCGGTGCTTGACATGGTGGTAAGCCAGATTGCGGAGCCGGAAGCCTTTGTCGCTCGAGTCCAGTATCTGTACGTGCACCGGGAATTGAAAGATCAGACTGAATTGCTCCTGAATGACGGTCGCATACTCCACCGCTATTCGGCGCCGTTGGCTGGTTCCGATGGTACATATTACGGGCGCATGTGGTACTTCCGTGACATCACTACCCGCAAGACTTCGGAAGTTGCCCTGCAGAAAAGCCAAAGACAATTATCCCAAGCCCTGAAGATTGCCCGGATTGGCTATTGGGAATATGAATCTTCCACCGATGAATTCATTTTCAACGATCAGTATTATTCCCTGCACGGGGTTACTGCCGACGAGGCAGGTGGATACAGGATGTCCTCTGGCCGTTTTGCCAGCCGTTACGTCCATCCGGATGACGCGTCACTGGTTTTTCAACAAATCCAGCGCGCACTCGAGGGTACGCGGTCGGGCTACTCCGCCACGCTCGAGATGCGGATGTTGGCCGGGGATGGCGAAACTGTCTGGATGGAAGTGCGCTTCAACGCGGTGCGGGAGGCGGAAGGACGGTCGTTTCGAGTGACAGGCGTTGCGCAGGACATCAATGAGCGAAAGCGCGGAGAGCAGGAGTTGATCGAAAGCAGGCGTCGGTTCAGCGATGTCCTGGAAAACGTGGAACTGGTTTCGATGATGTTGGATCGTGACGGGCGGATCACCTACTGCAATGACTACCTGCTCCGCCTCACTGGATGGCAATATGAGGAAATCATAGGCAAGAGTTGGTTTGAGTTGTTTGTACCGTTTGAAAGTCAGAGTTTGCGCGAAAGCAAGTTTGTGGCGCTCCTCGCCAATCAGACGGAAGCGAGGCATCACGAGAATGACATACTCACGCGGTCGGGCGAACGTCGGCTGATACGCTGGAGCAACTCCATCTTGCTTTCGGCAGACGGCGAAGCCATCGGTACCGCACATATCGGCGAAGACATCACCGAGACCAAGCGAGCGGAACGGGAAATACAACTCAAGAACACCATACTCCAGACCCAGCAGGACACCTCACCAGACGCCATCCTTGTGGTCGACGAGCAGAGGAAAATGCTCTCCCGAAATCAACAGTTCAACGTCATGTGGGGCATTTCTGCCGATATGATTCTTGAAGAAATGGGCACTGCGATGGCCCGGAACGTTGCCAAAATGGTGGTCAATCCGGATGCGTTTCTTGCAGGAGTCCTCGATATTTATGAACGGCGTAACGAGGAAAGCCACGATGAGATATTGCTCAAGGACGGCAGGGTTCTCGATCGGTATACCGCTCCAGCGGTCACCGCCGAGGGCCAATACTATGGGCGTATCTGGTATTTTCGCGACATAACGGAACGCAAACGCGCTGAGGAGTTGTTGAGCGAGTCGGAGCAAAAGCAGCGCGCAATCTTCGAAAGCGCCAACGATGGCATGCTGGTTGCGGAGGTTGATACTGGCAGGGTCGTATCTGCAAATCCCGCCATCTGCAGGATGCTTGGCTACACCCTTGAAGAGTTTCTCAATCTTTACATTTCCGATATACACCCGCAAGCGGATTTGCCGTATGTATTGAACGAGTTACACAAGTTGGCGCAGGGCTACACCCAGGTTTCGACAGATATATGCGTGAGGCGAAAGAATGGTTCCACATTTTACGTCGATATATCAGCCGGAAGGCTGCGCGTTGACAACAAGGACTGTATCATCGCGATATTCCGCGATATAACCGAGCGCAAGCAGTCACAGGATGCTATCTACCATCTTAACGAGGAGCTGGAAAGAAAGGTTTTGACGCGTACGGCCGAGTTGGAGCTTGCCCGGCTGGAAGCGGATCAAGCCAACCGTGCCAAGTCAGAGTTTCTTGCTGCGATGAGTCATGAAATTCGCACGCCGATGAACGGCGTCATTGGCATGATCGATGTTTTGCAACAGAGCAAACTGAATGACGTTCAGGTAGATATGGCGAACGTCATTCGTGACTCGGCGTTTGCCCTGCTGAATTTGATCAACGATATCCTTGATTTCAGCAAGATTGAAGCCGGCAAGATAAGACTGGATTCTGCGCCCATGAGCCTCTCTGGAGTAATTGAGAGCGTGGGTGACATGTTCATGCACTCGGCGTTCAAGAATAACGTATCTTTGCGTATATTCGTCGATCCAGCACTGCCTGGGCAGGTCGTTGGCGACGCCGGACGTTTACGCCAGATTCTGGTCAATCTGGTCGGCAACGCAGTCAAATTCTCCGGCGGTCAATCAAGATCAGGGAATGTGTCTCTGCGCGTCGGCCTGCTGCTCGATAATCGTCAGAGTATTTCGGTGGAGTTCTGCGTCCGCGACAATGGTATCGGCATGGATGCCGCAACCCAGGCAACGTTGTTCACACCGTTTGCCCAGGCGAACAGCTCCACTGCGACCAAGTTTGGCGGCACCGGTCTGGGGTTGATAATTACCCAACAGCTTGTTCACCTGATGGATGGGGAAATCATTGTCAGCAGCGAATTGCACAAGGGCACCGAAATGCGGGTGCGACTGCCGTTCAACTTGCTCCCGCAAAGTACTGAGGCGCGCGATCTGGCGCCCGCGCTTGTCGGGCTGGTTTGTTTGCTCGTAGGCTTCGAGGATAGCCTTGAGGGCGACCTGGCAAACTATCTTGCCCACGCCGGTGCGCAACCACGGCCG
Source organism: Rhodanobacter sp. (assembly GCA_039926605.1). GTDB lineage: Bacteria > Pseudomonadota > Gammaproteobacteria > Xanthomonadales > Rhodanobacteraceae > Rhodanobacter. Next base: position 4,627 of record JBDSWR010000117.1, on the reverse strand, counting down.
GTCGATGCAGACACGGCGCGGCGCGTGTTGCTCAACTATCCAGCGGGGCAATACGTGGTGTTGTTCGATCACACGGTTACCGAGTCTGAACGCACATCTTTGCGTGAGATTGTCAGATCACGCTTTGATCTGAAGGTGGGCTGGGTGGTGATTGGGCGCGGGGAACGGCGACGCAGTCGGGTCGTAGACGACGCTTTGGTCGTTCTGAATGGGGACAGCTTGCATTGCAGCGAACTCGTTCGAGCGGTAGGCATTGCCGCCGGCCGCGTCAATGCAGAAATAGAGACGCAATCGACCCCATCCGCAAGCGCGTCCGCGGTCGGCCCGCCGACCCGGGAAATGGCCATCCAGCAAGGTAGCTTGGTGTTGGTTGCCGAAGATAACGAAATCAATCGGAAAGTCATTCAACACCAACTACAGCTGCTGCGGCGCGCGGCAGATTTCGCTGACGACGGCCGCGAGGCATTGGAGAAGTGGCAGAGTGGCGAGTACAGCTTGGTGCTGACCGATCTGAACATGCCGGTAATGAACGGTTGGGACTTGAGTGTTGCGATTCGGCGTGCAGAGACTGGAGGCTCACACATCCCCATCGTGGCGCTCACGGCCAATGCACTGAAAGCCGAGGCAGATCGCTGTCGGGAGATGGGCATGGATGACTACGTGAGCAAGCCAGTGCTATTGGCTGAGCTGAAGGCTGCGCTGGACAAATGGCTGCCAGCGGCCAGCGAGGCTTTCCCCCTTGCTTCGACCCCGCCTCAGGCCGACACCTCCGCACCCGTGGACCTGAGCGTCCTCAAGGAATTGACGCACGACGACGCGGAAATCATTCGTGAGTTCCTGGTCGATTTTCAGATCAGCGCCGCGAGGATTGGCCGAGAGTTGCACCTCGCGTGTGACGCCGGGCAGGCCGTGGTTGTGGGTGAACTCATGCACAAACTCAAGTCTTCGGCGCGCAGCATGGGCGCGCTCGCGCTAGGAACATTATGTGCAGAGATGGAGGCCGCGGCCACAGCGGGTTGCAGTGAAGCGCTGACACTATTGTTACCCCGTTTCGATCAAGAGCTCACTGCCGTGATGCTGTTTATCGAGTCCATGCGGGAAAATTGAAGGCGGAGCCAGGATGACGACCGGAAAGCAAGATAAATACATCGGCCAGCTTTCATTCTCGATCCGCCTGCGCAAGGTTTTCATCCTTGGGCCAATGCCGCGGAGTGCCATCTCCGTGCGGGTTCAGTCCTGGAACCAGCACTTGAAGCGTGGGTAACTGTTTTTCATGGATGCCGAAGAGGATCCAGCGCATCTGCTCGGGACCAACGGCGAGATGCTTGTAAAATTACATCGCTGACGTGCTCGTGCCGGGTCCAACACCCTGGCGAAAGCGAGGCGCTATCAGCTCGATCCAAACGAACGATCGCGGATGGGCCCGGCGCGCTGCGACCCAGTCACTGCTGCGCGATTCGGCGATAGCCAGCCCGCACTGGCCGCGCTGCATCCCATTGGTAGCCTCGTCGACGAGCGTCCGCGGCCGGCGTCGGCAGGAACAGACACCGACTCCATGTGCGAGACTGCCGGACTGGAATGCACCTCGCGCCGGGCGTGGATGCATGGCTCTACCCTTCCGCGCAGCGTGACCCAGACTTGCATTGCATGAACCAAGACGATCGGACCAAACACACGCCCTTCATGCGCCAGTACCTGGCGGCGAAGGCAGAACACCCGGACGTGCTGCTGTTCTTTCGCATGGGTGATTTCTACGAACTGTTCTTTGACGACGCGCGCAAGGCGGCGCGGCTGCTCGACATCACCTTGACCCAGCGCGGGCAGTCTGCCGGCGCGCCGATTCCGATGGCTGGCGTGCCTTATCACGCGGTTGAAAACTATCTGGCGCGGCTGGTGCACCTGGGTGAATCGGTGGCAATCTGCGAGCAGATGGGCGACCCGGCGTTGGCCAAGGGCCTGGTCGAGCGCAAGGTGGTGCGCATCATCACCCCGGGCACGGTCACCGACGCCGCGCTGCTGGACGCGCGCCGCGACAACTTGCTGCTGGCCATCGCCGCCGGTGACAACAATAGCTATGGGCTGGCCTGGGTCGATCTGTCCAGCGGGCGCTTTCTGGTCAGCGAAGCAGCAAACATTGAAGCACTGGCGGCGGAGCTCGCGCGCCTGCAGCCTGCGGAAACGCTGGTCGGCGAAGGCGTAGTCTGGCCGAAATTGGTCAGTGCCCTGCCTGGCCTGCGCAAACGGCCGCCCTGGCATTTTGATTTCGACACGGCGACACGCGAACTGAATCGCTTCTTCGGCACCCACGATCTTGGCGGCTTCGGCATGGCCAACATGTCGTTGGGCGTTGCCGCTGCCGGTTGTTTGCTTGGTTACATCGAGGAAACGCAAAAGAGCGCGTTGCCGCACCTCACCGGCATGGCGGTGGAAAACGCCAGCGACACCATCGCCATGGATGCGGCCACGCGGCGCAATCTGGAAATTGACACGCATCCGGGCGGTCGCACCGAGCACACCCTGCTTGGTGTCATCGACACCAGCGTGACACCGATGGGCGCGCGCTTGCTGCGCCGCTGGCTGAATCGGCCGCTGCGGGCACGTGACGTATTGCGCCAACGCCATCAGGCGATCGCGATGCTGCTCGATGGCCACGCCCTCGAAAGCTTGCGTGAAGAACTGCGCGGCATCGGCGATCTGGAACGCATCCTGGCGCGCGTGGCGTTGCGTTCGGCGCGACCGCGCGATCTGTCGACCTTGCGCGACGGCCTGATTGCCGCGCCTGTGCTCGCCGCGCAGATCGCCATGCTGGACAGCCCGCGGCTGCACATCCTGATCGATCGCATCGGTGATCACGCCGATACCGCCGCCTTGCTGACCGCCGCGCTGGTAGCGCAGCCGCCGGTCTTGCAGCGTGACGGCGGGGTGATCGCCGACGGCTACGACGCCGAGCTCGACGAGCTGCGCCGCCTGTCCACGCACGCCGACCAATTCTTGCTCGAACTGGAAGAACGCGAGAAAGCCGCCAGCGGCATCAGCACGCTGAAAGTCGGCTACAACCGGGTCCATGGTTACTACATTGAAATCAGCAAGGCGCAAGCGGATAAAGCCCCCGTGCACTACACGCGCCGGCAAACCACCAAGAACGCCGAGCGCTACATCACCGAGGAGTTGAAGAGCTTCGAGGACAAGGTGCTGTCTGCCAGGGAACGCGCACTGATGCGCGAACGCGCCCTGTACGAAGCGCTGCTCGATACGCTGACGACCCGTCTCGAGCCACTCAAGATTGCCGCCAGCGCCATTGCCGAGCTCGACGTACTGGGCACGCTGGCCGAGCGCGCTGAAGCGCTGGACTGGAGTGCGCCGCAACTTGCCGACGAACCCGGCATCGTGATCGAGCGAGGCCGGCATCCAGTCGTGGAGAAGGTCCGCGACGAGCCGTTCGAACCGAACGATCTGCTGCTCGATGACAACCGCCGCATGCTGGTGATCACCGGTCCGAACATGGGCGGCAAATCCACCTACATGCGCCAGTGCGCGTTGATCGTGCTGCTCGCGTATATCGGCAGCTACGTGCCCGCGAGCCGCGCAGTGATCGGACCGATCGATCGCATCTTCACCCGTATCGGTGCTGGCGACGACCTTTCGCGCGGTCAATCCACCTTCATGGTGGAGATGAGCGAAACCGCGAACATCCTGCACAACGCCACAGAAAACAGCCTGGTGTTGATGGACGAGGTGGGCCGCGGCACCAGCACCTACGACGGCTTGTCGCTGGCACGTGCCACTGCCGTGCACCTGGCCCGCCACAGTCGCGCGTACACGTTGTTTGCCACGCATTATTTCGAGCTGACCGAGCTGGCCAACGGCCATCCCGGCATCGCCAACGTGCATCTGGATGCCGTGGAGTACGGCGAGCAACTGGTATTCATGCATGCGGTGAAAGACGGCCCAGCCAATCGCAGTTACGGCCTGCAAGTGGCGGCGCTGGCCGGCCTGCCCAAGTCGGTGATTGCCGATGCCAAACGCACGCTGACAGAACTGGAACGCGGCATGCGCGAAGCACCGGCAACCCCTGCAAACACGTCGCCGCAATTGGGCTTGTTCAGCGCCGCGCCACCCTCGGTCATGGAGCGTGCCTTGGACGAGCTCGATCCCGACACACTGTCGCCGCGCGAAGCACTCGACGCGCTATATCGGCTCAAAGCCCTACGCTGAACTGTCATGACCAGCAAAACCTCTCTCCGCTGGACAGCTCCATTGTCGGGGGAGAGGGTTGGATGAGGAGCCGCTCTTGCCTCAGCCCGACGACAAGCACCCCCTCACCCTGCCCTCTCCCCCGGCTGCGCCAAGGGAGAGGGTTATAGGAACAGCGCCGCGGCTCCCGCTCCCGTGACAGCTCTCCGCCGGCTGCGCCGGGGGAGAGGGTTCACGCCACAACCTCGTACCTGCCGAGAAAGCCCAGAGGCTTCCCGCCACAGCGCCGCGCCTCGGCTCCCTCTCCCCTGACAGCTCCATCGTCGGGGGAGAGGGTTGGGGTGAGGGGGCCGCTCTTGCCTCACTCCGACAAAAAGCACCCCCTCACCCTGCCCTCTCCCCCGGCTGCGCCAAGGGAGAGGGTTAAAGGCAC
>JBDSWR010000116.1:0-11057 GCA_039926605.1 Rhodanobacter sp. | reverse complement strand
GACAACGGCTTGGGCATCGCCCCCGACATGCTGCCACTCATTTTCGAGTTGTTCATCCAGGATTCGCGTGCATTTGCGCATTCCAGCGGCGGCCTCGGCATCGGTCTCGCGGTAGTGCGCGATCTGGTGGAAGCGCACGGCGGAACCGTCGTTGGCCACAGCGCCGGCCGCGATCTTGGCAGTGAATTCGTGGTCACGCTGCCGCTGCCCGACAAAGGGGACGGAGGCAATTAAATCCAGGGTCCGCGCCACGGGCTTGCTGCCTTTCAGCGGTTGTGATCGTCAGGCGTCGCCGCGTTGCGCATTTTGCGCGCCGGGAGGAACAGTGGGCACTGGATCCCTTGGTGACCATGTGCCCCAAAGCGGACCCTCGCCACTGATCGCAAGCGGTCCCTGGTGCCAGGCACGTGGCTACCATGGACAACCCGACTTTCGCTCCCGGCCACAACCGGTCCTCGCAGCTTTCGTGTTCAATGCGGTGATAATCTCCCGACAAACTAGAACTCGGGTCAGGCATCACTCGCTCTGATGAGAATTGCAGGAACCGCAACGTGCACCGTCGCCGCCATCATGAAAGGCATTTGACCAGTCGCATGGGCTGGCTGCGAGCGGCCGTGCTTGGCGCCAACGACGGCATCGTCTCCACCGCCAGCCTGGTGCTCGGCGTAGCGGCGGCGCACGCATCGACGCAGGCGATCCTGCTTGCCGGAAGTGCTGGCCTGATGGCCGGGGCGATGTCCATGGCCGCCGGTGAATATGTGTCGGTGCACTCGCAGGCTGACAGCGAGCAGGCGGAACTGAAGAAGGAGCATCTGGAACTGAAGACAGACGTGGATGGCGAGCACAAGGAGCTCGCTGCGATCTATGTTGGCCGGGGTCTGGACGCGACGCTGGCCGCGCAGGTTGCTACGCAGCTCATGGCGCACGACGCTCTTGACGCACATGCCCGCGACGAGCTTGGTATCACTGACGTGCTTCGCGCCAGACCGTTGCAGGCTGCCGGCGCCTCGGCGCTGAGCTTCGCGCTTGGTGCGGCATTGCCACTGGTGGTGGTGGTACTCAGTCCAGACGCGATGCTGTCGTGGTTGGTCTTCATCACTGCATTGCTCTTTCTGGCCACCCTCGGCGGGCTGGCGGCCCGCACCGGCGGGGCCAGTATTCGCACCGGCGTCATCCGCATCACGTTCTGGGGCGCGCTGGCGATGGCTATCACCACCGGGGTCGGTATGCTCTTTCCCGCATTGGGTTGAGCGAAGCGCGAACTTGCACGCCGCCGACCGGCGAATCGTCACTTCGAATCAGTCGGCGCACCGCGCTGACACTGGAGCCCGGACATCACAACTCGCCTGCAACTGATGTCATCGTCAGTGCTGACAAGGCGCCGGCGTTGCTGCAGCGACACGAGCGCAACCCCCTTTGCCGGCATCAACACAAGCTCGGCCGCGGCCAGTTGCGCCACGAATGCGCGAGCACGAGACTAAAATGCCCGGAACGCCTGCCAGATGCGGGTGTCAACAGGACCTTCGCGATGGGTACCTCAAGTCATGCTGCGCGTCGCGCGGCCTTCCGCAAGTTGCATGAAACAGGTTGCTTCCTGATCCCCAATCCCTGGGACGTCGGGTCTGCACACGCGTTGGCGACGTTGGGGTTCAAAGCATTGGCAACCACGAGTTCCGGCTTCGCATGGTCGCGCGCCAGACCCGACTACGGGCCGGATATCGAGATGATCCTGGAACACTGTCGCGAGCTTGTCGAGGCCACCGAGTTACCAGTGAACGCCGACTTTGAAGACGGCTTGGCCGCAGACATCGCGGAACTCAAGAAGAACGTGCGCCGCTGCGTCGAGACGGGGGTCGCCGGCCTCTCCATTGAAGACTCGACACGGGACGCGTCGTATCCGCTGCGCGATCTCGATGACGCCGTTGCACGCATACGCGCGGCGCGCGCGGCAATCGCTGCAACCGGCGCGGACGTGATGCTGATTGGCCGCGCCGAGTGTTTCCTGACCGGGCACCCGCAGCCGCTTGCCGAAGCCATCAAGCGCCTGCAGGCCTATGCGAAAGCCGGTGCCGATTGCTTGTATGCGCCGGGCGTTGCCTCGCTTGACGACATCAAGGCGATCGTCGCGGCGGTTGCGCCCAAACCCGTCAACGTGCTGGTCGGCCATCCGGCGCCGTACACCCAGGCGGATCTTGCGCGCCTCGGCGTACGCCGTATCAGCGTGGGCGGCGCACTGGCGGGTGCCGCCTGGGGCGGCTTCCTGCGCGCCTCGCGCGGGCTGGCGGAAGGCCGCTTCGACGGCTTCGTCGACAACGCACAGCATGCGCAACTCAACAAGCTGGCCCTGACGAAACCCTCGCGCTAGCTGTCCACGAACTGCGCAGGATCGCTTGTCACGACATCAGGATCGGGTCGACGCGCCATCCTCAGTTTGCAAGGTCATCGATGCCGGTGCTGCCAATCAAGGCTGGCGACAAGCGCGATCAACGCTGTCGGCATTGAATGCTCAGGAGGCCGGTCTTCCACATCGACCGTCCCTCCACACACGCACGCTCGACGTAGACAACTGCTCGCATCGCGTACGCGGTTCTTCGCGCGCGCCATTCCACTCGGGGATCACGAAACCCAGGCGGCTTAGTCAAGCAAGCTTCATCGAACTGCCGCATAACCCCGCGCCAGGAAGCGCCCCATGGCCTGCTTGCCCAGCAGCGGTGACGGCGTGTCATTCTCGAATGCTGTCTGACCGCGAATCAGCGTGTACTTGATCACCCCATCGTTACGGTTGACTACCCGCTGCAAACCGCCCATGGACGCGAACGGCGCCTCGGCATAGCGATCCAGCCGGGCATGCTGCAGCGCCACCGGATCAAGCAGCACGATGTCGGCCTGCGCGCCGGGTTTGAGCACACCCGCGTCCACGTCATACCACTCGGCGATCTCGCCGGTGAGCCGCCACACCGCTTTTTCCGGGGTCATCACCGGCGTTTCCTGCACCGCCAACTGCAGCAGGGCCAGAGCGAAGTTGTAGAACGCCATGTTGCGCAGGTGCGCGCCCGCGTCGGAGAAACCCATGATCGCGCACGACTGGTTGAGGTTGATCGCCACGCGCTTCGGGTTGTGGTTGCCGATCAACGTGGACCAGCGCAGCTTGGGGCCATAATCAATGACCAGATCGAGGAACGTATCCACCTCGTGCGCACCGCGCTCATCGGCAATCTGCCGGATGGTCTTGCCCACCAAGGCCAGGTCCGGACAGTCGATCACGTGCGCGTCGCCAAAGTCGCGATGCCACACGCGCCCGCCCCACTTGCGCTGGTAGTCGGCCTTGAATTTGCCCGGTAGTCCGGGTTGGCAAACAGCTTCTTGCGATCGAACTCACGCTTCAAGTGCAGTGCCGCTTCGCCCGCAGGAAACTCCTCGAAGATCACGAAATCGACACCATCGGCATACACCTGGAACGGCGGCGGCAACGCCTGCCAGCGGAAAGCCCCGCCCAGGCACGCGTTGAAGAACCGCGTGACCAAACCCATCACGATATCCAGCCGCGGCTTCGCCTTGACGTCCATCAGCGTGATCAGCGTGGTCTTCAGCCGACGGCGCAGCGCCAGGCTGGCCGACGTGAACAGGTAGAACACGGCATTGATCGGACGGTTGAGATTGGGCGCCGATTGCAGGATCGCGCCACGTCGCCGCAGCACCTTGTGCAGCCGTCGATTCTCACTCCAGCGCGCGTACACCGACGGCAACGCGGACGAGCGAAAGCGATCGCCATCCACCTTGTCCCACGGGTTCGTCATGCCCGACATGCCAAGCAGGCCATGGTCGATACCGTCCTCCAACTGGCGTTCCATCCAGCTCAGTTCCGACTCGGTCGGCACGGCCTTTGGGTCGACCGATCGCCCCAGGCCCATCGCTGCGACGCGCAGATCCGAATGACCCATGTAGCTGGCGATGTTCGGCCCCAAGGGCAGGCTTTGCAGATGCTCGACATAGCTGGCCGCATCGTTCCAGGTTTTCTTCTCGCGCAACGCGGGCAACACGTACTCGCGCGGGATCGACTCCACCCGGGTAAAGATGTCCGAAGCATCCTCGGCATCGCTGTAGATCATGCTGATCGAACAGCTACCGATAAAGCAGGTGGTAACGCCGTGCCGCACCGACTCCTGCAGGCCCGGCTCCAGCAGCAGCTCGACGTCGTAATGCGTGTGAATGTCGATGAAGCCCGGCGTCACCCACAAGCCGCGTGCATCGATTACTTTGGACGCGTCGGCATTCGCCAGCGGTGCATCGCTGATGGCTACAACCTGGCCATCGCGCACGGCGACATCGGCAATACGCGGCGGCGCCCCGGTGCCGTCAAATACCGTGCCGCGCTGAAGCAGTAAATCGTATGGGACGGGCATGACTGAAAACCCTCTGTGCCGTCGTCGTGATGACATCAGCGAACTCAATTCTGTCAGACGCGGCTCGGTTCGTCTCGACAGTCTGCACCACCTCGGCTGGCTGCAGTCTCCTGCGTGCGAAGTCATTTCACCCCCATGGCGCCGCCGCCCGCCTGCCAGCGCCGCTACACACAGAAATTGTCGGTGACACCGGTTCGCGCCGCGTGCGGTGAGTTGTCGCGGTTTTTCACCTGCGACGTGACCCGCCCTCCAACGTCCGGTCGCCACATCGGGAGTGGCTTCGTCCGCGTACTCGCAGGACCGGGAAGCGCCAGCGGCTGGCGTCCGCCGCCCATACACGGCCAAAAGTTGACTGCTGTCACGACTGCGGTGGCTTCACACCGCGGCGAGCCACGGGCATCTTGCAGCCTGTTCAACGCAAGGGACCCGCTGTCGCGGCGACTGCATGCTCCGAACGCTTTGTGCACGACCCAGCAGGCAAACTTGATTGGCGTGACCCAGTTCCCCTGCAAGCCCTGACGAGAGGAGATTATCCATGTCTGATCCGCGGAAAGACTCCACACCCGGTTCAACCACCGCCAGCGGTGCACCTGCCATCAGCGATCGGAATTCGCTTAGCGTTGGCCCGGACGGTCCGATCCTTTTGCATGATGTGCACTTCCTGGAGCAGATGGCGCACTTCAATCGCGAGAAGGTGCCCGAGCGCCAGCCACACGCCAAGGGCGCCGGTGCGTTCGGCGTGCTGGAAGTCACCGAGGACGTGTCGGCCTACACCAAGGCGGCATTGTTCCAGAACGGCACCTCGACCGACATGCTGGCGCGGTTCTCCACCGTCGCCGGCGAGTCAGGCAGCCCGGATACCTGGCGCGACGTGCGCGGCTTCTCGCTGAAGTTCTACACCGACGAAGGCAACTACGACCTGGTCGGCAACAACACGCCGATCTTCTTCGTCCGCGACCCGATGAAGTTTCCGCACTTTATCCGCAGCCAGAAGCGCCTGCCGGATTCAGGGCTGCGCGATAACCACATGCAATGGGATTTCTGGACCAGCAATCCGGAGACTGCCCACCAGGTCACCTACCTCATGGGCGAGCGTGGCCTGCCGCGCACCTGGCGGCAGATGAATGGTTACGGCTCGCATACCTACATGTGGATCAATGCTGCCGGCGAAAAGTTCTGGGTGAAGTACCACTTTCACACGCGCCAGGGCATGGCTTTCTTTGACAATGGCGAGGCGGCCGCGATGGCTGGCCAGGATGCCGACTTCCACCGGCGTGATCTGTTCGAAGCGATCAAGCGCGGCGAGCATCCGGTGTGGGATCTGTCGGTGCAAGTCATGCCTTACGCGGAGGCGAAAAACTACCGCTTCAACCCGTTCGACCTGACCAAGACCTGGTCGCACCACGACTACCCACTGATCAAGGTCGGCAAGATGACCTTGAACCGCAATCCGGAAAACTTCTTCGCCCAGATCGAGCAGGCGGCGTTTTCACCGGGAAACACCGTTCCGGGTATCGGGCTGTCACCGGACAAGATGCTGCTCGGTCGCGCGTTCGCCTACGCCGACGCGCAGCGCAACCGCATCGGCACCAATTTCCATCAGTTGCCGGTGAATCAGCCGAAGGTGCCAGTGAACACGTACATGTTCGATGGCCAGATGGCGTACCACCACACCGGCGATGCACCGGTGTACGTGCCTAACAGTGGCGGTCATGGCTGGTCCGATGAAACCGGCCCGGTGGCCGACGGTTGGGAGGCGGACGGTGAGATGGTGCGCAGTGCCTATACGCTGCATGCCGAAGACGACGATTTCGGCCAGGCGGGCACCATGGTGCGCGAGGTCTGGAACGATGCGCAACGCGCCCAGTGTGTCGACCAGGTTGCCGGCATGCTGCTCGGCGGCGTACGCAGCCCGGTTTTGGAGCGGGCATTCGACTACTGGAAGCATGTCGACGCGAAACTCGGTCAGCAGATCGAGGACAAGGTTCGCGCCGGTGCGGGGACGACGCCCGCCCAGGGGATGGGTGAAGGTTGAGTTCAGTGCCAGCACGGGGCGGAACGGTCAGCGCTCTTGTGATGTCCGCCCCTCGGCGCTTCGCAGTCGATGGTCGCCTTGGTTCGCGACCGGCGCCGTCATCGGACCGCGGTCGAGCTTCAGGTGATCCGTGCCGAAAAACTCCCCGATGCGTAATATCCCAGCCAGCAGACCGATGCTCCAGGCCCTCGGATGCGATTTTCGCCGCAGTGGAGGTGAGTCACCTCCACTCCCAGCCTCCGTCGAAGCATGGGGTTTCATCTTCCACCGGTAATTTTTTCTCGCCATCCTCCCGATCGAGTGCCATGTCCATCGTCCTCACGCCATTCGCGCGCACCCGCCTGTTCCCGCGCGACCATCGACGCAGCGCCATCCAGGATTGCAGCGCCGAGGAATTCGAAAAGCGCCTCAATACCGAGGCGCCACAACGCGTGCTGACTGGCTACGCGCCGTTCTGTCAACTGCAGGTGCATCGCAACTGGACTTCCACTCGCTGCACTGCCGTGCCCATCACCGACGCCAATCGCGACTTGCTGCGCACGGCCTACGAGGCCCGCAGTGCCGATGAGCTGCCCGTGCTTGTGCGTTGGTTCGAGGGTATCGACCCACCAGTAGCCAGCTACCTCCTGCCGATTCTCTACAGCCGTGAGCAACTCTCCCGCGAGGGCTCACCGATCGAGGCAGACTGGGGCGTCGTCGGTTGCCTCTACACCACCGAACCAGAAGAGATTCCGATGGTGCCGATCACCATGTTGCGCAACGCACTGGGCGTCCACGAGGGCGGTTCAGGCGTACCGCTGGATCGGGATGCCTACCGCCGCAGCGTGGCGTTCTGGGAAACGCATGCGAACTGGCGCTGACGAAAACCCATCTTCATCGCTACCTGCTCAGCGAAAACAATCCTTGCGCCTGCGCTCGCCCTGACAGGGACTGGTCAGCAGGAGTTACCGTTGGCATGACGTATGCTTCAGTACCTCTGCGTACAAGTTCCAACCAGCAGAGCAGAGGTTGTCATGGACATGGGTATCGGCGCAGAACAGATTGAGCGCGTGTTGAACCATCTGGCCCGTCTGAGACAGCGGGGTGGCCAGGGAGACATCGACGTCCTGGAAAGCCTCAGACCTGCCTGGCTGGGCGCGAGCGCTTGGGACGTCGTTCTCGAAGACCTGCAAGCCCAACGCTACCGGAACCATGCAGGCAGGGCGACACTGCGACTGGTTGGACCGTGATAGCGAGACCGCAACGCCCGGCACGGAGTGCAGATTTGTGTCGTGATTGGTCCTGTTTCGGCACCGCAAGCGCACGTAGGGGCAACGAATCGCACCAGTTCAGTCGATGCGAGCGCCCCAACCGGTTCAGCCTTGCATTCACCAACGGGTAATTCTGGCGATCGCTGGCAGCCTGTTTGGCTGCGATGGGCCAATCGATAGTGCTGCCGTTTGCGCCTGTCAGCAGTGCAGCGACTGTTGTCGCGCGCACGGCGCTCCACACTTCCTGACTGCAATGCGCTCGTCCGGTAGCAGCGGTGCGAGCCGTTCCGGCAGGTGGGGAGCTGGGCGCGCGCAACGCCCAAACCAATGTAGCTGACCGGCCGATATGCCTCAGTTTGACTCCAATCATGAATGCCAGCAGTCTCCGACAATCTGCCAGCGAGGTAGCGAGGTAAGGGCGAATCACGAACATGACGCCCGCGTAGCAAGGACGTTTCGCGCGGCAACAATGCCCAAGCCGACATCTGCCGCCGGCGTATGCGCCGGCCCACTTTGACTCGGGAGTAGACCGTGGACTTTGCAAAAGTCACCGCACGCGCCAAGGCCATTCTGGTCAATCCCAAAGCCGAATGGCCAGCCATCGCTGCTGAACCGGCCAGCGTCGGCAGCCTCTATGCCGGGTACATTGCAGTTCTCGCCGCGCTGCCTGGCATTGCCGGGTTCATCAACGGCAGCCTGATTGGTTTCAGCATGTCCGGTATCACCGTGCGCACGCCCGTTGGCGCAGGCATCGGCCGCATGCTGTCCACCTACTTTTTGTCGCTGCTCGTGGTGTATGTGTTGGCGTTGGGCGTCAACGCCCTGGCTCCCACGTTCGGCGCGCAGAAGGACAACGTGCAGGCGCTCAAGACGATCGCCTACGCATGGACAGCGTCATGGCTGGCGAGCGTGGCAATCATCGTGCCTTGGCTGGGCGGGATCATTGCGCTGGCCGGCGCGATATACGCCATTTATCTACTGTACGTGGGCCTGCCGCACACCATGAAGTGCCCGCCCGAGATGGCGGGCAGGTACACCGCCGTTACCGTCATCATCGCCTCAGTGCTGACGTGGCTCACGGGTCTGTTGGTGGCGGGCATGATCGGCACCGCCGATCTCAGCGGCGCGGCGAAGAACAGCGCGCGAATCACCGGCATCGATGGCAATAGCGTGACGTTCGACCGCGACACGGCGATGGGCAAACTCGCTGCCATGGGGCCACGTGCCGAACAGGCCAGCAAGGATATGGAGGCCGCACGAAAATCCGGCGACAGCAACGCCCAGCAGGCTGCGCTGGGCAGGATGGGTGCGATCGCCGACAATGACGGCAGTGTCGAAGCGCTCAGCCCGGAAACCCTCAAGGCTTTTCTGCCCGACAGGCTGGGCAACCTCACGCGCAGCAACCTGAGTGCAAGCCGCAACACCGCCTTCGGTATGCAAGCGTCCCAGGCGAGCGCCGATTACCGCGACGACGCGGGTACGCAGATAACTCTCGAGGTGGCCGATCCCGGGACCGCGAAGGGCTTCGTCGCGATGGCCGCCGCGTTTGCCCCCGAGCAGGAGCGCGCGACCGAGTACGGCTACGACAATACCTACACAAGCGAAGGCCGGTTGGTGCATGAGGAATGGGATACACGCTCCAAGCGCGGCGAATACAGCGTCGTGATCGGGCAGCGCTACACGGTCAAGGCCGAGGGTCAAGCCGAGCACATTGAACAGTTGAAGAAAGCCGTCGGCACTGTCGATCTGGACAAACTCGAAGCAATGAAGAATGCCGGCGTGAAGGCGGACTGACTGCGGCTCAGCGCGAACCGGCCCGTACTGCACGAAGCTCACGGCACGGCCGCACCAGCAAGATGACTTGGAGGGAACTGCGCACTCCAGACCGATGACTCTCACGACATGGGCGAGGCTGTGTTGCTTGTGCCAGGCATCTGCTCTGGGTGCCGCGCGAGAAACCAAACACGCGTGACTGAGCCATACGCCGTCCAGCAAGTACGTTGCTCCATCGAGGTGCACGTGCCCCACGTTCCCAAACACTTTCAGCATACCGACCGGAATTGCGCCCGGCAGCTTGCCGCATTCCCACGGACTTCACACGCAACGCCCTACAAGCGTCGTTCCACCGTCGCCATGACGGTGACTGACGAGGGTTGCGAAATGAGTACCGATAACGAGCGGGATCTGGAAGAAAAGCTGTGGAAGTCACTGACCTCGGACCGCACCGTGATGCTGGGCCTTGATGGCGTGGACGACGGCCATTCCCGACCGATGACGGCCATCGTTGAACATCATGGCGGTCCTGTGTGGTTCTTCACTGGCAAGACCAATGAGATCGCCAAGAGTCTGCCGACAAGCCAACGAGCAATTGCCGCCTTCAGCTCAAAGGGTCATGACTTGTTTGCCAGCATCCACGGCAACCTGGTGGTGGATCCGGACCGTGCCGTCATCAACCGACTGTGGAACCCGTTTATCGCCGCATGGTTCGATGGCAAGGACGATCCAAATCTGGTCTTGCTGCGCTTCGATTGCGAGCATGCCGAGGTCTGGCTTAACGAATCCAGCCTGCTGGCAGGCGTCAAGATGCTGTTCGGCCGAGACCCGAAGGAGGATTACAAGGACAAAGTGGGTAACGTCGACTTGCGTTGAGTGCTGCGCAGCCCGGAAAGGGGAGCAGGCAACCTGCCCCTTTTTTATCGCTCGAGTTCGCGGTGCACCGATCAACGCAAGCCGTATGCCGCCCTGACTCCAGCCAGTCAGCACCTGTCGGAAATTGTCCCTCGGAAATTGTCCCTGACACCTTTTCAAGCTCCCAGCGCTACTATCGTCGTTTCGTCACATACGTGGAGAGTCATGGTCGCGAAGCTGTTCAGCCTGCTCGCCGCGGCCATCATCAGCTTCATCACGCGCAGCGGCTACCTCGGGATCATGCTGTTGATGGCGATTGAGAGTGCATGCATTCCGTTGCCGTCGGAAGTGATCATGCCGTTTTCGGGCTACCTGGTGTTCAACGGCACCCTGGTGCTGTG
This sequence comes from Rhodanobacter sp., assembly GCA_039926605.1. GTDB lineage: Bacteria > Pseudomonadota > Gammaproteobacteria > Xanthomonadales > Rhodanobacteraceae > Rhodanobacter. The sequence continues at coordinate 340 of JBDSWR010000116.1, read as the reverse complement.
GCTGGTGGTGCTGGCCGGCGCGGCAGGCTGCGTACTGGGCTCGCTGGTAGCTTACGCGGTGGGCGCCTGGGGCGGCCGGCGGCTGGTGGAGCGCTACGGCAAGTACCTGCTGGTTTCACGCAAGGATTTGGATCTGGCTGATCGCTGGTTTAGCGAGTACGGCAGCCTCATCATTTTCGTCGGGCGCCTGCTCCCGGTCGTGCGCACCTTCATCGCCTTTCCCGCCGGCGTGGCGCGCATGTCGTTATGGCGGTTTTGCCTCTATACCTTCCTCGGCTCGCTGATCTGGTGCTGGCTGCTGGCATGGATCGGCACGAAGCTGGGTCAGCACTGGGATACG
>JBDSWR010000115.1:0-6310 GCA_039926605.1 Rhodanobacter sp. | reverse complement strand
ACGTGGCACGAATGATTTCACCTCGGGGCGCGGGGATTCGCGTCTGTTTTCGTACTCAAACAAGGACAGCACCAATGAAACTACGAGTAGTGCAACTGGCCGGCGCAATTGCGTTGGCCTTGAGTGCCACCTGCAGCATGGCGCAGACGAACGATACGGAAGTGACCCGTGCCACGCTCGACAATGGCCTGCGGGTGGTCATCGTGCGCGACACGTTGGCGCCGGTGGTGGCCACCGAGATGAATTACCTTGCGGGCTCGGACGAAGTGCCGGCGGCGTTCCCGGGTACCGCGCATGCGGTGGAGCACATGATGTTTCGCGGCAGCCCGGGCCTGTCGAAGGATCAGCTGGCGGCGATTGCGGCGAACATGGGCGGGGCGTTCAACGCTGCTACTACACAGGGCGTAACCCAGTATTACTTCGTCGCGCCGGCACAGGATCTGGATGTGGCGTTGCACGTGCAAGCGCTGCGCATGCGCGGCGTTGATATGGATGAAGCGGCGTGGACGAAGGAACGCGGTGCGATCGAGCAGGAAGTGTCGCGTGACATGTCCAGCCCGATGTTCAAATTCCAGACCCAGTTGATGGAGCAGTTGTTTTCCGCCACGCCGTATGCGCACACGCCGCTGGGCACGCGCGCGTCGTTCGACAAAACCACGGCGACCATGCTGAAGCAGTTTCACGATCAATGGTATGTGCCGAACAATGCGGTGCTGGTGATTGCCGGCGATGTCGATCCGGCGGCCACGTTGGTGAAAGTGAAAACCGAGTTTGGCGACATCGCGCGCAAGCCCTTGCCCGCGCGACCTGCATTTGCTTTCAAGCCCGTGCAAAGCAAGACGATCAAGATGCCGACGGACAGCCCGTATGGCCTGGTTGCCATCGCGTATCGGGCGCCGGGCTTGCGCTCAAGTGAGTACGCCACCGGGTTGGTGCTGAACGCGGCGTTGGGTTCGCAGCGTGCGGCGCTGGCCGCCATGCGTTTCGATGGCACCGCACTGTTCGGGGGTTTTGCCGGACAGGCGCTGCCGCACGCAGGCATCGACTATGCGCTGGCAGCGTTTCCCAAGGGCGGTAATCCGCAGCCGATTCTCACGCGCATGCAGACCATTATGGCCGAGGCAGCCAGCAAAGGCGTTGCTCCGGCGTTGGTCGACGCAGCCAAACGCAAGGCCATCGCGGGACTGGAATTCAAGAAAAACTCGGTCAATGGACTGGCCAATGCGTGGTCGAGCGCGCTCGCGATGCAGGGGCTGGATTCGCCCGATGCGATGAAGCAGGCGATTGCGGCGGTGACCCCCGAAGCTGTGAATGCCCTGGCCAAAGCCACCTTCAATCCGGCGCATGCGGTGACGGCAATTCTTACCCCGGAAAGTTCCGGCAAGGCAGTCGCAGGCAAGGGCTTTGGTGGCGCTGAAAGTTTCGCGTCCAGCCCGGACAAACCGGTGACGTTGCCGGCGTGGGCAGAGCAGGCGTTCGCGAAACTCGAGTTGCCCGCTTCCAGCCTGAAACCGACGTCGACCATGCTGGCCAACGGCATGCGCTTGATCGTGCAACCGGAAACCATCAGTGACACGGTGACGGTGTTCGGCAAGATCAAGACAAACCAAGACTTGCAGTCGGCAAAGGGTGAGGAAGGCGTGGCCGATGTACTGGCCGGTTTGTTTCCATTTGGTACCACCAGCATGAACCGGCTGCAGTTTCAGCAGGCGCTGGATCAGATCAGTGCCCAGGTCAGTGCTGGGTCAAGCTTCTCGCTGGCCGTGCCGGCGGAGCATTTTGCCGAAGGCATCAAGCTGCTGGCTGAGAACGAATTGCACCCGGCACTGCCGGCACAAGCATTCGCCGTCGTGCAGCATCAGGTTGCCGGCGTGCTGGCCGGGCAGTTGCAATCACCGGCCTTCCTGACCCAGCTTGGCCTGAGCAAGGCGTTGTTGCCGGCGGGTGATCCTCAGTCACGCTACGCGAAGCCGAAAAACGTCATGGCTCTGACGCTGGACCAGGTGAAGCAGTACTACGCGCAAACCTTTCGCCCGGACATGACCACCATCGTAGTGGTCGGCAAGGTCGATCCGGCGCAAGCGAAAGCCGTGGTGGAGCAGGCGTTTGCTGGCTGGAAGGCGGACGGCGCCAAGCCCAATGTGGACTACGCGCGCGTGCCGGCGAACCAGCCCAGCCAGTTCAATGTGCCCGACAGCAGCGCCAGCCAGGACAGCGTGCAGATGGCGCAGACCATCGACGTGACCCGCGACGACCCGACGCGTTATGCGCTCAACCTGGGCAACAAGGTGCTGGGTGGCGGCTTCTACGCGTCGCGGCTGTATCACGACCTGCGCGATACCCGCGGACTGGTCTACACCGTCAACACCAGTTTTGATCTGGATGCGCATCGCGGCACATACACCGTGTCATTTGGTGCCGACCCTGACAAGGTGGCAGCAGCCAGCAAGATTGTGGTGCAGGACCTGCAGCAGATGCGGCAACAGCCAGTGACCGAGACCGAGTTGAAGCGTGCCAAGGGCATCTTGCTGCGCCAGATTCCGTTGGGTGAATCCAGCTTCGCGGCGATCGGCAATCAGTTGTTGCAGTTGTCGCTTGAAGGCAAGCCACTCGATGCCATGACCATAGCCGGCCAGCACTACCTGAAGCTGACCGCGCCGCAAGTGCAGCAGGCGTATGCGCAGCACATCCGGCCGGATGCGTTTGTCACAGCGGTCAAAGGACCTGCGCCGAAGGGCTGAGGCGCGGGTAAGGGCGGGGGGCGGGTAAGGGGGTCAGAGTCATTTTTCACAAGTGAAAAGTGACTCTGACCCCGGCGTGCCAGCGCGCGAGCAGATGCACGATACCTGTCGGGTGCTGTTTGGTCCGGCACTGTTGGCGCTGATGTCGTGGCGTCCATAGGGTTGGAACGATGGCTTTCAGCCGGTGTGATCCGCGGGATGTTGATTGCTGGTTGCGCAGGAATGCTTCCGTCTCTGGCCATGGCAACGCCGGCGCGCATGCAGATTGCCGCTGGCGGTCGGATCACCATCGAGAAGTGGTCGGCCACGCGCGGTCACGCCCGGGAGGTCCGAGGCTGGGTGCCAAAGCTACCGCGCGCTGTATTTTCAACAGCCAGATAATCCACTGTGACGACAATTCGGTAGTCGGGCCGATGGCTGTCCTGCGCACGCTGCAAAAGATCTTGCGCGCAAATACCAGTGTCGAATGTTGACACCGCCCTTCAGCGGCAATTTGCCGCGCCGACCGTGAATGACGTTACGTGCCGGACGTCGACCAGAATGATGGTGTTGTGACAGGGCTCTTGACGCCCTGGTAACGAGGGCACTGCCCTCCAGCCTTTGCTGGCCCGGCGGCACGCAAGCGCAACGTGTGCCGGTCGGACCGACCAGGAGCGCGGCGGCTCGTGACACCAGCCGGCGCCACAAGCTTGTGCGTTCCGCGATCGAATACGCAGCGTGAACGTAGGCAGTATCCGTCCTGCACAAACTCGCGCACGGCGGCGGAATCGCATGGCGCTGCGTTTGGCGGGCGGTGCGTACCCGAGAGCCTTGGCCTTGAAATCCGTCCCCCCCGGCAAGATGTCTGAGGGTAGGGGGGGAAACCACCGCCAAGGAGTTAGCCCACGTGGACTTACTTGCCAACGACTATCCTGACGTCATCCTTGCCGAGCATGGCGCGCCATGCTTGTCGCTGTACCAGCCAACGCACCGCCAGCACCCGGAAAACCTGCAGGATCCCATTCGTTTCGGGAACCTGGTCAAACAATTGTCCCAGTCCCTGCTCAAGAAATATTCACAACGCGACGTGGAACCTCTACTGGCGCCACTGCATGCGCTGGCCGCAGACACCCGGTTCTGGAACCAGACCCTTGACGGCCTTGCGGTGCTGGTGGCGCCGAACTTCTTCCGCGTTTACCGCTTGCAACGGCCGGTTGCCGAGCTGGCCGTGGTCGCCGACAGTTTCCATACCAAGCCGTTGCTGCGCATCGTGCAGTCCGCCGACCGCTACCAGGTGCTGGGTCTGAGTCGTCATGGCGTGCGTCTGTTCGAGGGCAATCGTGACAGCCTCGACGAAATTGAGTTGGCGCCGGAGGTGCCGCGCACCATCGACGATGCGCTGGATCGTGATGTAGAACGCGAGCCTGCCATTCGTACCTACGGCCCGATCAAGCCCAATACGATGGGGCGCCACGGCGCCAGCGATGTGAAGCAGGATGCCATTCAAGCGGACACCGAGCATTTCTTTCGCGCCGTCGACCGCGCCGTGCTCGAACATCACTCGCGGCCGACAGGACTACCGTTGTTGTTGGCCGCCATGCCGGAACACCATCACCTGTTCCGCGAGGTCAGCCGCAATCCTCATCTACTCGCTGAGAGTCTCGATGTGCATCCGGAAGACTTGAGTCCCGATGCACTGCGCGAGCGTGCCTGGGAGCAACTGCAACCGTACTACCTGCAACGCCTGGCCGGTCTCATCGATCGCTTTCATGCCGCACTCCATCGCGAACAGGCCACGGATGATCTGGCCGAGTCGGCCAAGGCTGCCGTCGCTGGCCGCATCGATACGTTGCTGCTCGAAGCCGACCGTCAGGTGCCCGGTCGCATGGACGCTACCAGTGGCTCCATTACGCGGGGCGAGCTGGACGATCCGCAAGTGGACGACCTGCTGGATGACCTCGGCGAGCGCGTGTTGGCAACCGGTGGCGAAGTCATCATGGTGCCGGCCGAACGCATGCCGACGCGCACCGGACTGGCGGCGATCTACCGCTACTGATGGCGCCGCCACCGGCATCGCACGCTACGGTCGATGCCGGTCTGGTGATCACCATCAGAGTACTGGCGCCGGACGAGCTCGACGCGGCGGCAGCGCTGCTGGCCGAGGGCATGCGTGACAACCCGTTGCACCTGAAGTCGTTCGGGTCCGATCTCTGCCGCCGGCAACGACGGTTACGGCGATTTCTTGGCCTACTGGTCGCTCATGTCCATGCCAACGGCACGCTGCTGGGTGCGTGCGTGGACGGTGAACTGATCGGGGTGCTGGGTATGCTTGACTCGGGCCGCTGCCGCCCGACACCCATGGAAACCCTGCGCATGGCCGGCGCGATCATCGTGAGCCATTCGCCAACCCGGGTGTGGCGCATCCATCGCTGGCTCTCGACCTGGACGCGCAACGATCCGTCTGAGCTACATGCACACATCGGTCCGCTCGCAGTGTTGCCGGCGTGGCGTCGCCGAGGCGTGGGCCGGGAACTGATGATGCATTGCTGTCGCCGCGTCGATGCGGTCGGCGTGGCCGCCTGGCTGGAGACGGACCTGGCGATCAACGTGGCCTTCTACGAGACGCTCGGCTTTGCGGTGACGCGCCGTGAAGCGGTCCTCGGTGTGCCCAATTGGTTCATGCGTCGGCCATCTGCGTAGCGTGTGGTCAACCCCGGTTTCACCAGCGAGAAGAGACGCTGTTCGCTGGATTGAGGCGACCCGTGCACATTCTGCAGCAGCGTGCGCACAGTCGCCGGCCCCCCAGCAGCTATCATGCGCAGTTCGATGAATGACACCCGCTCGCCCGTGCCCGTCACTGCCGCCGATCCAGGCCTGCGCAAACTGCGCAGACAACTGGATGCGGTGAGCAGCCATGACTTTGGACGCCTGCTTGGGCGCTGGCGAACGCTGTCACGCAAACCCGATGAAAAAAAGCTCGCAGCGCTGGTTGCGGACATCGAGCGCTCCGCGGCCAAACGCCGCGTTCGCGTTGCGGCCAAGCCGGCCATTCGTCTGGACGCATCGCTGCCGATCAGTGCGCGCGCCGATGACATCGTCGAGCTGATCCGCAAGCACCAGGTGGTGGTGATTGCCGGCGAAACCGGTTCCGGCAAGACCACCCAGTTGCCGAAGCTGTGCCTGGCGGCTGGTCGCGGCGAAGCGGGCATGATCGGTTGCACGCAGCCGCGGCGCCTGGCGGCACGATCCATGGCGCGCCGTGTCGCCGAGGAACTGGGCACGCAAGTGGGCGACCTTGTCGGGTTCCAGGTGCGCTTCAACGATCAGGTGTCCGAGCGCAGCCTGATCAAGTTCATGACCGACGGCATCCTGCTCGCCGAGACGCAAGGCGATCCGTGGCTGAGCGCGTATGACACGCTGATCATCGATGAGGCGCACGAGCGCAGCCTGAACATCGACTTCCTGCTGGGTTACCTCAAGCGGCTGATGCTCAAGCGACCCGAGCTGAAGATCATCGTGACCTCGGCGACGATCGACACGGCGCGATTCTCCGAGCACTTCGACGGTGCGCCGGTGGTGCAGGTGGAAGG
>JBDSWR010000114.1:0-9958 GCA_039926605.1 Rhodanobacter sp. | reverse complement strand
GCACAGCCAACTGGCCGAGCCCCCACAGCACCAGCGCCCCGATCGGCAAGTAGTACAGCGGCAATCGCGGCAATTCGTAGAGCTTCATAAGCATCAGGTTCAGGCCGAACGCGAGCGCCATGCCCAGCACGATGCCGCCGGTGACAATCAGAAAATTTTCGGTCTGGAAATAGCGCAGGATGTCGCCGCGCGTCGCGCCAAGCGCCCGGCGGATGCCAATCTGGCGGCGGCGTTGCTGCACCCAGAAACTTGCCAGACCAATAATTCCCAATGCCGTGACCAGCAGCAATGCGGCAATCACCCCGACCAGCATGCCGGCCATGGCCCGATCGTTCTTGAAATAGGTGTGGCGCAGGTCGCTGATGGTCTGGCTGTTCTCGCGATCAATCACCGCGTCAGGCGCAACCTGGGTGACCGCCGCCAATACGTCGCGCAGCACGCGCGGCAACTGCTCAGGGGGGGCGCGCAGGAGATAGCTGCCGGCGAGGTGCGGGCCGGGTTGCGCAGGCACGAAGACAGACCAGTCCGGGTCCTTCTCTTCGCCAATAAAGGGACCGGGAATCACCAGGTGGTCCAGCACGCCGACCACGCGATAGTGATACACGTCCACCCAGAACTCCTTGCCCAACGGATCGACACCGGGCCACAAATGCTCGGCCAGCGCGCGCGGAATCTGTACTGCTCCGTCCTTGGGCAGGGATGCGCTCATCGGTTGAAAGTCGGCTGCCTGCGGTGCGCGGCCGGCAATCGCGTGCGCCCCCAACGCTTCAAAACTGCCCGGACCAGCGATGTAGAAATCCACCACGCCGCCAAAATGTTGGCCGGCCGCATCGGTGGTGATGCCGGCGCGGCCCTGCCCCACGCCAAACGGGATCGAACCCAGCACACTGGCTGATTGCACGCCCGGTACCGCACGCAACGCGGCCAACACGCGAGCATTGAGGTCGGCAGCATGACTCGGGTCATAGCCGGTCAATTGCACGGTCGCCAGCGAGGTTTCATCCACTCCACTGACTACCTGCATCCGGGTGAGACGCTGGGCGATCAGAAAACAGGCGTTGCACAACACGGCACAGGCGAGGGCGATCTCCAGTGCAATCAGCAAGGTGGCGAGACGGTGCTTGCGCAGCGCGGCGAGGATCGGTTGAATCTGCATGTCGAAGGTCCTCACAACGTTTTCAGTTGCAGTGCTGGCGCGACCCGACTGGCGCGCAGCGCCGGCAACACGCCGGCCAGCAAGCTGGCGGCGACCGCCATCGCGAAAGTAACCAGAAACATCGACGTATCCAGATGCACCATGTCGGCGTAGGCCACTGACTGACGCCGAACCAGCCACAGCCCGAGCCAGGTCAGCAACAGGCCACCCACGCCACCGAGCAGGCCAATCAAACCTGCCTCTACCAGACACTGGCCGAACACCGCCGCTCGGCTGGCACCCAGCGCGCGGCGCACGCCGATTTCACCAGCACGGCGCAGGAATTTCGCCAACAACAGACCAATGGTGTTGAACAGGCAGATCGCCAGAAAGGAAAACGCCAGCCAGGTCTGCAGGCGCACGTCACTGGGCACAACCTGGTTGATATCCAGCCATTGCATCAGGCTGGGCATGGCGGTGTTGTCGGCATGCACGAAGCGGCCAAGCGCTTTTTGCTCGGCGGCATACGAGGCAAGGTAGCTTCGGTACGCACTGACTTTTGCTGGTGCATCGAGCTGCACCCACAGCGCCACCCATACGCACGGCGAATCTTTCAGGCCGACCGCACCCGCGTCGGGCATACGCCAGCAGGTGAAGGCATTGAAGCCAGCCGGGTTGATTTCCAGCGCGCTCTGAAACGGCATGAACAGGTCTTCCGGCCGCGTATAAAAGCTGGCCGTGGCGCCACTGGCGTAGCGCCCTCCGGCCACGTCGTAGAACTGCGGCGACGGTCGCCACGGCACCAGTACACCGACGATGCGCACATCGGTATCCTTCAGCCGCAGCGTGCGGCCGACACTGTTGATACCGGCGAACAGTTTGTTGTTGAGGTCCGACGAGATCACTGCAACGCGCGCACGCGACGCATCGTCCTGTGCCGTCCACGCATGGCCGTAGCGCAGCGGAACGTTGAACATCGGAAAGAAGTCGCTGGTGGTCGACAGCACCTGCGCCATCAACGCCGGCTGGTTCGCGTCCGGCACCGTCATGCGCAACGAACTGTTGGCGACGATTGCTTGTCGATCGGCCCGCTGTGCACTCCACAAATCCACCGCCGAGCGATAGTCCATCTTGTCGAACGGCTGGTGGTCCTTGTCCGGATTCGGCGCCGGATCCACCTGCGGATAGAAGATGTGTTGGCTGCGACCGGGTAACGGGTCACCAGACAGCAGATGCACCACCGTCAGCGTGGTCATGCTGGCGCCAATACCCAGCGCAATGGCCAGCACCATCAGCGCGGTGAGCACCTTGTTGCGCTTGAGGCTGCGCAGGGCGAGGTCTAGGTAATAACCGAACATGAGTCATCCTCCATTCTTAGAATCTCCATCTCCTCCGAAAGCACCCTTGTTGACTGGACAGGGTTGGCGTGAGAGAGCTTTTGACCTTTCGCCATTACACCGAAAAGCCAAAGCGCCCCCTCACCCTGCCCTCTCCCCCGGCTGCGCCAGAGGAGAGGGTTCAAGCAACCACACCAGCCACACAACCAACATTGCCGCGACAACTCCCTCTCCCCCGACTGCTTCACCGTTGGGGGAGAGGGTGCTCGCCAAACCGACCGCGTCACCAGCACCGCAAAAAACTCCTTCTCCCCGGCACAGCTGGAGAGCCGGTTCAAGCATTCACACGGCTCGCGTGGCGACTACCGGCGGCACGTTCGACGCCCGCCGCGCCGGCACGAACACGGCGGCCTGGCCGATCGCCAGCATCGCCAGCACGCCGGTCAGTACATACAGCACCGGCATCCGCGTCATCTCGTACTGCGTCATCAGCCACAGGTTCAAACCCACGGCGAGCAGCACGCCGATGACCACGCCGACACCGGCAATCAGCAGGTTCTCGATCTGGAAGTAGCGCAGGATGTCGACCTTGCGTGCGCCCAGCGCGCGCCGTACGCCAATCTGTCGATGGCGCTGACCGACCCAGAAACTGGTGAGGCCGACGATGCCGGCGGCGGTGACCGCCAGCAGGATCAGACAGATCACGCCCATGAGCACCGCCATGCCCACGTCGGCGCGATACGCCTTGGCGCGGATCTCGGAAAACGACCTGACGCTGTCGTCGTCGAGCACACGCAGCGGGTCGACCTTGTACAGCAACGGCGCCACCGCACGCATCGTTGTTTCCAGCTGGTCGGGCTTGGTGCGCACGGCGTAGTTCGCGAAGTTCGCGTTCAACCGGGTCGGCACCAGCGTCGAATACCATGCAAAATCGCTGCCCCAGCTGCCGGTGGCAGGGGTCTGCAGCCGAGCGATCACGCCGATGATGGTGCTCGGTGCGCTGCTGCCATCGCTGTAAATCACCTCGCCGACGGCGCTGGCTTGCGGAAACAGCTTGTCTGCCAGTGCCTGCGTGATGATCACGACCGGACGCGGAGGATTGTCGCGAAACCCCTGGTGCTGCACGTCGCCGGCGTTGAACGCACGCCCGGCGACCAGCCGCACGCCCAACGTGGGCAGTACCTGCTCATCGGCGAAGTAATACGCGGTGCGGACATTGCCTTTACCGCCCGCTTCGGCGCCCGGCTTGAGCGAGACCGAACCGGTCCATGATGAGTTGCGCAATGGCAGCGAATTGATCGGCACCACCGAAGCCGCTCCGGGCAAGTTGCGCAACGCAACGAGATCCTCCCGCTGCATCGCGTCGAGTTTTTCCACTCCATCAGCGGTGTCCGCACTGGGTGCGCCCACCCACTGCTGGCTGATCCAGAACAGGTTGCTTTCGTCCAGCCCGGTGGGCCGGTTCACCCGCTCGATACGCTGGCCGATGATGAAGATGGCGTTGCACACGATCGCCAGGGTCAAGGCGATCTGCAACGCGATAAGCACCACGCCGGCCTTGTGCCGGCGCAATGCGGCGATGATGGGAGGCAGTTTCATGTTCATGTTCCTCAATTGCTCTTGAGCTGCCACGCTGGCTGCACCTGTGAGGCGCGCCATGTGGGATAGAGGCCGGCCAGCGCGGTCGCGACCACTGCCACCAGCAAAGTGAGTACGAGCAGTGATACATCCAGCCGCGCCAGGTCGGCGATATCCTTGGGCAGTACCCAGCCGACACTGGCCACGCCGACCACGGTGAGCAGCAGACCGAGCACACCGCCCGCCACGCCGACGATGCCGGCTTCAGTGAGGAATTGCGCATAGATCGCCGAGCGTGGCGCACCGAGCGCGCGACGCACGCCAATCTCGCCGCTGCGACGCAGGAACTTCGCCAGCAACAACCCCACGGTATTCACCAGGCACACCAGCAACAGGCCCAGCGCCACCAGCAACGACACCTTGGTGTCGCTGGGCACCACGTGCTGCGAACTCAGCCACGCCGGCAGATCCCGCAGGCGGTTGTTCGGCGCCCAGCTGAAGCGCCCGGATTTTTGCTGGTCCCGCGCGTAGCCATCGAGATACTCGCGATATGCCGTCACTGCCGCCGCGTCACTTAGCTCGGCCATATAGGCGATCCACACGCAGGCAGAATGCTGCAGGCCAACGAAACCCGATTCCGCGGGGACCGCATTGCAATTAGTGTTGCCATCGTTGGATATACCGGCCTGGATGGCCGTCTGAAACGGCAGAAACACATCGTCAGTAGCGCTGGAAAAGCCGCCGCTGTTGACCACGTCGTAAAAGCGCGGTTGCGGATTCCAGCCATCGAGCACGCCGGCCACGCGGTAATCCTTGCCTTCGATGTTGATGCTCTTGCCCACGCTGTTCGCGCCGCCAAACAGCTTTTGATTGAGCTTGCTGTTGATCACCACCACTTGCGCCCGATTCGCGTCATCGTTGTTGCTCCAGCCGCTGCCGTATTTGAACGGCGCATCCAGCATGGGAAAGAACTCGCCGTAAACGGCGTGGCCGCTGACGTTCAGCGGATGTTTGCCGACGCCCGTAGGCACTATCGACGGTGAAATCTGATACATCGCCGATTGCCGACTGGCGCGATGGTCGCGCATCAATGCCACCGCATCGGTGTAATCCATCGCGACTGGCGGCTCGCCATCGCTGCTGCGACCGTTCGGCCCCCATACATCAATTTGCGGCACAAACAACTGCGCCGATTTCCACGGGATCGGATCTCCCGATACCGCACGAAACACCGACCAGGTGGTCGTCGACGCCGCCACGCCAAAGCCGATCGCCAGCACCATCAGCGCAGTGAGGCCGGGGCTGCGTTTGAGGCTGCGCAAGGCAAGTTCAAGGTAGTAGCCAAACATGCACTGTTCTCCATATGAGAAAACTCCCTCTCTCTCGGCTGCGCCAGGTGAGAGGGTTGTCACCATCTCCCGCTTCCACCGAAGGAGCGGGCTCAAACATTCACACTGACCGCGTAGCCACCACCGGAGGTACCGCCGCTGCCCGCAATGCGGGGCCGAGCACAGCCAATTGCCCAAGCAGCCACAGCGCCAGCGCACTGCCGGGCAGGTAGTACCAGGCCATGCGGCTCATCTCGTAGTGCTGCATCAAGTACAGGTTGATGCCATACGCCAGCGCCATGCCAAGCACGACGCCTGCCGTGGTCAGCAGAAAGTTCTCGGTCTGGAAGTACTGCATGATCTGGCCGCGGGTGGCGCCCACCGCGCGACGGATGCCGATCTGTCGCCGCCGTTGGCCGACCCAGAAACTGGTGAGGCCGACGATGCCGAACGCGGTGACCGCCAGCATCACCACGCAAACCAACACCAGCATCCACGCCATGCTGGCGGTATCGGCGAAGTACTTGGCGCGAACCTCGCTGAAGGTCTGGCCCTTGACCACTGCATTGGGTGCCAGCTTGCTCAGGCCTTGCACCGCATCGCGCACGATATGTCCGCGATCCTGCGGCGCACTGCGCACCACGTAGTAGCCCAGTCCCTTGCCAACACTCAGCGGAAAGAACGCGCAGTAGTAAAAACCGGCGTTGCCATCCATGTGGCGCTGCGGGCGCAGCACATCGGCAACCACCCCGACCACGGTGTAGCTGAGCTTGTCGACATAAGCCCGCTTGCCCAACGCCGGTTCTCCGGGCCACATACGTTGCGCAAGACTGTCCGTGAGGATGATCACGTGTGCACTGGGCATGAAGGAGTCGCCAAGCTCGCTGCTCGCGTACTCGCCGTCGCTGAACCAGCGTCCGCGCAACAGACGCAGTCCCAATGCCTGCTCGCCGCCGCGCGTCATCAGATATTCCGAGACGCCCAAGCTGCTTTGCGCACTGATCTGCGCATCAGGTGTGGTGCTGAGACTGGTCGACCAATCGTTGCTGCTCAGTGGCAGGGTGTTCATCGCAGCGACCGCGCTGACTCCAGGGATACTCCGCAGTAACGTCATATCACGCGGGATATCATTGACCGCCAGCTTCGGGTCGGTGCCGCTGACTTGGACAATCGAAATGCCTTGCTCATCCATCGCATTGGGCAGATGGATGTCGGCGACGCGCTGGTTGATCATGAACACGGCGTTGCACAGCACAGCGCACGCCAGCGCAATCTCCAGCACAATGAGGATGGCTGGAATGCGGTGCTTGCCCAGGCTGGCCAGGATGGGGCGAAGTTCCAATGCAGGGAAGGTCATGGTCGTTCCCTCAGGCGGCTTTCAATTGTGGGGCGGGCGCGACCACGCACGCACGCCACGCGGGCAGGATGCCGGCAACCAAGCTGGCAACCAGTGCCACCACAAACGTGGTGAAAAACATCTGGACGTCCAGATGCGCCAAGCTGGCGTATTGCGCCGGCTGATGGCGGATCGCCCACAGGCCCAGCTCGGCAAAGCCCAGCCCAAGCACGCCACCGGCCAGCCCGATCATCCCGGCCTCAACCATGAACTGCGCGAAGACCGCCCATCGCGACGCACCAAGTGCGCGCCGTACACCAATCTCGCGTGAGCGGCGCAGGCACTTGGCCAGCAGTAGGCCCACCGTGTTCACCACGCAGATCAACAAGAACCCGAACGCCAGACCCGCCTGCAGCCGCACGTCATCTGGCACGATCTGCATCGAACGCAGCCACGGCATCAGTGCCGGCAGCGCCACATCGGGGCGATGCAGCCGGCCCAACGCCATCTGTTGCTGCACGTAGTTCGCCAGGAACGCCTTGTAGGCTGCCGCATCCGACGCATCGCGCAATTCCACCCACATGCCGAGCCACATGCAGGGTGCCGTTTCCAGCTTGCTCATGTCACCCATCGCGTAGCAGTTAACGCTCTCCGGGTTCATGTCATCAGCGCGCGCCGACTGCAGCGGCAGGAACACCGCATCACCGTCGCCATAATTGCGACCACCGAGCATGTGCGCGTAGAAACGTGGCTGCGGCGACCACGGTTTGAGTACGCCGATCACGCGGTAATCGTGTTCGTTGATACGAATGACCTTGCCCACGCTGTTGGCGCCAGCAAACAATTTATCGTTGAGGAAGCCGGCGATTACTGCCACTCGTGCATGATCGTTTTCGTCTGCCGCACTCCAGCCTCCGCCGTACTGGAACGGCACGTTGAACGTCGGGAAGAAATCGGACGTGGTCATCACCCCATCGCTGAAGAACGGGCGCTGGCCGATCTGCTGCGGCGCAATTTTGGTTTCCGTCAGCGCCGTCACCACCTGGCGCTCGGCCGTGCGCGCATGCAGCAAATTCATGGCATCGATGTAGGTCAGCGTGTCGGCAGGCTTGGATTTCCCTGCGACGTAACCCTCCGCCGGCCGCGGGTCGACGCCCGGATAAAACAGCCGCGAACTGTTTTGTGGCATCGGGTCGCCGGACAGCAGCTTGAGCACGGTCAGCGTGGTGATGCACGCGCCAATACCCAGTGCCAGCGCCAACACCATCAGCGTGGTCAATACCTTGTTGCGCTTCAGGCTGCGCAGGGCGAGGTCGAGGTAGTAGCCAAACATGCAACGTTCTCCAGAGATAGGAAACCCCCTCTCCCCTGACGGCTTCATCCTTCGGGAGCGAGCTGGACATCTCCCTCTCCCCTGACGGCTTCGCCGTTGGGGGAGAGGGTTGGGGTGAGGGGGGCTTTCAGCTTCTGGCGCACCACCAAGAGCAAAAGCGCCCCCTCACCCTGCCCTCTCCCCCGGCTGCGCCGAGGGAGAGGGTTCAAACGCTCGTACCGAGCTTGTCGCCAGCATCGCCGCCGTCAAAACTCCCTCTCCCCTGACGACTTCACCGTTGCGGGAGAGGGTTGGGGTGAGGGGGCTTTCAGCTTCTGGCGCACCACCAAGAGCAAAAGCGCCCCCTCACCCTGCCCTCTCCCCCGGCTGCGCCAAGGGAGAGGGTTCAAACGCTCGTACCGAGCTTGTCGCCAGCATCACCGCCGTCCAAACTCCCTCTCCCCTGACGACTTCATCCTTCGGGAGCGATCTGGACATCTCCCTC
This sequence comes from Rhodanobacter sp., assembly GCA_039926605.1. GTDB lineage: Bacteria > Pseudomonadota > Gammaproteobacteria > Xanthomonadales > Rhodanobacteraceae > Rhodanobacter. The sequence continues at coordinate 1,427 of JBDSWR010000114.1, read as the reverse complement.
TCCCCTGACAGCTTCACCGTCGGGGGAGAGGGTTCATCATTCGAGCAGCCGGTTGACGTCCTCCAGATCGTGCAGGTCGATGGACCCAGCGGCCTGCTTGAGCAGGAGTTTGTTGAGGACCAGCTGGTGGCGCACAACGCTGTACTCGCTGCGCACGGAGGCCAGCGTCTGGATGGCGAACACCACGTTGGTCAGGCTTTGTGTGCCGATTTCGTAGCCGGCGCGCATCGACGCCAGCGCCTTCCCTGCGGCGTCCACCGACGTGCGCGCCGCTTGCACTTGCTCGATGCCGTCGACGACCAGGTTGTAGTAATTGTTGGCATCGCGTGCGGCCTGGCGACGCTGACTTTCCAGCGTGCCTTGATCTTCATCGCGGCGGGCAATTGCCTGGCGTACTTGCGACTGGGTCAGGCCGCCGCTGAAAATTGGCACATTCAGGGTCAGGCCGATGGTGGTGACGCCCGGGCCGTAGGCGGCAGCGCCCGGCACCGCGCTGGACCATGTACCGAACTTGCCATACTGCAGGTCCGCATTGAGCGTGGGCAGGTGTCCGGCACGCGCTGCTGAAACCTGATGCTCGTCCGCCCTTACCGTGTATCGCGCGGCGAGAATCACCGGATTGCTGTGCATCGCCGCGTCCACCCACGCCTGTGGGTCAGCGGGCTCGGGCGGCTGCATCGGCAGGTCGTCGCGTAGTTTCTTCAGCACGCCGGTAGGCTGACCGGTGATTTGTTCCAGCGCGCGGTTGGCGTCCTTCAGGCTGACCTGCGCGCCGATACGCTGGGACTTGATGAACAGGTAGTTCGCCTGCGACTGGGTGACGTCGGAGGCCATGGCCAGACCGTTCTTGAAACGTACGCTGGATTGCTCGAACTCCTGCTTGTAGGCATCTTCGTAGGAACGGAAGACCTCCAGCGCATCCTGCGCGACCAGTACGCCGAAGTACGCGCTGGAGACACGCACGTAAAGTCGTTGCAGCGCTGCGCGATAGACCTGCTCGCCCGCATCGTCGCTTGCGTGTGCAGCGCGCAACCGCGCAATGGACGCCACATCGATCAGCGGCTGACTGAGGATCCCGCTCAGGTTGCGCTCGCGCGTATGACCGCTCGCGCCCCTGGACACGACGTTGCCGTTGGAGCTGGTGACATCCCCGCTACCGCCGCGAATCTGTTCCAGACCGAGTCCGACAGACAGCCGTGGCAACAACGCCGACCATGCTTGTGGCACGTTTTCGGCAGTCACGCGCTGTGCCGCGTTGGCCGTGCTCAACACCGGGTCATTGGCGATGGCCTGACGGTAAGCATCCATCAGATCCTCGCCATGACTCGCGACTGGCAGCAACGCGAAGCCCAGCAGCAGCGGCAACCATCTGGCGCGCATGATCGACATCAGCTCGAATGCACTTCGCCGCGCGCCTGGCCATCAGC
>JBDSWR010000113.1:0-5001 GCA_039926605.1 Rhodanobacter sp. | reverse complement strand
CGCTGATCACCTGCAAGCCATTCGACAACGTGCGCTCGTGATACTGGATCGGCGGAATGGTCAGCTCAGCAGCAACCACCGGCATGACCACGGCAGCGCCCAACGTAAGGGTAGCGAACAAAGCGGCGGTAGCCATGCGCATGGGCGATCCGTTCGGAATGGGAAGGTCGAACCATAGCAAATGATCGTGTGGGGGGCGGCGCTGTTACGGCATTGCGCGGGCCATGAAGAGCCTTCGTTCCCCCGCGCAAAGACTTACGAGCAATGCGGCGACAGCGTGCAATCCCAATACCTCACGTCGCGGAAGCGGTCGACGAAACTAACGAGATCACCCCAAACCGGTAACAACCGCGCTTCTTCCCGCATCGCGGGGCGCAAACCGAGGAACTCGTGGAAGGCAACATCGTCGATCGTCGGGCCTCCGCTGAGCGCGTACAACTCGGCGTAAAGCACAGGCACGCCGACCTGTTCGGCCACGAAGTATTCTCGGCTATCGCAAGCGGCGCGAAGCACATCTTCCAAATCGACTCGCATTTGCCACGTAGCAACAGCCGACCGGGTTTAGTGACGTGATCGGCATCGCCGTATTGATAGATCAAAACGCTGTACTGGCCGTCAATCATCTGCCTGACCCTCGTCCTCATGATCGAAGTCATCCAGAAAGTAGATTGCGTCGCGTAGCTCGTCTGCCCACGGCTTCTTGGTCATCACATAACCCATGCGATTGACGATATGGAACCCCGGCGATGCGTACCAATTGCCGTCATCGCCGTCGCCGGACTCGAGAATCGTCCATACACAGTTGACCGGCTGATCCTTCACATCTTCAAACTCGAACATCTCGCCATCAGACTTCTGGATGACGCCCCAGTCATCCCAAAACTCATCCTCGCTGATGTTGTTCGCGTCCATAGATCACTCAGCCCTTGGCAGGCGTGGCGAGCATGGTCGATCGATGTCGTTCAACGAACGCCAAGTCAGGCACAAAGCGCTCAGGCAACTCGATCTTCCTGCCCTCTGCCGCCCAAAAGACTTCGCGCAGGAAAGCGTCTTTAGTCTCCTTCAGCGCCGGAGACAGCACGACGCGCCAATCGTCGCTGAGTGTAAAAAGGTAGCTGTCGAACGCCTTGTCGTGAATCGAGGAAAGACACAGCCCGTTACTCGGGTTGAGACGATTCGCACTGTCAGTACTCCACGGCACGATGTGACTGGCAACCAGTAGCCGCGAGTCACTTACGCCGGAAATGCAGCAGCGGCCGCGATAGCTAGCAAGCACGGCACGGCGGAAGAAATTTTGCTTTACGCGCTGCTGCACCAACGCTTGCCGAGTTTCGCCCGTGAAGTCGGTGAGCGTGATGTCGGGAAGAGTTTCATTAGGAACGTCAGCCTTCAAACCGTGCTCGCGCAGTAAGTAGTGACGTAGCTGCTCACACTCGACAGTGAGGCGCTCCCAGTCGGCATGGAACTCGTCCCAAATTTCTCGATCAAGCGCCGACGCCCCACTCAACCCCTTGCGGCCCGTGCTGGTAATGGACGGATCAAGGCTGGCAAAGTTGACCAACTTCATCGCCAGCGCGCTAGGCGTACGACCAATCAATCCCGCCAATTGGATGATCTGAGGATTCCGGCCGTGCAATTTGCCGAACGGTGTTTGGCAATAAAAATTGAAGGCAAGCTTGAGTTGCTCGCGAGTCCAACTGCCCTTGCCGGAAAACGCATTATTCGAAATCGTCGGTGCATCCATCACAGTGACTTCCTCGTCGGTGCGTAGGTTGGGGATTACGCACTTTGCTACCGCATCGATCATCGGCACAACCGCCGCTTCGGCGAGCAGCTGATACGCCTGCGTATCGCTCACCGGAATCTTGAACGTGTCCGGCAAGCCCATCAGCCGCGCACACTCGCGTGGCGTCAGTCGACGTGGACGCTTGCGTGGGCCTTGTGAAACCAGAATCTCCGAGCCGTCCTTGTAGTAGCGCGCAGACAGCGTGCGGGTAACGCTGTCGCCATCGACCAGCCCGAAGCCGAAGCCGTGACCCAACGCACGATGCTTGGCGGCATAGTTCTGCAAGTACGCCCACAGGTTTGCCGTGAGTGTGTACCGCGGATCGACCTTTGCCTTCGCGCCGGTCGTGTAGTGAGGCTCTGGCACCTCGCTGCCATCTTGCGGATGCAGGATGCTTTTCAGCTTCGGCCCATCCTTTGGCAACTGCAGGTCGTCCCACGTGAAGTCCGTCGGCTCGCGAAAGCCGACAATGAGGATGCGTTCGCGATGCTGCGGCACGAAGTGCTGGCCGTCGATGACCTTGCAATGGATCTTGTAGCCAAGATCCTTCTCCAGCACTTTCTGGATGACGCGGAAGGTGTTGCCCTTGTCGTGGCTGAGCAGGTTCTTGACGTTTTCCAGCAGGAACGCCTTGGGTTGCTTGGCTTTGATGATGCGGGCCACGTCAAAGAACAGTGTCCCTTGCGCTTCGTCGGCGAAGCCGTGTTTGCGGCCCAGTGAATTTTTCTTGGACACGCCAGCGATGCTGAAGGGCTGGCACGGAAAGCCACCCAGCAAGACGTCGTGATCGGGAATGTGGTTGGCGTTCACCTTGGTGATGTCGCCGGCGAAGGCCGGCGCCGCTTCCGGGAAGTTTGCCAGATAGGTTTTCTGTGCGTACGGATTCCACTCACTGGTGAACACGCAGCGCCCGCCGTGCGCCTCGAAACCCAGGCGAATGCCGCCGATGCCGGCGAACAAATCAATGAAGGTAAAGGTGCCGAAGCCGCTTTCCGCGACAGGCTCCAATGGCAGCAAACGCACGCGAATTGCATCGGCGAGATACGGCGGTGGATCGGTTTCGCCCAACTGCCAACGACGCACGGTACGCGTGTCGACGCCGAGCAAAGCGGCCAGTTCCTTCTGCGTGTAGCGGCCATGCAAGCTGGCCAGCAGGTGGCGAATGCCTTCCATAAGATGTTTATTTGGTCTGGGATTGATTGAGGGCAGCGTGTCCGCTTTTATTCCCTTTCGCAAAGACAGCTTCGGACCCGGAATCATGAGAAGAGGCGTCGAAAACGAAATATGCCTCGGCGTAACCAATGTGCGATGGACGCGACTCACCGGATGCGACGCCTCCGCGCCGCAAGGGCGCGAGTTCGACGTGGCTGGAGGGTTTGGCGCAAAAACTCAGCCAGTTGCTTGTTGCGCCCGCCCCAACGCCTTCAGCCGCTTCTTTTCCGCCTTGCGCAGCTTGCGCGCGGCTTTGCGCAGCTTGCGGTCGTGGTTCCACAGGTAGATGGCCGGGGTGCTGAGCAAGGTCAGCATCTGGGACACCAGCAGGCCGCCAACGATGGCGATACCGAGTGGCTGGCGCATTTCCGAACCAACGCCAAAGCCGATCGCCAGCGGCATCGCCGCGCCCATGGCGACCAAGGTGGTCATGGTGATGGGGCGGAAGCGTACCAGCGCCGCCTCGCGGATGGCATCGGGTGGCGACAGGCCGCGTTCGCGCTCGGCGACCAGCGCAAAGTCGACCATCAGGATCGCGTTTTTCTTGACGATGCCTATCAACATCAGAATCGCGATGATCGCCATCATCGAGATCTGCGTCTGCGTTACCAGCATGGCGAGGAACGCGCCGGCGCCGGCCGCCGGCAGGGTGGACAGGATGGTCAGCGGGTGGCCAAGACTTTCATAGAGGATGCCGAGCACGATGTACATGGCGAGGATGGAACCGAGCAGCAAAACCATGCCGTTGGATTGGGCCTGCTGCAGGCGCTGGTTGGCGCCAGTGAAGTCGACGTGGATGCTGCCCGGCAGGCCAATCGCATAGGCGGCCTGTTCCACCAGCTTGACCCCCCGGTCCTGTGCCACGCCCTTGGCCAGGTTGTAACTGATGGTGGCCGCCTCCAGCTGGTTGTGGTGACGCACGCGCAGCGGGGTGATGTTCGGCTCGACGTGCGCGAGTGCGGACAGCGGGATCATCCGCCCCAGATCGTTGCGCACCTGCACGTTCAACAGCGCTTGCGGACTGACCTCCTGCGCCGCACCAGCGCTGAGCACCACCGCGTACTGGTTGATGTCGGAATAAATCTGCGACACCTGACGCTGGCCGAACGAGTTGTACAGCGCCGAGTCGATGGTGCCGATGCCGACGTGCAAACGCGCGGCCGTTTCGCGGTCGATTTTCAGCAGTTGCTGCTGACCTACCTGATCGAAGTTGCTGCTGACGTCGCGAAACTCCTTCAGCGTGCGCAGATGTCGCACCATTTTCAGCGTCCACGGCTGCAGGTCGCCGCCACCGCTGCTGCTGGCCAACTGGAATTCGTACTGGCCGGCATTGTCACCACTGCCGCCACCGCCGAGAAATTGCACTGAGCTGAGCGAAACTTTCACCTCGGGCATGGCGTCGTACTGCTTGGCCAGTCGCTCGATGATTTGCTTGACCTTCTCCGGGCGCTCGCCCGGACCGCTGCCGCGCGGCTTGAGATCGACGAACATCTGTGCATTGTTGCCCACGGCCCCGTCGCCGCCGTTGCGGCCGAGCATGGTGAGTACATCCAACACGGCCGGGTCGGCCTGCATGATGGCGGCCACACGCCGGGCGTGTGCGGCCATGACGGTCGGTGCGATATTGGCATCAGCGCTGATGCTGGCCTGCAACTGGCCCGTGTCCTCTTCGGGCATGAAGCTGCCACCGGCAGTCTTCACCACCGCAAAGCCGAGTGCTCCGGTAAGCACCAGCAGGGTCAGCGGTTGCCAACGCATCAGGCGGCGATGACGCATTGCCCAGTCCAACGCGTGTTCGTACAGGCGCAGCAGGCGGTGATCGAAATTTTCCACTGCCCGTTCCAGCCGACCGGGCGGTTCCCGGTCTACGCGCTCATGCGTCAACAGGTGCGCGCACAGCGCCGGTGTAAGCGTGAGCGACACCAGCGCCGAGATCACCACGGCGGCGGTCAGGGTCACCGAGAACTCGCGCAACAACACCACCAGCATGTTGTTGCCAAACA
>JBDSWR010000112.1:0-34957 GCA_039926605.1 Rhodanobacter sp. | reverse complement strand
AGTGGGTGTGTTTGAGGGGGAGGCGCTGGGTTCTCGCTTTGTAACTCCTTCGTTTTAGCCCCGTCGTCACAATGCTCCGTCATTCCGGCGAACGCCGGAACCCAGGGTCTGTCGCTTGCACTCGAAGCCGCGTCGTCGTAGCGGTCAGTGGGCGCATCTTTCCCATCACGCACCCCCGTCATTCCGGCAAACGTCGGAACCCAGGGTCTGTCGCTTGCACTGGAAGCCGCGCCAGCGCAGCTCGCAGTTGTCGCATCTTTCCCATCACGCACCCTCCGTCATTCCGGCGAACGCCGGAACCCAGGGTCTGTCGCTTGCACTCGAAGCCGCGCCATCGTAGTTCGCAGTTGTCGCATCTTTTCCATCACGCACCTCCCGTCATTCCGGCGAACGCCGGAACCCAGCGTCTGTCGCTTGCACTCGAAGCCGCGTCATCGTAGCTGTCAGTGGTCGCATCTTTCCCATCAGGCACCCCTCCGTCATTCCGGCGAACGCCGGAACCCAGGGTCTGTGGCGTGAACTCGAAGCCCCATCACCCCCTCTCAGTTGTCACATCTGCCCATCACGCGACGTCCGTCATTCCGGCGAAAGCCGGAATGACGGTTAGCGGGAGCGAGTGGGGGTGGTTGGGGGTAAGGCACTGGGTTCCGGCGTTCGCCGGAATGACGGTTACGGGGGTGGGGGTGGTTGAGGGTGAGGTGCTGGCTCCCGGCGTTCGCCGGAATGACCATATTTGGGACGCTCCTGACGAGCCGGAGGCACGGGGTTTCGGCGTGCGCCGGAATGGCGGTTAGCGGGAGTGGGGGCGGTTGAGGGTGAGGCGCTGGGTTCCGGCTTTCGCCGGAATGACGGTTGGCGGTGGGGTAGCGGCGCGCCAGATGGCGTTGGGCGGCGCGGCGTTCATAGTAATATGCGAGGTTGATCTCTGGGCTCGGTGACGCTGCCGGTCGCAGAGAGCCACGATCGGTTTGTCGCATCTCGCTGGCCTTATGACTGAATCTTCGTTGCTTCAACACTCCCATCTCGATGATCTGGAGGCGGAAGCCATCCATATTTTTCGCGAGGTGCAGGCGGCATTCCAGAAGCCGGTGATGCTGTATTCGATCGGCAAGGATTCGTCGGTACTGCTGCACTTGTTGCGCAAGGCGTTTTATCCGGCCAAGCCGCCGATGCCGCTGTTGCACATCGACACGACGTGGAAATTTCGCGAGATGATCGCGTTTCGCGAGCGCATAGCGGCGGCGGGCGACGTGCAGGTGCTGGTGTACACCAACCAGGAAGGCGTACGCCAGGGCGTGTCGCCGTTCACGCACGGTGCGACGGTGCATACCGACATCATGAAGACCCAGGCGCTGAAGCAGGCACTGGACAAGTATCGCTTCGATGCGTCGATTGGCGGTGCGCGGCGCGACGAGGAAAAATCGCGCGCCAAGGAGCGCGTGTTTTCGTTTCGCAATGCCCAGCACCGCTGGGATCCGAAAAATCAGCGCCCGGAGTTATGGCACACCTACAACACGCATTTGCGCAAGGGCGAAGAGGTACGCGCGTTTCCGTTGTCCAACTGGACCGAGATGGATGTATGGCTGTACATCCGGCGCGAATCCATCCCGCTGGTGCCACTGTATTTTGCCAAACCCCGCCCGATTGTCGAGCGCGATGGCGCGTTGATCATGGTCGACGATGAGCGCTTTGTGTTCCAGGACGGCGAGCAACCGCAGATGCGCGAAGTGCGCTTTCGCACGCTGGGCTGCTATCCGTTGACCGGGGCGGTCGAATCTCAGGCCGACACGCTGGACAAGATCATCGCCGAGATGGCGGCCTCGCGTACGTCCGAGCGCCAGGGCCGGGTGATCGACCAGGATCCGACGGCATCGATGGAGCGCAAGAAGCAGGAGGGCTACTTCTGATGGCGACTGCGGAAACCGCCAGCAAGGGCCTGTTGCGCTTCATCACCTGCGGCAGCGTGGATGACGGCAAGAGCACGTTGCTCGGCCGCTTGTTGTACGACGCCGGCATGCTCGCCGATGACCAGATTGCAGCGCTGGTGCGTGACAGTGCGCGCTTGCACGCCGACGCCGGCGATGCGCTGGATTTTTCGCTGCTCACCGATGGACTCGACGCCGAGCGGGAGCAGGGCATCACCATCGACGTGGCGTATCGCTACTTTCATACTGCGCGGCGCAGTTTCATCGTCGCAGACTGCCCCGGGCACGAACAGTACACGCGCAACATGGCCACCGGCGCATCGAACGCCGAGCTGGCGGTGGTGCTGATCGACGCGCGCAAGGGCTTGTTGGCGCAGACGCGGCGGCACACTTACATATGTGGCTTGCTGGGTATCCGGCATGTGGTGCTGGCGGTCAACAAGATGGATCTGGTCGGCTACGAGCAGAAGACCTATGCCGATATTGCGACAGCCTACCGCGCACTTGCGGCGAGCCTGGGCATTACTGACGTGCAGTGCCTGCCGGTGGCGGCGCTGACTGGCGACAACGTCGGCGACCACTCGTCGCGGATGCCTTGGTACACCGGTGCCAGTTTGCTGGAGGTGCTGGAGACGGTCGATGTGGCGCAAGTCAGTGCCGCCGACTTCCGCATGCCGGTGCAATGGGTGAATCGCCCCGATCAATCATTTCGTGGTTACGCGGGCACCATCTGCGGTGGCAGCGTGGCGGTGGGCGATGAGATCGTGGTGCAGCCCGGGGTGCAGCGTGCGCACATCGAACGCATCGTCACCCAGGACGGCGATCTGCCGCGTGCCAGTGAAGGTCAGGCGATCACGCTGTGCCTTGATCGTGAACTGGGCATCAGCCGCGGCGAAGTCATCGCCGATGCGTTGCGCCCGGCGCCGGTGGCTGACCAGTTCACCTGCCACTTGCTGTGGATGGGCGATGCCACGCTGCTGCCCAATCGCACGTACTGGCTGAAAATCGGCACGCGCACGGTCAATGCCCGGGTGATGTCGATCAAGTACAAGGTCGATGTGAACACGCAGGCGCAACTCGCCGCGCGTCATCTGGCCTTGAACGAGGTGGGGTACTGCACGGTGGGTCTGGATGACGCGATCGCGTTTGAGGCCTACGCGACCAATCGCACGCTCGGTGGTTTCATTCTGATCGATCGTCAGAGCAACGCGACGGTGGCGTGCGGCATGCTGGATTTTGCGCTGGGCCGCTCCAGCAACGTGCACTGGCAACACATGGATATCGACAAGGCGGTGCGCGGCCAAAGCAAGGGTCAGCGCCCGCTGTGCCTGTGGTTCACTGGTCTGTCCGGTGCCGGCAAGTCAACCATTGCCAACCTGGTCGAACGGCGGCTGCACGCACTTGGTTATCACACCTATCTGCTCGATGGCGACAATGTGCGCCATGGCATCAACCGCGACCTCGGCTTCACGCCGGAGGCGCGCGTGGAAAACATCCGGCGCATTGCCGAAGTGGCGCATTTGATGGTGGATGCCGGTTTGATCGTGCTGGTCAGCGCCATCTCGCCCTATCGCGGCGAGCGGCGGTCGGCGCGTGAGTTGTTCGACGCGGGCGAGTTTGTCGAAGTGTTCGTGGACACGCCGCTGGCCGAATGCGAGCGGCGCGATGCGAAAGGCCTGTACCAGAAGGCCCGTGCCGGGCAGATTCGCAATTTCACCGGCATTGATTCGCCATACGAAACGCCCGACGCACCGGACATCCATTTGTTGACCAGCGGCAAGCGCGCCGAGGACATGGCTGCACAGGTGGCAGAACAACTGGCCGAACATCTGCCGGCTCTGGACTAGTGCCGGCTCCGCTTGGCGTGAGCATCGAGCATCGCGCGGAAGTCGGCGGGCGTAGTTCGCCCTGTGGTTCGCGCTGGGTGTCGATCGGCGGCTGCAGGGTGTGCACTCCCCGCCTTGCTCGCCCGGCGTCAAGCGGCGTGCCTTGTCAAACGCAAAGTTCGGCGCGCGCCACCCCGCTCATTCGCGTCTGGCGGCCGCTGCGTTTGCCGCCACCCATGCGATGACGTCGGCGGCGAGTTGATCCGTCGCCTGACCAAATGCCGGCACCACCTGCGGCACTTCCTTGCCGGCGACTGGTTGGCGAATATCGAAGCGACGCGTGGCCACGATCTTCCTTGAGCGAGAGTGCACGAGTTGGGCGTCATAACGGATCACCACCACCGGTACGCCGCGCACATATTCGGTCTGGAACGCGCGCAAATCGCTGATCAATTCCAGATCGGCTTGCAGTTGTGCGTCATCGCTACTCAACGCAGAAAACCGGCCATCCGTGCGGAACGCGTCAAGCAGTCGGTCGCGCAGCAAGCGTGGTGCACGATCGCTCCAGCGTGCGCCCTGGTAGGCAGTGATCACATTGTCTTGTGGCACCACGGCGATGCGGTTGCTGTCCAGAATGCGCGCCGCGTCGGGGGTGACGATGCGCAATGACTCTTGCATCCGGGCTTGCGGCGGAGCGGCCTGCGCCGGAGTAGCCGGTAGCAAATAGACGTTGGGTGCTTCGCTCTTGGGCAGGATCGAACAGCCGGCAAGCAGCATGCCCAGCGTGATCACCGCGCAGTACCGGCGCAGATTCATGGTTTGAACTCCTTGGTTTGGTCGCGGCCGAGCAGAAAACCCCTGGGATTGTTGTCGAGCTTGCGCGAAATGGTTTGCAGCGATTCCAGCGTCTTGCGCAGCTCGATGAGAGCCGGGCCGATTTCACCCATACCGCGCAGGCCACTGTTCAGCCCGTCGCGATTGTCGCTGAGCAACCGGTCGATGGTGGCGGTGGCGCGTTGCAACGACGCCATCGACGTTTGCATGTTGTCCAGCGCGGCCTTGCCCGGACCGTTGACCAGAGCGTTGGCGTTGCGTGCCAGTTCCTCGGTCTGCGCCAGCGTGGCATTGGCGTTGCGACTGGCCAGTGCCAGTTGTTGCAGCAACTGGCGAATCTCGTCGCGCTGCTCGGCCACGGCACCTGTCGTCTGGTCCAGATGGGCCAGGGTGCTGTTGATGTGCTGCATGTTGTCGTCAGACAACAGGTGGCTGGCTTTGGCTACTACCTCATTGATGTTGAGCATCAGGTCCTCGCCACCGGCGAGCAGTTTGGCCAGCGGAGACGGATTGGCGACGATGACGCCCACCTGGCCATCGCGTCCGTGCAATGGCGGGGATTGCGGCGAGCCGCCGCTGAGCTGGATGATCGACAGCCCGGTCAGGCCGGTCAGCGCAAGCTTGGCCTGGGTGTCCTGTTTGACCGGCGTGTCGGCGGCTACGCGGATGCGTGCCAGCACGCGTCGCGGGTCAGCCGGATCAAGTTTCAGCCGCGTCACGTCGCCAACCTTGATCCCGTTGTACTGCACGGCGGCGCCCTGGCTGAGGCCGGAAACCGCCTCGTTGAACACCACTTCGTAATCATGAAACGCCTTGTCCGTGCTGGTCTTGGCCAGCCACAGGCCAAACAGCAGGGCGCCGCTCACCACGATCACGGTGAACAGGCCGATCAACACATGATGTGCGCGCGTTTCCATTTCAGGTTTCCTCCGCCAGGCGTTGGGCCGCGTGTTCTGCCGCGCGACCGCGTGGACCGTGGAAATAAGCCTGCACCCAGGCATCGTCGGTTGCCGCGACGACGTCCAGTGGGCCGGCCACCAGTACCTTCTGCTGCGATATCACGGCGACGCGGTCACACACTGTATACAGCGTGTCCAGGTCATGTGTGACGAGAAACACCGTCAGCCCGAGCGCGTTGCGCAGCGTCAACAACAGTTGGTCGAACGCGGCGGCGCTGATCGGATCGAGGCCCGCAGTGGGCTCGTCCAGAAACAGGATCTCCGGATCAAGCGCCAGCGCGCGGGCCAGTGCCGCACGCTTGATCATGCCGCCCGACAGCGCTGACGGCGATTTGTGGGCGGTATCGCGCGGCAGGCCGACCAGCGCGAGTTTGACACCCGCCATGTAGGCCGCCGCTTCGCGATCCAGTCCGCCATGTTCGATCAGCGGCAGCGCGACGTTCTCGGCCACGGTCAAGGAGGAGAACAGCGCGCCGCGCTGAAACAACACGCCAAACCGCCGCTCGATCTGCGAGCGCCGTTCAGCCGACAGTGCCAGCAGATCCTCGCCAAACACGCGTACGCTGCCGGCCGTCGGTCGCAGCAGCCCGACGATCGAGCGCAGCAGCACGGATTTGCCGCTGCCCGAACCACCGACCACGCCGAGGATCTCGCCACGGTGGACGTCCAGGTCGAGATTGTCGTGCACGGTTTGCGCGCCGAAACGGTTGATCAAACCGCGCACCTCGACCACCACGGGCGGTGCCGCGCTGGCCTGCGTCGGCGCGCTCACCAGCCCATCTCCATGTAGAACAAGGCGGCAATCGCATCGATCACAATCACCACGAAGATGGATTGGACCACGCTGGAAGTGGTGTGTTCGCCGACCGATTGGGCGCTGCCGGTGACCCGAAAGCCCTCCAGGCAACCGATTACTGCAATCAGGAATGCGAACACCGGTGCCTTGCCCATGCCCACCAGAAAATGCCGTACGTCGGTATCCGCACGCAGCATGGACAGGAACATGGCCGGCGTGATGTCCAGCGCAAAGATGCACACCATCGCGCCGCCAAGGATGCCGGCAAGCATGGCCAGGAAACTCAGCAGCGGCAGCGAGATCAGCAATGCCAGCACACGCGGCAGCACCAGCAGCTCCATGGGATCGAGGCCGAGAGTACGGATGGCGTCGATTTCCTCGCGCGATTTCATCGAGCCGATCTGCGCGGTGAACGCGCTGGCGGTGCGGCCAGCCAGCAGGATCGCGGTCAACAGCACGCCAAACTCGCGCAGAAACGAAATCGACACCAGATCCACGGTGTAAATCGATGCGCCGAAATCGGCGAGCACCGTGGCACCCAGGAAGGCCACTACCGCCCCGACCAGAAACGACAACAGCGCGACGATCGGCACAGCGTCCAGTCCGATCTGTTCCACGTGCGCCACCAGCGAGGTCATGCGCCAGCGGCGTGGGCGCAGCAGCCCGCGCGCCAGCGTTTCCAGGGTCAGCCCGATAAAGCCGAGCAGTTGCAGGGCCTGCTGGTAGAAGTTGTCGGTCGCCACGCCAATGCGTTCCAGCAACAGCGACAGCGTGTTGTGCGGCCTGGGCTGCGCCTGGCGCTGGTATTCATTCAGCGCGGTGCCCACAGTTTCCAGCAGCGCGCGGCGAGCCGGCGGCCAGTGCGGGGTCTCGTGTGCCAGGTCACGCAGTCGCGTGGCGCCAAGCAAATCGGCGAGCAAGGCAGCACCGGCGGTGTCGAGCTGGTCGACGCCATCCAGATCGATGCTGGTGTGCGCATCCACGCGCTCGCGCAGATCCGCCAGCGTGTGTTCCAGTGCTGCGTAGTGCGCCAGCGTCCAGTCCCCGCGAATGCGCAGGCACGCTGGCGTGGTTGCCAGATCCAGCTCCGCGAAGTTCGGCGCAGGTGCAGTCATGCCGTTGAGCATAGTGGAGGAGCATGCCAGCTTGAGGGCATGGCGATCGCGCGCCTGGCCACGCAGTTGCACGCAGCAACGGCATGGGTGGGCCGGCGCGCACTGTTGAATCGCGCATGGTCATCTGTAGCGCGTCCGTGCACGGTCGTCGCTGCTGGGTGCAGGCCGCTGTCACGCCAATGGCAAGGTGCACGATTCTCCCGTCCGCGTGCCGCCGGCAAGCTAAAACTCGTAGTCGGTGTTTCGCTGGACCTCATGCAACGAGGTGATGGCGTTCCTGCAGTGACAGTGGTGTGAAGAAGCCACAGATCGGAACAAGTCACGCTTGTGCCTGCGCCGGTGCGGACGCGGCGTCGTCCTGATGTAACCCACGGCTTGGGCACAGCGAGGCGGACGTGGAGCGATGGAGGGTCCTGGCTCGCTTGACGCTTGGCTTGTCGGTCGTGCACCGCGATAATCGTACTTTCACCGAGGCGCGCACCGATGACTGATAAGACCGTACTCAACGCCACTCATCGCGCACTGGGTGCCCGCATGGTTGACTTCGGCGGCTGGGACATGCCGGTCCATTACGGTTCGCAGATCGAGGAACATCATGCGGTGCGGCGCGACGCCGGCATGTTTGACGTGTCGCACATGACCGTGGTCGACCTGCACGGTCCACGCACCCGTCAATTTTTGCGACATCTGCTCGCCAACAACGTGGACAAGCTGCAGGTGCCGGGCAAGGCTTTGTATTCGTGCATGCTCAACGCCGAGGGCGGCGTGATCGATGATTTGATCGTGTACTTTTTTGCCGAGGCCTACTTCCGCCTAGTGGTTAATGCGGCAACGCGGGCCAAGGATCTCGCGTGGATCGAACAGCAGGCGCGCGCGTTTGGCGTGGAAGTGAGGGAGCGCGCTGACTTCGCGATGATTGCGGTGCAGGGGCCGAACGCCCGCGGCAAGGTGCTTGACCTGTTGCACGAGACGGATCGCTCGCGCATCGAGCAGCTTGGCAAGTTCACGGCCGCGGCCGGGCAGGGGCCAGGTGGCATGCCGCTGTTCATCGCGCACACCGGCTATACCGGTGAGGATGGTTTCGAGATCCTCGTGTCGAATGATCAGGCGGTTGAGTTGTGGGAAGCGCTTGCGGCTGCCGGTGTGGTTCCCGCCGGTCTTGGTGCGCGCGACACGCTGCGCCTGGAAGCGGGCATGAATTTGTATGGCCAGGACATGGACGAAACCGTTTCGCCGTGGGAAGCCAATCTTGGCTGGACCGTGGCACTCGACGAAGGGCGCCAGTTCATTGGTCGTGATGCGTTGCAGGCGCAAAAGGATGCCGGCGTGCAACGCGTCATGGTAGGCGTCGTGCTCGATGACAAGGGCGTGTTGCGCCACGGGCAGACGGTGCGTACCGAGCATGGCAGTGGCCAGATCCTGTCCGGCAGCTTTGCGCCGACACTGAACAAGGCCATCGGTTTCGCGCGCGTGCCCGCCGGCACCACTGGCTCGGTGCAAGTCGACATTCGCGGCCACGAGATGCCGTTGCGCGTTGTGAAGTATCCGTTTGTACGCGGTGGCAAGCCGTGCGCCGGTATTTGAGCAGCCGCGCGCACTTCACCTCCGCGTGGACACGTTGTCATTAGAATGACCCCACGAGTTGTCGTTCCCAACCACACCAAACCCTGGACCCGACCATGCAAGAAATTCCTGGTGATCTGATGTTCCTCAAGTCCCATGAGTGGGCGCGCGTAGAAGATGACGGTCTGGTGCGTGTCGGCATCTCGGATTACGCGCAGGAACAGCTCGGCGACCTTGTCTACGTCGAATTGCCGGAGATCGGGTCGGCGCTGCAGGCCGGTAACGGCGCGGCGGTGCTCGAGTCGGTCAAGGCCGCGTCGGATATTTACGCGCCGGTCTCTGGTGAGGTCGTCGAGGTCAACGAACTGCTCAATGACAAGCCCGAGACCATCAATGAAGACGCGTTTGGAGCCGGCTGGATTTACGTGATCCGCCCCAGCGACCGCGCCGAGCTGGACGAGCTGCTGGATGTGGCTGCGTACGAGGCACTGCTTGAGAACGACGAGCACTGACGTTTGCGCGCGTGGGTCCGGGCGACGCGCCCGGACGTCGCTTGATTTGCGGTTTGCGGTTTGCCGTTCCGCTGCGAATGATCCGGTGGGTTAGCCACGAAGGTGCTCGCGCATTCCGAGGATGTGCGACCTGCCGACGCGATGACTGGCGGCGAGCGGTACATCAGCGCCGTGTGCGCAAAGTGCGCTGGCTTCTCCTGCCATCGAAGGTGCCCCTGGCCCGGCGGATTACCGCCCGGTTGCCGCCATCGCCGGGCCGACGCAGCACGAAGAAATTTTTGCGCCGCCACCCTTTCGCCACCATCGACAGAGCGTTTCCAAGCCGGCCGGAAGCGCCCGAAAATATTTCCGCACTGACATCTCCGCGCCTGTTGTACTGGGGCGACGTGCTCGGCGTGCCAGCCAAACGGGAAGGCAGAGGGAAAAAATTCCTGCGCGAGACGACTGTCAATTCGTGTCGTTTGGTAGCCCTGCGTTCATCTCCGCGACTGGCCACTCGCCATCCAGGTTGCGTATCGTGTGGTCTCTTCGCTTGTCGTGATTCGGCGTGTGCATTCGTCGCCGATCACGCGCAAGCGTTGGCTGGCAACGCCTTGCGCACATGGTGATATTCATGATGGATTATCGTTTGGAAGTATAGACGTCTTTATATTTATTCATGAAATAGCCGCAAGGTGTTGTGCCGTCAGGTACGCCAGCCTCGATGCGGTGTGGCGACGGGTCTTATTTTGTGGCTAAAATCAATTGACAGCCGAAATCTTCAGGGATAGCTTTCGCAACAGATCACCGGGAACGCGCATCATGGCAACTGCAAAGTTCATCAAGCCTTATATCCAACATGGTGAAAAGGCCAATGCAGTACGCAAGATCACGGTCTCCATTCCACTGCATGTTTTACGCAGGCTTTCCGATTTGCGTACTGAGCGACAGGTCAAGAATTTTCGGCACGCCACCAACAGCGACTTGTTGGTCGAGGCGTTCCTGCACGCTTTTACTGGGCAACCACTGCCAACTGATGAGGAGCTGAGACGAACTATGGCCACTGCCAAGAAAACTGCTGCAAAGAAGCCGGCCGCCAAGAAGGCTGCCGTGAAATCCACCGCAAAGAAAGTCGCCGCCAAGAAGCCGGTTGCGAAGAAGCCGGCAGCGAAAAAGGCTGCTGCCAAGAAACCGGCGGCGAAGAAGCCGGCTGCTGCCAAGAAGGCCGCCGTGAAGAAAGTTGCCGGGAAGAAGGCTGCTGCCAAGAAACCGGCTGCCAAGAAAGCTGCATCGGCCAAGGTGGTGAAAGCCTCCAAGACCGCGAAACCCGCTGCAAAATCTGCAAAGAAGCCCAAGAAGTAAGTAACACGTCGTGTTTGCATAAGAGAGCTGTCGACTTCTCCCCCAGCGGTGCCCAGCGCGAGGGGGAGCTTTCGAGAACCAATTCGTCCCGGCTTGCCGGGACTTTTATTTTGTCGGTTGGATGGGACAACCGTGCATCTTGGTCCTGCGCGTGGCCACACATATTCCAGGCCTGCACGAACTGCTGCAGGACGGTCAACACACAGCATTTGCCGTCATTGCTCGTTGGAGTTACCTTCTGCACATCCGTGCTGCGCTGAAGTCGGGGACTTCGGCGGCCCTGGTTCGGCAGGGGAACATACGGAATACGTCGCCACTCTAGTGAGAGACTATGGATACTCGGTATGGAATCGATGGCCGCCTCGCGATGCGCGGGCGCGCGAATACGACGCTGGTAGCCGTCGTCGTGCTCTTCGTGTTGCTTGCGGTGGGTGCATGGCTGCTGATCATCAGACCGCACCAGCAGAACCTTGCTGCAGACACCACCGGACAACCCGCGCAGTCGACTTCCGCAGCTAAAGTGGCTGCTGCAGCCCCGCCGGCAAATGTGGCGGCAATGGGCGTGGATGAGCTCCTTGCCGAAGGGCGCAAGGCGCTGAATGAACGACGCTATCTTGCACCTGCCGGCAATAATGCATTCGAGTTCTATCTACGCGTGCTGGAGACGCAACCCGGCAACCGGGTGGCCACTGATGCGTTGCGCGAAACCTTCCCCTTCGCCGCCAGCTCGGCGGAGCAGGCGATCAACTCACGTGACTTCACTGGCGCGCAGCGACAGATTGATCTGCTCGCCAAGGCCGACCCCACCAACTATACGTTGACGATCCTGCGCTCGAAACTGGATGCTCAGCGCAAGATGCTGGACAAGCAGCAACAAGTCGAACTCGATCAGCAAAGAACCCAGTTGGCGGCGACGCAGAGAGCGGCATCGGAGAAGCAGGAAGCCGAGCGACTGGCGGCACTGCAACAGCAACAGGCGGCGGCCCAACAGCGAGCGGCGCCGCCCGCTGCAGCGGCCGCGCGGCCGCAAGTGGCTGCGCCCACACCTGCGGCGAATGCCGGTGCCAAGGTGGCAGACAGCGCGGGTGGCGCTACCAGTGACGCCGTGCTGACCAAGGCGGTGCCACCAAATTATCCACCGGTTGCCTTGCGCTCGCGCCAGAGTGGTTGGGTTGTAGTCGCTTTCACGGTAGACGCCGAAGGCCGTACGCGCGACATAACGGTCGTCGGGTCGCAGCCGCATCGACTTTTTGACAGTGCGGCCATCGACGCGGTGCGGCGCTACCAGTTCACCCCGGCGATGAGTAACGGGGTGGCAGTTGCGACCAAGCGTCAGCAGAAAATCGAGTTCAACTTGTAGAGATGCGCCGAGCGGATGCGGGAGTGCGAGGAAACCAGCGCAATTACCGCATGCATCTGCGTGGCACTCCCGGGAGGGCGTCTCGGACCGGTTGTCGCCGGGGAGTGACGGTAGGTCTCGTGACAACCGCTTGAACTGGCGCCGCGCGACGCCTGCACGCTAGGGGTGTGCCGCGCTCGCCTGACCGTCGCCGCGAACGCACACGGTCCGCTCGCGGACAAACACTATCCGCTTGTTGTGCATTCGCGCTCAGTGTCGTCGCTGTGCGGCACGTTGCGGCGCGGCCTTTTTCACGCGCGGCTTGGCGGCATTTTGGCCGGCCTTGCCAGCGGTTGCCGAAGTAGTCTCTATACCTGCCCAGTCCACGTGCGGCAGGCCGAGCAAGTCGTCCAACAGCATGGGCATCAGGCCACCGGCGGTGGGCCCGGTTGAATTCCACAAGGTCACCACGCCCACGTGGTATTTGGGAAAGAAGCCAATCATCGTACGGTAGCCGGCCACGGCACCGGCGTGGAAGATCAGGGTTTCACCACCGTATTCATAGACGCGCCAGCCGAGGGCGTAGTGCGCATCGGTCAAACGTGCGCGGCGCCACGGCGTAGCCCGCAGTTCACCGGGGGTCGCGACCGCCGGAGCATGCAACACTTTGAGCAACGCGGTTGGCAGGACGTCCTGACGGCCACCCATTTGCGCGATCAGCCACTTCTCCATGTCACGGATGCTGGCGTTGACGCCAGCGGCAGGCGCGACTCGATAGTAGGTTTCGTTCGGCTCGAACGGCACCCAGCCGCGACTGGTCCCATGGTGTGGCCGCGCCCAGCTCTTGCTCGACTCCAACGCGGCCCGGCCGTAGCTGGCGTCGATCATACCCAGCGGGTAGAAGATACGTTTGTCCACAAGTCGGTAGAAGAAATTCCCCGTGCGTGCGAACAGGATGTCGCCAATCATCGCGAATGCCACATTCTGGTAGCCGTAGCACTCGCCCACGCTGCAGCTCATGTCGACTTCATCCAGCTTGCGCACCAGTTCCTCGTAGGGGACGTTGCCTTCGAGCATGTTGTCGTAGGTATGGCGCGGCAGACCCAGGCGTTGTCCCAGGATGTCGCCAACGGTGGCGTGCTCAGTGCCTTCCGTATCCTTGAGCTTGAAGTAGGGAAGCACGTCCACCAGTCGTGTATCCCAGGTCAGCCGCCCGCCTTCAACGATCAGTCCGGTGATGGCCGTGGCGAATGCCTTGGACAGTGAAGCGAGGCGAAACACGGTATCGGGGATCACCGGTTGGCGAGTCTGGGCATCGGTGTAGCCGATGGTCCGCTCGAACACTACCTTGTCACCGACCACCACGGCGGTGGCCAAGCCGGCGACTTCGTTGCGCTCGGCGACGATGTCCAGCCAGCGTTTGTAGTCAGCCAATGCGGCATGCACGCGCGCTGGTGGGAGCGTGGCCGGGACGGCTCGTGCGGTAGTCGCGGCAGGCGTTGCGGCGGCAGCGGGTGTTCCCTGCGCCGGCATGCTGGCCAACGGGAAAGCCACCGCAAGGAGTGGTAAAAAACTTCGGAAGTGCATGCTACTCTGCGGTTAATCGGGCGCGGATGTGCGCTGCAGGTTGGAGGGTATACCGATGGGCATAATCATTTTGTTGGTTGTGGTCGCACTGATTGTCTTGTACTTCGTCGCCGTCTACAACGGACTGGTGACCGCGCGTAACAGCTACAAGAATGCGTTTGCACAAATCGATGTACAGCTTACGCGGCGGCACGACCTGATCCCGAATCTGGTGGAAACCGCCAAAGGTTACCTCGCCCACGAGCGGGGAACGCTGGAAGCAGTCGTGCAGGCGCGCAACGCCGCAGTCGACGGGCTGGCTGGCGCCAAGGCCAACCCCGGAGACCCCGCGGCAATGCAGCAGTTGGCGAGCAGCGAAAACGCCTTGACGCAGACGTTGGGGCATCTGTTTGCCTTGCAGGAATCCTATCCGGATCTGAAAGCCAGCCAGACCATGATGCAGCTCTCCGAACAACTCACCTCCACCGAAAATCGCGTGGCGTTTGCGCGCCAGGCGTACAACGACTCGGTGCTGACCTACAACAACAAGCGTGAAGTCTTTCCCGCTTCGATGGTGGCCAACAGTTTTGGTTTCGTGGCGGCCGAATTGCTGAAGATTGACGACCCGGCGGTACGCGAAGTACCCAAGGTTTCCTTCGGCTGATGACGGTGCAGCGCGGCGCATGCCGAGCTGCAATCGCCTGGTCGAGACCTCATGGATTTCTTTGCGCAACAGGCACGCGTGCGGAGCAGCAGTCGCCGCCTGGTCGTGCTCTTCGTATTGGCGGTGGTGGCGATCGTGCTGGCGATCGACGTGGTGGTCTGGTTTGCGCTGGGCCACCACCCCCTCGAGGGTGAGCCGACGCAATCCAATGTCCCGCTGATGTTCATCACCAGTTGCGTGGTGGTTGGCGGTATCGCACTCAGCTCGCTGTTTCGTGTCTTGAGCCTGGCAGGGGGTGGCAAGAAGGTCGCTCAAACCGTTGGCGCGATCGAGGTGCCGCCCGATACCGCTGAGCCGCAGTTGCGCCAGTTGCGCAACGTGATCGAGGAAGTGGCTATCGCGGCTGGCGTACCGGTGCCGGACGTTTATCTGATGGCCGAGGAGTCCGGCATCAACGCGTTTGCTGCCGGCTACTCGCCGTCAGATGCGGCCGTATGTGTCACCCAGGGTTGCCTGGATCAACTCAATCGCGACGAGTTGCAGGGTGTAATTGCGCACGAATTCAGCCATGTGCTGAACGGTGACATGCGGCTCAACATCCGTCTGATGGGCCTGTTGTTCGGCATTCTGGTGCTGGCCGTCGTCGGTCGCCGGGTGATCTGGTTTGGTGGCGGGCGCAGCAACCGGCGCGACGGTGGAGGTGGCCAGGTATGGATGATTGGCCTGGCACTTATCGTCGTGGGCTACATCGGCTACTTTTTTGCGCGTTTGATTCAGGCGGCAGTGTCACGTTCGCGCGAGTCTCTGGCAGATATGTCGGCAGTGCAATTCACCCGCCAGAGTGACGGCATTGCCGGGGCGTTGAAAAAGATCGCGATACACAGCGAAGGCTCCACCTTGCAGGCGGCCAACAAGCAAGAGGTGGCGCACATGCTGTTTGGCGAAGGAGGGAAGTTCAACGCGTTGTTCGCCACCCATCCGCCGTTGTTGAAGCGCATTCGCGCATTGCAACCTGGCTTCGGCGAAGAGGACCTTGTGCAGTTCGCAGCGTCCCTCGCCCAAGCGGCGGAGAGCAACAAAGCGGCCATTCGCTCTGCTCCGCCGCCGAATGGATCTGGCGGCGTGGTGCCGGGTTTCCCCGGGCTTGGTGGCTTGCCACCGGTACTGCCGGTGGTGTTGGGCGGCGTCGCCGCGGCCACGCAAGGGGCACGCTCGGGTTCTGCGCCGACCGCACTTGAACGCGGCGCAAGCTTGCGCCGTAGCTTGCCTGCCAGCTTGACGACAACGGTGCAGAAGCCCGAGGCTGCGCTCGCCACGGTGCTGGCCTTGGCGATGTCCGCGAAGGACGAGCTGCAGCAGCGCCAGCGTCGTTTGCTGGCCGATGCGTTTGGCGATGACGTGCAACAGGCCGTGGGCGCGCTGTTTGCCGAGGTCGAGATGCTGGCGCCGGAACTGCGCCTGCCGCTGGCAGCATTGGCGTTTCCGGCGTTGAAGCAACTACCCGAAGGCCGCACCCAGACTTTGCTCGCTACGCTGGATGCGCTGGTGCGCGTCGATGGTCAGGTCGATCTCGATGAGTATTGTCTGACGCGATTGATGCGCGTGCAGTTGCTTGAGGCGCGCCGGCCACGCAGCGCCCCGGTGGATGGTTTGCGGAAACTGACGACCTGTCGCGCGAGTGTGGGCCTGGTCTTCGCCGTGCTCGCCAGTAACGGCAGCCAGGATGACGCCGCTGCCCGGCGTGCGTGGTTGCTGGCCATGCAACAGGTGTTTCCCGGCGAGACGCTGAGCTGGCCGGGGCTGCCGGCAGCGTGGCAGGAGCCGTTTGAAGACGCGCTGGATGAACTCGATGAGCTGCTGCCGGCGGCGAAGGAGCTGTTGCTGCAAGGGCTTGTCGCTGCCGTCCATGCGGACGGCGTGGTCAGTGTCGAGGAGGCGGAGCTGCTGCGCGTGATTTGCGCCAGCGTGCATTGCCCGCTGCCGGCATAGATCTATGGGGACGGAGGGAGTTAAGTAGCAACTCAACTCCCTCCGTCCCTTCCGCGCTGCTTGCGCGCTACGCTCCAGCGATCAACGCACTTGCGCGCTCGGCAAGCATGATCGTCGGTGCGTTGGTGTTGCCCGAGGGCAGCGTCGGCATGACGGAAGCATCGACTACCCGCAGCCCTTGCACCCCATTCACGCGCAGCTCGCTGTCGACGACAGCACGATCATCCTTGCCCATGCGACAAGTACCGACCGGGTGGTAGATCGTCTCGGCCTTGCGCTGGATGAAATCGTGGTACTCGGCGTCGGTGCTGATGGCGCGTTCGGGGAATACCGGCTGTCCGCGATATCCGTCGAATGCGGGCTGGTCCATGATATCGCGCGCGACGCGCGCTGCTTCGATCATCACGGTCAGATCGTGCTGCTCGGGATCGCTCAGGTAATTGGCGTGGATCGCGATGGGCTGCGCCGGATCGGCTGAGTGCAGGCGGAGCTGGCCGCGGCTGCGCGGGTGCAGGTGGCAGGCATGCAAGGTGTAGCCGTAGCCGGGCAGACGATGGCGACCATGGTCGTCAAGCAGCGCAGGCACGAAATGAAACTGCAGATCGCAACGCTCGTCCGGAGCGACGCGACTGCGCATGAAGCCACCGGCCTCGGCGATGTTGGAACTGCCCGGGCCGTCGCGATGGCGCAGCCAGCGCAGCCCCGTGGTCAACTCGTTGAGATGATCGTAGGTGACCTTCTGCGTGCTGCCATCGAGAGTGCAGATGTCCAGGTGATCCTGCAGGTTGCTGCCGACTTCGGGCAGGTCGTGGGCCACGCCGATGCCGTGGGTACGCAGATGATCCGCTGGGCCGATGCCCGAGAGCATCAATATCTGTGGTGAATTGATTGTGCCGCCGCAGAGGATCACTTCTCCGGCATCGATGCGCTCCGTGTCGTGCCGTCCACGGCGCAGTTGCACACCCACGGCGCGGCCATTCGCGATAACCACCCGCTCCACGAGGGCATGCGTGCGCACACGCAGGTTTGAACGAGCGCGTACCGGTTTGAGGTAAGCGGTTGCTGCCGAACAACGAGCGCCATCACGCTGGGTTACCTGGTAAAACCCGAACCCGGCTTGCCGGACACCGTTGAAATCGTCATTGCGGGCGAGCCCCGCACTGACCGCAGCATCAATCAAGGTGGCGGACAAAACGTTGTGGTGGCGCAGATCGGATACGCCGAGTGGTCCGCCAGCGCCGTGCCACGCGCTGGCGCCACGGCTGTTGTCCTCGCAGCGCAAGAACCAGGGCAACACCTGTGGCCATGACCAGCGAACGTCCCCGCTCGCTTCAGCCCAACTGGCGTAATCCTCGGCTACGCCGCGGATGTAGCACATCGCGTTGATCGAACTGGAGCCGCCAAGGGTCTTGCCGCGTGGCCACCACAACCGACGCTGGTTGAGCGCCGGCTCCGGTTCAGTGCGGTAGTTCCAGTTGACCCGTCGATTGTTTGCCAAGCGGGCGAGCCCGGCGGGCATGTGCAGCATGGGGTTCCAGTCGCGTCCACCCGCCTCCAGCAGCAGAACGCGTTTGGCCGGATTCGCGCTGAGCCGATTGGCTAGCACGCAGCCGGCTGAACCGGCACCGACAATCACATAATCATAGGTGTCCAAAGTTGCTCCCCTGTGATGCGGAGTCGGCGTGAGACAAGCAGGAGCTTGACTCGAGCCGTCCGCACTCTTGCTCGCTTTCCGCGCTTCCAACGCTTAGGCTGCGCATGCCTTCCGCTGGATCTGCATGTGAGTTTACCCCGTCTTCCCGTGGTGGAAAAAACCGCTGCGCCGATGCTGTCGGCGCTGGCGTTTTTCTTCTTGATGGTGGCCTATTACATCGTGCGCCCGGTGCGCGACCAGTTGAGCGGAGCGGTCGGCTCGCAATCTTTACCGTTGTTCTACGGCGCCGTGTTCGTGGTGATGCTCTTGCTCACTCCAGTTTTCGGCATGCTGGTGGCGCGCTTCCCCAGGCGGCAGTTGTTGCTTTGGAGCTACAGCTTTTTTCTCGGGTGCCTGCTGCTGTTTGTGCCCGCGTTCATGGCGCAGGACAGTATTGGTCCGCGGGTACTGGGAGTGGTGTTTTTTGTCTGGGTCAGCGTTTTCAATCTGTTCGTCGTCTCGCTGTTCTGGAGCTTCATGGCTGACATCTTCGGCAGTGGCGAAGCCCGACGGGTATTTTCGCTGATTGCGCTGGGTGGCATGGCCGGCGCCGTTTCTGGTCCGCTGGTGACCAAAGTACTGGTGCGCGTGATAGGTGTGGCGCCGTTACTGCTGGTGTCGGCGACGGCGTTGGGTGCGGCGTTGGCGTTGTTGCTGCATTTGTCAGCACAGAACGAGCGCCGAGCCGACAGCGTCGGTGGTCAGCCGATTGGCGGATCGCTGTGGGCTGGGGTGAAGGAGGTATGGTCGCGTCCGTTTTTGCGTTACATGGCGCTGTTGATGCTGTTTGGCGATGGCATTGGCACGCTGGCATATGCACTGGTGGCGGATTACGCCAAGGCAAATTTTGTCGATATTGTTGCGCGCACCGAGTTCTACAACGATCTGGACCTGGCCACGAATCTGCTGGGTGCCGCATTGCAACTGACGCTCACCCGCTGGTTGCTGATTCGCCATGGCGCCGGCTGGGGACTGGTCGTGCCGGCCGTAGCCAACATGGCGCTGCTCGGCGGGGTGGCATTGCTCGCAGATGGCAATCTGCTGTTGCTCGGTTACAGCGTGCCAGTGTTGGCGTTGATGCTGGTGGCCACGCGCGGCCTCGCCTACGGCATGACCAAGCCGGCAGCTGATGCCCTGTACACGCGGGTGCCGCGTGAGACGCGGTACAAGGGCAAGAATTTTGTCGAGACGGCGGTATGGCGCTTCGGTGACTTGCTGGTGACCAGCGCGGTAAGTGGCTTGCGCGTGGTTGGCGTGGGCGTGGCAGGGTTCGCCTTGCTGGGCACCGGGGTTGCCGCTGCCGCTGCCGTCGTCGCACGCCGCGCAGGGTGGTCGCCGGATCTGGCGCCGGATGTTGCCGCTGACGGCGCAACGCACGGATGAGACCTCACGCTGCCGGCTCGTCGAACGTGCCTGCGCCATCGTGCCGAGGCCGGACACCCCACTTGTACCGCTTGGGCAGCTCGATCTACCGCTGGGCGGCACGTTGCACTGCTGGTCGGCACGCAGCATCGGGGTTGCACGGTCGCGTCGGTTTCAGCTCGTGATATAGCGTTCCATGTGCTCGATCTGCTCGGCCTGTGCGTCGATTACCGCCTTGACCAGATCACCGGTGGAGATGATTCCGACCACCGCGTTGTCTTGTATCACCGGCAGGTGGCGAACATGGCCATCGGTGCACAAGTGCATGCAATCGAAAATATCCGTTTCCGGGCCGACCACGGTCAGCGGCTCGCTGGTCATGATGTCCGCGACGGCGGTAGCCGCAGAGGAGCGACCCTGCAGGATGACCTTGCGGGCGTAGTCGCGTTCTGAAACCACGCCAACCAGGCGCGGTCCGCGCATCACCAGCAAGGCGCCGATGCGACGCTCCGCCATCAGCTTGATCGCCTCGAGCACCGGGGCCTCTGGCGTGATCGAGTACACGGTGCTGCCTTTGTCTTCCAACAACTGCCTGACCTGCGTCATGTCTGCGCCTCCCGGCCCGGGCGCGGGCCGCCTCAAGGCGAGTCTAGCGCGCGCCCGGATGCGGCGTGTTGGATCGGCGTGAAGCCTGATCCCCGGAGCGATCCCCGGCGCCATCCTGCTGCCGTTGCAGGTAGCCGGGACCGCCCAATTGGCGCATTTGTCGCATGATCCAGTCCGCACGGCGCAGGACATACGCACTGGGCCGATCTGCGTGCAGACGCCGGGGGCTCGGCAGTACGGCCGCCAGACGCGCAGCTTGGCTTGCGGTCAGGTGTGCTGGTGTGGTGTGGAAAAACGCTTCACTGGCGGCACCCACCCCGTAAACGCCGTTGCCGAATTCGGCGATGTTCAGGTAAACCTCAAGAATGCGCTGTTTGGGCCAGGTCCATTCGATCAGCACCGTGAAGTACGCTTCCAGCCCCTTGCGCACGAAACTGCGTCCGTTCCACAGGAACAGGTTTTTCGCCGTCTGCTGGCTGATGGTGCTGGCGCCACGCAAGCGTGCACCCTCATCCGCAGCGTCAATGGCGCGCTGGATCGAGTCCAGGTCGAAACCGTGGTGGAACGGAAACTTCTGGTCTTCGGCCGCAACCATGGCCAGTGGTGCGTTCGCGGAAATGGCCTGCCATGGCACCCAGTGCTGGCGCAAATGAAAGTCTGTTTCCCCATGCACCCAGGCACTGACCTGGCGCTCAAGCATCACCGCAGAGGTCACTGGCGGGATGAAGCGCAGAGCTATCACCGCGACCCAGCCGAGTACCAGCCACAGCACGATGGCGCCGGCACACCAGCGCAACAGACGCATCAACAGGGGACGGTGCGAGAACACGCCAGCAGGGCAACCACAGCGGCAACCCGGACAGTATACGGGCGTTGTTGCCACCGGACTGCGCCCCCATCTGGAAGCTCAGGGCAGAATACTCACCACCTGCGAGGGAAACGAATGGGCACCGTTGACGAAGATCTTTTGCAGCCTTTCCTGCTCGAGCGTGCTGGCGTTCGTGGTGCGTTCGTGCGGCTTGGTGCATCCTGGCGCGAAGTGGCTGGTCGCGCGGCGTATCCGCCCGCACTGCATGCCCTGCTTGGCGAAGCGCTCGCCGCCAGTGCATTGCTCACCGGCAACATCAAGTTGGATGGTGCGCTGTCGATCGAGCTCAGGAGCAGCGGGGCGCTGCGCCTGTTGTTTACCGAGTGCAACGATCAGGGGCGGCTACGCGGTCTGGCGCGTTGGACCGATCCTCTGCCCGAACCGTTGGCGCTGCAGGCGCTGCCTGCCGGGAGCATGGCGATCACCATCGGCAACGTCGAGCGTGGCCAGCGCTATCAAGGACTGGTGGATCTGCAACAGGCCGACCTAGGCGGGGCTCTCGAGAGTTATTTTGCCCAGTCCGAGCAGCTTCCGGCGCGCATCCTGCTTGCGGTGGACGCCAAGCAGGCTGTTGGTCTGGTGCTGCAGCAGTTGCCTGGAGACGGGGGCCACGATGCGGTGCAAGACGAGGATGCCTGGCCGCGGGTGTTGCAGTTGACTGCGACCCTGGGCACAGACGAGTTACTGCGCAGTACATCCGAACAGGTGCTGTATCGGTTGTATCACGATGAGTCAGTGCGCTTGTTCGCGCCTCGTGCATTGGCGTTTGGTTGCAGTTGCAGTCGTGAGCGCGTCGGCGCGATGCTGCGTTCGCTTGGTCGTGACGAGGTGGAGGCGGCGCTGGCGGTGCACGAGGACGAGATCGAGGTGATCTGCGAGTTTTGCGCCCGCGTCTACCGCTTTGACCGCATTGATGCCGAGCACCTGCTCAGTGCCGCCGCAGCGCCGCTGTCACCTGCCACCACACATTGAGTGACCACACCGGCATCTCACGGTGGCTCACGGCAAGTGGAGCGGCAATCCGGTTCGCGGCCAGTTTTTGGCCGGTTGCGCCTTGGCGAACAGGAAGCCCTGCCCGAACCGACAGCCAATGCTGAGCAGCGCTCGGCGTTGCGATTCTTCCTCGATGCCCTCGGCAATCACACGCATGTGCAGCGAATCAGCGAGCACCTGGATGGTGCGTACCAGTGCCAGAGCCTGGTTTGGCTCATCGTCGACCGGTAATTCAATGATGAATGAGCGGTCGGTTTTCAGCGTTTCAAAAGGATATTGATGCAGATAACTGAGTGATGAATAGCCGGTGCCGAAGTCATCCAGCACGACGCCTACACCGTGTTTGCGCAGATTCTGCAGGATCCGCTTCGCCTGCTCGGGGTTTTCCAGCAAGGTGTGCTCGGTCACTTCCACACGCATGCAACGCGCCGACACGGCGTACTGTTTGAACAGCGCGAGCAGCCGTTGATCAAGGTCAGGGGAACGAAAATGTCGACCCGAAACGTTGATGCTGATGAAGCCATCGCCTGAAACCAGATGTGGCGCTTGGGCACAGACCTGCTCGAAAATTCGCCAATCGATGGCTTCGGCACAGCCGCTTTCTTCTGCGATCAGCAAAAAGTCGTCCGGCGAGAGCAAGCCGCGTTGCGGATGGTGCCAGCGCAGCAGCGCCTCGTAACCGATTACCAGACCGGTTTCCAACTCGACGATCGGCTGGTAGAACGGCACGAATTCGTTGCGTGCCAGGCCGTGGCGCAGGTCGTTTTCCATGTCCAGCAGCGACAGGGCTTCACGTCTCAAGCGATCGTCAAACAATGTCGTACGGTGGCGGCCATCATCCTTGGCGTTGTACATCGCCACGTCAGCGTCACGCAGCAATTCTTCGGGTTGCGTGTAATTGGGCGCCGACAAGGCGATGCCGATCGACGCCGACGTGAACACTTCCTTGGGCCCGAGCTGAAAGGGGGTTTGCAATTCGTGGATGATGCGCTCGGCGATCAAGGTGGCCTTGTCACTGTGGTCAATGCTTTCCAGCAGGACCGCAAACTCGTCACCGCCCAGACGCGCCACAACATCCCGCGTCTTGACGCACGCGCGAATGCGTCCACCGACCTGGAACAGCAAATCGTCACCGACCAAGTGACCGACGGAAT
This sequence comes from Rhodanobacter sp., assembly GCA_039926605.1. Taxonomy (GTDB): domain Bacteria; phylum Pseudomonadota; class Gammaproteobacteria; order Xanthomonadales; family Rhodanobacteraceae; genus Rhodanobacter. The sequence goes on along the minus strand of JBDSWR010000112.1, from coordinate 11,852 downwards.
CGTTGATGACCTTGAACCGGTCCAAGTCGATGAACAGCACCGCAAACTGGTCCCTGCTGTCCAGTCGATAGCGTGCGAGCGCTTGTTGCAGCCGCTGCAGCAGCAACGTGCGGTTGGGCAGCCCCGTGAGCGAGTCGTGCAGCGTTTCGTATTTCAGCCGGCGTTCGACCCGCTCGCGTTCGTTGATCTGCTCGCGCAGGTCGCGGTTGGCCAGCGCCAGTGCGCGAGTCCGCTCGGCGACGCGACGCTCGAGTCCGGCGTAGGCCTGCTGCAACGATGTTGCCGCGTGCCTGCGTTGCAATGCATTGGCAATGTGATAACTGACGAAGGTGAGCAGTTCCTGATCATGGGCGTTGTACACGTGGCGCGTTGAGTAGCTTTGCAGCGCCAGCACGCCCATCGGCTTGTCGCCGAACTTCAACGGCACGCCCAGCCAGCACACCGAGAGCGAGCCCATCTGGGTAATCTCACCTTGGGCCATCAGTCGTTCGAAGTCAGCGCGTCCGGCGAGTAGGGGGGTGCCGTGGCGCAAGATGTACTCGGTTGCACCGTGACCTTGCTTGCGTGCTTCGAAGTGGTGATCTGTTTCGTCAACGCCGTAGGGGAAGGTAACCAGCCCGGTTTCCTCGTCGAGCAACGCGATGTAGATGTTGCGCGCGTACAGCAGATCGCTGATTACCTCATGCACGGCAGCGTAGAAGTTTTCCAGCGTGTCCGACGCGTTTGCCAACTCGGCAATGCGAAACAGTGCCGCTTGCAAGCGCTCTCCGCGTCGGCGCTGCGATACCTGTTGACGCAGGATGCGGTTGGCTTCGCTCAGCGCGGCGGTGCGCTCGGCCACTCGGCGACCGAGTTCGAGATGCGCCGCGCGTCGCTCGAACGCGGTTTCCACGTGTCGAGCGACGGTGACGAGCAGATCCATGTCCTGTTCTGAGTAGTGCGTGTCCGCGCGGTAGCTGCGTGTTACCAATGCGCCGACGACGTTGCCACCGCGCAACATCGGCACGCCCAGCAAGTGCTCGCAGTGCGGATCACGCGGAATGAGTTCGGAGCCAAATTGCTGCTGCAGCTCGCTCTCCGACCCGCGCATGGGCCGCCCAGTGTGCAGCAGTGTCCAGGTCAGGCTGTGCAGCATGCTTTGCAGCGGGATGTCTTGATCCGGCAGCGGTGCGTTGGTGTCAACGGTGTCGATGTAGCAGGGGAAACGGACGTTCTGCGTGACTGCGTCATACACGACGATGAAAAAGTTCTCTGCGTACAACAGGCTGCTGACGATGTCGTGCAAAGCCGCGGTCATCGCCGACATCGGCTGGTCGATGTCGGCCTGCTCGATAATTGCACGCGACGCCCGTTGCACGCGTTCGGCCAACGCCAGGCGCGTAATGACCTCCTGCAGGCGGCTGCTTTCCACGAGTTGGCGAACGCGAGCGGTGGCCATGCGACCCACCCAAAGCAGGTCCTCCCGGGACTGCGCAGACAGCACGCCATCGCCCGCATCGAATATCAGCACGCGATCGGCCAGAGCGTCCTCGACCAGCCGCAGGTTGCCGCCCGACCGGCCTTTGGGAGCCGTACTGGCGTCGCACCAGTACAGGCGTCCGTGTACGTTGACGTCACCCAGTAGCTGTTCACATACCGTTTTGACTGCGCTTGTATCGGCCGCCTGCAACATCGTCTCGACCCGTTGCTTCAGGTGCGTGGAACCGGCAAGATTCCCCTGCAGTCGCGCGCGATGGGTTTCCGAGGTGACGCTCATGAACGATGCGGGTCCAAAATCCGTTGGCCAGTGACACGGGGAGGCGAGACGATCAACTTTATATCCTGTGGCTGCAGCGTGCCGCCATCACTAGTGTGAACTGGGTTCGATCACGCAAACGCCGGGGAACGTCAGATTTGTGAATAGTGACGCTATTCTTGTGCGTCAGCGCCACTTTTCGGTGTTAACAGAACGTAAAACTTGCTACACTCTACCCCGTTAGCCGTCTTCCTCAACTAGCCGGTGGCTTTTCCCTGTCATGCGCTATTTGTCAGCCATCTTGATCATGTTCCTGCTGCCACTTGCCGCGGCCGCACAGAGTGTGGGCGACAGAGGCGCCGAGGCGCAACGCTTGTTGCTGCAGCAACCGAGCCAGTTTAGCGAGGTTGAGTCAGGTGTTGCAGTGCCGCTATGGCGCGGCAAAGACGGCCGCCTGCTGGCACTCAAGCTGGATGAAGACCCCGCGATGGGTGCTGCGCGCAACAACGTACCGCTGTCGTGGCATGTGGTGGATGCAACCAGTGTGGTCGGCGCCGGGCTGCAATATGACTTGGCGCAGAACCTGCACGCGCACGCAGGACTCACCCAACAGAGCTGGGCCAATCAATCATCGCGTCTGAGTGGTACCGAAGTGGGTGCCAGCTATGACTTGGGTCGCTACAGCCTGGGTTTGAGCGTGGGCTCGCGCAGCACATCCAATGCCAACGTTGCGCTGCCGCGGGTGTTGCCCGGTGCGGTGCCGGGTGTGGATGGGCTCGCCAGTTTCGACAGCAGTACCCAATTCAACGCAAGTGGCCGGCTCGCTCTTGGTAGCAAGAGCGGCATCGATCTGGGCGCCAGTGCGGGGCGCGTCCGCCTGTTGCCGGGCAATCTGCTTGGTGTCACTACGCTCGATCAGAAGGTATTGAGCTTCGGTGTCGACCATGGTTCGTTGAGTGGGTCGCTGGTTGGTCGCACCCTGCGCCCGCAAGTAGGCATCCCCGGCCAGTTCAGCCCCGACACGCGCTGGAGCAGCATTGATCTTGGCGTTACCTGGCGCTTGCCATGGCGCGGTGAGTTGAGTGTTGGTGCGCAGAATCTGTGGTCGTCTGGCACTCCCGTGAACACCCCGGCGGGACCCGAGCCTGATCAGTCACGTACCCCGTACGTGCAGTACCACCAGGACCTGTAAGCCCAGGACCGGTAAGCCCAGGACCGGTAAACCTGTTGTCAGTCTGCCGATGCTTGAAAACGCAGCATGTGCTTGCGCCAACTTGTGTACGCGACGGTCTTGTTCGGCGGCTGCCTGATGTGCGACGCCCGGCAGTGTGTCTGTTGACTTGGGCCAAGGTGGCCCTGAGTTTGCCGCACAACGTGCACGCGAAATCCTGATTGGTGCAAACGTAGCCCTCAGTGCGCAACGCCGGGTCGGTGACTTTTCCCAAGCTGGAGTGGAAGCAAACGCGGTGACACGGAGTCCTGCTCGCGCTGCCGTGGCTCCGCCGCAGGTTGTGCGTTGTCGTCCGGTCCTCCCGCCAGCGCTGGCTTCATTCGACTTTGCGTACACGCAGGTCGCCGCTGAACGTCTCGATGGACAGCGTGGCGTGACCGTCGCCGAGGCGTACGTCCAGCTTGCTTCCAGGACCATGTCCGGCGTCCTGCGGAGAGCCGAAATCACTGCGCAGATTGCCGCTGAAAGTGCTGGCGTGCAGCGTGCCGGTGACCGTGGCGGGCAGCAGCAATTGAACGTCGCCGCTCATGCTGTCGATAGCCAGCTTCCCGTTCACCGCCATGCCGCCGCGCACCTGCGCATCACCCGACACGGTACTCAGCGTCAGTTGACGCCACGGGCCGCCGCTGGCCTGGATTTGCCCGGACACCGTTTGCAGTGTGGCGCTCTGGCCCAGCGCTGGCGCGAGAATGTCCCCGCTCACGGTTTGCAGCTCGGCTTGATCGGCATGCCCGGCCAGTTCAATACCGCCACTGACGCTGTTTGCCTTGAGGCGTGGGGTGCGTACATTGAGTCGCGCCCGGCCACTGATGGTGTGGATATCGAGGTTGCCTCCATCGGTACCGTCGATCACCAGCGCGGCGCTGACAGCGTTGATGGTCAGTGCGGCGGCGCGCGGCACCCGCACTTCAAGCTGAGTGGGAGCCATTCGGCGGTCACCACCCCAGTTGAACCACCCCGAGCTACCTTGCGCTGCAACCTTGATGGCAAGGTCGGTGTTGCTGCCGGTGATGTGCAGTGGCTCGGAGCCAGCTCCGAGCATGCCGGTGACTTCCACCAGATCGCGATCCCAGCCGACCACGTTCACTGTGCCGGCGATATTGCTGATACTGATGTGCGGCGCTGAACTGGTCGCGTGTTGCAACTGGATCGGTGTGGCGGCAAATGCCTGACCCATGCACAAGCACAGCAGCAGCGGAATGCCGTGGCGCACGTGCATGGTCAGCCCGCCTCGCGGGTCAGCTCACGCAACTGTGCCTGCTGGTGTTCGGTGCGGGTGAGCAGGCGGTGCAATGCGCGGGAATGGGGTGCCTGGGTGAGCGCCTGGTCCAGTTCCATGCGCGCGGCGTCCAGTTCAATGGCGGCGCCGCGCAAGCGTGGATCCACTGGTGTCCACTGCTGCGGCGTGCGCTTGGCAACAGCGACGTCCGCAGATGGCTGAGCGAGCTGCCAGCCGGCGCCGCCAGCGAGCAATAGCGCAGCGACGAGTCCGCAGGCGACCGACCACCGGTTCACGCGCCCGGCGTGCTCTGAGACAGGCGCCGGTGCGGTCGCGGTGCTCGACGCGGCATTGTCGTCGTGACCACGCTCTTCCACGACAGCGCTGATGGCTGCCCAGAGATCGCGCTGCGGCGGCAGCGGTTGGCGAAGTTCGCGCAACTGTCGAAGCCACTCAAACTCGTTCATGCTGATGCTCCCAAGCCCTTGCGCAGCAATCTGCGGGCGCGGTGCAGCTGTGCCTTCGAGGTACCTACTGCCATGTCCAGCGCGTTGCCGATTTCCGCATGGTGCCAGCCTTCGATGTCGTGCAGGATCAGCACCGCGCGCGCGCGCGGCGGCAGTTGACTGATGGCGTGCTCCAGTTCCTTGCGCTCGGCAGCGCAGAACGGTGTTTGCCCCGGGTCGGGGAGATCGTCGTCCATGGTGCTGGCAGGATCGGCGCGGCGCGCGCGGATATCCATCAGTGCCACGTTGACTGCAAGGCGATACAACCATGTGCCGAATGCACTCTCGTGGCGAAAGCCGGGAAGTTTCTGCCAGGCGCGAATGAACGCTTCCTGGGTCAGATCATCGGCGCGCGCATGATCGTATCCCGCGAGACGGTACAACACGCCGCGCACACGCCCGACATGCAGCTGATACAGCCGGCGGAACGCCGCGCCATCGCCAGCGGCAGCGGCACGAACGTCATCGTTGTCAGCGGCGTCAGCGCGGACATTCGGCATGCGGGTTCCATGGGCCAGGCGTACGGCGTTCATCGTGCAAGGTTCGATGCCGACGCGTGGGAAAGGGTTTGGATCCCGCGGTGAGCAAGCGCTATTCCGATGGGGTGCTCAGTGCGCGACCGCTGCAGACGGTGATTGCGCGTCGACAACCAGCGCGTCGGCGACGCGCCGGCATTCCTGCCGCAGGCGCTCGGGTAGCCGTGGGGCGAAGGTTTCCAGGTAGTCGGAAGACGCAGCAAGCTCGGCTTGCCAACCGGCATTGTCCACGGCAAGCAGTTCGTCCAGTTGCGCCCGGCCCAGGTTGATGCCCTCAAGGTTGAGTTCGTCGCTGGCCGGTATGGTACCAATCGGTGTCGCCACACCACGGGCCGTACCCTCGACGCACTTGATCATCCACTCCAGTACGCGCAGGTTCTCGCCAAACCCCGGCCACAGGAATTTGCCATCGGCACCCTTGCGGAACCAGTTGACCTGGAAAACCGCCGGCAGCTTTGCACCGGGCTTGTCGAACGCCAACCAGTGGGCGAAGTAGTCGCCGTAGTGATAACCACAGAATGGTTTCATCGCCATCGAGTCGCGGCGCAGTACGCCGACGGCGCCAGTGGCAGCGGCCGTGGTTTCCGAACCCATGGTTGCGCCCATCAACACGCCGTGGGTCCAGTCGCGCGCCTCTACTACCAGCGGCAGCAAGGTTGGCCGGCGACCGCCGAACACGATCGCGCTGATCGGTACGCCTTGTGCTGCTTCGGCCTGCGGCGACCACGTCGGGCACTGCCGGCTGCTCACGGTGAAGCGTGAGTTCGGGTGCGCAGCCGGTCCGTTCGCCGGGTCGTAGGGGCGGCCTTGCCAGTCGGTGACCGGGGTGCCGGGCAGGCCTTCCCACCATGGCTGATTGTCGGCGGTGACGGCGACATTGGTGTAGATGGTGTCGTGCGCGATCGTTTGCAGCGCGTTCGGGTTGGTGCTTTTGCTGGTACCCGGAGCGACGCCGAAGAAACCCGCTTCAGGGTTGATCGCGTAGAGGCGTCCATCCTTGCCCGGGTGCATCCAGCAGATGTCATCGCCTACCGTCCACACCTTCCAGCCATCGCGCTGATAGCTCTCTGGCGGGATCAGCATTGACAGGTTGGTCTTGCCGCATGCAGAAGGAAACGCCGCAGCAATGTAGTGAACCTCACCGTGGGGATTCTCAATGCCCACAATCAGCATGTGTTCGGCCAGCCAGCCCTCGGCACGCGCCTGATTGCTGGCAATGCGCAGCGCGTGGCACTTCTTGCCAAGCAAGGCGTTGCCGCCGTACCCGGAGCCGAACGACTTGATCGACAGCTCAGCCGGAAAATGCATGATCCAGCGCCGCTCCGGGTCCAGCTCGCCGATCGAGTGCAAGCCTTTGACGAACGTGCCTTCGCGCTCGATGCGCGCCTGCGCCGCCGTACCCATGCGCGTCATGATGCGCATGTTCGCCACCACGTACGGACTGTCGGTGATCTCCACGCCGCAACGCGAGAGCGGGGAATCGATCGGACCCATGCAGTAGGGAATGACGTACAGCGTGCGCCCGGCCATGCAGCCAGCGAACAGCGCGTCGATTTTTGCGTGCGCGGCAGCCGGGTCCATCCAGTGATTGTTCGGACCGGCATCGGCTTCGTGCGGGTGACACACCAGCGTCAGGCGTTCCACCCGAGCGACGTCGGCCGGATTGGAGCGGTGCAGGTAGCAGCCGGGGTGGGTTTGCTGGTTGAGTTCGAGCAACGCACCCGATTGCAGCATCTGCTGTACCAGGGCGTCGTACTCCGACTGCGACCCATCGCACCAGTGCACCTGATCCGGGCGTACAAGCGTGGCGACTTCCTTGACCCATGCATTGAGTGCATCCAGCTTGCTCGCCATCATCCAGCTCCTCGGTAGCGTGCCCACAAAAATGGCTTGAAACGTTAGTTTGCGGATGGCGTCATTGCAAGGTCGCACGCAACAGCTTGCGTTCCCGGGGCGCGCCGGCCATGGCGCTGCGCTGGATCAATTGGGGATGAGCACGGCAATCATGTGCTCGACATAATCGTCATATTCCTCATGGTTGAGACGCGGCAAACCCAGGGTGAAATTGAGTTGCAGAAAGCCGACATACGCGGCATAAGTCAGCCGTGCGCGGTTCAACGCCTCAGCGGGCTGCAGCCCGGCTTCGCGGTAGGTGGCGGTGAGAAACTCCATGCGCCGCTGCGATACGCGGGCGATCACCGGTACCACTTGCGGGTGATCCAGCGCCTTCAGCAGTGCGGCGTAAACGCGATGCGTCTGCAGCTCGTGGGCGACGCGGCGAAACAGCTCCGGCAGGCGTTCGCGTGGATCGGGCAGCTGCTCGATCGGGCGGATGATCTCCGCTTCGCCGTATTGTTCCCAACGCTTCAACGCCGCGCTCAGCAGCGCTTCGCGAGTGCGAAAATGCCAGTAGAAACTTCCCTTGGTGACGCCCAGTTGGCGGGCCAGCGCTTCGACGGCCAGCGCCCCGACGCCCTGCTCGGCGATCGCGTCCAGCGCGGCCAGCTCCCAATCGTCGGCGGACAAGCGGGTGCGCTCGTGCTTGCTGATGACATTCATCTGCGTATGGTAGCGACACACCGTGGGTTTGTAATGCACGTCGGCGACGGCACGGGTTGACTGCAGCGGGGCAGGCAATCCATACTCATGCGTATGGTCATGACTTCCCATTCTTCCACGATGCACCGGTTTCCGGTGGCCGACATCCATCTTGCGGTGGAAACGTGGAACCGCGACGGTAGTCCGGTCGTGTTGTTCGCGCACGGCTTCGGGCAGACACGCGGAGCCTGGGGCGCAGCCGCCGCTGCGCTGGCACGCTCAGGTTGCTGCTGCGTGACGTTTGACACTCGCGGGCATGGGCAGAGCGATCGGCTGCCCGATGGTGATTACCACTTCGAACAGTTTGCTGACGACCTGTTGCGACTGGCGCGCGCACAACCGCAACCGCCGGTACTGGTTGGCGCTTCGATGGGTGGTTTGCTGGCGATATTGCTGGCCGGTGAGGTGCGTCCGGCACCGTTCCGCGCGCTGGTGCTGGTGGACATCACGCCGCGCTGGGAAGCGGCAGGGGTGGAACGCATCCTCACATTCATGCAGGCCAGCCCGGAGGGCTTCGCCGATTATGCCGAGGCAGCCGAGCGCATCGCGGCCTACCAGCCACAGCGGCGCGCGCGCAAAACCGAAGAACAGCTACGCCCGCTGTTGCGCACCGGCGACGATGGTCGCCTGCACTGGCATTGGGATCCGGCGTTGCTGACGGCGGTGGCGCGCGATGGCGAGCGCTATCAGACGCGCCTGAAGGCCGCCGCGGCGCAGATACACGTGCCCGTGCTGTTGCTTTCCGGAGCGCGCAGCGACGTCGTGTCGCGCGCGACGATTGACGAATTTCTGCACGTGGTACCGCACGCGCAGCATGTGCAGCTTCCCGAGGCCACGCACATGCTTGCCGGCGATGCGAATGACGCGTTCACCGCCGAGGTCACGCGTTTTGTATCCCGTCTTGCCATGCCCGATGATTGCACGCGGGCTGGTGTCACTCAACCGTGATGAGGTGCTTCCGATGTCCGTGATCCTGACTGTGCTGGCTGCCCTTGTTGCCAGTGGCGTGTGTGCCTATCAGCGCACCAGTTTGCGTACCTGGGCGATCGCTACAGGTGTGACCACCTTGCTGGCCGGGCTGTTGTTCGGCGCACCGTGGACGATGGTGATCCTGTTGATCATCGAGGCCGTCATCGCTGTACCCCTGCTACTGGTTGGGTTTCGGCGCCGGCAGATCAGCGCCCCGCTGCTCAAGCTGTTCGCGAAAGTGACACCGAAGCTTTCCGAGACGGAGCAGACCGCGCTGGAAGCCGGCACCGTGGGTTTCGAGGGTGAGTTGTTCTCCGGCATGCCGGATTGGCAAGTGTTGCTCAGGCAGCCGAAGCCGGAGTTGAGCGTCGAGGAGCAGGCGTTCATGAACGGTCCGGTGGAAGAATTGTGCGCGATGATCGACGACTGGGAAATCACCCACGAGTTGGCCGACCTGCCGCCGAACGTCTGGGCGTTCATCAAACAGCACAAGTTTTTCGGCATGATCATTCCCAAGCGCTACAACGGCCTGGGATTTTCGGCGCTGGCGCATTCGGCGGTCTTGCAGAAGCTGGCCACGATGTCCGCCACGCTGGCCTCCACCGTAGCCGTGCCAAACTCGCTTGGGCCGGCCGAGCTGTTGCTGCATTACGGCAGTGAGGAACAGAAAGATCATTACCTGCCGCGCCTGGCAGTGGGTGAGGAAATTCCGTGCTTCGCGCTGACGGGTCCGTACGCGGGTTCCGATGCCACGTCCATTCCCGACTACGGCATCGTGTGCAAACAGACCGTCGATGGCGTGGAGACGCTGGGCCTGAAGTTCACGTTTGACAAGCGCTACATCACGCTGGCGCCGGTGGCGACGGTGGTTGGCCTGGCATTTCGGATGTATGACCCCGAGCACCTGCTGGGCGAGCAGGACGACCTGGGTATCACCCTGGCGCTGTTGCCGCGCTCCACGCCCGGGATGGAGATCGGCCGTCGGCATTTCCCGTTGAATGTGCCGTTCCAGAACGGTCCAGTGCGTGGCAACGCGATTTTTGCGCCGCTGTCGGTGTTGATCGGTGGGCCGAAAATGGCCGGTCACGGTTGGCGGATGCTGGTGGAGGTGCTGTCAGTCGGCCGCGCGATCTCGCTGCCGTCCAGTGCTACCGGTGCGCTGCGCGCGGCCGTGGCGTCGGTGGGGGCGTATGCGCGGATGCGCAAGCAATTTGGTCTGGCCATCGCGCGCTTCGAGGGCGTGGAAGAAGCCCTTGCACGTATCGGCGGGCTGACCTATGCCACCGCGGCGCTGTCGCGCTCCACCGCCGCGGCGGTCGACCGTGGCGAGAAGCCGGCGGTAACCTCGGCCATCGCTAAATACCATGCCACCGAGTGGGGCCGTCAGGTGGCCGGCGACGCGATGGATGTTCTCGGCGGCAAGGGCGTGCAGCTCGGGCCGAGCAACTACGCCGGCCGCGCCTGGGAAGGCGTACCGATCGCGATCACGGTGGAAGGCGCCAACATCATGACGCGCAGCCTGATGATCTTCGGCCAGGGCGCGATTCGCTGCCATCCGTACGTGCTCAAGGAAATGCAGGCGCTGTTGATTACTGATCGCACCGAGCAGTTGCACGCCTTTGACGATTTGTTGTTCAGCCACATCGGTTTCGGGATTTCGAATGCAGTGCGCAGTTTTGCCCTTGCGCTCAGCGGGTCACACCTGGGTGACAGCGCCGGCGATGCCTACACGCGGCGCTACTACCGCAAGCTCAATCGCTTTTCCGCGGCGCTGGCATTGTGCGCGGACGTGTTCATGGGCGTGCTTGGTGGCAAATTGAAGTTCAAGGAGAAGCTGTCAGCGCGCCTCGGCGATGTGCTCAGCTATCTGTATATCGCCAGCGCGATGCTCAAGCGCTACGAGGATACGGGCCGACCGGAAGCCGATCGCCCGTTGCTGGCGTGGGCGTTTCACCAGTGCGTGTGGAACATGCAAACAGCGCTGGATGGCGCGATCCGCAATTTTCCGGTCCGCTCGGTGTCAATCCTGTTGCGCATCCTGGTGTTTCCGCTGGGTCGCCTCGACGTGCCGCCGTCCGATCGACTGGGTCGCCGGGTTGCCGCGTTGATCACCGCGCCGACCGAAGCGCGCGACCGATTGCTCGAGTGGGTGTACCTCACTCCGACGGCGAACAACACGATCGGTCGCATGCATGCCTTGCTGCCCGAAGTGATCCTGGCCGAGCCGGTGGATCGCAAGTTCGGCAAGGCGCTGAAGGCGGGTCACTTCAAGGCGCACGATTACTTCGGGCAACTTGTCGAAGCGCAGCAGGCCGGTGCGATCGACGCGAGTGAGGCCGAGCTGCTCAAGCGCGTACGCGAACGCGTGCATGAGTTTATCTCCGTGGATGATTTTGATACCGACGAAATGCGTGCGGCGGTCACTCGGGCTGACCGCCAGCCACCGTCTGCGGCTGAGGACACGAGTGTGGTCAGGCTGGGCAGAGGCTGATCCATGAGCGCATCAGTGTTGTCGCTGTACCGTCGGGTGGCGCGCTGGCCAGCCGGACGTTGGGTATTTTCGCGCGCGATCTGCCTCAAGGCGCCTTACTTCGCCACAATTGCGCCGCGTTTCGTGGCGCTGGAACCAGGGCGCTGCGAAGTGCGTATTCGCGACCGCCGCCGCGTGCGTAACCACCTGGGCACGGTGCACGCCATTGCCCTGTGCAATATGGCCGAGTTGAGTGCCGGGACGATGGCCGAGGTCACGGTGCCGCCGAGCATGCGCTGGATTCCCCGCGGCATGACGGTCGAGTATCCGGCCAAGGCAAAGGGCGACATGCACGCGGTGGCCACGCCGGCAAACGCTGTGCACGAGTCCGCCAGCGGCTATGTCTGGCCGGTGTCCGTCAGCATTCGCGATGACGCTGGACAGGAAGTTTTCCGTGCGCGGATCGACATGTGGGTCGCGCCACGCTCACACCACTGAGCGCGGTGAAGGTACGCGACGCCAGCTTGGTGGCACGATGGAATGTCGCTGCAGCGCAACCATCAGCAGCAGCACTGACAGCACCGAACA
>JBDSWR010000111.1:0-30576 GCA_039926605.1 Rhodanobacter sp. | reverse complement strand
GGGGCGCCTGTCGGAGGTGTGGGGGACCTGGCCATACTGGCCAATCTGGCCATACTGGGGCTGCTATACGGCGCGCTGGCGAAATGGCCCTTTTGGCCTGGCGCGGCGTCTTCCACGACCCCGGGCGATCCTGCCATTGACAGGGCAGTCACTCCTGCGCTATCGCACAATCACCCGCAAGCCATGCCGAAAAGCCCACCTGGATGATTCAAGACGCACCCGGCCCCGTGCACTCCCAGCAGCGTCCGTCGGCGCTGTCGGCACTGCGTTACCCGGTGTTTCGTGGTGTCTGGGCTGCCAGCACGGTCAGCAATCTTGGCGTGCTCATCCAGTCGGTGGGCGCTTCCTGGCTGATGATCGCGATTGCTCCGTCTGCCGAGATGGTCGCATTGGTGTTGGCGTCGGTCTACCTGCCGATCATGTTGCTGTCGCTGGTCGCGGGGGCGGTGGCAGACAATCTCGATCGTCGCCAGGTGATGCTCGCTGCGCAGATCTTCATGCTGATCGTGTCAGCCACATTGGCGGCCTGCGCCTGGGCCGGCTTGATCACGCCGTGGCTGCTGCTGTTTTTCACTTTCCTGATGGGATGCGGCAGCGCGTTCAACGGGCCGGCGTGGCAGGCATCCGTGGGCGACATGGTGCCGCGCACAGAGTTGCCGGGCGCGGTGGCACTCAACAGCATGGGCTTCAATATGGCGCGCAGCGCGGGACCCGCCATCGGCGGCGCCATCGTTGCGGCGGCGGGTGCCGCGGCGGCCTTTGCGGTGAGCGCGGTGAGCAATGTCGCGTTGATCGCCGTGCTTCTGCGCTGGCGCCCGCCACCGCGTGCCCGGTCGCTGCCGCGCGAAACGCTCGGGATCGCGGTTGCCGCGGGCGTTCGCTTTGTTGCGGGGTCGCCCGCCATTCTCACGGTCCTGGTGCGCAGCGCAGTGTTCTGTGTTGCCGCAGGCGGCCTTATGGCGCTGATGCCCCTGATTGCCAAAGACCTGATCGGCGGGGGACCTCTGACCTACGGCCTGCTGCTCGGCGCTTTCGGCGTGGGCGCGGTAGCCGGCGCCATCGGCAGTGCGCGGCTGCGTCAGTTGATGTCGACCGAGGCTGTCGTGCGCTGGACCAGCATCGGGTTCGCCATCGCGGCGGCTATCGCCGGTACAAGCACGCATCTGCTGGTGACAATGGCAGTGCTGCTTGTAGCGGGGGCAGGGTGGCTGTTGGCGCTGGCCACCTTCAACGTTGCGGTGCAGATGTCGGCTCCGCGCTGGGTCGTCGCTCGCGCTCTGTCGATCTATCAGATGGCTGCATTTGGCGGGCTGGCGGCGGGAAGCTGGCTGTGGGGCGAAGTCACGGCGAGTGGAGGTATCACGCTGGCACTGCTGGCGGCATCGGTGGTCATGCTCGCTTGCGCGGCACTCGGGCGATGGCTGCCAGTGGCACAAACGAAGGAACTCAATCTCGATTTGCTGCGGCTGTGGAAAGAACCCAGCACGGTCGTCCCGGTCGACGCACGCACGGGTCCGGTCGTGATCACGATCAGCTATGTGATCCGCGAGGCAGATGTCGTTGAGTTCCTGGGAGCGATGGTTGAGCGCCGTCGCGTCCGACGCCGCGATGGCGCGCGCAGTTGGCGGCTGCTGCGTGATCTCGCCGATCCCCAGGTCTGGATCGAGCGTTACGAAACGCCGACGTGGCTCGACTACGTTCGCCACAACAGCCGCATGACGCACCACGACGCGGTCATCTCCGAGCGCATTCGAGCGCTCCACTGCGGACCTGATGGACCTGTCGTTCGACGCATGATCGAACGCCAGTGCGCCCCGATTGCCGTCAAGCAAGCGCGCGAGCCACTGATCGATCCCACCCGGTTACCGTAGGAGCCCCGGATTGGGTCGCGCCAGATCAATGTCCCTGTACCTTTACAAACGCCATGGCGGAAGACTCTCCGATCGCCAAAATTGATCAGAGCGTTCCTTTAGGCAACGAGGCTGACAAGCCAATACTGGAACCTTGATGACCGCTTTTGCCCGCCTGCACGCGCTGCTTGTCGACGACGATCCGTTGGCGCAGGTCTGCCGCGACTTGCCTGCGTCCGCGTGCCGCGCGCAGCCGCGCAATTACGGCGTGCATGTCGTGTCACTGAGTCTGACGAAAATTGGCGAAGGGCTGGCCGATGCCAAGCTTGTGCTCGCCTGGTTGCTTGACGCCATCGGCGCGCCGACCTGGGCGCTTGGCCTGCTGGTGCCGGTGCGCGAGTCGCTGGCGATGCTGCCACAACTGGTGATCTCCGCGCGCATCCGGCAGCGGCCCATCCGCAAGACCGTCTACGTGTTTGGCTGTGTCGTCCAGGGCGCGGCGATCATCGGTTTTGGGTTGATGGCGTGGCTCTCGCCAGCAATGTCCGGCAGCCTCGTCGGCATCCTTGCAGTGGCGCTGATCGCGGTGTTTGCGCTGGGCCGCAGCCTGTGCTCGATCAGCTTCAAGGACGTGCTGGGCAAGACCGTGGACCTCGGCCGCCGCGGCTCGGTCAGCGGCACCGCGGGCACCCTCGCCGCCGTGGCCACGCTGCTGCTGGCCATTGGCTATTCAGTGGGCTGGATTCCGCTCACGGTGCCGGTCGTGGCCGGCCTGGCGGTGCTCGGCGGCATCTGTTGGCTGCTGGCCGCGTTCGTGTTCGGATCGATCCATGAGGAGCCCGGTGCAACCGCAGGGGGTATCGACGGCCTGGCTGCGGTGATCGCGCAACTTGGCCTGCTGCGCAGCGACGCGCGTCTGCGCCGGCTCATCGTGGCCCGCGCGTTGCTGCTGTCGACGGCGCTGGCGCCGCCGTTCTACATCGCACTCAGTGGTGACAGTGCCGCCAGCGGCCTCGGCACGCTGGGCCCGTTTCTGGTGGCCTCCGGGGCGGCGAGCCTGGCCAGCACCTATGTCTGGGGTCGCCTCGCCGACCAGTCGAGTCGGCGCGTGCTGATCCTCGCCGCCACACTTGCCGCGCTGGCCAATGCCGTTGCCGCGTTTCTTGCGCTGGCGATGCCGGGCGCGCTGCGCGAGGCGTGGCTGCTGCCGGCGTTGTTGTTCGTGCTGATGATCGCGCACCAGGGCGTGCGGCTGGGGCGATCCGTGCACGTGGTCGACATGGCCGACCGTGACAATCGGGCGACCTACACCGCGCTGAGCAATTCGGTGGTCGGTCTGGTCCTGCTCGCCGGCGGCATTTTTGGCGTCATCGCGCAGTGGCTGGGCATCGGCGCCGTGTTGGCGATCTTCGCGTTGATGTCTGCACTCGCGATTCGCGCGGCCGCCGGACTGGACGACGTACAGGCCGCGTAGACCACGGCGTGGCTCCACGTCGATACCAGCACAACATCGTCCGCCCGGGCGAGCACCCGCACGGTGGCGCTGGTGAGCCGGCATTCGTGCATGGAGGGGACACGGCACGCCGCGCGCCGTGATCCCCGCGAGCCATCCATGGCCTTGCGGGCCCGGCCAGTGCGTCTTGCGACAGCAGCTCAGCGCTGCGGACTGATGCGCCAAATGCGATCGACTGGTCGTCCTCTTCGCGCGTGGCAAGGACCCAAGGGCCAACCAGAGTTGATCGATTGACGATGTGGTCACGGGCCCCTCACCCGTCTTTGACGATACTTGATACCCATCCGCAGGAGGCCATCCATGCTCCCCACGGCTGACCATGGCAACGCTGTCGCCGCGCTGTACCAGTCGCTCAAGCAGTACCGCCGCGAGGTGCGCAACGATCGGCGCCTGCCGGTGCCGCCGGCCGACTCGGTGACTCTTCACGACGCGGTGTGTGGGAGCCAGATCACCCTTGATGCGCGGTTTGACGACGATCGGTTGGTCGAACTGGGCCACCGTGTCCGCGCCTGCTCCCTTGGACAAGCGACCACCGCCATCCTCGTGCGTCGTGCGCGGGGGCTCGATGCCGACACCCTCGGCCGTGTGCATGACCAGTTGCGCAGCATCCTCGCCGGCGACGACACACGATGTGACTGGCCTGAGCTGGAGGTCTTCGCGCTGACGCGGGAAATTCCCGGGCGCCGCGGATCGGCCGAATTGCCGTTCCACGCGCTCAAACAACTTTTTCATCGCGCCGGCATCATCGGCGCCCCCCTGGACAGGGATGTCGCCATCACGACTCTAACCTCCGGAGGAAATGAGCCATGAGCATTCAGGACATCGTCGTTGTCGGCGGTGGCATCGGCGGTACCATGACCGCCAACAATCTCGTCACCAAACTGTATCCGGAGATCCGCGCCGGCAAGGCGCGGGTAAGCCTGATATCCAACGACCCCTGGCACTACTACAAGCCGGCGTTCATGTACGTGGCCTTCGGCATGTTCTACAAGGACGAGCTGCGACGGCCACTGCACTCGCTGCTCAAACCAGAGGTGAACCTGCTGCTGGACTCGGTGGAGGGGTTCGACTTCAAGGATAGCCGTCTGCGTCTGGCCTCGGGTGAGAACCACCACTACGACTACCTGGTCGTCTCCACCGGCTGCATTCCCTCGCCCGAGCGGATTCCGGGGCTGAAAGAGGCTGGTGACCATTTTTACCAGCACGACCCTGCCATGCAGCTTTACCACAAGCTCAGCACCATCGATAAAGGCCGTATCTTCATCGGCGTGACCTTCCCCAAGACGCCCAATGTGCCGCATCAGTGCGGCATTGCGCCGATGGAAACCACGCTGATGCTGGACGACTTTTTACGCAAGCGCGGCGTACGCGACAAGGTGGAGATTGTGTATACCTATCCAACCGTGTCCCAGCTGCTGCGCAACTGCCTTTTTTTGCAGAGGGACGTGGGCGAAGTATTGCCCTCCGTGTTTGATTCCAAAGACATCCGGCACCAGACCGGTTTCACACTCGAGCGCGTGGATCCGGACGCCAAGGTGGCCTACTCGGAGGAAGGCGAGGCCGTCGAATTCGACATCCTGATGCAGACACCGCCCATCCGGGCCGTGGACGCGGTACTCGACTCCGGCATCTCGCAGGCACCCAACAACGAAGGCTGGCTGCCGACCAATCGCGAAACCTTGCAACTCGAGGGCTTTGCGAATGTGTTCGTGATGGGTGACACAGTTGACTTGCCGATCAGCAAGGCCGGTGGCAGCTGCCACAACCAGTCGCCTGTCATCTGCGACAACCTGGCTGGTCTGATGCGCGTGGGCAAGACCGTGGCGGTCTACGACGGCAAGGTGCAGGCCATTGCACAGATGGGCCTGGATGCAGGCATGCCGCTTTGGTACGACTACGACGACGACGTCATGCCGACCCCGGCCACAAAGATCGGTGGATTGATGCGCAAGGCATTCAACCGCGGCATCTACTGGTCCGTTGCCCGCGGCATGATCTGAATCAGGAGCAAAGATGATGACTACCCAACTAGCCGAAACCAGGAAGCAGTCCAACGGATCTTTCGAGAGTTTCCTGCAGGACAACCCGCAGTTGAACGACGCGGCCACGCAGGATGGCATGGCCGCGCTGGTCGAGAAGCTGGCGCCACTTTTGCAGGGCGAGCGCTTCCACAATGTGGTCGACCTGCTGTCGGCCGTTTCCGATGTCGTGGACATGGCCGATGACGCCATGGTCCAAAAAATGATGAAAGGGTACGAAGAGCTGGCAACCGGCGCGTTCAATCTGAACAACCTGATGCGCTACGCTGGCGCACAGGCTGGCGCTGAGAAGGACCCGCCAACGGTGTGGCAGTCGCTGCGCCGCCTCAATGCTGATGCTGATGCGCGGCGAGGGCTGGCGATGGCGCTCGCCATGCTGGGGCAGTTAGGCCGTCAAGCGCGGCGGGACGCGGCAACGCTGCCCGAAAACTGATCGCGCTTTTTCCCCGCTTTTCCCGGCCTGGCGACACGCAGGTCGGAAGGCGGGCAATGAGCGTCGGGCCGGCATTTTTTTTCCCGGGGCGGGTGACAATCGTTGCCGTGTTCGGCACGGCCCGTTGCTGGTTTCTTTTCGGTTACCGACCCGGGATGTGCCGCCGCTCACGGCATGACGTCGCCGCTGTTCGGGCCAAGTGTTTGGCCAACGAAGAGATTGCCGCCGGGCTCACTGGCCAGCAGCAGTGCGCTTGGCGCCACTTCTTCGGCGACACCAAACCGGCCTAGCGGAAGCTCGCGCATCTTGGCCTTTTTCCATTCATCGGTAACGCCGGCCACCATCCCTGTCTCGATCGGGCCCGGCGCGATCGCGTTGACGAGGACGTTGTGTTCGGCGACCTCCAGCGCAAGTGACTTGGTGAAGCCGAGCACCCCGGCCTTGGCGGCGACGTAGTGCGACATCGAAGGCGCGCCCTTGATGCCCAGTTGCGAAGCGATGTTGATGATTCGCCCCCAGCGCCGCTCGATCATGCCGGCCACGACGTGGCGGCAGACGTAAAACACACCAGTCAAGTCCACCGCCAATGTCTGATTCCACATCTGCGGCGTCATCTCCACGACGGAGGCTTCGCTCAGGATCCCCGCGCTGTTGACCAGGATATCGATCCGGCCACCCAGTAGCTGGCGAGCTTCAGTCACGCCGGCGGCGACCGCGTCGTCATCGCTCACGTCAAATGCGACGTTGCGATGCCGACCCTCGACCGGTCGCAGACCGGTCACCACTACGTTCGCGCCTGCCTCGGTGAACAGGTCGGCGATTGCCGCGCCTATGCCGCGAGTGCCACCACAGACAAGCGCTGTGCGTCCATCCAATCGAATCATGGTGATTCTCCTGTCTTCACTGGTTCGGACTCCTGCGACGCGAGCGGGGTAATGCAAACCCTGGTCGGTCCATCTGCGTTGGCACGCTGTGGTGACCGAACGCGACCGCGATGACGCCGTTACGCAACCGGACAGCTGCAGGGGTGTTACCTGGTTTTCCTGAAAAGGTCGAGCGCGATCTCGTAGCTTGGGTCGGGGCGTTTGAACAGGTATTCGCCGTGGCGGATCGAGGCCAGCACGTCGGCGCGCTGGCGCACGGCTTCGAACGGCGAGCTGGCGTCCAGCACCAGGAAGTTGGCCGGCTTGCCCACTTCGATGCCGTACTGGTCTTCCACGTTCAAGGTTTTGGCGCCGTTGTACGTGATCAGGTCCAGGCACCGCTCCAGCTCGTCGAACGACATCGTTTGTGCGAGGTGAATCCCGTTGTCGAGGATGTTCATCATGTTGCCGTTACCGACCGGATACCACGGATCGTTGATCGAGTCCTGGCCGAAGCAGACGTTGATGCCGCTCTCCCACATTTCCTTGACCCGGGTGAGGCCACGGCGCTTGGGATAGGTGTCCTGGCGGCCCTGCAAATAGGCGTTCTCGGTGGGATTGGCGATGAAGTTCATCCCCGACTGCTTGAACAGTCCCATCATGCGAAACGCCCAGGCATCATCCGCCGAGCCGAACGAACAGGTGTGGCTGGCGGTGGAGCGGGCGCCGATGCCTTGCATCATCACCAGCGCGTTGAGCAGCTCGACATGCCGGCTCATGACGTCGTCGGTTTCGTCGCAGTGCACGTCGATCAACTTGCCGTACTTGTCGGCCAATTCGACCGTGCGGTGGACGGACTTCTCGCCGATCTCGCGGGCCCATTCAAAGTGCGGAATGCCGCCGACACAATCCGCACCCATCTTCAGCGCTTCCTCGATCATCTCGTCGCCGCCTTTGTAGGCATACATGCCTTCCTGCGGAAAGGCGACGATCTGGATAGTGACGTTGTCCTTGAGCTGCTCGCGGATTTCCAGCATCGCCTTGAGCCCGGTCAGTTGGGGATCATCGACGTCAATGTGCGTGCGGATGAACTGGACGCCCTTGGAAACCTCTTCCTGGATGCCCTTCAGTGCGCGCTCCCTGGCATCCTCCAGCGTCTGGCTTTTCTTGACATCGTGCCAGCGGGCGATGCCTTCGAACAGCGTCCCGCTCGCGTTCGCGGCACCCTCGCTGCGTGCGGTGTACACGTAATCCAGATGCAGGTGGGGATCCACGTAGGGCGGAACCACCAGGCGCCCCTGCAGGTCGATTTCCTCGTCTGCCCTGGGCAAATCCTTGCCGATCTGTTTGATGATGCCTTGGTCGACCAGGATTTCGCTGGCCTCTTCGTGCTGTCGGTAAATTCGGGCGTTGGTGAATTTTTTCATGGCTTTCTCTTTCATACGCTGGTGGCCGCAATGGAGGAAGACCGCAGCGTGCGTTTGGCCAGGAACGCGACGATGATGGCTGCAACAAAGCAGACCACTGCGAGGTAGACGATGTACTTGACGCCGCTTGCCGGGGAGGCGTTCAACAGCATCCCACCGACCCAGGTGGCGACCATGATGGAGAAATTGAAGACGGCGGATTGCACCGAAGTCGCGACGTCCTTGGCAGTTTCGACTTGCTTGCTCACGGCGGCCTGGTACATGGTCACCAGCGGACCAAACCCCAGGCCCCAAAGGAAAAACGCGATGTGCGAGATGCCGACGGTTCCCTTGAACGCGAGCAGCAAGGCCATGGAAACAGCGCCAACGGCGAGTGCAGCCACGATCAAAGCGCGCAAATGGGCGTCGATGTATCTCGCGGAAAGAATCACGGAAATCACCGAACCCATGCCGAACAGCAGGAGCGCCAGGCTGATGCCACCGGTAAAGCTGACCCACTCCACCAGCAGTGTGATGTAGGTGTACACGCCGTAGAAGGCCGCGACGGAGAGGAACGTCAACAGCAAGACGATGAGGATCGGCGGCATTTTCAGCACTGCCAGTGGCGAATTGTCCCTGCTGAGCTGCTCGCCCTTCACCGCAGGGAGATGGAAATACGACAGCATGGCAATGATGGCGACAATCACGCCCAAGACCAGGAAGACGCTGCGCCATCCAAACATGAGGCCGATCGCCGTCATTGCCGGCAGACCGATGCTGATGCCCAAGGTGTTGCCGGACATGATCACCGTGATGGCCTTGCCCTGCATGTGTTCCGGGGCCAGCCGGATGCCGTAGGCCGCGATCATCGGCCACATCACGCCGGCGCAGATGCCGCCGACGATACGTGCGGCGATGATGAGCGCGTACGAAGACGCCAGGCCGACGACAATATTGGAGGCCGCGAACCCGAGCAGCAGGATCAACAGCAGCGCCTTGCGGTTGATCGCCAAGGTCGCGCTGATCAGCGGGATGGCGGCAATGGCGGAGGCCAGCGCGTAAACGCCGACCATAAAGCCCACCTCGCTCTGCTCGATACCCAGCCCGTGAGCCATCTGCGGCAAAACGCCGGACGGTACCAGCTCGGAGAGAATGCCGACGAAGGTGACGCTGGCCATCAGACCAAAGACAAACCATGAAAAGGTCTGCTTTTCGTCAGGAGAGGAGGTTGTGGACATCTTGCTCTCGAGGCCGCGATCTATTTTTGTGTTGTCCCGCTTGCAGCACTGCGGAGCCTCGCCGCAGCCAGGTAAAGGTGGCGTGATCGGGGCTGTTTAACAACGAGGCCAGTTTCACCTCATCCGAAGATGCCCACTCGTCGTACCTGGCTCAATCATTTTTTCGTGTGAACTTCGGGATCATGCTGACCACACTGAGAGCGATCAGGGTCGTGGCCAGGGCTATGAGCTCCATACCCATACCCGCGGCCATGCCGATGGCCGCCACCATCCAGATGCCGGCGGCAGTGGTCAGGCCTTCGATGCGTTCGTCCCGCTCCAGCTTGATGATGGCGCCCGCACCGAGGAAGCCAATTCCGGACACGATGCCCTGCATCACCCGGGTCACGTCGCTTGGGTCGATGCCCGACAACAATGGCGCCATAACGAACAGTGCCGAACCGAGCGACACCAGGATGTGGGTCTTGAGCCCAGCGGCGCGTCCCTTGCGCTCGCGATCCATACCCAGTAACCCGCCCAACGCGGCTGCGGTTAACAGACGGACCACGATCACGGTAACGGTACCTGCATCGGGCAGATCGAATTCGCTGGCCAGCGCTCGGGCGATGTCTGCGGTAACGCTCATGCGGTTTCTCCGTATGGTGATTGCCGCAGTGCTGCGAAGGTGAACTGCGCAGCCAGACTTGATTCTCGGGTTGCGGCACTTGAGGCTAGCAAAAAAAGAGGGAGGAAGAGAAAAACAGGGTCAGGTTCGTTTGATCGCGAGGTGGGGCTGGTTTATACGGCGTCCCGCGAGGCCTGACGCGGACGGAGCTTTGCGTCAGCGTTACGATTTGTTGCGGGCAGCGTGGGCTGCCCAGATGCGTTGTTGCTGTGTGTGCTGTCGAGGATCGTCGAGGTGTCGCGGTTCGATGTGTTTGCGGACGAGCGCGCGGAAAGCCCATTGCCGCGTCGCGGGTCTTGCGGCCAGCAGCGTGGATTGCTGTTGTGGGGTGATCAGTGGGCTGCGCTGACCCAGTGCGGGGGTGGCAGCTCGTCACCGGTAACTGGCCGGATCACCGGTCATATGTGCTCTGACCGGGGTGCGCGCGATATAGCGGTGGCAAGTGAGTGGGTCACGGTCTGTATCAACGAGGGCTGCCTTGAAGCGCCCATCCCAAAGCGTGCCAATGCGCCGATAGCGTGCATTGAAGCTGCCGACGTGGCGTCGGCGAATCGTTTGCATCATGCGCGAGATGACAACCGTGAATGTCGGTGTCACCAAAACGTGCACTGGGTGGTCATGAGTACGTAGGCGTGGATCGCGCACTCGTGTGTGCAGGTGCTTCGCGTAGTCCCTGCAGATAGCGCTGTTAACCTGCAGGAGCGACGGAGCAGCGTTGACGATCGTTGCCGTGCTGAGCGTTATGTTGAGGGATGCTGCGGAAATCGAGTCGACGTTGGCGTGACATGGAGCATACGACCTGTTTGGTCCACATCACGGGCATGGTCGGCGACGGTTGTCGGCCAGCCGCTTTTACTGCGCCGACTTCTATTCCGTCGTGGGGTAGCGAAATCAACCTGACCCCTTTTGGTTGGGTGGGCGCCTTTACGATTGTGACTTAATTGCCTCCGTCCCCTTTGCCCTTTGCCCCCTCTTGCCCGATCGATCACCCGGGCGTAACAGGGCCTGAGTAAGATTGCGCGCGACGAAGGACCGGATGGCGGGGCCACGCTGCATGATCCGGCGGTTCCGGCACGCAACAGTGATGCCGGGCCCCGATCGCCTTGCGGCGCGAGCCACCCCTCGAATGGATGGCTGTACAGCCGTTCGACCACTGCTGCGATGACCTTGAATGTCGGGAGAGTTCTGGGCGGGAGCGTGTTTGCAGCGCTGCGTCACCAGCACAAGGTACGCAAACCTGGGCGAAGCCTCGCCCTCTCGTCAGCGGTTTCATGCATCACCGGCGCCCCGCAACGGGCCGATGGTCGGATCGTCCGCCACGTCGCCGGGCGGTGCGCCACTGTGAGGCGACGCACACCGCTCGATCTGTTGCATCCCCTTGGAGGGATTTCCGATGACTCCCCATAAGCTTCTCGTCGCCGGCGCCTTGGCGCTCGCTCTCACTGTTACTGCCGCGGTAGCGCCGAGCCTGGCTGCCGCGGAGCGGGTGGCGCCACCCAGCGCGAACGATATCGCCAGCCTGGTCCAGACCCATACCGGTTATCCCGTCAAGGTGTCGATCTACGCCACCGACCTCGATAACCCGCGTGGCTTGAAGTTCGGTCCCGATGGTTACCTCTACGTCGCCGAAGGTGGCAGCGGCGGCACCCTCACGACGACGCCGATGCAATGCCAGCAGGTGCCGAATGTCGGCCCGTACTCGGGAAGCCTCACTGGTGGGCGCATTTCGCGGATCGACCATCATGGCCATCGCTTCACGGTTACCGACAAGTTCCCGTCCAGCCAGACTAGCGCGGAGTCGGGGTCGCTGATCAGCGGAGTGGCGGATGTTGCCTTCCTTGGTTATGACTTGTACGCGATTACCGCTGGCTCCGGCTGTTCGCACGGTGTTGCCGGCACCTACAATGGCGTGGCGCGGATCGGCCATGACGGCTCGATCCACTGGATTGCCAACCTCAGCGTGTACCAGCAGCACCACCCGGTGCAGAATCCGGAGGAAGACGATTTCGAGCCGGACGGTACCTGGTATTCCATGGTGGCTCTGCGTGGCAACCTCTATGCGCTGGAGCCCAATCACGGCGAACTGGTGAAGATCACGCCGTACGGCAAAGTCCAGCGCATCGTGGATGTCTCGGCCACACAGGGACACATCGTGCCGACCGCACTGGCGTATCGCGGTCGTTTCTTCATTGGCAATCTCAACACGTTCCCGATCGTGGCGGGATCTTCCAAGGTGCTCAAGCTGACCTCGAACAGGCAACTTTGGCCGGTGGCGGGGCAGTTGACCACGGTGGTCGGCATCACCTTCGACAAGTGGGGCCGGATGTATGTGCTGGAGAACACCACCGGCAAAGGCAACCTGTTCCCGACGCCGGGCACAGGCGACGTGGTGCGTATTGACCCTTCGGGCGCACGCAGGACCATCATTAGTGGACTGGTGCTGCCTACCGCGATGACCTTTGGTCCGGACCACGCGCTGTATGTCTCCAATGCCGGGTTCGGCTTGCCGCCCGGCATGGGCCAGGTGCTGCGGTTCGATTTTGACGGCGGGCACCCGGGGCTTTAGTCGATGACCAGGGGACGACCCGCCGTCCGCTGCGGGTTGTCCTTGGTGCGCGGCGCCATCCGTTCTCGTCCGCCTTGCTCGCGGCGACGGCATGGCAGGCATCGCGAAGCGCCAGCGGCGGGAGATGTCGCGTTGCTACACCGCCTCGTTCTTGCTGGCCCTGCGCATGTTCATCAGAGCAAATTGTCCCTGACACCTTTTGCGCTGACACCATTCTTGGTTGTTGATTGTCCCTGACACCATTCTTGCTTTCTTGCGGCGGATGTCCACTGACACCTCTCCTTTTTGCAAGCGCTGCACTGCTTTGACAGAATTAGCATGTTTCATAGATCGCGTGGAGCTCTGCGTATGCTTTTTCTTTGTATTGATCGACTTCTTGCCGATGTGACTCAACTCGTGCTGCTGACGGAATTTCCCGGTCCAAGGCGCATTTGTTTCTGAATTCCATCACGAGGTTTGCGGCGTGTTTGAGTTCTTTCACACACTTGTCGGCACCAAGTAACCTGAGTCGGGATCTCGCAATACGCAGCCCATCCGAGGCGGAGAGAAGTTCATGATCGGGCTTTAGCATCGATTCTTCCATTTCATCGGTTACCGGTGTCGCGCTTCCGCCGTGTAGGTCGACATACCAGGCGATCCTAGAAATTAGGCGAAGGTGTGCGTTGAAGAATTCATCCACATAACCAGCAACGATTTCAATCGTCTTTATGCGATGCGCACGAAACTCCTTCTCACGCTCGTTGCGATGGGTCATTCGAAGAGTGAAAAGAGACACGCTGCCTGCAATCAGTGCACCAAGGCCAATTTTTATGGCTGAGTCAACAATGTCCATCCAAGTCATGGGCGTTTCCTCCTCCTGCTCTCAGGCGTAACGGACCCAGAGGCCTTTAGCCCTTCTCATCGCATCGTCTTCCGATCAATCTGCGCGCGCTGATCGCGCAATGACGACTCGGAGCGGCGGAACATCGGCGTCGCTCCGTCGCGTTCGGCGGCCACGTGCGCAGGCATCGCCTGGGAGTCTGCTGCGGCCTTTGCGCCGCGGGCGGGTGCCTTCGCACTCGCGCTGATGCGCCGAAACGTCGACGTGACCGTCCTCTCGTCGTCGTCGAAGTCGCCGTGGTGCATCGCGTTTGAAGCACTCTGCGAATCGGCGGACGCGTTGTTCGGCGCCAGCACCAGCTCCGCGCCAAGCGACTCGAACGTCTTGCGCAAATCGGCGTCGATCCAGCGCTCCATGCCCAGGATGGGTTCGCCTTCGCGGAAAAGTGGAATGCGCGACTTTTTCTCGAAGGCGGCCGACACCAGGTACAACAGCGACTTGTTGTAGATCTTGGCGCAGTTGTCATCGCGTTCGGTCTTGTCGTTCAGCGCGAACACGGTCAGCTTGGCGAGCGTGCCTTTCTGCATCGCGGGCAGGTAGGTCGAACGAAACAAGTCCACCGTGCAGGCCGGTGCCCACAGCGTGCAGGTCACGACCTTGAGGCCGCGGTCGGTGAGCAACTTCACCACCGGCGCCAGCAGGATCGAGCCTGCGCTGTGGCCGACCATGTGGATCTCCAGCCCGGGCATCTGCTTGGCGAGCGCCTTCAAATGATCGGCCACCAGCACCGCCGCACCGCCGGGATCGCTGGCGGCCAGCGCGTTCTGCTTCATCTCGTCCCACGCCGACTTGCCCGTGAGCGCACGCGCCAGCGGTTCGAGCGCGTCGTCGAGCCGGTCGAGCATGAAGTCCTTGGTGGCGTCGAGCACGCCCTCCGGCCGGCGGCGGCTCAGCGTGTCCTTCAGGATGTTGGTGACGGTAGTCCAGTAGTCGGTGCGCCAAATGAAGGCCAGCGGGTACACGTTGGCGCCGAGCAGCGACGGGCGGTACTCGGCCAGGCGTTGCGTGGCCGCCTGCTCGCTCACCAGCCCGCCGTGGGCGTACAGCAGGATGCGCGGCTTGTCCCAGTCGTGCATGACCCGGGGCATGTCCTGCTCGAATATCTGCGCCAACTCGGCCGGCGTGCTGCCGTAGTCGCCCCCCGCCTTGAGTGTGCCATTGTTGCCCACGCTCACGATGTGCGGGCGCAGGTCGGCAAAGGAATACGCGTTCGACTGTGCCGAGGTGGCTGCGTGCACCGACGCGATCGACTCGAGCTTGCGCAGCGTGACCGGGGCGCCGAGTCTGGCTACCCAGGTGTCGGTGCCGTGCTCCAGCCAATCGTCGTAACTGATGCGCGCAAAGCCGTGCCGGCCCCAGGAGCGGCCCCAGGAGTTCTGCAGCCAGAAGCCCTGGTTGTCGAACGCGACGATGGCGAAGGCATGGCCGCCGGTGATGGTGGACGACTGCGTGATGACACCATCAGCGCCCACGTCGTTCCAGCCCGCATGCACGGTGCAGGTGACGTAAAGCACGCCGACCTCGGCCAGTGCCGAATGCATGGCGACGATATCTTTGTGGTTCACGCGAAAGTAGGCGCCCAAGGGGCGGCCCAGCGCGTCGGAGGTGCGCGCGTCGGTGAGCCCCAGCGGATCGCTCTTCTTGGTGGGCTTGTATGGAAACGCCGCCTCGGAACACACGCCGTGCTTGTGCCAGCCCTTCATGGCGCCGCGCGCGCTGGAGCCGCTGTAGTTTTCGCCGGGCCACTCGTCGTAGCGGCGTGCCAGCTCGTAGAACATGCGCGGACTCACCGGCAGGTTGTCGGGTACCACGCGGCGGCGCAGCAGCAGGTAGTTGGCCACCGTGGCAAGGCCGAAGCCGGTGCATGCGCCCTCGCTGCCCTGGTCGAGAATGGGTACGTGATAGTCCATGTACTCGCCCAGCGGTACGTGCGTGGGCACTTCAATCAGCGTGGGCGTGTACATGAGGTCGCGAAAGTCGAGCGTGTCGGGGCGTGCGTCGAACACGCGTCCCGGTTCGGCCGTGGCCTTAGGCTGGCGCTTGGTCGACTTGGTCGGCTTGGCCTGCTTCGCGTCCTTCCTGGCCTGCGCTGCCTGCGCGTTTGCGTCCTCGGCGATGATCTCGGGTCCTCGCACCAATGCCTTGATGGCCGCTGCGCCGGCGCGAGTTTTCGCACTTGCACCTGCCCCGGCGCGGGCTCGGCCGGCGCGCTGTACCGGAGCGTTCGCGCCCAGCACCAGTTTGGCCACCGCATAGAAGTGCTCGCGGTCGGCCGCGCCGTTCTGCCCGCCATTGATGCGTCGCGTGATCTCGGTGAAGTTGCCCGCGTCCGCAAGTTCGTTGAGGCCCTTGCGCTCCCAGAACAGTCCGGCAATGGCAAACGCCACATCGGGCGTCCCGGCCTGCTCCGGATTGCCCACCAGGTCCAGCCCCATCGGGTCGCCGAAGGTCTTGTAGTTGGCGCGCCCGGTGATCTGGATCGGTCCGCGCCCCTTGAAGCGCTGGCCATCACCACGCTGGGTATTGCCCAGCCTGCGCGCGAGGTCGCTGGGCGGCTCGTAGCGCCTCTGCGCGGCGGTCGGGCCCCAGATTTCCTCCATGTACTGCAGCTCCATCGACTCGTGTGCCAGTTGCGCAAGGAAGGCGGCCGCACGCAAGGAGGTGGTGATGCCGTGCGCATCCATTGCGGCGTTCAGCGGCTCCAGGAACAGCGTGCGCCGGCGTTGCGAGGCGTTGCGCATGATTTGCGCGAGTTGGAGATCGGTCAGCATCAGGGGATTCCGGGCCGGTCTCCGGGTGGGGAGCGGCGTACTTGGATCAAGGTGTCAGCCCAGTCGGTTACCTCCGACCCGTTTTTTGGATTTGAACTCCCTCAGCAGCAGCAGCGTCTGCCAGCTGTCTTGCTGCTGATGCTCGGCGGGCTCTCGTGTCCTGGCGGATTCAGCGGGAGGTAGCTCTTTTCAGTGGCCTGCACCACGAGCACCAAACCCTGGCGCTCCTTTTCGTGGGTAACGTCAATGGTGGCCATGTACACGGGAGCCAAGAGTCGCTGTGCTTTGCGTTTGGGCAGGCTCAAATAGCCAAAGCGCATGCCGTCGGGGCAATCAAACTGGATGTCGCCTTTGCTGTTGCCGAACTGCGCGGCGAGCTGTTGCACGAGGTTGCGGGCGGCACGCTCGGGATGCACAGTTTTCACGCGATCCAATGTCTCGCCCGCCGGGTTGCGAATCAATATCGAGACCATGTCGAACTCGCCATTTCCAGCCAGTTGCACCGCGACTGAGGCCGGCCCCAGTACCGGGATGCCTTCAACCTGATGGCGAAATGCACCCACGGCGCGGCACAATACCGGCTCGCTGGCCTTGCCGCTGCGATCGGCTGCGCACGCCTTGATCTGCCACATTCGCTCGAAGGCGAGTGTTTCGCCGCGTCCAAGCTGCTCATGAATGCCCAAGGTCTTGAGCATGGTCTCGGCACGTTTGATGAGTTGCTGCTTTGGCTCGGGCTCTTTGAAGAATGACTCCATGTCACTGCGCCCACTTGTGAGCTTGACCGCACCGCTGGCGTGGAATAGCTCCGCGCGCGCGCCCTGCGGCAGGTTCACGACTGTGTAGTCGTCCCGTGTCTGCCATTGGCCGCGGTCGAAATTGCGTTCGCACGCGTCCCCGCTGGATTCAAGCAGCTTGCGCAAGCGGCGCTGCTGGTCGTCGACTGAACTGCGTCGCAGTTCAAGGATATTGATCTCATCCGGCAACTCCTGCCGGATCGAAACCAACGCCTCCATCAGCTTCTCAGTATCCATGCGTTGCTCTCGTTCAACCTTCGGTCCAGTACCACAGAATGCAGGCCTGCTGGCTGGGCGGCAGGTCAGGTTCCACGTTGCCGTGGCCCCAGAGGTGGTCACGATTGAGATAGCTCAGATCCCAACGGATATTGCCGCCGTTCCAAGTCGCTGCGTCTCCCACGCAGACGGTGATGGGGTGGTTGTCGACTGCCCAGTCCGAGACACCGTCGTGCCAGGCATGCGAGACAGTGTCTCCGTGCACAAGGTTGTGTGCGACGTCTTCGCCGCATTCGTCGGTGGTCCACGCGTCGTACATGTTCTCCCACGCGCCACAGTAGATGTGCAGCCCGGCGAAGATGTTCCAAAGACCGCCAACGTTGTTTCGATCCACCGTCTTGCACGAATAGGCCATGACCCATTCAGCGTTCCAGTTTTCGCCGAGTTGCCATTGGCCGGAGTAGGTGCGCCAGCCGGTCTGTGGCGTGTCGTAGAGCATTCGCGCCTGGCCGTCGGCTTCATGGTTGCCATGCGTCTCGATCCAGAAAAGGTCAACATCGTCGACCCAGCTACGATCAGAGCCGCCTTGATCGGTATCGCGAATATCGGTTTCCCAGCAATCGGTGTTGACCCAATAGAATGCACGAATGTGTCCGGCGCCGCGAAGCACGCTGTCGAAGCCGTTGGTGCGGTTGAACGTGTAGGTCAGATCACTCGCCGTGCTTACACCAGCGGCGCGGGCGTGATTGAAATAGCGGATGCCCTCGACTCCGAATCTGGCCATATCGAGATCCTTCGCAATGTGCGGCGTGCGCTGCGGATTACCTCACGCGCAAAATGATGCGTGTTACCAGCAACCTGCCTGACAAACGATACGTGTGTCACTGAAGAACGGTGAGAGGCCCACAGGTCCCCCGGTGCGGTCGGTTTTCGATGACGTCGGTAGACTGTGCGTCCAGGGACTCCCGGTGCGTTAGCACAATCGTGCGCGATCACTGGAGAACGATGTGGAGTCCGAGCCGTCAAGGGGGCATGTGGAAATCAGCGACCGGATGTCGAACCCATTGGTGGTGTTGGGATGCGGTTGCGCCTGGACGTTGCCGGGACACCCGCGAGAAATATGCCGCGTCACTTAACCCCCTGGGTGCACGGCCTGCGGGATTGTCATCTACGGTTCTGCGAGAAAAAACCAGACCTTTGCGAATATGCACTCCAGCAGGAAATGCTCAAACATTGCGCGGTTTTACGAGTGAAGGACCAACTGAATTCCGCGTGATTGAGGTGGCATAGATCCGCAATTGAGCCACGCCTGAGTTTCTGATCGCAGTGGGTGACGGTTTCGGCAACGGCGATTCAGGTTTTTCGCGAGACCGGCGGCGTCCGTTGGAGACGGCCGGCCGATTCGCTCAAGTCAGGTGGCACCGCGGTCGCGGCGACCCTTTGCCCGGCCGCGCTTCCACATGGGACGACAGCGTTTCAAGGCCGCGTTCGAGGATCCCGCGGGAGATCGGCTTGACGCGACAGTCGAAGACACTGGAACGAAACGCCGACACCGCCATTGACGCAAAGTGGTACCCGGTAAACATCAATAGTCGAAGCGCCGGAACCATTTGATCCGACTAAATGTGACGGTGGGAAATAACGTGAAATAAGTCCAGCAGTCCTATCTTGCTGGACCCATCCCGTTTTAGGGAAACTGGTCCTAATCAGCGCGCGGATCAATCCGGTTGTTCCAACTGCCCAGATTCCAACGACCAATCTTTCGTTCGAGGACAAAGGTGTCAGGGACAATTTCCGGGTCCAGCCATGTCGCGACTTTCGCATCCACCCTAATGCGGGGCACAACGCGTCATTGTCTGCGATCAGTCTCAAACGCCGTTCTGGTGCGGCGGAGCCGCGGCTTTCTGCAGGCGGACAAGGCCGAAGTACACACCGAACTTGCCGCTGTTGAAGTGAGCGGTGTCACCGCCAGGCAAGGTCCAGTCGGCGCGCAAACTGGTCTGCGTCTGTACCGGTCCGTTACCGCCGGTGTTCCAGGGTACGACTGGGCGCGGGCTGGCGTGGCCGAACGCGTCTGTCAGGGCGCGGAAGTCGTCAGCCTCGCCCCTGGTGCCGTGCGTCCGCACGGAGATGCTGGCGACATGGCCGTCCCTGAGTGCCACCACGGCATCGCTGCCGCTCATGAAATCCGGGCGAGCCGCCCGCGCTACGTTCACGACAATCGTGCTGTTGACCGGTGGCTTGGCGGCGGCGGAGTACGGATCACGCGACGGGGCCGCTGGAAGCTTGAAGGAGGCAGGACGGTCATCGGGCAGGTAATTGCGCTGACGCTCGGAGCATTCGTTCAGCGAGACGGGCTGGTCCAGCGCGATGCCAGCAAGCTCGGCGGCGCGCGCGGTTTGGCTGACGGCAAGTCCCAGTCCGGCGATGGCGACCACGAAGATGGAGCATTTCATGGAGACCTCCTTGAGCCATGGATGTCCCCACCTTACGAAGAAAAGGGGCGGAGGGAATTAATTGGCAATAATTCCCTCCGTCCCCTTTTGTTTCGTCCCCTTTTGTTTTGGAGACCACTCAGGAGTTACGGCGGCGGCGCAACAACAAGATCAAGGCGAGACCAAACAAACCGGTACCGAACATCGCGATCGACTCGGGCTCGGGCACGCCCACGGGGTTCGGATTCGGGGAGAATTCGGTCAGCCATCTGCCGGTGAAGGAGGTTGGCGCGATTCCGTCAAAGAAGATGTTGACGAAATAGCTTTGCCCCTGCGTGAGAAAGAAGCTGGGGTCCTGGGCGCGAAATTCGATCGTGCCCGGAGTCGTCAGAAACGCTTCCCAGATATTTCGGGGCGTGGTCGTGCAGAGGGTCGTGCCACCCTGCGTCGAACCGGCACAATCGGCGCCGTTGCCAATGGCGATTGAATTCGCGTTGATCGCGGCACCGTTGAAGGTGATGCTCATGCCGAAAGCCGCATCCGGGCGGGAATAGGCAGTGAGACCCGAGCCCACTCCAGGACTACCCCAGTTGTCGAGGTTGCCGGTGGAGGTGCTACCGCCATCGGCGTTGAAGATCCACGACTCAGCACTGCCGTTCAGGGCTCCTGAGTTTCCGCTACCTGAAAAAACGTAGTCCGCATGCGCCACTGGCGTAGCAACCAGCGCAAGCAAGCCGATAACCGCCGGTACCAGAAGCCCGGTTTTAAATATGCTCATGGTGCTCTCCTCTTTGATCGAAACATACCGTCTGGGGCTGTGCAAACGGTCTCCCGCGAAAGCTCGACACCGGTTTGTCGCCGCAGATACTTTGTCACTGGAGAAGATACAAGCAATTGGCGTGCCGCCATATTAAAGTGCCTATCTATCAATGGCTTGGAATAAAAACCGATTGAGAATGGCACGGAGGAATCAGCAATCGTAAGAAATTACGACGAATCTGCGCGCCAATATTTGCCGAAGGCACGTAAGTCGTTGACCACGTATCACTTTTATACGTTTTGTCAGCAACGAATATTGTAAGGAATACCGACACCCACCATTGACGACGCTAACACGCCGTCAGGTTCATCCCGGTCGAAGAAAAGGGGACGGAGGGAATTAATTGGAAATAATTCCCTCCGTCCCCTTTGATCGTGGTCCCTTTCGATCGTGCGCGCGTCAGACAGAGGCGGATTTCCGGCGCTTGTATGCCAGCACGCCGATTGCGCCGATGCCGACCAGGAGGAATGGCCAGCCAGCCGGCTCGGGCACCGATACGCTCGTGACTGAGAGCGAAATACCCCCGCGATTGTCGCTCAGGGTGTCGTCGTAAATGTAGAACGAAGCATTGCCGGCGGTGCCGAGCGTGAACAGCAGCGAATAGATGCCGGCGTGCGCAGACGATTGCGCTGCGCTGGTGTAGTAGCTGCCGTCGGGATTGGGGCCATAGCCACCGTTGCCGTCCGAATCACCGAAATAGAAGGAGTGCCCACCGACCGCGATGACGGCGCTGTTTTCCCAACCCTGTCTGCAGTGAGTGCCGGCCCCGTCGCAACCTGCGTTGCCGTTCCAGCGACTGAATGCCGTGTAGTCGTCCTGGGTGAACATGACTTTGTACGTGCCCGCGGCGAGGTTGAGGCTCTTGGCCGTCGCGCCATCCGTCGAGGCGTTGGCGTAACCATCGAGATTGACGACGGTTGCGCCGACCGGAGCAGCAAAGGCCAGCGCGGCGACGGCGGAGAGTGCGAATATGGCGAGCTTGCGCATCTGAATTCCCTTGTGCGAGTGCGGATGAATACGATGTGGAAACGGATGCACGATCCAGGCCAACTAAAGAAACAGTGGAAAGACATCAGGTTGGCTGGTCGCGACGATGACCAGTCGGGATCAATTGTAAACAATTCCGACGCTTTGGCACTGGCGTTTAAACGTGAGGGCGTCCAGCGGTTGCAACACATTAGCCTCCGTCACCCGTGATCACTTGCCGTCCCCCAAGCTCACATTGATCGGGCTGTGCGTAACCGAGCTATCAGACCAATGAGACCGAGCCCGCCAAGCATCAGCAAGAGCGAATTGGGCTCCGGGACCGATGTGGGCCCTGATGCAGTCGTGTTGGTGAAGGAAAAACTGAGGTCGTTGAATTCAAATGGCCCGTTGAACAGATCTTCGAAACTGACCAGGGTCTCGCCCGGTTGCCAGTTGGCTTGAACGCGCGCATGGGTATTTGAGTCAGGATTTCGTGAAGCGGGTCCGGTGAAAAAGCTGTTCCCGGTGTCATGCACGAAAAGCTCGAAAATAAGTTCGGTTCCAGGGGCGAAACTACCCAAATCTGCAGTTGCACCAACGGCGGTCGTGTGATTATTGAAAATAAAGTTTCCGTTCAGTCGCAAATCGTTGCTGTAAGCGGCCGAGTTGCCCACGTATGTTGCGATCACATTGCTGGTGCTGCCAACAATAACCTTCAGCCCTTCGGTGCCAGGTGGAGCGATAGGGAAAGCACTGGCTCCCATTGCAAACATGATTAGTGTCGTGGCGGCAGCGACACGTACGAATGCTTGCGTCATCTTCGCACTGATAATGCTCATATGGATTCCCGGAATTGATTTGGTAACAGATACCTTTGGCAGCGATTCGATGCGGTACGCATGTGCTTGCATCATCGCTGTCAACTCGTTACCAAGCGAGATTCATGCCAAATGACAAGTGTGTGATTCCAATGGAGTTTCATTTTTGATAAAGCATCCAATTGTAAAATTTACCGACTCATTCAATGACAAAGCACCACGCTTTTACCTTACGGTCGAAGCTGCGCTTGAGATTGTGTAGAACCGTTGAAGTGTAAGGTTTCAGGCCATCCAGCAAATGGAGTATTCCCGCGCCGGCGCTGCCACGGTAGATGTTGAAGCCGACCATTATCCATCGCTGCCAAGTATGCGAGAGCAGGGCAACACCGGGGTTGGTCGCGACGGCCGCTCCATCCTGGCAAAGAGTGAATGATTCGATCTCGATCCTTGTCAGAAAAAAACCCCGCCGAAGCGGGGTTCTTTTCACCGCTCAGCAGACTGGGCTGTCATGCGTAGCGGCGACGGCGAGATAGCAACCAGCCGGTAGCGAGAAATCCCAACCCAAACATCCCGAGCGAACCAGGCTCAGGTACGCTCGTTACGGGCGGCTGAGCGATCGCGCCTTCCACGTTCAGGATGTCGAAGGCCCAGCGGTTGTCACGTGCGTTAGCAGATGCGTCGCAGAATGCGGTTGCGCTCGAGCAGCCAAATTCGGCAGGGGTGAAATTTCCCATCCCGGTCCGCGTGAATCCGTCGGAAAGGTTGGGGCCACGGGCGAAGTTGTCGTACTGCATGATGCTCACGGTGTAATTGCCGGCCGCAAGCGTGCTGGAAAAGAATGTATCCCAGCAATGGCCGGTGACTGAATCCGCCGCAACCGCACCGCAACCGCCATCGTCGTTCTGATCGATGAAAGCGCCGGTGCTGTCGAACAGCGCGAGGATGGGATCAAATCCGCCGCGCGCTATGGTTTGCCCGGCCGCGTTGGTGCCGCCCGCATAGCTCCAGGTGCGCAGCGTGATCGTGGAAGCACCGCCGGCAGTGAAGTGAAACAGTTGGACGTTGTCATCCTGGTTGAAGGTGCCGGTAAACGAAAAATCCTGCGGCGCGGCCTGTGCCACGCCCATGGTCATCACGCCACCAAGCAGGACTGCAGCCGCCAGAGCGGATCGGATAGATGGAAACTTGATTGTCATCTTGGAACTCCCCGTCTTTGTTTGTGAAACCCCGTGTCGCCTGTACAAAGGCAAGAAAACGAAAGCAAGACGCATACCAATCAATTATTCTCTTTGGATTCAACAGATTATTACCACGTGCTCAGTCATAATTGACCAGTTTTGTAAAGATGTCCGACGGTCTTCCGATACACTGCACGCGCAGCGGTGGCTCTGGGTACATATAGGTCGATTGCCCTCGTAAAGGCTCGATGTGCCTGGCGCCGGTTTATTCCCTGCGCTGCAGTGAACTCGCGCCACGTCATATCGGGACGTCGTGCATTGAACGCGCACCTTTGACTGCAGACCATCCCTTTGCAGGAGTCTGGTGGTTACGTGTCGAAGGTTTTACGCGACAATTCAAGCGCGAAGCGGCAGGCTCATGCCGGAAAACGACCCGGAGCCGGGATTGCCGTGTATTTGTGTATCAGCCGAAACCGGCACTTCGAGGTGGAAGACCGAAATGACTCGCTCTAAGCTGTCAGCTTCACTTGTGGATCAGCGACAAGTGAAGCTGACATCTGAGCCTGATCGGTGACTGAACGATGCCCCTGAGGTCCGTTTCAGGACCTCAAAGCTGGCTTGCGAGTGGCGCCGTTTCCCGCGCGTGCTTATACGTCCATGCCGTCGCGTTTGCGCACCGCAAACATTCGCAGGAGCGCGAGCATGGCGAGGCCAAGCCCCAGCATCGACAGTGTTCCTGGCTCTGGAACGGCCTGGGGTGTACCCGGAATAAAGCTGTCGGCGGTGACCCTGACATCGTAGCCATTGGTCACCCCGTGGTCCTCCAGAAGAATCTGCAGGAAGTGTGTACCGGAAGCAAGGTCCCCGAGATTGTAGGAATACTCCCCTGGGAAGAAGCTGCCGGGCCCGCGTGCGCCGCCGATATAGAAGCCATCGAGCCAGACGAAGATTCCGTTGTCCACACCAAACTGCGCAACCACATGGGTCGCACCCAGCGTGTCGAACCGATACATCACGGCGACTTCGGAACCAACTGCCCAACTGTTGGGAATGGACGATTCAAAGCTCCAATTCGCATTCAAATTGAGCGGATCAGCAAGCCAATTGCCGAGAGCGCTGCCAGCCGCCGTCAGATCCGGCGCGAGCGGAAAGGTAACCGCTGAGTCGTTGGACGTAGGGAAATATCCAGTGGAGGTGTCACCTCCGTTGGTATTGTTCAGCACCATCCCAATGCTGTCGTTGTAGAACCCCGGGTCACTTGTCTGCACCAGCACCACGGTGGCATTTGCCGCCCCCGCCATTGCAAATATGGCAGCAGCGGACACGATCTGCAGAGTGTTCATTATCACTTCCTTGAGTTTCGGTTTTGCGACCAGTCCGGGTTCGGATTCTGGTTCTAAAAACAGCAAAGCAATTCCCAGGCCAAGCGAATAAATGTAGCAAAAACAAAGCTGCCTCGCTGGAGATGATCCTTGATTCTGCTAAAAGTGTAAAATGCATCGACATCTGAAATGAGGTCAGCGACACGATCAGCAGATGGGTGCCGAGCACAACAATCACGCGCGTCTGTGTGGCCGAAGTGATGGAGTGGGAGCACTGGGGTGTGGCGGGCGCCGCTGCTTGCCCTTGATTGCTTATCCTGGGATCTTTTCTCGCGTCATCTGTTCAGGCGCGCCAGACAAGACACAAGTCGAGCTGGCAGTGCCCCGCTATCGCACCGGAAAGGGTGAAAAGATGCGCGTGGTCGCGGAAGTCGAACAGGCGCTAAAACCTGTAGCGCCAAGGGCGCCGACTCTGCGCGCGCAGTCCGTTCCGGCTGACGAAAAAAAAGCGTCAATTCGCTGAAAGCGGTTGTCTTTGCTCTGATCAGGCGCTCGCGGCCCTCGTCCTCGAAGGACCATACCTCGTAGCCCAAGCCGTCAGTTTTGGTGGAGGTGAGATGCGCGACCCGCTTGCTCAACCTTCTTTGCCCTGCCGCGTACAGGCGGCGCGCTTCGAGTTGCAGCACGAATTCCTCGCCGGCGCGGCCGAGCGCCCGGTTGCGTGCTTCCCGGACCAGATAGTCGCGCTTTGCCGGAGAGCAACGAGGTGCATAGTTGGCAGGCGCTTCCCGTACCTCGCTGGTGATTTTCGGCACAGGAACCCAGATTGCTGCTGTTTCGTCCACGGACGCCGGCGTTGCCGGCCGCTCAACGGCGGCTCATGCTGCGTCCTGCAGGGCCGCGTTGGGCTGGAGTTGGGATCCGGCTACTTCCAGCAGAACATACGGGTAGTTCGGCGGACTCTTGTAACCGGTGACCGCTGGCCAGCCCAGTTCGTCCATGACCGCGCTGATGTTGCGAAACTTGTATTCGGCGGATGCCTTGCTGCTGCCGTTGAGCCGCCGAAGCGTGTCGTGGATTCGGATGGTCTTGGTGAACCGCTGACCATTGAGCTGCAGTGTGAGCATCTGCAGGCACGCGACCACTCAAGCTTCCACTTCAACCCGAGTCCAGTTTTCCCCTGTTGGCATAACTCGATTCCTCGCCGTGCCGCCATTGCGGCCAGGTTGGTGCATTAAAAGCGAGGCGCCGCTGACAGTCCTACCGAAGAGGAAAAAATGGAATCAGGATGAATTACCAGCGTTCGAATTGCGTCGTGGAGGCCTGTGCGCGGCTCGGGCGCAGGCGAAGAGGGTTGGGTTGAGTCGCGGTTGTCTGGCCATTGCCCCAGAATCAGTGCGAACGATTCCACGCTAGCCTCCTGTGACGTTCCGCCTCCTGGGAGAAGGGGTCTCGTCCGCTTGTCAGGAAGTGAACTCGCCTCCGTTCGGGCGGCGTTTTTCGCTTGCTGAATCGGCCCCTTTTGTTTCCGTGCGAAACCACTAGACTCCGGATGTCGGGCCTGAGTCGGCAGATCGCCGGCCTCCCGCGGATCACTGGAGGGCTTGCATGCGACCCACCGATATTGGCGACCCGCAATACTTCCACAAGGTAGTGGATTGTCAGTGGGCTTGCCCCGCGCATACCCAGGTTCCGCGCTATATCCGGATGATCGCTGCCGGGCGGTTCGACGATGCGTATTTGCTCAACTGGGATTCGAACGTCTTCCCGGGAATTCTCGGTCGTACTTGCGACCGTCCTTGCGAGCCGGCGTGCCGACGTGGGCGCGTGGAGGAAAACAACGGGGAGAAACCCGAGCCGGTGGCGATCTGCCGCCTGAAGCGCGTCGCCGCAGACAATCGCAGCGCCGATATCGAAAAGCACCTGCGCGAGCGCCTCCCCGACCCGGTGCCGGGCGCCGAGCGTTTCCGTATCGCCTGCGTTGGCGGCGGGCCATCTTCGCTCACCGTCGCACGCGATCTCGTGCCGCTGGGTTACCACGTCACCATTTTCGAAGCCGACGCCAAGGCCGGCGGCTTCATGCGTACCCAGGTGCCACGCTTCCGCTTGCCCGAAGCGGTGATCAACGAGGAAGTGGGCTATATCCTCGGCCTTGGCGCCGAACTGGTGGGCAACCGCGAGATCGATTCCATGAAGGCGCTGCTTGCGGAAAACTTCGATGCGATCTTCGTCGGTTGTGGCGCCCCCCGGGGCCGCGACCTGCATGTTCCCGGGCGCGACGAGGCCGCCGGGAGGATCCACCTGGGCATCGAGTGGCTGGCCTCGGTGTACTTCGAGCACGTCAAGCAAGTGGGCAAGCGGGTGCTGGTCCTGGGTGGTGGCAATACCGCGATGGACTGCTGCCGCAGTGCGCGGCGTCTCGGCGGCGAAGAAGTCAAGGTGGTCGTGCGCTCGGGCTACACCGAGATGAAGGCCAGCCCGTGGGAGAAGGAAGATGCGGAGCACGAGGGCGTCGAGATCCTGAACTGGCTGAATCCGAAATGCTTTGTGCACGAGCACGGCAAGCTGACGGGCATGTGGTTCACGCCGATGCATGCAGAGGTTGCTGCCAACGGCAAGCGCAAACTTTTGCCCACCGGCGAGCCGGATCGCTTCATCGAATGCGACGAAGTGCTGATCGCGGTGGGACAGGAAAATGCCTTTCCATGGATCGAGCGCGATCTCGGCATGGCATTCGACGAATGGGGCATGCCGGTGCTCGACAAACTGACCATGCAATCGTCATTGCCCAAGGTGTTCTTCGGTGGCGATGCGGCATTTGGTCCCAAGAACATCATCTGGGCGGTCGAGCACGGGCATCAGGCCGCAGTGTCAATTCACAACCTGCTGCAGCGCGAAGATGTGCGCAAGCGGCCGCCGCCGTTGACCAACCTCGTCTCACAGAAGATGGGGATTCACGAGTGGAGCTACGACAACGAAATATCCCCGGATGAGCGCTACGTTGTGCCGTGGGCGCCGAAGGAAAAGACGCTCACCAATATCCATCAGGAAGTCGAGCTTGGTTTCGATCTGCAAACTGCGTGGAAGGAAGCGCAGCGTTGCCTCAATTGTGACGTGCAAACCGTATTCACCAAGGACATCTGCATCGAGTGCGACGCCTGTGTGGATGCCTGTCCGACGGATTGCATCACCTTCACCGTGAACGGCGAAGAGACGGAATTGCGCGCGCGCCTTACTGCCCCGGCGGAAAACACCGAGCAGGACCTGTATGTGTCGGAGCCCGTCAAGACCGGCCGGGTGATGGTCAAGGATGAAGACGTGTGCCTGCACTGTGGCGTGTGTGCCGAGCGTTGCCCGACCGGCGCGTGGGACATGCGGCAATTCCTGTTCGTGGATTCCTGCGCGGGACACGACGAAGGCGCTGCAGTCGTTGGAACGCCGAAGGAGGTGTCTGTGTGAATGGCGCTGATGCTCCGGCATCAGCCGGTTGCTGCCTGCAGCTCAATCGTGGGCGGGGCGCGACTGCGCGGACAACTTGTCGGAGCAGCCGCTGGGGCGGAGGCTGTGCACGCACGACCGACGTCTGCATCGGTCGGCAGCGACGGTCGTCACATGTGAGTTGGCTTTCCATACCTGCGGAATGACGAATCAATGGACCAGCTCCTGATGCCCATCAACGCCACCAATGACTTTGTCGTCAAGTTTGCCAACGTCAACGGTTCCGGTTCTGCGTCGGCCAACGAACTGTTCGCCAAGTGCATTTTGCGCATGGGCGTGCCGGTCAGTCCGCGCAACATTTTTCCGTCCAATATCCAGGGCCTGCCCACCTGGTACGAG
This sequence comes from Rhodanobacter sp., assembly GCA_039926605.1. Taxonomy (GTDB): domain Bacteria; phylum Pseudomonadota; class Gammaproteobacteria; order Xanthomonadales; family Rhodanobacteraceae; genus Rhodanobacter. The sequence goes on along the minus strand of JBDSWR010000111.1, from coordinate 1,967 downwards.
GTGCGGGTGACCGAGGCCGGCTGGCTCGGCCGGCGCGGCGGCTACGATCTCATGGTGGCGATGAATCCGCAGACGTGGGACGCCGATGTCGCCGGCATCGCGCCGGGCGGCTACCTGTTCTACGACAGCAGCAAACCGCTGCCGAAGTCCAAATTCCGCGACGACGTCACCATCCTCGGCGTGCCCCTGACCGATATCGCCAACAAGCATTGGGACGACCCGCGGCAACGACAGCTATTCAAGAACGTCATGTATGTGGGCGCGCTGTCGGCGCTGCTGGGCATCGAGCGTGCTGTGATCGTGCAATTGATCAGTGAGCAGTACAAGCGCAAACCGGCACTGCTGGAGCCGAACACGCACGCGCTGGATCTTGGTCGCGACTACGCCGGTCAGCATTTCGGGCTCATCGGCTTGCGCGTCGAGCGTCGCGACGCCGTGGGCGAGCGCATCTTCGTTGACGGCAATAGCGCGGCAGCGTTGGGCATGGTTTACGGCGGCGCCACGGTCTGTGCGTGGTACCCCATCACCCCGTCGTCGTCGCTTGCCGAAGCGTTCGAGAAATATTGCGCCAAGTTGCGAATGGATCCCGAGACTGGCAAGCATCGCTACGCGATCGTACAGGCCGAAGACGAAATTGCCTCGATCGGTATCGTCACCGGCGCGGGCTGGAACGGCGCGCGCGCGTTTACCGCAACTTCCGGTCCCGGCATTTCCCTGATGAACGAGTTCATCGGTCTGGCCTATTTCGCCGAGATCCCGGTGACCCTGGTGGACGTGCAGCGGGGTGGGCCGTCCACCGGCATGCCGACCCGCACCCAGCAGTCGGACGTGCTGTTCTGCGCCCATGCCTCGCATGGCGACACCAACCACGTGCTGCTGTTCCCGGAGGACCCGCACGAGTGTTTCGAATTTGCTGCGGCTGCGCTGGATCTGGCTGATCGTCTGCAGACGCCGGTGTTCCTGTTGAGCGACCTCGACATCGGCATGAATCAGCGCCTGTGCGAACCCTTCGTCTGGGACGAGGCGCGCCGGTACGATCGCGGCAAGGTATTGACCGCCGAGCAACTGGAGGCGGGTGCGGCGTTTGGCCGTTACCGCGACGTGGATGGCGACGGCATCGCCTACCGGACTTACCCTGGCACGCACCCGACGCGTGGAAGTTTTTTCACCCGCGGTACCAGCAAGAACGCGGATGCAAAGTATTCGGAGAAGGGCGAGGATTACATCCAGAACATGCAGCGTTTGCAGCGCAAGCTGGAGACTGCCAAGAAGCTGCTGCCACAGCCCATCCTGCATCGCGCGGCCAAACCGGCGAAACTCGGGGCGATTTATTTCGGCTCCACGGGCGGATCGATGGCCGAGGCCATCAGCAAACTCGAAGCCGGTGCGGTGCACATCGACGCGCTGAGGGTACGCGGTTATCCGTTTGCCGATTCCGTGCTGGACTTCATTGACCAGCATGAGCAGGTCTTGGTGGTGGAGCAGAATCGCGACGCACAGTTGCGCGCGCTGCTCATCGAGCAATTCGAAATCGATCCTGCGCGGCTTGTCGCCATCCTGCACTACGACGGTACGCCGATCACCGCGCGCTTCATCATGCGGACGATAGGCGAGCGTGTGCATGCTGCCGAAGGCGCTCGACTGCGTGACGACAAGGTGACATGAAATGACCTATCTGCCCAAACCCAGGCTTCATCATCCATCGCTGCAACGCAACCGCGTAGGATTCATTCGCCGCGACTATGAAGGCGCAATCTCGACTCTGTGCGCGGGCTGCGGACACGATTCCATTTCCGCCGCGATCATCCAGGCGTGCTGGGAGCTGGACATCGAGCCGCATCGCGTGGCGAAGATCTCCGGCATCGGTTGCAGCAGCAAGACACCGACCTATTTCCTCTCCGCCTCGCACGGGTTCAACGCCGTTCACGGGCGCATGCCTTCGGTGCTCACCGGTGCCAATCTGGCCA
>JBDSWR010000110.1:0-16452 GCA_039926605.1 Rhodanobacter sp. | reverse complement strand
GTGGAAAAGGATTGCGCGCAGGCGGTTCGCTGGTATGCGGCTGCCGTGCAGCACGGCTCGGCGGCTGCGGAAAATGGCTTGGGTGGCATGTATTACACCGGCGACTGTGTCCCCAAAGACACCATGGACGCCGAGAAGCAGTTCCGAATGGCGATCGCGAAAGGCGATAGTGATGCGCTGCTCAACCTGGCCGCTGTGTACTTCAATGGCGACAACCGCCCAAGCGATCCGGTCGGCGCGTACGCCCTGGCCGATGCTGCTGCACGTGCGCAGTACCCATTACCGAACGCCGCAAGCACTCGCGACCGGATGCGGAAAACGCTTGATCCGTCGCAGCTCAAAGCCGCGCAAGCACTCATCGACGCGATGGTGCATCAGCCGCCGCTTGCCGTGCTTGACGCACGCGCCAAGCGAAGCGCTCTGATTCACTGATTCGCGAGATCATCTGTGAAAAACAAGGCAAAAGACAAAACGTGTCAGCGAAAATCTAGCGGTTCGAACAAAGGGGGCGGGATAATGAAGTTGAAATAACTACCTCCGGTACCGTTGCTGCCGATCAGGCGGTTATGCTAGTCAAACCGGCGACAGGATTCGCCAGGAACAGAGGAAGTTCAACATGGAATACTGGATTCCGGCACTATCGGTTCTGGCACTTGCTGCTTGCACCAGTGTCAGGGTGAAGCCGGTCGACAGCAGCGTTGCCATGAAGCATGTGTGCATTCACACGAATCCCGCAGTGAGGGTCGAGGATTTCGTTAGAGTGATGCAGGACGGTTTTCAGCGCCATGGCATCGCGGCAGAAGTCTACGATCGTGAGGTGCCAGTCTCCTGTGAATATGTGGTCGACTACACAGCGTTGCGTTCGTGGGACTTCAAACCTTACCTCTCACATGCTGAGATCCGGCTCACTGAGCACGGACGCCTTGTTGCGTCGGCAACGTATCACCTCAACGGCAAGGGTGGCCTCGACATGGGCAAGTGGAGGGGTACGAAAGCCAAGATGGATCCAGTCATGGATGAACTCTTGGCTGGCTTCCACTGATAAAGCGATAAAGGGGTCAGCGGAACAAAAGCGCGACAAAAAGGGACGGGGCAATTAAGTCGATATAACCACCGATAACGGGGTTCGGTTCACCTATTCTGTCGCAGGAAGGGAACTTGAGCCACATCGTTCGCTGTTTAAAAATAAGGAAATTGCATGAAAAGGTTTTTGGCTGGGATGGTCGCGGTCGTTGGCTTGGGCGCGCTGGCAGGTTGCACGGTCAACTTGCCGTTCAATACGCGCCCGTCATTCAGTACAGTTACGCAAGCCAGGGGTTTTGACGCCAAAAGCGAAGGGCCGGTCAAGGTCGCATGGCTCCCATCTTCGTTTCCCGATCGTGTGGATATAGAGGGTGCCTCTGGCTTCGTCGGAGGCGGTTCACGGACACGCATCCCGACAGGGCCTGGGCTGTCCAGCCGTATTCTTGAGACGTTGGACGCAGCGGTGGGCGTAAGCGCCTCTGCTCCCAAGACGCTCACTCTGACCATCAAAAACGCCAAGACTAAATTTCAGTACTCGGCAGGCATCTTCAATGTGACCCCTGCGATTGATCGGGCTAGCTGCGATCTTGACTTGGGCTTTGCGCTGGGTGCAGAGCAGTGGACTCAGACATTCCATGCGGAGGCCAAGGAAGGGAAGGTTGGCGGCACCAGCCAAACGGGGCTCGTCGAACAAGTGTGGGACGACATTGCGTTACAGGTAACAAAAGACGTTGTTTCACACATGCGCAGGTGAGCGCATTGCTGATCACAACAAAGGGGACGGAGTGAGATGGCGCGAGTTTGATGGAGGCCTTTGCATGGGGACAACCCATTGGGAGGTGTCAGATCGTCAAGCGTCATCGCTTTACAGCAGAGTTCAAGCGCGAGGCAATCAGGCTGCACGCTGCGGGCGAACGACCCGGATCGGAGGTGGCCATCGATCTTGGTTTACGCCGGGACCAACTCTACAAGTGGAGGGCCGAACTGGTTCGCTCGGCCCTCTCAACCTGACCCGTCAGCTTCAGGCCCCGAGTAACCGCACCTTGCCCGTTGCCAGCTCGTATTCCGCGCCCACGACGCGCACGCCACCGCTCTTCACTTTCTCGGCGATGATCGGCTGAGCGGACGCGGCTCGAGTAACGTTATATTCCACGTTCGCATCGGTGGCGCGTTCGAGCAAGTTCTCTCCGCCAGCCTTGACCGTGCTCTCGATGGCTGGGCGCACCGCATCGGTGATGTCCCAGATATGGCCCGGCAATGGTTTTGACGACTGGATTTCCTCGATGGTCGCCTTGAGTGCGCCGCAATTGCTGTGACCCAGCACCATCACCAACGGCGTGCCAAGCACCGCCACGCCGTATTCCAGGCTCGCCAGCGCGTCGAGGTTGAGATAGTTGCCGGCCACGCGCACCACGAACAGATCGCCCGGTACCTGATCGAACATCAACTCCGGCGCCACCCGCGAGTCGGCGCAGCACAGGATAGAAGCGATTGGGTATTGTGCCTTGGCCCGCGCCGCGCGGTCGGCTGCGAAATCCTTGAGGTCGAGCTTGTTGGCGGCGTAACGCGCATTGCCGGCCATCAATCGATCAAGTGCTGCTTGCGGTGACATGCTGTTCTGCGGCGTGGGTGCTTTGGCGAGCGCGCGTTGCACGGGCATCAGGGCAGAAAGGGTCAACAGACCCGCGCCGGCGTGCAGAAAGCGGCGGCGCGAAAAGACGTAGGCTTCGTACATCGCAAAGTCTCCCGTTAGTTTTGGATGGGTGACACGACGCAACGCGCTGACTCTAGCGCAATTCAAGGTCAGTGGAGGAAAAACAAGCGGTGCAAAGGGGACGGAGGTAATTGAATTGAATAATTACGTACGTCCCTTTTATTGGTCTTTTTATTGAACGTGGCGTCTGTGTTTCCCATGCACGGCGAAGCGGAGCCGGCGATGGCGTCGACGCGGCCTGGGCTTGAGGTTGCTACCAAAGCGTCGCCAGATCTTACACTTTCAAATTGCGCGTGAATTCTGTGGAAAGTGAGGTGCGACGCGGGTTGCGGGGGGAAACTGGCATGTGATCAAATTTTGAGCGTCGAAGGGCCTTACATTTTTTTCGATTTCAGGCGGTCACGGATAGTAAATATTCATGTTAAACAGGTACTTGGTGTTTGGCACAGGAATTGCTCCTAAGACACTCGAGTTCGGACGCTTTGCTCCGCGTTCCCTTTGCGGGCGCATCGAAGTGTCTCAGTCCTGATCCACTTTGAGAGAAGTCAAAATGAACATGAAAACCCTGTTGCACACCTCGGGAATGCGGGCACTTGCTGCGGCAGGCTTACTGGTAGCTGGATTGGGCTTCGCTGCCACGGCGAGCGCTACCTTGGTTGCCTCGGTTGGTGGCGTTCCCAGTGCCGGTGTCAGCTACGAAAATTTCGACAATTGCGCGCTCGGTGGCGTCACTTGCAACACTACCAGCGGAATCACGGTCAACTTCGGTCTGGACGCAGAGGTAGCGAACGGGGCGCTGAGTGGTAGATACGCGGCGCCGTACCTGTCGAACAACAACGGTATGCAGTTCGGTGACCCCAACAATGGCGCCGACGCGACAAATTATCTGACCAGCGGTTCGAGCAGCAGTCATCCAGGCGCGGCGGTGACGCTGTTGTTCCCCGGAGTCCAAAGGTACATGGGCTTGCTGTGGGGGTCTGTGGATGGCTACAACACGCTGACGTTCTTCAACGGCGCTGCGTCGGTGGGCACGTTTGTTGGCGGCAACATATCGGGCGTGGCGGGCATCGGAAACTGCGTCGGCGGTAATCAGGGATTGGGCGGCACCTGCTACGTCAACATCAATTTGCTCGGCGGGTTTGACAGGGTGGTGGCAACCAGCGATACGTACGCATTCGAGTTCGACAACGTCGCGTTTGGTGTCGATGCGATTGGCGTCCCTGAGCCAGGTGTCGCGACCATGTTCCTGCTGGGCTTGCTGCTGCTCGGGTCGGGTTACTGGCTCAAGCGTCGCGAGAACTCGGTCGACTAGAACACTCCGCCCGTTTGAAAGAAACGCCCCGGCAAGCCCGGGGCGTTTTTTTATTTTCAGGCTCCACCTGCACATCGACGAGGGAAAGGTGTCAGGTTGAGATGGCCCGGCTTTTTCGACACTTTGATCAAGCACGCATTGCTTCGGCATCGTTTCCAGTAGTTGTCGGATGCGCCCCGTGCTTCGGCTCGGGGTTCCCCGGTGTCGGCGAAACAACTGATCCTGGTTCTACATTCGCGCTTCAGAGTGCATGCGTTCGAAGGGAACGACCAAATTCTGGAGAGTGCGACATGATGCGATGGATCAAACGGGGAGGCATCGGCTGCCTGGGATTGGCGATTGCCTTGGCGGTCGGCGGCTTGTTGTACATGCGCAGTCTCAATCTGGACAGCCAGTCGTTGGCGGATCCCGGCAGTAGCGTGGCCAGCCTCGAGTTTATGCGTGGCGCAGTCCCGGCGACGCGCGGCAGGATCCTGGCTGTCGTCAGCAGCACGGCAAGGTTTCCTGGTAGTGAGAAGCGTGCGGGGTTCGAGCTGACCGAGCTGTCGCGCGCGTATTACGTTTTCCGCGCCAACGGCTACGAGGTCGATATCGCCAGCCCGCGTGGTGGCGAGCCACCGATGCGTACTGATGACGACATGGTGGCGGCCGACTACGCGTTTCTCAACGATCGGCAAGCGCGTGCGAAGCTGACCAACAGCGTGCTGATCGAAGATGTGGATGCGTCCCGGTATGCGGCGGTGTATTTCGTCGGCGGCAAAGGAGCCATGTTCGACTTCCCCAACAACCAGGCCATCCAGAAGCTGGTCCGCGACGTGTACCAAGCCGATGGCATCATCGGGGCGGTCTGTCATGGTCCGGCTGCGCTGCTGGAGGTGGTGCTGGACGACGGCACGCCGCTTTTGCGTGGCCGTCGGGCCACCGGATTCACAAGCGCCGAGGAAGTGTTCTTGATGAAGGACGCGCATGCGCTGTTTCCCTATCTGTTGCAGGATCGCATGGTCGAGCACGGCGTGGTCTTCGACGAAGCACCAATGTATATCGACAATCTCGTCGTCGATGACCGCCTGATCACCGGGCAGAATCCGTGGTCGACGTGGTCCGTCGCTGAAGCAATGGTGGCCGCACTGGGACATGCGCCCGTGGCGCGTGAACGCACCGGCGAAGAGCTGGCGATGCAGGTGCTTGCTGCATATCACCGTGAAGGCATGACATCCGCACAGCGGGCGAAGGCAAGCCGGCCCCGCGCCGACAAGCGCCTGCTGCTGATGCACGCGTTGGTGGCCGGGATGGGCGGTCAACTGGGAGACGCATATCGTCTGCAGACGTTGGCGCACGACTGAATGCGTGGCGGCGGGAACGCGCGCCTGATCGATCGGCGAGCGATGACGGCTTGCCCGACCATTAGACTGACGCCTGCCTTGTCTGCCGCCGCGGCGTCCACCGCGTCGGTCGATCTCCAGAAAAGGGTAGCACGCATGCACGCAAGCAAACGCACCTTGAACGTGCTGCTGGTGGAAGACGATACCGACGTCGCAGCGGGTATCGGAGACTACCTTGGTGCACACGACCTGGCCGTCGATTTTGCCTACACCGCTGCCCAGGCCAGGGCGCGTCTGCGCGAGCGGACGTTCGATGTCGTGATACTGGACGTCAACCTTCCCGATCAGGATGGGCTGACGTTGTTCCGTTGGTTGAAGTCCGAAGGCGGGTTGCGCTCACCCGTGCTCTTTCTGACTGCGCGGGGTGCGCTGGACGACAAGCTTCACGCCTTCGCCCTCGGCGCCGTGGACTACATGGTCAAACCCTTCGCCCCGGCGGAATTGGTTGCGCGCGTGCGAGCGATTGTCGCGCACGTGACGGCAGGCGGCGGGGCGCAGTTGCAAGTGGGCGGTTACATCCTGGATCTGCACGGCTATCGGTTACAGCGCGACGGTGCCGGCGTGGCCTTGCACGCGGCGGGATTCACGTTGTTGCGTCGCCTGATGGAAGCCAGTCCGGCCTGTGTGTCGCGCGATGAACTGTGCACCCTGCTGTGGGACGGCCAGCCGCCTGACAGCAACCCGCTTCGCATGCATGTCTACCAGTTGCGACAGGCGTTCCTGCGTCAGTTCGGGCAACCGCTGATCAAGACGATGCGCGGCGTGGGCTACTGCTTCGTGGGAGAAGCCGATGCAGCGCCATAGCCTGAGTCATGCACTGGCGCGGCAATGGATGATATTCACCGCCGTGCTGTCGGTTCTGTTCATTGCCGGGACGTTGTTGCTGCTGTTCGTGCTGGAGGACAGCTTCATCAACCGCCGCATGCACGCGGTCGCCACGACAGTTACCGAACCGTCCACACTGCCGTTGTCGTTGCCCGCCCAATTTCAGGTAATGGACTCGGCCAAGGCACCGGACGACATTCGTGCACGCTTGATGCGCACCCGGCCTGGCGGGATCGTGGAATTCCGGCGCAGCAACGGGCGCTACGTGCATGTCATGTCCGCACGCAGGGCCTCTGGCGAGCCGCGCACGCTGATCTACGACGTGACCGACGAGCTGACAGTCAACCCCGGCCTCTCGCGCGGATTGGCGTATGCGCTGGCTTTGCTGACGATGCTGCTGGTGTGCGCGTATGCGCTGTCGCGGTTGTTCGTTGCCCGCACCCTGCGCAGGACAGAAGGCTTGATCCGCAAAGTGCTGGCCAGCCCGGATCCCGACAGTCTCGATGTGCTGGCCGGGCAGGAGCCGGTATACGAACTCGAGGGTCTCCTGCGACTGCATGCGAGCGTGTGGCGCAAGCAGCTGACGGCAGTGCAGCGGGAGCGGGAAACGCTGGCGTTTCTCGGCCACGAATTGCGCACGCCGTTGCAATCCGCCTGCACGAGCATGGCGCTCATGGAAGAACACCGAGATCACCTGGCGGCGTGGACACGACTGCAGCGTGCCATCCGGCGGTTGACTCGCGCAAGCAATGCGATCCTTTGGCTGTCGACCGATGCCCGCGATGTGACGACAAGCGCAACGCCCGCGCTGGCATGCCTGACGGAATTGGTGCAGGAACTGCAACCGTTGGCTGATGCGCGTGGGCAGGCCATCGTCCTGACAATCGAGGCGACCCCGAAGTGGGCGGCGCCACGCGACGTGATCGAAACGCTGCTGGCGAACCTGCTGCGCAACGCAATTCAACATGGTGGCGCCGGCACCATTGCTGTCCATGCTGATGCCGACGTGCTCGTCATGACCAACTCGTATGCAAGCGACAGCATGCCGGGTTTCGGCCTCGGTTTGGACATCGCCAACCGCCTGGCGGCGCGCATTGACTGGCGACTGGCCTTCGGCCGAGATGGCGATGGGGTTCACGTGACCCTTCGCTGGCCGGAGTCGTGACTCAATTTTCAAGCCGCGACGCGCAGTGGCTCTGCAGATCTGCGCCAGGCGCGTCTGGCCGTGCCCGCATGACCAATCCCATTGCGCCGCATCCCGGCCGCAGGGTTTGCGCCACAACCGAAAAACCCGTGCTTCCTGCATCCTTCCCAAAGCTTGCTTCAGGAAGTCTTTGCGTTTCCTGCTCTTCTTTACGGAGGCTCGGTTTGTCGGAGGCTCGAGTGAACCCGATGACTTTTGCTCCACCGCTTTTGACTCAGCTTCGGGCAGGTTCCTGGTGAAAAAGTCGACGACGGCGGCATTGATTTGCTGGACGAACCCTTTACGGTCGAAAGGAGGCGGGGCCTTGCAGAGCATCGGCGGCAACAATGGCGTCAGTGCGCCGCGGGGTGGGAGGAACGAGAAATGGCCCGGGTTGTCGACCAGGTGAAATTCGCGTGGTTCGGGCAGCAGGCGGCGCACGGCGCCCGCGTTGGTAGCAAGTGGAAGGCTGGTATCGGCGGTTCCTTCCCGGAGTTGCACGGGCGCGCGCACCGCGGACAAGCCGTTGGGCTCCAAGGTGAACCCGTAACGCGGAGCAGGGCGATAAAGCTGCCAGGGAGATATTCCACCGCACGAAACCCCGTCATTGCAGGCGCGCCATGTTCTGCTTGAACGCAGGCAACTTCCGTATCTGTTGGCAACGCCTGCTCTGCGGCGTGCATTTGAGAAGGTCGACCGGCCGTTGTTGGCCATACGCGACTGTTGGTCTCCTTTCGCTGGGTCGGCGGCTGGTGGGTATTGCTTGACCGTCGGTGTACTGTTCGCCAGTGGCGCTGGATTGCAAGACGGCGCAGCAGGAACCTGGAAGGCATAGTAGGCGTAGCCCGAGGGGTAACCATGGCTGGCTTCCACCTGTTCAACGAACTCAGACGACGCAATGTCATCCGCGCCGGGGCTTTGTATGCCGCAGCTGTGTGGGCGTTTGGACAAGGGCTTTCCCAATTCAGTCCTGCCATTGGCCTGCCCGACTGGGCCACGCGTTGGTTTCTTGTCGCAGCGATCATCGGCTTCCCGTTCTGGATTGCGTTTGCCTGGTTCTACGAATTCACGCCGGGTGGGCTCAAGCGCGAAAGCGAGATCGATCCTGCAGACTCCATCGCCCACCACACGGGACGCAAACTCAATTACGCGATCTTCGGCGTGATGGCGGTGGTCATCGTGCTGCTTGGAACCAACACCTTCGTCCTGCACCGCGGTGTGAACGAGCAAACCGCTGTCGTCGCGCCGCCCAACTCCATCGCGGTGCTGCCGTTCTCCAACATGTCCGACGACAAGAAACAGGACTATTTTGCCGAGGGCATATCCGAGGACCTGCTGAACCTCTTGACGCGGGTGCAGTCGTTGCGGGTGGCAGCGCGCACCTCATCGTTCGCGTTCCAGGGCAAGGGCCTGGGTATCCCCGAGATCGCGGCCAAGCTGCACGTGGCCAACGTGCTGGAGGGCTCGGTGCGCAAGGATGGCAACGAAGTGCGGATCAGCGCGCAGCTGGTGCGTGCAGCCGACGGTTACCAGATCTGGGCACAAAGCTATGACCGCGAGCTGTACGACGTGTTCAAGATTCAGGACGGCATCGCCGCAGACGTGGTCAAGCAGCTCAAGGTCAAACTGCTGGGCGCGGCGCCCAGGGCGCTGGCGACCGAGCCCAAGGCCTATGCGCTGTATCTGCAGGCGCGCCAGCTTGGTCGCCAGGAGACGGCCGACGCCTTCCAGTCCTCCGATGCGCTATACCGTAGGGCGCTGGCAGTCGATCCGCGTTACGCGCCAGCGTGGGTGGGTTTGGCCGGCAATTTTTTCTACGAAACCAACGCCGGCGTGGTGACAAACAAGCAGGGTTTGAGCCAGGCACGTGAGGCGGCCGAGAAAGCGCTTGCGATCAACGTGGACGATGCGCAGGCGCAAGCGATGCTGGGCAGGCTCGCCACGACTCAAAAAAACCTGCCCGCTGCGGCGAGTCACTTCGAACGTGCTCTGGCACTGGATCCAACCGGCCTTGATGTCCTCAGGAACAGCGCCGTACTGCTGATCTCCCTCGGCCGCCTGCAGCCCGCGATCGCGATCGGTAAATACGTCGCTGCACGCGATCCAGTCAATCCGCGATCCATGCAAAACCTGGGCATCAGCAATCTCCTGGCCGGCCGCTACGACGAAGCGATCGCGAACTTCCACACCCTGCTGGCCTTCAGTCCGGGCTTTGGCGGCGCCCACCACCAACTTGGCGTGGCGTTGCTGCTCAAGGGCGATACACGGGCTGGCCTGGCGCAGATCCAGCAGGAAAAGGCCGAAAACTGGCGATTGATCGGCCTGCCACTGGCGTACTGCGCGCTCGGGCGCAAGGCCGAGGCGAACCAGGCGATCGGTACGCTGATCGCCAAGTTTGCCAAGGACGCGCCCGAGAACATCGCCTACGACTATGCCTACTGCGGCGAGGCAGACAAGGCCTTCGCCTGGCTGGACAAGGCGGTTACCTACCAGGATCCCGGCCTGTCAGAAATTGTGACGCAGAACCTGTTCGACAACATCCGCGACGACCCGCGCTGGTTGCCATTCCTGCGCAAGCTCGGCTACGCACCCGCGCAATTGGCGAAGATCAAATTCACCGTGACCCTGCCAGCAGCGGCGGATGGCGGCAGCGATGGGGATACCGACGCGGCGGCAGCGTCGACTGCCACAACGACGTCAACGCCGGCAAGTTCAGCGCCGCCGGCCCAGCCCTGAAAAGGTGTCAGGGACAATTTATTGGAGATCCGGACGGCGACGCACGGACTGGATCGACCCGATGCAGGGCAAAGCGGACTATGTAAATGACGAAGAAAAGTGGCGTCAGGATCATATAGTTCTACATTAGGGATGGTAGTTTCCCCTTCATTATCAACCGCGCTTGCTTGCAATAGCGGTTATCTGTCTATTTTCGCCTGAGGGTACCGAGATGTTGACTGCGGTTTTGGTAGCATTATCGGTCCTCGGTTCAAGCGGCAGCGTAGACGACAGATGCGCGGCCGGCAGATGGGCTCAAGTTGTGAGAGATACGGAAATCCGTATCGTGCATGAAGAGCCGCTTCGAGTTCCAAGGGACGCGCTCGGGACAAAGTACGAGCCGACCTGTGTGCGACTGGTTTTCACTGTGGACACGAAGGGCGTGGCAACAGAGATAAGGATTGGCATTAGCTCGGTAAATAGAGCCCTTGACCGTGGCGCGATTGAAACGCTCAAAAAGTATAGATTTCTACCGGGCAAGCCAGATGACCTGCCCGGCGCCTCCGCTCTGGTCTTTCGTATCGAATAGGTCAAAGCGTGATCGAAGGATGAAACGGATGAAACCGGTCAGATTTATCTGGTTCATCTCCAGAACTGGGATCATTTCCACTAATGGGCCTCCCGTAAGCAAACCTTGCTGCGCTGGCTGATGGAACTCTGGAAAAGCACAACCCCCATTGCTGGGGGTTGTGGGAACAGTACAAAGGGGAAGCTGGTAATCAAGTCGAGATAACTACCTCGGACCTTTGCTTAGGCGCGGTTGCGACGGCGGAACCCGAAGACCATCAGCAGGAACCCACCCAGCCCAAGACCGAACATCGCCAGTGAGCCGGGCTCCGGCACAGCCTGGGACGCGGACGGCGAGAAATTGTTGCCGAAGCTGAGACCCGTGAAAACGAACGTGGATCCGATGCCGTGGCGAACGCGCAGGAGCACGTCGTTGAAGTCGAAACTGATACCCGCCGCCTTGAAGATGTCGCTTGAGCGCTGTGTGCCATCGAAGCTTGCATAGAGCGTACTGTCGGCGGTTTTGCCCAGCACCACGTTGTGGCTCGCGGCCGCTCGCGGGGGCGCGAAGAACAGAACCTGTTCATTTGTACCGCGGTCGGCGCCGCTGCCGTAGGTCGCAGAAGCATACTGACCGGCGCTGAAAAGCGAGCCAGCCTGAATGCGCGGCTGGCCGGTGACCGTCTCATCCTGTATGGAGAAATCGATGAACTGGCTGGCGACACCCGGGTCAAGATAGGAAAAGGCGATGAACGGCGTGCCGTTGATGTTGATCGGCGACGGCGCGCTGCCGCCACCGGGCAGCCGGTTTACATGCAGCCCGAAGGTATCGCTGGTGGGCGTGAGCAGCAGGTTATCGTTACTGTCGATGGTTGCCGTTCCGCTCCCCTGGTAGTCGAACGTGACGCCCCGCCAGGTGATCGATGTTGCGGAAGCGACGCTGGATACGGCGAAAAGGGATAGGGCGATGGCAGCCGCGAAGACTATCGCGGAGGCATGTTGCGTCTTGCTTTTGAACATTGTGGATTCCTTGAGACAGCAGATTGGGGCGGCTGACGACACCAGCCGCCAACCCTCGGAGTGAGCATAATTCGTGCCCCAACGGCGATTTGAATGGAAAACAATAGGTTGCAAAACAACGCGTCGAATTGGTTTTCATTTTCTGTAAAGTTTGTCGACGCTCCGAGCAAGCATGAAAGGGTGCCATGACATGCCGGAACAGGGCGCAAGAGGTGCTGCCAGCGCAGTTGTGGCCATTCCCGGGTGTATGAATGCTGTAACGGTTTTCCCCAGGACAGAAAAAAATTCCTCGGATTCATTCAACCTGCCGCGGGCGGCGCGTGCAGAGCCTCCACCTCAGCCCAGGCCTTAAGCCGGAGGGAGCAAAGTCAGTGAAACTTCGCCGCGTTGTCGTGGTGCTCAGTGCAAGTCCGTGGGGCTGCCTCTTGCTCGCCGGGCTTACGGTTTTGTTGGGAGTCGTGTTTGTTGCCGGCTGGGTACCGTCCTCTGACATTCCCAGGTACTGGCCGGGTCATGACGGGTTTATGGCTGCTCTGTGCGTGCTGCTCGCGGGACTCTTTGCGTACTGTGCGATCGTCGGTTTCCGGACGCGTGCTCGCTCGTCGCACGGATCGGTCAAATAGGGTCATCCGCACGTGAGAAGTGTGTGGCCTTCGCCGCGGCGTTTTGCGCTTGGTTTGGCGCACGACTTGTCAGCTCACGGCGTCCACGCCGTTTATTTGCAGGGGTAACGCGTTGGATCCCATGCGGGCTTGCACGCTTGTGACTTGACGCAGGGCCAGTGGGTATTGCGTCCATGGTGGGGGTTTGGCGGATGCCGGCATCGGTGTCTACCAGGATCGCCAGGAAGCCGCATTGCGGCGTGACCTTCGCGGTAGCAGCGTGGACGTCGTGCGGCAGGGTGACGACATCACGCTCAACATGCCGGGCAACGTGACCTTCGCGTTCGCCAGCAGCCACCTGCAGTCACCGTTCTATCCGGTGTCGAACCGCGTTGCCGTCACCGTGACCGAACCCAACCAGACCGTGGTCGAAGTCGCTGGCCATACCGACAGCGTCGGCAGCGATGCGTACAACCAGACGCTGTCCGAGCAACGCGCAAACTCCGTCGCGACTTATCTGGGCAGCCATGGCGTCGGCCAACAGCGGATGATCGTGGTTGGTGCCGGCGAGACCCGGCCAATCGCCAGCAACCAAACCGAGCTGGTCCGTTCGCAGAACCCGCGCGTCGAAATCACCATGGTGCCCGTGCGCTCCTGACGCCACGAACTGGGTGGGACCGCGAGGGTGTGAGACGCGCTGAACGCCTTGCCGCAAGCCACGGTCGGGCCGCTCCAGCGCCCCGCTTTTTTTGTGCGCAACGCGACAAGCCGCAATCAAGTCTCGCCTGCAGAGCGGTCAAGTGCATTGATCGGCATGTCGGAAATCAACCAGACGCCGCTATGCTGGCCGGCACCATGAGCACTCATCAGACACACGGTTCGTTCAACGATATCCTGGCGATTGCCTCGCCCGCGCTGCGCCCGATCTGCGAGGCGCTGCGTGCGCAGATCGCTTGTCTGCACCCTGAGTTTTTTGAGGTGGTGTGGCCAAAGCAGAAAATTGCCAGCTTCGGCACCGGCCCGGCAAAGCTGAGCGAACATTATGCCTATATCGCGGTTCACGGCGCGCATGTAAACCTCGGCTTCTATCACGGCGCCTTGTTACCTGATCCGGAGCGACTCCTGGAAGGCAGCGGCAAGAAGTTGCGCCACATCAAGATGCACGATGTTTCCGCCAGCAACATTCCGGCGGTCAGCGCCTTGCTTCGCGCGGCTATTGCGGATCGCAAGAACGCGGCCACGTTGACTTGAGTCTGCGGCAGGAAATGAACCCCGCTCTTTTGTTTCCCTGCTTTTTCAGCCAACTATCTCACTCGCGGCCACCGCCAGTCCCGACACCACGCCCAGCGACGGATCGCCGTGCACCAGCACGCTGTCGGGGAAGCACGACTGCACCCGGTCCTTGATCTGTGGCGAGCGCGAGGTGCCGCCTGTGAGAAACACGCTGGCGGGCGGTTCGGCCAGATCGCCGCGTACGGTATCCAGGGTGCGTTCGAGCCGGCTGAGGAACGGTTCGACCGCCGCGTCCAGATCGTCGCTGCCGACATCAATGGCCAGCTCCGCTTCGATGAAATCCAGCTCGACATGGTGGCGGGATGCGCTGCTCAGGACGATCTTGGTGCGTTCGGCGATCTGGTTCAGACGGGTAGTGGCGCCCGGTTCCTGCAGGGCTCGTAGACGCGAACCCCAGGGTTCGTCCAGCAGCCGATAGTCCAGTTTGCGAAACTCGCGCTGCTTGGGCAGGTTGTGCACGCTGGCCGCTTCAACGAACTGGTGCTTGGGCACGCGGATGCGGTCCTTGCCCAGCAACGGCATGAAGCTGTGCAGGCTGAGGTTGACATCGAGGTCGGTGCCGCCCTTGGGCAGGCCCCAGGTGCGCATGATGTGCGGCGGCGCACCGCCGCCCAGCTCGGCATGCGCCACGTCGGTGGTACCGCCGCCGATGTCGACGATCAGCGCGCGCTGGCGCACGTCGAGGCTCCGGTGATAATGCATCGCCGCTGCGGCGGGCTCTTCGACGAAGCTCACCTCGTCAAAGCCGGCTATGCCGGCCGCCTCGCGCAGAATCCCGATAGCCTGTTCCGAGCCTTCTGCACCCATCGAGCTGCGAAATTCCACGGGTCGGCCGATCACTGCCCCGCGCACCGGCACGCCGAACTGGCGGCTGGCGCAGAGTCTGATGTGCTCGAGGATGTGCGTGGCGATGTGCACGATCACCTTGCGCACCTGTGGGTCCAGTCGATACCCGAACATCGACTTGGGCGATTCGACCAGGTTTCCGCCACCGCTTTCCAGGTAGCCTTCCACCGCCTCCTCGCCGAACAGGGCATGTTGGACGTTGGCGACAGAAGCGGTGGAATCGCGGGTTTGCTGTTCCATCCAACTCTGGCGCACGACGCGCAACGCAGCGTGCTGCAGGTCAGCTTCGCTGCGCGCCACTGGCGCTTGACCGCGCGTGGTGGCGACTTTGGCCAACTCACGCTGGCGGGAACGCAGCAGGCGCAGCTCGATCGCCAACTGCGCGTGCAGCTCGGGCGTGAGCTCGAAATTCGCCGGATCAGGCACCAGCTCGGGAAAATACGCGGCGGTGCGGAACTGCTCGCTGGCCCCAAAGCGCACCAGTTGCAGTTCGCCGTTGATGATGGCGCCGGCGGCTGAATAGCTGGTGCCGAAATCGATACCAATATGCATGGGACTCACGGGATGGGTTGGGCTCAGCCGGCCAGTATGACGGTTCGCCCGTCGTCGCTCACCGGCGGGGTTTGGCAACGCGCGTGCCACCGGTCCGTGCGCGCTTCGCCAAACAAGTGCGTTTTTCTGTTCCGTTGCATGTGGCGTGGGTTTTTGCCATGGTCCAGCGGTGGGCTGCCCGCGCCTTTGCTGATGTTTTGCGTAGCGGGTAGCTCTTCGGGAATGCACTACACCCGGTTGCCACCGCCCCCGGCAACACCGGGAAGGCGCCTTGCCGGAACAGGTTTTTGCTGAGGTGAAAGATGACGATCACGCCAGCCTTTTTCCACCGCCGATGCACCTCAAGGGAACTGCCATGCAGTGGATGATCTACGGCGCCAACGGCTACACCGGGCGCATGATCGCCGCCGCCGCGGTGCAACGCGGGTTGCGGCCGGTACTCGCTGGGCGCAACGCGGCCGCGCTGGCCGCCCTGGCGACGCCGCACGACCTGCCCACGCGCACGTTTGCGCTGGACGATGCGGCGACTGTCGCCAAAGCACTGGATGGTATCGGCCTGGTGCTGCATTGCGCCGGGCCGTTTTCGACGACCAGCGCGCCGATGCTCGAAGGCTGCCTGATGGCGAAGACCCACTATCTGGACATCACTGGCGAGATCAGGGTGTTTGCACATTGCCATGCGCAGGATGCGCGGGCCCGTGCCGCGGGCATCGTGGTGCTGCCCGGCGTCGGTTTCGACGTGGTGCCCACCGATTGTCTGGCCGCGCAGCTCAAGCGCGCCCTGCCCACGGCGAACTCGCTCGTGCTGGCCTTCGATGCCGGCGGCGGTCCCAGCCCCGGCACGGCCAAAACCAGTATCGAAGGCCTGGGCCAGGGCGGACGCATCCGCGAAAACGGGTTGCTCAAGCGCGTGCCCCTGGCCTGGAAAACGCGTACATTCGAACGCGACGGCGTGTCGCGCACGGCGATGACCATTCCCTGGGGTGATGTTTTCACCGCAGGCATTTCCACGGCCATCCCCAACATCGAGGTGTACATGGCGGCGCCACCGGCCACCATCGCGCGCATCCGGCGCCTGCGCTGGCTGCGACCGCTGCTGGGCCTGTCACCAGTACAGGCCGTGTTGAAAGCACAGGTCGCCAAGAGGGTACCTGGCCCGTCGAGCGCGAACCGCGCCAGCACGGGTTGCACGATCTGGGGCGAAGTGCGCGATGCCAGCGGACGTCAATTGCGCCGGCAGTTACGCACCCCCAATGCCTACGAACTCACAGTCAGTGCCGCGCTCGGCATCGTCCAACGGCTGCTTGACGGCTCAGCGCCCGCCGGCTTTGCCACGCCCTCGATGCTGATGGGTGCGGACTACATACTCAGCCTGCCCGGTACATCCATCGCGCAAGAAGACATTCCCTGACCTGACC
>JBDSWR010000109.1:0-54003 GCA_039926605.1 Rhodanobacter sp. | reverse complement strand
GCCTTCGTGTTTTCCGAGTTTGATTAAAGTCAGGAAGGCTGCCTTGCCACGCGGCCTTGGTCTTTTCCGGGTTTGATTAAAGTCAGGAAGGCCACCCTGCCAGGCAGGCTTTGCTTTTCCCGGGTTTTATTGGAGTCGGGAAGACCGGCTTGCAAGGCAGCCAGCGTTCGGCCCAAGTTTGGCTGAATTCACGACAACGGACATTGATGCGAGGGTCGTGCCCAAAAGTCGCCGTGAGCACAAGCCCCGGAGCGTGCGATGAGCTCGCACGCCGTGGCTCGGCGCAGGCGTCAAACGGTTTCTCCCGCCTCACGATGCCGCCTCAGGTCGCGGAGGCTGCCGGTAGCGTCGCCATGAGCGCAGGGCCTTTCAACTCGACCAGGTTGCCCTGCGGGTCATACGCATAGATCGACGGCCCACGCCCCTGCGCGCCATAGCGCATGTCTAGCTCGCCAATACGTACGCCGTGCCGCCTGAGATGCTCAAGGATCGTGGCCTCGTCATAATTTTCCACACGCAGGCAGAAGTGATCCAGGTTGTGGCCTTCAGCCCCGGGCGCCGCACCCCCATTGCGGCCAAGCTGGCCATCGACAGCCACCAGATCAATCAATGACGCGCCCGCGCGCAGTTGTACCAGGCCGATATCGTCCTGCCGCCGTTCTTCGCGGCAACCAAGCACTTCGCAGTAAAAGCGCTGCATGGCCAGCATGTCGACCGCACGCAGCACAACGTGATCAATTTCACCGATATGAATCATGGCTGTTCACCAGACCTGCTGGACAGATGCTTGAGCATATTGCATGACCATTCCCGGCACCGGTAGCGCGCGTTGCGACGGGATATTCCGGCCCAGGCTACCGCCACCGACGGCGGTCCCGCGCGCAAGGCGGTGGATTTTCGACGCATGGTGCCAACACCGGGCCGGTGATGTGCGGCGCGGCACCTGTATAATCGTGATGGTAAACACTTGGTGGGAGAAGCGGCCGTCCCCGAAGGGGCTCTACCGCTGCCGAAGACGCAACGCCCGTAATCGCTCAGGCTCCCGTACCACCACGTACCAACACTCTGGAGAGACCGGTTGAATCCGGCGCCGAAGGGGCACGAAGTGCACTACGCACTTCCAAACTCTCAGGCAAAAGAACAGAGGGGCGCCCCACGTGCGGCACGGCACGTTATTTCCGGACGCCTTGTCATGAGCCAGCAATCCACCTTCTCGTTGCATGAACTCGAGCATCACGACGAGTTCATCGAGCGGCATATCGGTCCCAACGATGCCGAGATCCAGCAGATGCTGGCAGTCCTTGGCCAGGATTCGCTCGAATCGCTGACCGATGCCATTGTGCCTGGCGCGATCAAGTCAGCCGCACCGCTGGCGCTGCCGCAGGCCATCACCGAGGTCGATGCGCTCGCCAGGATTCGCCACATTGCGGACAAGAATCAGGTATTCCGCAGTTTCATCGGACAAGGCTATTACGGCACGCATACGCCCAACGTCATTCTGCGCAACATTCTGGAAAATCCGGCCTGGTACACCGCGTACACGCCGTATCAGGCGGAAATTTCCCAAGGGCGCATGGAAGCGCTGATCAACTTCCAGACAATGGTGTGCGACCTTACCGGGATGGCGATCGCCAACTCATCGCTGCTGGATGAAGCCACTGCCGCAGCCGAGGCAATGACTCTGGCCAAGCGCTCATGCAAATCCAGGTCCGACGTATTCTTCGTTTCCCGCGACGCCCACCCGCAGACGCTGGAAGTGCTGCACACGCGTGCCGAGGCAATGGGCATCGAACTGCACGTCGGTGCCGATGCCGACGCAGCAACGGTTGACAGCTTCGGCGTGTTGTTGCAATACCCGAATACCTTTGGCCAGATCAACGACTATCAGGCACTGACCGACGCCGCGCACGCCCGCGGCGCCCTTGTCGCGGTGGCCACAGACTTGCTCGCCCTGACATTGATTGCTGCGCCTGGCGAATGGGGCGCGGATATCGTCGTGGGCAACAGCCAGCGCTTTGGCGTGTCCTTTGGCTACGGTGGCCCGCATGCCGGCTTCATGGCGTGCCGCGACGCGTACAAGCGCTCGATGCCTGGTCGGCTGATTGGGGTGTCGATCGATACAGAAGGCAAGCCCGCGTACCGGCTCACGCTGCAGACGCGCGAGCAGCACATCCGTCGCGAAAAGGCGACCTCCAACATCTGCACCGCGCAAGTGCTGCTGGCGGTGATGGCCAGCATGTACGCCGTGTATCACGGCCCGGTCGGCCTGACTCGCATTGCGCGGCGCACCCACCGGCTGAGCGCGATCCTGGCCGCTGCCCTGCGCATGGGTGGCGCCAGCGTGGAGAGCAATTTCTTCGATACGCTGCACGTGACCCAGGTGGACGCCAACGCCATCCACGTCAAGGCCGAGGCGGCAGGGATCAACCTGCGCCACATTGACGACGGCAGCCTGGGCATCAGCCTGGACGAAACCGCCACGCGCATCGACGTGATTGCCATCGCCGCGCTGTTCGGTGTGCGCATCGGCGACGATGTGGCGCCGGACGCGGCTGCACAAACCACAATCGACGCCCTGGACGCTGCCACGGCCGACGCCTTGCCGACTGGCTTGATCCGCCAATCCGCGTTCCTCACCCATCCGGTGTTCAACACCTATCAGAGTGAACACGAACTGCTGCGTTACCTGCGCGCGCTGGCAGACAAGGATCTGGCGCTGGATCGCACCATGATCCCTCTCGGCAGCTGCACCATGAAGCTCAACGCCACAGCCGAAATGATCCCGGTGACGTGGCCGGAATTTGCCACCATCCATCCGCTCGCTCCACCGGCACAAACGACCGGTTACAAGGAATTGACCGACAGCCTGGAAGCGATGCTGGTGGAACTCACTGGCTACGACGCCGTCAGCCTGCAACCGAACGCCGGCGCGCAAGGCGAATACGCCGGTTTGCTCGCCATCCGCGCGTGGCACCGCTCACGCGGCGAAAGCCGGCGCGATGTCTGCCTGATCCCCGAATCCGCGCACGGCACGAACCCTGCGTCGGCGCACATGTGTGGCATGACCGTGGTCGTCACCAAGTGCGATGCGAACGGCAACGTCGACGTGGACGATATCCGCGTGCAGGCGGAAAAGTACGCTGACCGCCTTGGCGCACTGATGATCACCTACCCGTCAACCCACGGCGTGTTCGAGGAAGACATCGTCGCCATCTGTGACATCGTGCACGCCAACGGTGGGCAGGTGTACACCGACGGCGCCAACATGAACGCGCTGGTGGGCGTGGCCAAGCCGGGCAAGTGGGGTTCGGACGTCTCCCATCTGAATCTGCACAAGACGTTCTGCATTCCGCACGGCGGCGGCGGCCCCGGTGTTGGTCCGTGCGCGGTCAAGTCACACCTCGCGCCGTTCCTGCCACGCAAGCTCGGCGAGGATGGCGCGGTAGGCATGGTCAGTGCCGCCGGTTACGGCAGCGCCAGCATCCTGCCGATCTCGTGGATGTACATTACCTTGATGGGCGAACAGGGCTTGCGCAAGGCGACCCAGGTCGCACTGCTCAACGCCAACTACATTGCCAAACGCCTGGCCCCCCACTACCCCACGCTGTACACCGGCCGCAACGGACTGGTAGCGCACGAGTGCATCCTGGATCTGCGCGCACTGAAAGAGAGCAGCGGCATCGAGGCGGAAGACGTGACCAAGCGTCTGATCGATTTTGGCTTTCACGCTCCCACCCTGAGCTTCCCGGTACCCGGCACACTGATGGTGGAACCGACCGAGAGTGAGTCCATGGTGGAGCTTGATCGCTTCATTGACGCGATGATCCAGATTCGCGAAGAGATCCGCGCAGTCGAAGAGGGCAAGCTGGATCGTGACGACAATCCCCTGAAGAATGCGCCCCATACTGCAACTGCAGTCAGTGCCGACGAATGGACGCACGCCTACTCACGTGAACTGGCGGCGTTCCCGTTGGCCAGCCTCAAGCTGCAAAAGTACTGGTCCCCGGTGTCTCGCGTCGACAACATCTACGGCGACAAGAATGTCATGTGTTCATGCATCCCCATTGATGCCTACAGGGATGCCGTGGAAGCATAAACACACCGCCATACGGCACCACGCACGAAATACGGCACCGCCATCAACGCGGCGCCGATGAGTACCAGCCATACCGTGCCCGACACGAAGTACGGGAACGCCATCAGCGCCAGCCCGCACACCAGCGGCACAATCGCCCGCTGCTTCCGGCCATAGACAAAAAAACCCAATCCGATCGAGCCGAACAACACCCCCCAAAGCAACGTTGCTGCTTCCATCCAAACCACTCCAGGCTAGCCCGTTGAGGTATCGAAGAGTTGCCGACAGGCTGCTGCAGTGGCATGCACACGATAGTCCGACCGCGTCGCACGTCCGCCCGTACGCAGCACGAGTTCCGTCATCTGCGCGCAAGAGTATCTCGATATAGCGCCGTCGGAGCAGTCATCAAATCAGTATTTCAGCGTCACCGAAAGTGGGGTGGTAGCCCCGCCCGCTCAACGCGCGCGATGCGCACTCTGCTGCTGCCGCCTCAGCCGGAAAGTGCTGTTCGCTCCTCGGCTCCGGCCAGAGCGTGCATGCGCGCCACGGTAGCATCAAGCACTCTGGCGACTGGCAAACCGTGCGCCAGAAAGATATCCGCCAGCGCCTGATAGTAAGCGAGCGTACGCTCACGTCCACCCGTGAACCGCTCGAACACACGCGTGCCGACGTGCGGGTCTTGCAAGTCCTGCACAATCGCCCGCGCGTTATGCAGCTTGTCGCAAGCGGACACCAACAGCGTCTGGCCGGATGCGGTCCGCAGATGCGCCAGATACTGCAGCTTGCGCGCCGTCCAGTCGTGACGTTTGTCCGCAGGATCGGTATGGGTGGCCTTCCCTTCCGCCGTACCGTCGGTGCAATCGACCACGATGTCGGCAACGGCATCTCCAAACTGGGCTCGGATGACTGCCTCGTGCGCAGCGCCGCAGTCCTCCAGCGTGTCATGCAGCAGGCCAGCAATAGCCTGATCCTCACAGCCCCCAAACTCGATAACCAGGCTGGCCACACCAAGCAAATGGTAGATGTAGGGAATGTTCGAGCCCTTGCGTACCTGCGCAGTATGGGCAATTCGTGCGTAGTCGACGGCGCGACTGAAACGATCGGTAAGTGCAGCCATGGTTATCCCTCCAGTGGTTTGCTCAAGGCACATGCTGACAACACCGCGTCGCACCGCTTGCGACGGTCGTGGCTGCTGCTCGCGACCAGTGCCAGGCCGCATCGGAAACCGTGGCCTGCCGCCTCGTGGCTGTGGGCGTTCGCACCGTGCATCGACGTGGCTCAGGGAGCGCAGCGCCGATTGGCATCCATTACGCGTCAACCCTGATCGGACACACTCATCCAGACCATCACTCGCCGACGTAAGTGCGTGGCACGCGCTTCAAGCCACAGAGCACGTCATACGGACTGCGCCCGGCATGTGCTGCCAGGTCATTGATGGACACCTGCGCGCCCCACAATTCAACCCGGCTGCCCCGGCCTGCCGCCGGGTGATCGGTAAGATCAACAGCCAGCATGTCCATGGACACGCGGCCGATCAATTCGCCAGGTTGGTCGTCGATGGTGACCGGCGTGCCGTTGGGCGCAAACTGCGGATAGCCATCGGCGTAACCCATCGCGACCACACCAACGCGCGTGGGTCGGCGCGCCACGAAATGTGCGCCATAACCAACCGGTTCGCCTGCCGCGATTTCGCGCACGCTGATGACCCGCGACTCCACGGTCATTACCGGTTGCAACCGTGCAGCTACCGGATGTATCGCATCAAACGGACTTGCGCCATACAACATCAGACCCGGGCGCGCCCACTTGCCATGCACCGCGGGCCAACCCAGCAGGGCAGCCGAATTGCTGACGCTGGCGGCCAATGCAAGCGTGTCACAGGCGTGCGCGAACGCTTCCACCTGTTCCGTCGTGCGCGCGCTGTCGAGCTCGTCGGCGCGCGCAAAATGGGTCATCGCCACGATGCTCGCCACTTGCGGCAGTGCGCGCAGACAGCGTTCGCCGGAGCGCCAATCAGCCGGTGACAAGCCAAGACGATGCATGCCGGAATCCAGCATCAGCCAGACGGTGTACGGATGCTGCGGCTGGCTGCGTGCCATGGCTTCGATCTGCCACTGCGCCTCGATCACGCACCACAGATCATGTGCATCAATCAACGCCAGCTCGTCAGCGTCGAAGAAGCCCTCAAGCAACAGGATGGGCGCACGGATGCCGGCTGCACGCAGCTCCAGCGCTTCCTCGATGCAGGCCACGGCAAAGCCGTCCGCTATCGACTCCAATGCCTGCGCACAACGCACGGCGCCGTGACCGTAGGCATCCGCCTTGATCACGGCCAATGCCCTGTCGCCACTCAACTCACGCGCCAGCAGGTAGTTGTGGCGCAAGGCATCCAGATGGATCAGCGCACGAGCCGGACGCATCAGACACCAACTGTCATGCTGGCAGCGGACGGCCACGGTTTGCCGTAGCGCGAGATGTCCAGACCTTCGGTGCTGATCTGCGGGGCTTTTCCAGCCAGAAGGTCGGCGAGGTAACGACCGGAACCACATGCCATGGTCCAGCCCAGCGTGCCGTGGCCGGTGTTGAGATAAAGATTGCGCATCCGTGTGGCGCCAATCACCGGTGTGCCGTCCGGGGTGGCCGGACGCAAGCCAGTCCAGAACGTCGCGCGACCGAGGTCCCCCGCGTGCGGGTACAAATCGGTAATGACCTTCTCCAGCGTCTCCCGACCACGCGCCCGCAATGACAGATCGAAACCCGACACACCGGCCATGCCGCCGATACGCACACGTTGGTCAAACCGGGTCACAGCCACCTTGTAACTTTCGTCGAGGATCGTCGAGGTGGGCGCCATCGAGGCGTCGGTGATCGGCACGGTCAGCGAGTAACCTTTCAGCGGATACACCGGCAAGTGGATGCCCAGTGGTACCAGCAAGGCAGACGAGTAACTGCCAAGCGCCAGCACATAACTGTCAGCGTGTTCAAGCTGGCCGTCCACACGTACACCGGTGATCTGCGCGCCGTCGTGCTCAAGCCGCTCCACAGTTGCCCCAAAGCGGAATTCCACTCCGGCCGCCTTTGCCAGATCGGCCAGGCGCCGGGTAAACAAGTCGCAGTCGCCCGTTTCGTCGTGCGGCAGGCGCAGCGCTCCGGCCAGGCTGTCGACAACGCCAGCCAGAGCCGGCTCCACGCGCACGATGCCGGCGCGATCAAGCACCTCGTAGGGAACGCCGTACTGCCTGAGCACGGCAATGTCCTTCGCCGCATCATCGAGTTGTGCCTGGGTGCGAAACAACTGGGTGGTACCAAGCTGGCGGCCTTCATAATCCAGCCCGGTTTCCTTGCGCAACTCGTCCAGGCAATCACGACTGTATTCGGACAGGCGCACCATGCGCGCCTTGTTGACCGCGTAACGGCCAGCGGTGCAATTGCGCAACATCTGCCATAGCCACAGATACTGCTGCGGATCCAATCCGGGGCGGATCGACAGCGGAGCGTATTTCATGAACAACCACTTCAGTGCCTTCAGCGGCACACCCGGAGCGGCCCATGGCGAGGCGTAGCCAGGGGAAATCTGCCCAGCGTTGGCGTGACTGGTTTCAAGCGCCGGTTCCGGTTGGCGGTCGACCACCGTTACTTCATGACCAGCACGCGCGAGATACCACGCGCTGCAAACGCCAATCACGCCGCTACCCAGAATCAAGACACGCATTGCGCCGCCCCCACCATTGGTTTCCCTGTGCTTGGTGGCGCAGGAACGTCATCTGCGGAGTATAGGAAGGATCGGCTGGTTTTATTTTCTGTATTTGCGCCATATGTTGGGTAAACTTCCTGCCATTCAGGCTGAATACGGAACTTCCATGGCAGGCCGCACGCGGGAGCTCGACAAGATCGACCAACACATCCTGCGCATCCTGCAGGAGGAAGGCCGCATCTCTTTCACTGAACTGGGTGAACGTGTCGGATTGTCCACAACCCCGTGTACCGAGCGTGTGCGCAGGCTGGAGCGCGACGGCGTCATTACTGGCTATCACGCTCGGCTTGACCCGCAGCAGGTGGGCGCCGGATTGCTGGTGTTTGTCGAGATCAGCCTGGCGTACAAGTCCGGGGATATCTTCGAAGGCTTCCGCACTGCGGCGCTGCGTCTGCCAAACGTGCTGGAATGCCATCTGGTGTCGGGAGATTTTGACTACTTGATCAAGGCGCGGATTTCGGAGATGGCGTCGTACCGCACGCTGCTTGGCAGCACGTTGCTCACCATGCCAAACGTGCGCGATTCCAAAAGTTACATCGTGATGGAGGAGGTCAAGGAGACGCTCAGTCTGCCAATTGGCGACCACCCCAAAGTGCAAGGCAAGTCAGCGCCCGGCGGATGACTCGTCCCGCCGGCAGCAGGAGACGCACAATGCGCCCCCGACCAGCAAAGCGTGCGCGGGCTCGGGCAAGACTGGAACTGCCTGCCCGCGATCACCTCGCCTCGGGCAGACCCGGATGCTCACGAAAACGGGTCGTCGAGGATGATGGTGTCGTCGCGATCCGCACCGGTGGCAACAATCGCCAGGCGACAGCCCGACAGCTCCTCGACGGAGCGCAGATACGCGCGCGCCGCGGCAGGCAACTTGCTCCACTCGCGAACGCCGGCAGTGGACTCCTGCCAACCCGGAAATTCCAGATACACCGGCTTGCACTCGTCCCAACCATCCGCATCCAGTGGCGCCAGCTCTCGGCGCTTGCCCCGGTATTCGTAGGCAACACAGACCTTGATCGACGCCAGTTCGTCGAGCACATCCAGCTTGGTGATGGCCAGCCCATTGATGCCGTTGATCTGCACCGCACGCTTGAGCGCAACCAGGTCGATCCATCCGCAGCGGCGGGGGCGACCGGTGCTGGCGCCAAATTCCATCCCGCGCTTGCGTAGCAACTCGCCCATGTCGTCATGCAGTTCGGTCGGGAATGGTCCACTGCCAACACGCGTTGCGTAAGCCTTGCAAATGCCCAGCACATAATCGATATCGCCCACACCGACGCCGGTGCCAGCGAGTGCCCCACCGATGGTGGTATTGGACGAAGTGACATACGGGTAAGTGCCGTGGTCGATATCCAGCAAGGCGCCCTGCGCGCCTTCGTACAAAATGCTGCCGCCACTGGCGCGTACGTCATGCAGAATGGTCGCCACGTCGTCAACCAGCGGGCGAATGTATTCCCCCCAGGCCAGCGCATCGTCCAGCACTTGCTGATAATCGACCGGCTCGGCCTTCAGCCAGTGGACGAGAATGAAATTGTGATAATCCACCGCCGTGCGCAGCAGCGCCGGAAGTTCATGTGGATACATCAAGTCGGCGACACGCACACTGCGCCGGGCCACCTTGTCCTCGTACGCGGGACCGATGCCGCGTCCGGTGGTGCCGATCGCCTTGCCGCCAGCCGCAATCTCACGCGCTTTGTCCACCGCGATGTGGTACGGCATGATCAACGGCGTCGCCGGGCTGATCTTGACGCGCGAGCGCACTTCCACCCCGTTCGCTTCAAGGTCTGCAATCTCGGCGATCAACGCCGCCGGTGACAGCACCACACCGTTGCCGATCAGGCACAGCGCGTCGTCGCGGAGGATACCCGAGGGGATCAGGTGCAACACGGTTTTCTTGCCCTTGATCACCAGCGTGTGACCAGCGTTGTGCCCACCCTGGAAGCGCGCCACCGCACTGACCCGCTCGGTCAGCAAATCGACGATTTTGCCCTTGCCTTCATCGCCCCACTGCGCACCGAGAATTACGACTGACTTGCCCATGTTGTACTCGCTCACTATGTATTGTGTAGAACGACGCGGCCGCTGCACCGGTCCGTCAGTGCGCCCGGCTTGATACCAGCCGTTGCGGTCAGCGCATCAACTGCAAGACCAGCACACCGACCGCAACCGCCACGGCGCCGAAGATGCGCAGCGTGCGCGCGGGCAACTTCAGTGCCTCGCGCACCATGTTCTGCCATTGTCGCGGCGCCACCAGCAGCAGCAAACCTTCAATCACCAGCAGCAAGCACAACGCGGCGGCGAGATCATGCGGCATGCCTGACGATGGTTACTTCGGTGCTGCTGCGTTGAAGTACTTCAGGAACTCCGAATCGGGCTTGAGGACCAGAATGCCCTTGCTGTCTTCGAACGATTTGCGGTAGGCAGCCATGCTGCGGTAAAACGCGAAAAACTCCGGGTCCTGATTGTACGCAGCCGCGTAGATTGTCGCCGCTTGTGCATCACCTTCACCACGAATCTTCGCGGCGTCACGTGCAGCATCTGCACGCAGCACCTGACCCTGGCGATCGGCATCGGCTTGTATCTTCTCGCCGGCTTCCTGGCCCGTGAAACGCAATTCGTTGGCCAGTTGCAAGCGCTCTGCACGCATGCGCTTGTATACCGATTCGCTCACTTCATCGGGCAAATCGATGCGCTTGATACGCACATCCACGACGGCAATACCCAGGTTCTTGCGCGAAGAGGCATCCGTGATATTGCGCACGCGATCAGTGATGTCCGTACGCCCACCGGAAATCAACTCCTGCAGCGTGCGGGCGTTGAACTCGAAGCGCAGCGCATCCTTGACGATTGGCGTGAGTCGCTGCGCGGCCTGGAGCTGGTCACCGCCGGTGGCGCGATAATACTTTGCGTTGTCGGCAATGCGCCATTTCACGTAAAAGTCAACGTTTACGCTCTTCTTTTCCGAGGTGAAATAGCGCTCGGGTTGGGCATCCAGCGACAAAATCCGGTTGTCGAAATGCAGCACCTGCTGCACCACGGGGATCTTGACGTGCAAGCCCGGCTTGTAGTCAGTACGCACGATGCGACCAAACTGCAGCAACAGCGCGTTCTGGCCTTCACTCACCACAAACATGCTGTTGAGGCCAAGCAGTATCAGGATCACGGCGAGCACGGCGGAAATGATCCTGGTCATGGCTGCTGCCCCTGCTCGCTGGTACTGCTGGATGGCGGAGCCACGATGGCAGTGGTCGTGGCCTGACTGCTGCCCCCGGACGATGGTGCAACCGTTGCGCCGGTCTGACCAGCCGGAAGGTTGATGATATTTCGACCACCGGTGCTGTCGATCACCTTCGGGTTATCAGCCATGACCTGTTCCATTGTCTCCAGCCACAAGCGGCGACGGGTAACTTCCGGCGCAGCCTTGTACTCCGTCAACAACAGGTTGAACTTGGCGGTGTCACCCTGCGCTCGGGCGACGCGCTCGGCTTTGTAACCCGCAGCCTCGGCAGCAATGCGCGACGCATCGCCGCGTGCCACCGGCACGACCTTGTTGGCGTACGCCAGCGCGGCATTTTCGGTGCTTTGCTTGTCTTCGCGCGCGTTGTTGACGTCGTCGAATGCTGATCTGACCTCCTTCGGCGGCGACACGTTCTGAAAGCTGACTTCAGTGACGCGCAGGCCGGCGTTGTAACCATCCAGCGTTTTCTGCAACACCTTCTGCGCCTGGCTGACCAGTGTCGCGCCTTCGCCGGACAGCACCTGATCCATCGTACTGCCGCCGATCACGGCGCGTACCGCCGCCTCAGCCGCAGCGTGCGTCGTCTCATCGGGTTCATTGAGCGAAAACAGATACTTGCGCGCGTCATCCACCTGGTACTGCACGGTAAAATCCACGGCGAGAATATTCTCGTCACGCGTCAGCAGGATCACGTTGTCGGTTACCGAACGCACGCGCGTGGCATCAACCTTGGTCACCGACTCAATCGGCAACGGCAACTTGAGATGGAAGCCAGGCGGCAGCGTCCGCGAGTACTGGCCAAAGCGCAGGACCACACCCGCTTGCCGCGCATTGACGATTGTGTAGCTGCTGAACAGCAGCCCGAGCGCCACCAGCACCAGCACAATCATCGCGATGTTGCCGGGCCCGCGGCCAAGCTTGTTGAAGCGGGCCTGCAAGTCCTTGAGCAGCTTGTCCAGCGACGGCATGCCGCCCGGCGAACGGTTCTTCGACCACGGATCGCGTTGCCCGTTGCCGGGTTCATTCCAAGCCAATGTCAGTCTCCTGGAGGTCGCCGGCAGGCCGGTAGCAAGCGCCAGCACAGCACAGTAAGCGGGATGTCACACGATGCGGATGTCACATGGTCATGACGATGAGGCCGACCATCGCGAACAACCGCACAAACAAGTGGATTCTAGCAGACGCCTGTAACGCGGTTGCGGCCATCGGGCGTCAGAGTATCGGCGCCAGCAGCTCGCGCAGCAACTGGGTTTCCACCGGATTGCCGGCAGCAAGCGGGGCAATGACACTGCGCGGGGCGTCGATCTGCAACCGCCACCCGTGTTCGTCCACACTTTCCCCGGCAATCGCACCGGCGGCCTTCAGTCTGGCATGCAAGCGCCCAGCCGACAGCGGCAGGTGCAGCATCGACTGCAGGCGATCGCCACCCAACAGTTCGCCCAGTGCCTGCTGCAACAAATCGACGCCCGCGCCAGTAGCCGCACACAACCAAACCCGTCGAGGGCGGCCATCCGTACCACGATCCAAACGCGGCTCGATGCCCGCAAGATCAATTTTGTTCATCACCAGCAACTGCGGCACATCACCGGCGTCAATTTCGTCCAGCACGTCATCCACCACATGCTGCAGGCGATCGCGCTCATCGTCGGAGGCATCACTCACGTGCAGCAGCAAATCCGCGTCACGGGCCTCGGCCAGCGTCGCGCGAAACGCCGCTACCAGGTCATGCGGCAACTCGCGAATGAAGCCGACAGTATCGGCCAGTACCGCAGGGCCGCAAGCAAGACCTTCAATCTTGCGCACAGTGGGGTCAAGGGTTGCGAACAACAGATCCGCAGTGAACACCTGTCCGGTCGTCAGCGCATTGAACAAGGTCGATTTGCCAGCATTGGTATAACCCACCAGCGCCACGCGCGGGACGGTAGTGCGCAAGCGCGAGCGCCGTTGCTGACCGCGCTGGGTTTGTACCTTTTCCAGGCGCTTGCCCAGTACCTTGACGCGTATCCCGAGCAGGCGCCGGTCGGTTTCCAACTGCGTTTCACCCGGGCCACGATTCCCAATGGCGCCGCCACGCTGGGCGTCCAGATGAGTCCAGCCGCGCACCAGACGCGTGGCCAGGTGCTTGAGTTGTGCCAGTTCCACTTCCAGCTTGCCTTCGGCGGAGCGCGCACGCTGGGCGAAGATATCCAGGATCAAGCCGGCACGATCGATCACGCGTACGTTGATCAATTTTTCCAGGTTGCGTTCCTGCACCGGCGAAAGTTGCCGGTCGACCAGCACAACGTCCGCTGCGAGCGCCTGCGCAGCCTGTGTCACTTCATCGGCCTTGCCGCTACCCACGTAGTAACGCGGGCTCGGGTCCTTCACGGGTGCGGCAATGACACCCACGACCTCGGCGCCAGCGGATCTGGCAAGCTCGGCAAATTCCTCCGTGCGGCGGGCGGTATCGCCGTCACCATGTGAGTGCGGTACCAGCAGCAACGCCCGCTCACCTTTCTTTTTACGTTCAAACACGGCAGATGACGTACCTCGCATGACCAACCCACTGCATGTGGGCCACAGCCCCAACTATCAAGCGTCGGCATCGCTCTCAGCCTCGGGACCATCGGCTGTGGCGGTCTCGTCGTGGGAAGTGCCGATCCGCACATTCCGGCTTGGCACCACAGTGGAAATCGCGTGCTTGTAAACCATCTGACTGACCTGGTTGCGTAACAGCACCACGAACTGATCAAACGATTCCACCGTGCCCTGCAACTTGATGCCGTTGACCAGATAAATGGCCACCGGAACACGCTCGCGACGCAGCGCATTGAGAAACGGATCCTGCAGCGATTGTCCTTTGGACATCTTCTTCTCCCCTCACACGAACCTGGCCGGAGGAAAAAACGCACGGTGGCGCTCCGACACAACTGACTGGATGGTAACCGCTTTCAAATGCTTGATGATAGGAGAATTCCCTGTTTCTGGCGGCGGCATGGGCCGTCACCCATGAAACGCTTGCGTGGGAGTCGAGTCGACCCGGTGTATGGCTTCCGGCCTGGCCAGGAACAAGCCAACGGCAGAGGTAATCCGTGCGCTCACCTCAGCTTGCTCTGACTCGACCACGCGCAACGACGGATCACTGCGCAACCAGGTGATCTGGCGCTTCGCCAACTGCCGCGTGGCGAAGATGGACCGGTCACGAAATTCACTGGCCGTTGTAAGCCCGTCCAGGTGCTCCCACGCCTGCCGATAGCCGACGGCGCGCATCGCCGGCAAGTCAGCGTGCAGCTCAGCGCGGCCACGCAATGCCGCAACCTCGCGGAGGAAGCCGGCGGCCAGCATCGCGTCAAAACGTCGCGCTATACGCGCGTGCAAGCCCCCACGATCATTCGGCAGCAGCGCCAGCTTGAGCACACGCCAAGGAAAAATCGTGCGGCTGGTCCGGCTCTGCAACGCGGAAAGCGGCCGACCTGTCAGCTCAATCACTTCGAGCGCACGCTGAATGCGTTGCGTATCATGCGCATCGATACGCGCCGCGGCAGGCGGATCCAGCCGCGCCAGTCGCGCATGCAGGGCCGCCCAGCCCGCATGTGCCGCTTCGTCCGCAAGGTGCGCGCGCAACACGGGATCGGCGGCCGGCAGTGCAGACAGCCCGTGCTGCAACGCACGGAAATACAGCCCGGTGCCCCCTGCCAGCAGAGGCACCCTGCCGCGTGCACTGATCTGGCACATCAGCGCACGTGCATCAACGCAGAAATCTGCCGCCGAATAGGGTTGCGCCGGGTCACGGATATCGATCAACGCATGCGGATGCCGTGCCAAAGTCGTGGAATCCGGCTTGGCGGTGCCAATGTCCATGCCGCGATACACCAGCGCCGAATCCACGCTGATCAGATCCACTGCAAAGCGCTCGTGCAGTGTGCACGCCAACGCGGTCTTGCCGGAGGCGGTCGGGCCCATCAGAAAGATGGCAAGCGGTCGGCGATCAATCGGCATGCAACAAGTGTAAGCGGATACCTGCAACCGGACACCGGAAGCCGCGCTGGCGTCCCAGTACAACGCACACCGGATGCGCAGCTTCAGCGTTGGAGCGCAAGCGTCGCAGGCCTTCCACGGCAGCCGTGTGCACGGACACGGTGCCGATTGGCCCAGGGGGAGAGGCTGCCTACTTCTTTTTCGGGCCGATCATCATGGTCATCTGGCGCCCTTCAAGTCGCGCATACGACTCGATCTGCGCAAAATCCGCTACATCCTCCTGGATCTTCTGCACCAGTGCGCGACCCAGGTCCTGATGTGACATCTCGCGCCCCCGAAAGCGGATGGTGACCTTGACCTTGTCTCCTTCCTCGAGGAAGCGAAGCATGTTGCGCAGCTTTATCTGGTAGTCGCCCACGTCCGTGACCGGACGGAACTTCACTTCCTTGATCTCGACCTGCTTCTGCTTCTTCTTTGCCGCCTGCTGCTTCTTCTGGGCCTCAAACTTGAACTTGCCGTAATCCATGATGCGGCAGACGGGTGGGTCCCCGTTCGGCTGGATTTCGACCAAATCCATCCCGGCATCGTGCGCCAATGCCAACGCCTCATCACGCGTGAGAATGCCGAGCTGTTCAGCTTCGACTCCGATCACACGAACCCGCGGCACACGGATTTCCAGGTTGCGACGATTGCCCTTGCTGTCAGTGGTTGCGATACCACGATCCTCCAGAAGAAGTGATGAAACTGACCGACCAGCAGCTAGTGCCGGGTTTCGGTCTCCAGTCGTTCGATGAATGCAGTCAGCGTCATGCTGCCAAGATCTTCACCGGAACGGGTACGTACGGCAACAGTGTCGGTTTCTCGTTCCCGATCACCGACAACGAGAAGATACGGTACTTTCTGCATGGTGTGTTCGCGAATTTTATAGCCGACCTTTTCATTGCGCAAATCGGCATGCACGCGGAGGCCCGCGTCAACCATCACTTGCGTCACTGCCTGCGCGTATTCACCCTGGGCATCGGTGATATTGAGCACCACCGCCTGAATCGGCGCCAGCCAGGTCGGCAGCAGCCCGGCATGATGCTCGATCAGGATGCCGATGAAACGCTCCATCGAGCCGACAATTGCCCGATGCAGCATGACCGGGTGGCGTTTCTGCGAATTCTCGTCGACATACTCGGCGCCCAGACGTTCAGGCATCATGAAATCGACCTGCATCGTACCAACCTGCCAGTCGCGGCCAATCGAATCGTGCATGTGATATTCGATCTTGGGTCCGTAAAATGCCCCTTCGCCAGGTAATTCGGTCCAGGTCACGCCAGCGGCCCCCAGAGCGCCGCGCAACGCTGCTTCAGCGCGATCCCACACGTCATCGCTACCGATACGCTTCTCCGGGCGCAACGCCAGCACGACGCCAATGTCGTGGAAGCCGAAGTCGGCGTACACCTGCATGGCTTGCACGTGGAACGCGGTGACTTCGGATTCTATCTGCGCCGGCGTGCAGAAAATGTGCCCATCGTCCTGGGTGAACGCGCGCACGCGCATGATGCCGTGCAGCGCGCCAGACGGCTCGTTGCGGTGGCAGCCGCCGAATTCACCGTAGCGGATCGGCAGCTCGCGGTAGCTGTGCAGGGTGTTGTTGAAGATCTGCACGTGACCCGGGCAATTCATCGGGCGCAACGCAAACGTGTGCTTCTCCGATTCGGTGAAGAACATGTTTTCCTTGTAGTTGTCCCAGTGCCCGGATTTTTTCCACAGTGAAACATCGAGCACCATCGGGCAACGTACTTCCTGGTAGCCACTGCGCCGGTAGACGCCGCGCATGTAATTTTCGACCTGCTGCCAGATGGCCCAGCCATTCGGATGCCAGAACACCATGCCCGGGCTTTCTTCCTGTTGATGAAACAGATCGAGCTGCTTGCCGATCTTGCGATGGTCGCGCTTCTCCGCCTCTTCCAACTGGAACAGATACGCCTTGAGATCCTTGTCGTTGAGCCACGCCGTGCCGTAGATGCGGGTCAGCATCGCGTTGTTGGAATCCCCGCGCCAATACGCGCCGGCCACCTTCATCAGTTTGAACGGGCGCAGCTTGCCGGTGTTGGGCACGTGCGGGCCACGGCACAGGTCGGTAAACTCGCCCTGCGTATACAACGACAGATCCTCGCTGGCGGGAATGCCTTCGATGATCTCCGCCTTGTAGTGCTCGCCCAAACCACGAAAAAACGCCACTGCCTCGTCACGCGATTTCACGCTGCGCGTCACCGGCAGTTGCTCGGCGACGATCTTGTGCATCTCCGCCTCGATATTTGGCAGGTCTTCGGGAGTAAACGGGCGCTCGTAGGCAAAATCGTAAAAAAAGCCGTTGTCGATCACCGGGCCGATCGTGACCTGCGCACCCGGGAAAAGCCGCTGCACGGCCTGTCCCATCACATGCGCGGTGGAGTGGCGCAATATTTCCAGCGCCTCGGGGCTTTTATCCGTGACGATCTGCACGCTGGCGTCGTGCTCGATCAGGAAGCTGGCATCGACCAGCTTGCCGTCGACCTTGCCCGCAAGGGTGGCTTTCGCCAGGCCAGCGCCGATCGACGCGGCGACGTCCTGCACCGATACGGGGTGCGCAAAGGGCTTTTTACTGCCGTCGGGCAGAGTGATTTCGATCATTGGACGCAATCTCTGAAAAGCAAAAAAGGGCGCGCGCCCTTTTCTCGATGAAAAATGCCAGGCGCCAGAAAGCTCAGTACGGATCGGCGCTCGTTGCCATGTTGCAGGCTCGGCCGAAACAGCGCGGCCACCTCGTTTCGGCGTTGGTACAGGGCAGCTAGTTTAGCTCAAGTCCACATTCAATCTGCGCCCTCGATCGGTCCCGGAGGGCTAGAGCGATAGAATGCACCACACCCGCTGAGGACCTTCCATGCGCATCTTGGTCACCGGAACCGCCGGCTTCATCGGCGCCGCCCTGGCGCAGCGACTGCTTCAGCGCGGCGATGAAGTGCTGGGTATCGACAACCACAATGACTACTACGATCCGGCGCTTAAGGCAGCTCGCCTGGCGCGCTTTGTCGCGCATCCAAATTACACGCACCAACGCGCCGATCTGGCCGACAGTGCTGCCGTCGACGGGGCGTTTGCCACGTTCCAGCCGCAACGCGTCGTGAACCTGGCCGCGCAGGCCGGCGTGCGCTATTCACTGACCAATCCGCGCGCGTACGTGCAGAGCAACCTGGTCGGCTTCGTCAATATTCTGGAGGCCTGCCGCCACGGCGCCGTCGAACATCTGGTGTATGCGTCATCCAGTTCGGTTTACGGCGCCAACCGCAAGCTGCCGTTCGCCGTGGCAGACGCGGTCGATCATCCCGTCAGCCTGTACGCAGCGACAAAAAAATCGAATGAGCTGATGGCGCACAGCTACAGCCATCTTTATCGACTGCCTACCACCGGCCTGCGTTTTTTCACCGTGTACGGCCCCTGGGGTCGGCCGGACATGGCGCCAATCCTGTTTGCCGACCGTATCAGTCGCGGCGAGCCACTTGACGTGTTCAATCATGGCCACCACAGCCGCGATTTCACCTACATTGACGACATTGTCGAGGGTGTCGTGCGTGTGCTCGACCGACCCGCGCAAGCTGCGGCGAACTACGACCCGAAAGCTCCGGACCCGGGCACCTCCGACGCGCCATACCGCGTTTACAACATCGGCAACGATCAACCCGTGCAACTGCTGCGCTTCATCGAGCTGCTGGAACAGCAACTCGGACACACGGTGGAAAAACGTCTGTTGCCAATGCAACCCGGCGACGTGGCGGACACGTGGGCCGATGTTTCAGCACTGCGGCGCGACGTGGGTTACGCGCCAGAGACGTCAATCGAGGATGGGGTGGCGAAGTTCGTCCAGTGGTATCGCGAGTACCACGCCTGATTCGGTGTGCGCGGGAGCCCGCTCGCGGGTGATGCCTTGGCGCTGGATCTTTCCACACATCGCAGCAAAAGCATCGCCTTCGCGCGGGCTCCTGCAAAGGTGGCTTCGTGGGGCGCCAAAGCATGAGCATTCCGCAAGCCGACCTGTGCCGACACTCCTCAAAACGGTTTGGCAATCACCAGGTAAATCACTCCCAGCAACAGCAGCACCGGCAGCTCGTTGAACCAGCGCAGCGCACGCGAGGAGGGCAACTGCCCACCCGCCGTGGCGCGCTTGAGCAGCCGCCCGCAATAAATGAAATACGTCAGCAGCACCGCCACAATCAGCAGCTTTGCATCAAGCCAATGCATCGATCCGGTGACATTGGGCAACGCAGCGGGGAACACCCGCCAGCCTTCCCACAGCACCAGTCCAAACACGAACGCGAAGCCAAACATGTTGTGCCCGAATTTGTACAGGCGCCGTCCCATCAGCTGCAGCCGCGTCTGCACCGATGGTTGGTCACCGGCCTCCGCCATGTTCACCAGAATGCGTGGGAGGTAAAACACCGCAGCCATCCATGCAATATCGAACAACAAGTGCAGGGTTTTGATCAGCAGATAGGTCATGTTCTGGCCGAGTGAGCGCTACGGCGTGCAGCGCGGCCGATGATAACGCGAGGCGGAATCCCGCAGTCTGACCAGCGCAATGCGTCGGGTCGGCAAACCACGCGGCAACAAGTACCCCTGCTCAGCCACGCGACGGGCCGATGCGCGCCAGCAAAGCGCGCAGCAAACGGTCCTGCTGCGCTGGCGAGAGGGGAGAATTCTGTCGATCGGTGAGCTGAAAGAAATCCTCGACACGCTCGCCAAATGTCGCAATGCGCGCATCGTGCACGCGGACCTCGGCATGTGCCATGGCCTGCGCCACGGCGGCCAGTAATCCCGGGCGGTCAGTGGCCACCAGAGCCATCTGGGTGCGCTCACCTGCAACCTGGAATTGGATACGCGGCACTGCCTGAAAGTATTTCTGGTGTCGTGACATGCCGCGCTTGCCGGGCTGCACACCAGCAGATTGTTCCAGCGCGCGTTGCAGGCGTTCCTGCAATTCCCGGGCGCGCTCCACACTGGCCGGCCGCTGCGTGTCGGCCTCGAGCAGCAGAAACGTATCCAGCGCCATACCGGTCGGCGAGCTCAGTACGCGCGCTTCCATCACCGAAAAGTGCAGACGATCGAGCACTGCGGTGACCGTCGCAAACAGCCCGTCACGATCGCGCGCGTGCACGAACAGTTCAGTACTGCCACGCACTGATTGTGCCAGCACGGCCACCAGCGGCGCACTGCCACCTGCCTCCAGCATCACCGCGCTCTGCCAGGCAATCTGTTCCGGACGATGGCGCATGAAACTGAGCCGGGGAAAGTCTTCCCACAAGCGCAGCACCTCCGCTTCGTCGCGCCCGTCCGCGTGCAGCAAGGCCAGCGCGAGTTCACGACATTCATGCACTCGGGTTTCGGCATCGCGCGGCAATTCGACATCGCTGCGCAAGGCGAAACGCGTGGCGGTGTACAGATCCGACAACAGGCGATCCTTCCAAGCGTTCCACAAGCGCGGGCTGGTGCCGATGATGTCCGCCACGGTCAGCAGGTATAGTTGGTCCAGGTGTTCGCGATCGCCGACCTTCTCGGCAAACCGCTGCACGACCTCGGGATCGGTGATGTCCTGGCGCTGCGCCGTGGTACTCATCAGCAAATGCCAGCGCACCAACCACACGACCCGCTCGATGTCACCTGTCGGCAATCCCAGTTGCGTACAAAAGGCCTGCGCGTCCTCTGCGCCGAGCGCCGAATGATCACCACCGCGGCCCTTGGCAATGTCATGGAACAGCGCCGCCAGCAACAGCACCTCGGGCTTGGGCAACGTCGGCCAGATCTCGCAGCCCATGGGGAAATCTGCGCGCGCTGCCGGATCGGCAAAATGCGCCAGGTTGCGCAACACGCGCAGCGTGTGTTCATCCACCGTGTAGAGATGGAACAAGTCGTACTGCATGCGCCCGAATACCTTGCCAAACGCAGGCAGGATCGCCGCCAGCAAGCCATGCCGGTTCATCCGCCACAGTGCTTCAACGGCCGGGGCGCCACGCCGCAACAGACGCAAAAACATGGCCAGAACGTCAGGATCGCTCGCCAGCTTCTCGGGCTGCCGAACCGTGGCGCGGTGGATGCGACGCATGCTGTCGGCGCTGAAACCAATGACGCCAGGCTGATCCATCCGCACCAGGAAAATTTCAATCAGCGCGGCCGGTCGCCGCATGAACAAACTCGGCTCACGTGCTGCCAGACGTGCGCCATAACGCACGAAATCAACACCCACCGGAACCCCTTTACTCGGGGTTTCCAGCATCTCCTCGAGACGCTCGGCAACCTGTATGCCGAGCCGGTCCACCTGACTGGCCGCGCGGTAATAACCCTGCATGAATTGCTCGACGCCGAGGTTGCGTTCGTGCTCGTCGTGGAAGCCCAACCGTGCGGCCAGCGCACGCTGGTAATCAAACAGCAGTCGCTCCTCGGCGCGGCCGGCTTCCAGATGCAGCGCATAGCGATATCGACGCAGCGTGCGTTCGGCGTCCTCCAGCAGCGTCTGCTCCGCAGGATCGAGCAACCCTTCCAGCACCATGTGTGGCAAATCACCTGCGCCGGCAAGGCGCAAACCCATCCAGCGCAACGAGTCCAGCGTGCGCAAGCCACCGGGGCCTTCCTTCAGATTGGGCTCCAGGTTGTACGCGGTGTCATCAAAGCGCGCGTGGCGCGCTTTGCGCTCGGCCTGACGCGCCGCCAGATATGCAGCCGGCGGCCACAGCGCGGGATCGTCCACGATCGCCCGCAGACGGGCGTCCAGCGCGGCATCGCCGGCAAGGCGCCGCGCATCCAGCAAACTCGTGAACACGCTGGCGTCCTGTGCCGCCAGCTCGCGGCATTGCGCCGGATCGCGCACAGCGTGGCCAACTTTCAGACCAATATCCCACAGCGTGGCGAAGAACTGCCCCAGCGCGCGC
This sequence comes from Rhodanobacter sp., assembly GCA_039926605.1. Classification (GTDB taxonomy): domain Bacteria; phylum Pseudomonadota; class Gammaproteobacteria; order Xanthomonadales; family Rhodanobacteraceae; genus Rhodanobacter. Next base: position 32,038 of record JBDSWR010000109.1, on the reverse strand, counting down.
AGCCGCGCGGGCTCGGGCGCCTGCACGAGCGCCAGCAGGTCCACGTCTGAATGCGGAAACAGCAAACCGCGTCCGAATCCGCCCACGGCGAACAGCGCAGCGTCGGTCACTTCACCCAGGCACGCGGTCCATACGTGCGCGACCATCTGCGCAACCGACTCGCCGCGTCGGCGCGCCAGCACACTGGCATCCATTCCATCGCCAAAGGCCACGGCCAAAGCCCGGTCGACATCGTCGAGCAACTGACGTAATGCCAGGCGGGCAGCGCTGGACACGCCCGAACGCGGCATCGCTACGGGCAACCGGGGCAATGCCGGCAGTGCAGTGGAGCTGGGCATCGTCATGATCTGGCGGTTACTCCACGGGGGTCACAGAGCTCCAACGCTCTCAGGAGCGTGCCCGGAATCTGCGGAGATCTGCCGGGGCGAGTCCAGTCGCATCCCGAAGCCGTCAGCGCGCTGGCGGCAACTCCATTCAGGCATCAGGCCACGGAGTGAGTATCTCCACGCCATCGTCGGTCACGACCATGGTGTGCTCCCACTGCGCCGACAACGAATGATCCTTGGTGACTACGGTCCAGCCATCAGGTAGTTGCCGGGTCTGCGGCTTGCCGGCGTTGACCATCGGCTCGATGGTGAAAGTCATGCCCTTTTTCAGGACCAGTCCGGTCCCGGGCTTTCCATAATGCAGTACCTGCGGCTCGTCGTGGTAGACCTTGCCGATGCCGTGACCGCAATACTCGCGCACGATGCTGTATCCCGCAGCCTCCGCGTGTTGCTGGATGACATGGCCGATATCGCCCAACGTGGCGCCCGGGCGCACCGCACGGATACCGCACATCATCGCCTCGAACGTGGTTTCGACCAGGCGCTTGGCCAGCACCGACGGCGTGCCGGCGATATACATGCGACTGGTGTCACCATGCCAGCCATCCTTGATGACGGTGACGTCCAGATTGATGATGTCGCCATCCTTGAGCACCTTGCCTTCGCTCGGGATGCCATGACAGATCACCTGGTTGACCGAGGTGCACAAAGTCTTGGGAAACCCGTGGTAGCCGACATTGGCCGGGACCGCCTGCTGCACATTCACAATGTGCTCGTATGCGCGCCGGTCCAGTTCCTCGGTAGTGACCCCGGGCTTGACGTAATCCTTGAGCATGGCCAGCACTTCGGCGGCGAGCCTGCCCGCAACCCGCATCCCTTCCAAGTCTTGCGCTGATTTTATCTCGACAGCCATGATTTCCACTTGCTGGTTATGCAGCCAAAGTCGCACCGGATCGCGCAACTTGCTGCGTCGCCGGCGTACCGGCTACAATTTCCCGGCTCTGCTGCGCTGATATGGCTGTTCCAGCAGCCGGCGTCATGCAAAGCGAACCGGGATTGTAGCTCTCACCGGCTCAACACCCAAACCAACGCCACACACGTGTCGGCACCGTCTTCGGGGTGCTGCGCCTCGCCCACCACAATAATCGGGCAAGGCGCGGTCGAAGCCGGGGACACGTGGAGGTCCCAACCCCCAGGCCTACAGGGCCACTGCAAGGAGTCACACCCATGGCACAAGTCACCATGCGCCAGATGCTCGAAGCCGGCGTCCATTTTGGTCACCAGACCCGCTATTGGAACCCGAAGATGGCACCGTACATCTTCGGCGCGCGCGGAAAGATCCACATCATCAATCTTGAAAAGACCTTGCCGCTGTTCATCGATGCGATGAACTACCTCTCGGCGTTGGCACAGAAGCGCGGCACCATCCTGTTCGTCGGTACCAAGCGTTCGGCACGCGAGTCGCTGGCTGAGGAAGCGGCACGCGCGGGCATGCCGTTCGTCACCGCACGCTGGCTTGGCGGCATGCTCACCAACTTCCGTACGGTCAAGCAATCAGTGAGCCGCCTGAAGGAACTGGAAGCTGCCGAGACTGACGGCAGCTTCGACAAGCTGGTCAAGCACGAAGTGTTGTCACGCCGGCGCGAGCGCGAAAAGCTGCAAGCCTCACTCGGCGGCATCAAGGACATGAATCGCCTGCCAGATGCCTTGTTCGTGATCGATATCGGTCATGAAGACATTGCCGTGCAGGAGGCAAAAAAGCTCGGCATTCCGGTGATCGCCGTGGTTGACACCAACTACAACCCGGAGCTGGTCGACTACGCCATACCGGGCAATGACGACGCCATCCGTGCGATCCAGCTTTACGCGCGCGCTGCCGCAGACGCCATTCTGGAAGGCAAGGCTGCCGCCCCGGACGCCGCCCACGGTGACGCCAATGATTTCGTCGAACTGGACGAAGACGGCAACCCGATCGCGAAGATGGATCGCAAGCCCTCTCCACGGCGCGAGGGCGCGCCGCGCAAGGGCGCACCACGCCGCGACAGCGGACACGACGGTGCCCGCGGTGCACGTCACGACGGTGCAGCGGCCCCAGCGAGTGCAGCGGCGCCAGCCGCAGACCCCGCGGCGCCAGCGGCAGAATAAGTATTGCCCAACGTCGGCGGTGCAATCCGCCGACATTGGCGCATATGGTCATCACGCTGCGGGGTCTGTCTGCCGCAGCGGCACACAGCATCAAGAGGTCAAGACCGATGAGCACTATTTCCGCACAAATGGTGAAGGAATTGCGCGAGCGTTCCGGCGCCGGCATGATGGAATGCAAGAAAGCGCTGGTGGAAAATCAGGGCAGTATCGATGCGGCCATGGAATGGCTGCGCAAATCAGGCCTGGCCAAGGCTGACAAGAAAGCCAGTCGCATCGCGGCCGAAGGTCGCATCGTCAGCGCCCACAAGGGCCATGACGCAGTGTTGGTGGAGATCAACTGCGAAACCGACTTTGTGGCCCGGGATGCAAGTTTCCTGAAATTCAGCGACACCGTTGCGGACATTGCGCTGAAATCCGGCGTCGCGGATATCGACGCGCTGAAGGCCGCGGCCTACCCCGGTGCGGAAAACGTCGCGGAAGCCGCCAAGGTGTTGATCACCACAATCGGCGAAAAAATCGAAGTGCGGCGCATGGCGCAGGTGCAAGCCACGGGCATGGTCGGCACCTACGTGCACAACGGCCGCATCGGCGTGCTGATTGCGCTGGACGGCGGCACTGAGGAATTGGCCAAGGGTATCGCCATGCACGTCGCGGCGATGAATCCGGCGTACATCAGCGCAGCCGATGTACCCGCGGAATTCCTGGCCAAGGAGAAGGACATTGCGCTGAGCTTGATGTCCGACAAGGAAAAGCAGAAACCGGCGGACATCCTGGAAAAGATCATCGCCGGCAAGGTGCACAAGATCATTGGCGAAATCACCTTGCTGGGTCAGGCTTACGTGCTCGATACCAATATCTCGGTGGCGGACGCGCTGAAGAAGACGGGCGCCCACGTTGAATCGGTGGTGCGTCTGGCAGTTGGTGAGGGCATCGAGAAGCCGACCGAGGATTTCCACGCCGAAGTCATGAAGCAAGCCGGTCTGGGCTGAGTTTTTCGCGATTCCAGCAAAAAAAAGGCCGCAACCCATAGCGGCCTTTTTTGTACGCGCACCTGGCGCAGGCGTGGGCCTTGTGGTTCCAGCCAGCCGGCCAGTCGCGCCGTACAATACCTTTCACTGCCGCCCCATCGAGAGACTGCATGAGCACCAAGCTGAACTTCCATCGCATTCTGCTCAAACTTTCCGGCGAGGCACTGATGGGTAACGCCGACTATGGAATCGACCCCCACGTCATCGGCCGCCTGGCCAACGAAGTCATCGAGGTACAACGTGCCGGCGTCGAGATTGGCCTGGTCATCGGTGGCGGCAACATTTTCCGTGGCGCCGGCCTCGCCGCAGTCGGCATGGATCGTGTCACCGCCGATCACATGGGCATGCTTGCGACGGTCATGAACGCGCTCGCCATGCAGGACGCGATCGAGAAGCGCGGCGGGTTTGCGCGGGTGATGAGCGCCATCCCGATTCACGATGTGGCCGAGGACTACATCCGCCGCCGCGCGATCCGCCACATCGAAAAGGGCCGGATCGTGTTGTTCGCAGCCGGGATCGGCAATCCCTTTTTCACCACCGATTCTGCCGCCGCCCTGCGCGCCGTGGAGTTGGGTGCGGACCTCCTGCTCAAGGCGACCAAGGTCGATGGCGTGTACACCGCCGACCCGGCTACCCATGCGGACGCCACCCGCTACGACGAGCTGACCTACGACGAGGTGATCGAACACAAGCTCGCCATCATGGACACTGCAGCGATAGCGCTGTGCCGCGACCACCGCATGCCGCTGCGCATCTACGACATGACTGTCGGTGGCAATCTCATGCGCATCATGCATGGTGAAGCCATCGGCACGATCGTCCGCGACGTCTGAGCACAGCGCCAGCCAACCGCAGCAGGAAACGGCACTGCTATAATCCGCAGCTTGCTTGATTCCCGGGAAACGCCACATGCTCAACGACATCAAGGCCGATGCCCAGGCTCGCATGGGCAAGAGTATCGAATCGCTGAAGCACGATCTGGTTCGCGTGCGCACCGGGCGCGCCAGCACCGCTTTGGTAGACGGCATCAAGGTGTCGTACTACGGCGCAGATACGCCGCTGGCTCAGGTCGCCTCGGTCATGCTCGCCGACGCCCGCACCATTGTCATCACGCCTTGGGAAAAAGCCCTGGTGGCGCCGATCGAGAAGGCGCTGCTGGGGTCCGATCTGGGTATCACACCGACGACGGCGGGCACCGTGATTCGTCTGAACATGCCGGCCCTTACCGAGGAACGCCGCAAGGAGCTGGCGCGACACGTTGCGCACGAAGGCGAGAACGCGAAAATTGCCGTGCGCAACGTGCGCCGCGATGCCCTGCAGCAAATCAAGGAACTGCTCAAGGAAAAGCTCATCACCGAGGACGATGACCATCGTGTCGATGACGAGGTGCAGAAGCTTACCGACAGCGCGATCAAGGACATCGACACTGTGGTCAAGGCGAAAGAAGACGAGTTGATGGCCTTGTAAGTGAGCGTCACCGCCGCGCTGCGTTGCCCTTTCACCATGCACGCGCATGCCGGCTCGGGCGCACTGCCACCAGTCCCGCCGATCCATTGCGCACGCTCGACCGCAGTACCCAGCCGCGACCAGGGTGTCGCTGTTGCGCCACTCACGCGGGGCCGGTATCAGCGATGACTACTCCCACTTCTCGCCAGATCCCGCGACACATTGCGATCGTCATGGATGGCAACGGGCGCTGGGCGAAGGCGCGCCATCGACCACGTAATTTTGGGCACAATGCAGGGCGCAAAGCAGTACGTGCGGTCATCGAGGCCTCCCTGCGTGAAGGAGTTCAGGTGCTCACCCTGTTCGCGTTCTCCAGCGAAAACTGGCGACGCCCACAAGAGGAGGTGGGAGCGCTGATGAGCTTGTTCGTGCGCGCGCTCGACATGGAAGTGGATGAGTTGTCAGCACACGGTGTACGCCTGTTTTTCATCGGCGACCTGAATGCGTTTGACGCGTCGCTGCGCCAACGCATGCAGGCCGCTATGCAATCCACCGCTGGCAATACGCAGTTGCAGGTCAATATCGCGGTCAACTACGGCGGGCGCTGGGACATCACCCAGGCGTGTCGTCAGGCCGCCGAGGCAGTCGCCGCCGGCAAGCTCAGCCCGGACCAGGTTGATGAAACGCGGCTGAACAACTGGATGACGCTGGCCGGTGGACCGGAGCTGGATCTGTTGATCCGCACTGGCGGGGAACTGCGCCTGAGCAATTTCCTGCTGTGGCAGGCGGCATATGCCGAGCTGTACTTTACCGATACGCTATGGCCTGACTTCGACCAGGCCTGCCTGCATCAAGCCATTGAAGACTATGTTCAGCGCGAGCGACGCTATGGCCGCACCAGCGAACAGACCATTCCGTCACTTTAGAGGCTCCCCATGCTACTCCAGCGCGTTCTGACTGCCCTGCTGCTTGCTCCGTTGGTAATTGTGCTGATCGCGTTTGCGCCGACGGTGCTGTTTGCGGTTGTCGTCACCATCACGTTCCTCGCCGCGCTGTGGGAGTGGGCAGCCCTGAGCGGCTTGAAAAGCCATGCCCTGCGCGCTGCGTTCCTTCTGTTGGCGGCGCTGGCGTTCGCCGCGCTGTGGCTGCTGCGCAACTCACCGGTCAGCAGTTGGGTGCTCGCGATTGGAGTGGCATGGTGGCTCGTTGTGTGTGTGTGGTTGCGCCACTTTGCGTTTGGCGCCGCGCCCACGCGGGAAAATGTCGCACGCAAACTGCTCGCCGGTTTGTTCGTGACGCTGCCGGCATGGATGGCGCTGGTGAGCATTCATCAGCAGGCACCGAACGGCCATTGGTGGACACTGCTGGCATTGCTGATCGTTTGGGCAGCGGATATCGGCGCGTACTTCAGCGGTCGCACGTTCGGCAAACGCAAGCTGGCACCGCAAATCAGCCCGGGCAAAACCTGGGCCGGGGCATACGGTGCGTTGGTGGCTGGCGCACTGGTGATGCTGGGTGGCGCGTGGTTGCTTGATGTCCGCGATGGTCGACTGATCGGCCTGGCACTGCTGGCGCTGATCCTGGTTGCTGGCTCGATCGTTGGTGATCTGCTGGAAAGCTTGATGAAACGCCATGCCAAGGTAAAAGACTCCGGCACCCTGTTTCCCGGCCATGGCGGCTTGATGGATCGCCTCGACAGCGTTTTCGCCGCACTGCCGATATTTGCCGCTGGACTGCTGTGGCTGGGCATCTGAATGAAGCACGCAGCATGAAACGAGTTGCTGTTCTCGGCGCCACCGGCTCAATCGGCAGCAGCACGCTGGACGTCATCGCCCGACATCCGGGCCAATTTTGCGCCAGCGTGCTCACCGCGCATCGCCACGTCGACGCCTTGGTGGCGTTGTGCGTGACGCACCGTCCACAACTCGCGATCATCGCCGATCCAGCGCTGGAACCGGAACTTGCACGGCGGTTGCGCGCTGCCGGTGTGCATTGCGACATCGCCAGCGGGCACGCAGCCCTCGCCACGGCTGCAGCCGGCGCGCTGTGCGATGTCGTCGTGGCCGCCATCGTCGGCGCCGCCGGGCTGGACTCCACGCTCGCTGCGGCGCGCGCCGGCAAGCGTCTGCTGCTGGCCAACAAGGAAGCCATTGTCATGGCCGGGCCGCTGCTGCTGGAGGCCGTGCGCAGCGGCGGCGGCGCGCTGTTACCGGTGGATTCAGAACACAATGCCATCTTCCAGTGTCTCCCGCCCGGACAGACTGCACTTGGCCGTGCGCAGGCAGACTCCGGTCACGCCGGGGTGCGCCGACTGATCCTCACCGCGTCCGGCGGCCCGTTCCGCGGCTGGACGCGCAAGCAGCTCGCCACGGTCACGCCAGATCAGGCCTGCAAGCATCCGAACTGGGTCATGGGGCGCAAGATTTCCGTCGACTCCGCGACGCTGATGAACAAGGGTCTGGAGGTAATCGAGGCCCACCACCTGTTCGCGATGCCGGTCGACGCGATCGACGTGGTGGTGCACCCGCAAAGCCTGGTGCATTCGTTCGTCGAGTACATCGATGGCTCGGTGCTGGCGCAACTCGGGCACCCGGACATGCGCACCGCGATCGCTTGTGCGCTGGCGTGGCCCGAGCGTATTGAATCCGGCGTGGGGCCACTGGACCTGGCCACCTGCGCGCCGCTGACGTTTGCAGCGCCTGACCGCGCTACCTTCCGCTGCCTGGACCTTGCCGCTGCCGCGTTGCGCGCCGGCGGTGACAGCCCCGCAATCCTCAACGCTGCCAACGAGACTGCGGTGGATGCGTTTCTGGCCGGTGCACTGCCATTCCTGGGGATCGCCGACGTAGTGGAATCCGTACTCGCGGAACTGCCGGGGCAAGTTGTGGTCGATGTCCCGACGCTTTGTGAACGGGACGCCAAGGCGCGCGAGGTGGCGCGACGCATCATGCGCCATGCTTGCTGATACTCTGCACGGCATATTTCTCCTCTGACTGCGGTACTAGATGACTCCGTTTGTTGGCTCCGTATTCTGGTTGCTGGTGACGCTCGGCGTCCTGGTGACGTTTCATGAGTTTGGCCACTTCTGGGTCGCGCGCCGCTGTGGGGTGAAGGTATTGCGCTTCTCCGTGGGTTTCGGGCGCGCGCTGTGGAAACGTACCGGCCGCGACGGCACGGAATACTGGATCGCCGCCATCCCGCTGGGCGGCTACGTCAAGATGCTTGACGCCCGCGAAGGTCCGGTGGACCCGGCGCTACGCGATCAGGAATTTACCGGAAAGCCGATATGGCAACGAATTGCCATCGTCGCTGCCGGGCCGGGATTCAACCTGCTGTTCACCGTACTCGCGTTCTGGGCCATGTTCATGCTTGGCCGTCCCGACGTTGCCCCGGTGGTGTCCGCAACGCCACACAGCCTGTCGGCCGAAGCGGGTATCCACAGCGGCGATCGCATCCTTGCGGTCGACGGGCGTGCAACAAGCACGTGGAGCGACGCGATGGATGGGGTCGTCAACGGCATGCTGGACCGCGCGCCACTCCCGTTGCAGGTGCGCAGCGCAGACGGCCAGACGCGGCAGGTGGTACTGCCATTGAATGAACTGCCGCCCGATGGCCTGATTGAACAGTACCTGGTCAAGCTTGGCCTGCATCTCGCGCCTCCTCCGGCCATGGTTGCCACGGTCATGCCGGGCCAGCCCGCGGCGCTGGCGGGGCTGCGCAGTGGCGACCGCATTGTCAGCGTCAACGGCACCCCGGCATTGGACTTCGTGGAGTTTGGCCAATTGGTGCAGGCGCAAGCTGCCAAGTCTCCAACAATCGCGTTGGTCGTGAAGCGTGGTACGCAAACCTTGCACACTCCAGTCACCGTGAAGTGGGAATCACTGGATGGTCAACCGGCAAAGTGGGTGCTCGGTGTAGGCGCACCGGCGCTTGAAACTGCGACCGTGCGCTACGGGCCGTTGCGCGCGCTCGGTGCGGCGTTCAGTGCGACGTGGCGCAACACCGCACAGACGTTCAGCATGCTGGGCAAGATGATCACTGGCGAGACTTCAACGCGCAACCTGTCGAGCGTCATCGGCATCGCCGCGGTGGCCAACGCCACGGCGAATATGGGCCTTTCCTGGTTCCTGCAGTTCCTTGCCATCGTGTCGTTGAGCCTGGCAATTCTCAATATATTGCCAATCCCGATCTTGGACGGCGGGCACCTGCTGTATTATCTTGTCGAACTGATAAAAGGCAGCCCGGTCAGCGAGCAGACAATGATCGTCGGTCAGTACATCGGCATGGCGTTGTTGTTTGGCCTGATGGGCATGGCGTTCTACAACGACATCCAGCGAATGTTGTTGTCGTGACGCGACCGCTCGGTTCGTTCGTTGCAACCATCGTGCGCTGGCGGCTGCGCGCACCGGCGCCGCTGCGCGTTGACAAAACCTGCAATGCGGCGCTCCGCGGCGCCGAGTCACTTCCGGGGCAAGGCGCATCCTTGTCTCATCCATTGATCGGGATGGCCGCGCTGGCCATCCCGGTGAAATAACCTCACGGAATCGACGATGAAGCGTATCGCCGCGCTGATCCTGCTCGCCTCACTCTCTGCCAATGCTTTCGCATTCGACCCGTTCGTCGTATCCGATATCCGTATTGACGGACTCAGCCGTATCTCGGCGGGCACGGTATACAACTATCTGCCAGTGACCAAGGGCGACCAACTGACTGACAGCGGAGCACAACGCGCCATTCGCGCGCTGTACCAGACCAAGTTCTTCAGCGACGTCGAGCTGGATCGCGAAGGCAACATCCTGGTCATCAAGGTCACGGAGCGACCGTCCATTGCCAAGCTCACGTTGCGCGGCAACAAGGACATCAAGACCGACGAGCTGAAGAAGGGCCTGAAGGAAATCGGCCTGACCGAAGGCGAAACGTTTGACCGCCTGGCACTGGACAACGTGCAGCAGGAGCTGATTCGCCAGTATTACAACCGTGGCAAATACAACGTGACCGTCGACCCGCACGTCACCCGGCTGGACCGCAATCGCGTGGCGATCGACATCGAGATCCGCGAGGGCAAGGCTGCGAAAATCAAGGAATTCAACATCGTCGGCAACCAGGCGTTCACCGACAAGGCGATTCGCAAGGGTTTCGAGTCGGACACCACGAACCTGCTGTCCTGGTATTCCAAGGATGACCAGTACTCACGCGAGAAGCTTTCCGGTGACCTGGAGAAGCTGCAGTCGTACTACATGGATCGCGGCTATGCAGATTTCGGCGTGGACTCCACACAGGTGACGATCGCGCCGGACAAGCGGGACATGTACATCGACGCCAGTATCAAGGAAGGCGAAATCTACAAGGTTTCCGACGTCAAGCTGCTGGGCACGTTGATTTTGCCGGAAACCACCATGCGCCACCTGGTTTTCCTCAAGGCCGGCGATACCTTCAACCGTGCCGCGATTGAAAACAGCACCAAGGCAATCAAGGCGATCCTGGCCAATATCGGCTATGCCTACGCCAAAGTCACGCCCATTCCGAAGCTGGACAAGGAAAAGCGCACGGTCGAGGTCACCTTGTACGTGGAACCGGGACAGCGCGTGTACGTGCGCCGGGTGGTGTTCGAGGGCAACACCCGCACCGAAGATGATGTCCTGCGGCGGGAAATGCGTCAGCTTGAGGGCTCCTGGTATTCCCAGGCGGCCATCGACCGCTCCAAAACGCGATTGATGCGGGTGGGCTACTTCAAGAAGGTCGATATCGACAAGAAGCTGGTGCCGGGTACGCAGGACCAGGTCGACGTCAGCGTCAAGGTGGAAGAGCAGTCTGCCGGCAGCCTGCAGTTCGGCGTCGGCTATTCGCAGTTCTCGGGCATCATCCTCAGCGCGTCGGTATCGCAAAACAACTTGTTCGGCACCGGTGACAGTTTTTCCGTCAGCGGCCAGAGGAGCAGCTTCAGCACGCTCTTCAACATGAACTACTACAACCCGTACCTGACCGACAACGGTATTGGCATTGGCTACAACGCCACCTACTCCAAATCCGATTTCGGCAATACGGATTTCGCCAATTTCGCCACCAGTACGAAGAGCTTTTCCAGCTACCTGGGCATACCCATCAGCGAGACCGACGGGGTCCGTGTCGGGCTCGGCATGAGCAGCAACAAAGTCAACCTGATCCCCGGTCTCAGCCCGCAAGTAACGAGCGACTATCAAAACCAGATCGGCAACCGGACGATTCACTCGTTGACCGGTACGCTGGGCTGGAACCACGATACCCGTGACCAGTACTGGGCACCAAGTCGCGGTGGCCTGATGTCGGTTTCCACCGACATTGCCCTGCCTGGATCCACCGTGCAGTACTGGAAGCTGTCTACTGAAGTCAACCATTACTGGCGCATCGGTGGCGGCTTCGTCCTCCTGCTGGATGGCCGCGTCGGCTACGGCAAGACGTATGGCAGCAACGGTATCAGCGATGCGCAGTTCGACGCACTGAAGGCCGCCACCGAGGCGGCCAACCCCGCGCACGTCCTTACCGACATGCGTCAGGACTTCCCGTTCTGGCAGAACTTCTACTCCGGCGGCGTGCGCGATGTGCGTGGTTTCCAGGACAACACCCTCGGCCCACGCGTGTGCACGTTCGCCGCCGCCACCCAGCTGCCAAACGGGCTGTGCACGGATGGCAGCGTCGCGCAACCCATTGGCGGTGCGTTCAAGGTGCTGGGCACTGCGCAGGTGTTCCTGCCACTGCCGTTCCTGAAGGACGTCAACACGGCGCGTCTGTCCTGGTTTGTCGACGCCGGCAACGCCTACAAGGACTACAAGAGTTTCAGTGCCAGCACATTGCGCGCTTCCACTGGCTTGTCATTGCAGTGGCAGGCGCCGATCGGGCCTCTGATCATCAGCCTCGCCTTCCCGTTCCGCTCGCAGCCAGAAGACAGTCGCTATGAGGAGCGCATCCAGTTTACTTTCGGCAGCCAGTTTTAAAGATGACGCAAGGCGCGGCCAAGCCGCGACTTGCGCCACTATGCGGAGCACACCGCGATGCAGGCATCCTATTCATTGGGCGAGTTGGCTGAGCAGTTTCAACTGGAACTCCATGGCGACGGGCAGCGCCGGATTGACGGCGTAGGCACCTTGACCGACGCCAACGCCAGCCAGTTGGCATTCCTTTCCAACCGCAAATACATGGCGCAACTGGCGACCACGCGCGCCGCCGTGGTGATCCTGCACGCCGATGATCTGGACGCCTGTCCCACGGCAGCCCTGGTAGCCGACGACCCGTACGTGGCCTACGCGCGCATCGCTGCCCTGTTTGAGCGCGCACCGCCGGCAACACCCGGTATCCACTCCAGCGCGGTGGTTGCAGACAGCGCGCAGGTCAGTGCCAAGGCCAGCATTGGCCCGGGCTGCGTGCTGGGCGAGCGCGTCAGCATTGGCGCAGATGTCGTGCTCGGGCCGTTGTGCATCATTGGCGACGATTGCACCATTGGCGAGGGGTCACGCCTCGTGGCGCGCGTAACCCTGGTCACCCGGGTCCGGCTGGGGCGGCGCGTGTTGATCCATCCCGGCGCAGTGCTTGGCGCGGACGGCTTCGGCCTGGCATTTGATCGCGATCACTGGATCAAGCTGCCACAACTCGGTGGCGTGCGCATTGGTGACGACTGCGAGATTGGCGCCAATACCACGGTGGATCGGGGAGCGCTTGAAGACACAGTGCTCGAAGAAGATGTGCGCCTGGACAACCAGATCCAGATTGCGCACAACGTGCACATCGGCGCGCACACGGCCATGGCCGGCTGTTCCGCCGTGGCCGGCAGCGCCACGATCGGACGTTATTGTCTTATCGGTGGCAACGCTGGCGTGCTCGGTCATTTGCAACTGGCGGACCGGGTTACCATTACCGCCAAGAGTCTGGTGACGCGTTCCATTCGCGAGCCCGGCGAATATTCCTCGGGCATACCTCTGCAGGAGAATCGACAATGGCGCAGGAATGCCGCCCGCTTCAAGCATCTGGACGAGTTTGCGCGCCGCCTGTCGGTGCTCGAGAAGGACAGCAACAATGAATGAATACACCGTAGAGATCCCCATGCCGGTCACGGTGGAGCAGATCAAGCAACTGTTGCCACACCGCTTTCCCTTCCTGCTGGTGGATCGCGTGATCGAGCTGGTACCGGATACCAGCGTGGTGACGATCAAGAATGTGACGTTCAACGAGCCATTTTTCCAGGGTCATTTCCCCGGGCATTCAGTGATGCCCGGCGTGCTGATCATCGAAGCAATGGCCCAGTCCGCAGGCCTCCTTACCCAGCTCAGTAATCGCATGAAAGGCAACACGGGCAGCCCGTTGTTCTATCTGGCCAAGGTCGACAACGCACGCTTCAACGCCGTCGTCACACCCGGCGACCAGTTGCGCATGGAAGTGACCCAGAAGCGCTTGATGCGCGGTATGGGTCTGTTCGCTGCGCAGGCGCTGGTGGATGGCAAGGTAGTAGCCAGTTGCGAATTGATGTGTGCCGCGAGGACCCATGGATGATCCATCCCACCGCCCTGATTGATCCATCTGCCATCATTGGGAGCGCGGTCAGCATCGGTGCATTTACGGTCATCGGCGCCGAGGTGGAGATCGGTGATGGCACCGACATTGGCCCGCACGTCGTCATCGAAGGTCCGACGCGCATCGGTCGTGACAACCGCATCACGCAATTCGCGTCACTTGGCGGCGCGCCGCAAGACAAGAAATTCGCCGGCGAGCACACCGAATTGATCATCGGCGACCGCAACCTGATCCGCGAATTCGTCACCATCAATCGCGGTACCGGCGGTGGCGGCGGCGCGACGCGTGTGGGAAACGACAACTGGATACTTGCTTACGTGCACATTGCGCATGACTGTCAGGTCGGCAATGAAGTGGTGTTTTCCAACTACTCCGCGCTGGCCGGGCACGCGCACATTGGTGACTGGACGATTCTTTCCGGCTACTCGGGAGTTCACCAATTCTGCCATGTTGGCGCGCATGCCTTCATCGGCATGGGCTGTCTGGTGGGTACCGACGTACCACCGTTCGTGATGATGGCGAATGATCAGCATGGGCGTCCCCGCGGCATCAACAGTGAAGGCCTGAAACGCCGTGGCTTCGATGGCGAACGCATCGCGGCGATCAAGCGCGCGTATCGCACGCTGTACATGGCTGGATTGTCGTTGCCCGAGGCTCGCGAACAACTGCGGGCGCAGGCGGAACACAGCGACGACGTTCGTACCATGCTGGAGTTCCTTGACCACAGCAAGCGAACCCTTGCACGCTGAGAGCACGGCTGTGGCGACGACCGCGCAACCAGCCAGGTGCGGCGATGTTGGCACGACGCCGACTGCGACTGGAGATACCCAAATGTCGACAGGTGCCGTGGCCACCAGCACTCCGCTCATCGCGATCCTCGCCGGGGAAGACTCCGGGGACCAACTTGGCGCCGACCTGATCGCCGCCTTGCGCCGGCTCTATCCTGACGCGCAATTTGTCGGCATTGGCGGCACGCGCATGCAGGCGCAGGGGTTCATTTCGTGGTACGACATTGGCGAGCTGTCGCTGTTTGGCTTCACCGAGGTGCTCAGCCACCTGCCGCGCCTGTTGCGCCTGCGCCGCGCCTTGCTCAAGCGTCTGCTCGGTGCTCACCCCACGGTTGTCATTGGAATTGACGCGCCGGATTTCAACCTGGCCGTGGAGCGTCGGCTGAAGGCTGCCGGTTTGCTCACGGTGCACTACGTCAGTCCGTCGATCTGGGCATGGCGGGAAAAGCGCGCACAAAAAATCGGGCGCAGTGCGCAGCGCGTTTTGTGCCTGTTTCCGATGGAACCGATGATCTACGCCAGACACGGAATTGATGCCCGTTTCGTCGGCCATCCGCTGGCCGACCACTTCGCGCTGGTCGCTGACCGGGTTGGCGCACGCGAGTCCCTGCAACTGCCACAAGAATCACCGGTACTTGCTGTATTGCCCGGCAGTCGCTTGTCCGAGCTGGAGCGGCTCGGGCCCATTTTCATCGCCGCCGCCGCACGGGTCAGTGACGGCATACCCGGATTGCGCATCGTGATACCCGCTGCCAACGCGCAAGTTCACGCGCGACTCGTCGAGTTGCTGGCCCATGCACCAGCCACAGACTCCGCGCCACTGTTGGTGCAAGGGCAAGCCCACGAAGCCCTGCTCGCCGCCGACGTGGTGCTGCTGGCATCAGGCACGGCAACGCTCGAGGCGATGCTGGCCAAGCGGCCGATGGTTGTCGGCTACCGGGTGGCACCGCTTAGCTACCGCATCGCGCACATGCTGCGCATGATCAAGTCCGACGTGTACTCGCTGCCAAACATTCTCGCGCAGGCCACCGGTATCAGCGATACGCCGCTGGTACCTGAGCTGATGCAGGACAACTGCACCGCCGCAAACCTCGCCAACGCCACGCTGGACCTGTTTCGTGACAGCGCCCGACGAGCACGGATCGTGGCGGCATTCGAACAGATGCATCGCGATTTGCGTGGTGACTTGGACGGCAGCGCAGCGGATCGCGCAGCCGCAGCGATCGCCGAGTTGATCGCTAGCGCGCCCGCCGATGCTTAGGTCGCCAGCGACCACCTGCTCCGGGTTGCTATCCGCTGTGCACGGCAGCATCGGGACGCAGACCACTGGTCCGCGCATTGCCGGCGTAGACGAAGCTGGCCGCGGACCGCTGGCAGGCCCGCTGGCCGTAGCCGCAGTCATCCTCGACCCGACGCACCCCATCGATGGCCTGGATGATTCCAAAAAGCTCAGCGCGAATCGTCGCGAGCTGCTGTACCTGCAAATTGTGGCCCATGCGCTGGCATGGAGTGTCGTCCTGGTCGAGGTCGAGGAGATTGATCGCATCAATATATTTCAGGCCACCATGGCCGGCATGAGCCGGGCCCTGCGCGGCCTGCAGATACCAGCGCAAGAAGCCTGGATCGACGGCAACCAGTTGCCCCGCGACCTGCCCTGCCCGGGCCATGCCATCGTCGGCGGCGACGCCCTGGAGCCATCCATCAGCGCAGCGTCGATCCTGGCCAAGGTCAGCCGTGACCGGCTGATGATTGCGCTCAATGCAACCTGGCCCGGCTACGGCTTCGCCGCACACAAGGGCTACGGCACGCGTATGCATCTGGCGGCGCTGCAACGCCTCGGGCCGTGTCCGCAACACCGACGCAGCTTTGCACCGGTGCGCCTGCTGCTCGACCAAGGTACGTTGTTCTGAGTGCAGGCACGCGCACGAACACCACCGCGCATACGCTACACATGTCAACCTTGCCGGTGCGTGCAGCGCCGGGTAGCCTGCAGGAACCTCGCGCGTAAATTGGCATGACCGTCAGCTTCACCCACCTGCATCTGCACAGCGAGTTTTCGCTGGTCGACTCGACCATCCGTATCAACGGATTGATCGCCGCCGCCGTGCGCGCGCGGATGCCCGCGCTGGCGTTGACCGACGAATGCAACATGTTCGCCTTCGTCAAGTTTTACAAGGCATGCATGGCCGCAGGCATCAAACCGATTGGCGGTTGTGACCTTTGGATTTCAGCGCCGGATGATCCACGCCCGTGGCGCCTGACCGTGCTGTGCCGAGACCATGCTGGCTATCTCAATCTGTCGCGTCTGGTATCACGCGCATGGCGCGACGGACAGCGCGGCGGGCACGCGTTGGTGGAAGCGCAGTGGCTCACTGCAGATACCACCAGCGGGTTGTTCGCGCTGGTCGGTCGCGAGAGCCAAGTCGCGCGCACCGCCGTGCAGCAAGGTACGACGGCAGCGCTGCCCGAGGCGCGGGCGCTGGCGCAGTTGTTCGACGATCGCCTGTATCTGGAACTGACACGTTGCGGACGCCCCGGCGAAGACGAGTGGAATGCGGCCGCCTTGCCACTGGGCAGCGCCCTGTCGCTGCCCGTGTTGGCCAGCAACGACGTGCGCTTTTTACGCGAGGACGATTTCGACGCGCACGAGGCGCGTGTATGCATCAACCAGGGTCGCGTGCTCGCAGACCAGAAGCGCCCACGCACTTACAGCAACCAGCAATACCTGAAGACCCCGGAGGATATGTCCAAGCTCTTCGCCGATCTGCCCGAGGCGCTGGAGAACACGGTCGAGCTGGCCAAGCGCTGCAACCTGGAACTGACGTTCGGCACCTACTACCTGCCCGATTTCCCCGTGCCGGCCGGGCACGACTTGAACAGCCATATTTCGCAGCTCGCACGCGACGGACTGGCCGAGCGACTGCGGCACGCGACGCTTGCGCCCGGTCACAGCCTTGAGGACTATCGCGCGCGACTTGAACGCGAGCTGGGCGTGATCATCAAGATGGGCTTCCCCGGCTACTTCCTGATCGTGGCGGACTTCATCAACTGGGGCAAGCAAAACGGCATTCCGGTCGGGCCGGGGCGGGGTTCGGGCGCAAGCTCGCTGGTGGCCTGGTCACTGAAAATCACTGACCTGGATCCGTTGCAGTTCGATCTGCTGTTCGAGCGCTTCCTCAACCCTGAACGCATCTCCATGCCCGACTTTGACGTCGACTTCTGCATGGATCGACGCGACGAGGTGATCGACTACGTGGCGCGCAAATACGGTCGCGACCGCGTCAGCCAGATCATCACCTACGGCTCGATGGCGGCGAAGGCGGTGCTGCGCGATTCTGGTCGCGTGCTCAGCATGGGCTACGGCCAAGTCGACAAGCTGGCCAAGCTGATCCCGACGCGGCCATTGGACCTGACGCTCTCCGATGCACTTGGGCGTTCGGACAAATCGAAGAAAGAGCCGGACCGCGTCGTCAAGGACTTCTGCGACGCCTATGCGCAGGACGAGGATGCGCACGCACTCATCGACCTGGCGCTGAAGCTGGAGAATCTCACACGCAACGTCGGCAAGCACGCTGGTGGCGTGGTTATCGCGCCCTCACCGCTCACCGATTTTTCGCCCCTGTACTGCGAACCCGGCGGCGGCGGCGTGGTGACTCAATACGACAAGAACGATGTGGAACAGGTCGGCCTGGTCAAGTTCGACTTCCTGGGCCTGCGCACGCTTACCATCATCGACTGGGCGGTCAAGGCGATCAATGCCCGGCGTTCGCTGGTCGGCGACACACCTATCGATATCTCCGCCTTGGCGCTGGATGATCCTTCGACCTACGCGCTGTTCCAGCAGGCACAGACCGTGGCGGTGTTCCAGTTCGAGTCCACCGGCATGCAGCGCATGCTCAAGGAAGCGCGACCCGATCGCTTCGAGGACTTGATTGCGCTGGTGTCGTTGTATCGGCCCGGGCCAATGGACCTGATCCCCAGCTTCATCGCGCGCAAGCACGGGCGTGAGGCGGTGGTGTACCCGGACGCCAGGGTCGAACCCATCCTGCGCGAGACCTACGGCATCATGGTCTATCAGGAACAAGTGATGCAGATGGCGCAGATCATCGGCGGCTACTCGCTGGGCGGCGCCGACCTGCTGCGTCGTGCGATGGGCAAGAAAGATGCAGCGAAGATGGCCAAGGAGCGGCACAAGTTTCGCGAGGGTGCCGCCGAACATGGCCTGACCGACGACAAGGCAGATGCCATCTTCGACCTGATGGAGAAATTTGCCGGTTACGGTTTCAACAAGTCACATGCGGCAGCGTATGCCCTTGTCAGCTACCAGACCGCCTGGCTGAAAACACACTACGCGGCAGAGTTCCTGGCAGCGACGATCTCTGCGGACATGGACAACACTGACAAGGTCGTGACGTTTCTGGACGAAGCCCGAGCCCTTGGCCTGACCGTCAATCCACCGGACGTGAACGTCTCTGCTTACATGTTCGTGGCGCCGGAATCGCGTGTCATCCAGTACGGCCTGGGCGCAATCAAGGGCGTCGGTCGCGGTGCCTGCGAAGCGATCGTCGAAGGCCGGACGCAAGGGACGTACACCGACCTGGCGGACTTCTGTCGCCGCGTCGATGCCGGCAAGCTCAACCGCCGCGTCATCGAAGCGCTGGTGCTGTCCGGTGCACTGGATGCGCTGGCCGCAAATCGTGCCAGTCTGATGGCGCAATTGCCGAATGCCATGCGGGCGGCCGAGCAGGCACTGCGGGATCGTCAGTCCGGACAAAACGACATGTTCGGTGTCAGCACAGCGTCAGCCACGCCCGTGCTGCAAGTCGAGTTGCCGAGCACCACGCCGTGGTCACTGGAACAGATCCTGCAGGGGGAACGCGCCACCCTCGGACACTACCTGTCCGGGCATCCCACTGACCCGTGGAAAGAAGAACTGGCGCAACTTTCCACATGTCCACTTGGCGAAATCAGCGTGCGCTATCAACCGCCCAAACCTCGCAAGGAGAGTGACGACGGGAACCGCTTTCGCCGGGGCCCGGATACGCCGTGGACGATCGCCGGCATGGTCTCGGTCATACGCAAGCGCGGCGACAGCGAGGCCTTTGTGCGCATCGAAGACGGCACCGGCAGCATCGAGGTCAGCTTCTTCGGTGAGCTGTACCAGCAGATTGCGCCGCTGCTTACGCGAGACATCATGCTCGTGGTGGAGGGCGGCTTGCGCATCGATGATTTTTCCGGCGGCGGCTTTCAACTGCGGGCGCGCAGCGCCTGCTCGCTGGCCGACGCCTGTCGCAAACACGCGCGTGTGTTGCAACTGAAATTGAACGGTGTCGGCCCCGACTTCGTCGGCGAATTGCGGCAGGCATTGAGCGGTTACCTCGGCGGACGCGCCAGTGTGACGCTGCACGGTTATCGCAACCACACCGCACAAGCGGACCTCGAGCTGGGCGAAGAATGGCGCGTCGATGCGGTCCCTGACTTGCTGCGTACCGTGCGCGCCATGGCTGGCGTGCAAGCCGCGCGCTTGCGCATCGTCAAGCAACAGGCTTGAACAGCCGCAACCGTCGACCTGCAGGCCTTCCCCTTGCGGGCGACGCCCTCGCTGCGGCCAGAGGGCCAAACGACGATAGACAGCATCGCCCGCATGGGTGTCGCAACAACCCGGCCCTCAGGGCTTTTTCTGCGCCAGCAGCGCCTTGAGATCGGCAAACGGGTTGCCGGTGGCGGCAGGCGCGTCCTGTACCTCCAACACCCCGCCACGTATGTGATCGATGTGCCGCGCATGTTCGTTGTCGTGGCAGTACACGCACAGCAACTCCCAGTTGCTCCCGTCCGGCGGGTTGAAGCTGTGATCATGATTGCGATGGTGCACGGTGAGTTCCTGCAGGTTTGCACGGGTGAACTCGCGCGCGCAGCGGCCGCACACCCACGGATACATCTTCAGTGCCCGTTCCCGATAGCCCAGCTCGCGCTGTTCGGCGTCACGGCGTGCCTGCGCGACGATGCGGTCAAGTTTGGCGTTGTCGATGGGTGACTGGCTCGGCATCACGACTCTCCTGTTCCCGGCGGAAGAATGCAGGCGCCAGCGCAACTGGTAAAGCCACCTGGCGGCGCTTGGCTGGCGAGTCACCTTGGCGTTCAGCGGTGAGGCTGCCCGGGCACCATTCTCGGCTTTTTGCGTTGAACGGTATACTGGACCGCTTCAATGCAGCGAAAAGCAGCGGATGAATCCGAATTTTCTTGATTTCGAACAACCGATCGCCGAGCTGGATGCGAAGATCGAAGAATTGCGCCACGCCAGTGACGGCCAGGCCTTCAATATCGACGAAGAAGTCGGTCGCCTGCGCGAGAAGCTGAAGCTCAAGACCAACGATATTTTCCGCAACCTCAGTTCGTGGCAGAAAACCCAATTGTCGCGCCATCCGGCGCGACCCTACACGCTGGATTACATTGGCGTGATGTGCGATGAATTCCACGAACTCGCAGGCGATCGCATGTTCGCCGAAGATGCGGCCATCGTCGGCGGTCTGGCCCGAATCGAGGGTCGCCCGGTGGTTATTATCGGCCACCAGAAAGGTCGCGATACCAAGACCAAGGTGCGCCGCAACTTTGGCATGCCGCGCCCCGAAGGCTATCGCAAGGCATTGCGTTTGATGCAGTTGGCCAGCCGCTTCAAGCTGCCGCTACTTACCTTGATCGACACTCCGGGAGCCTACCCTGGCGTGGGGGCAGAAGAGCGCGGCCAGAGCGAAGCCATTGCCCGCAACCTGCTGGAAATGTCGCAGCTGCCGGTACCGATCATCTGCACGGTAATTGGTGAGGGAGGCTCCGGCGGGGCACTGGCCATCGGCGTCGGCGATCGCACAATCATGCTGCAGTACTCCACGTATTCGGTGATCTCGCCCGAAGGCTGCGCCTCGATCCTGTGGAAGAGTGCCGACAAGGCCAGGGATGCGGCGGAAGCGCTTGGCCTCACAGCTCCCCGCCTGCTGGAACTGGGATTGGTGGACAAAGTTGTGCGTGAGCCACTCGGCGGCGCACACCGCAACCCGCACTCAATGGCCGTGCGCCTGAAAGCCGTACTGCTCCGGCAGCTCGACGAGCTGCAGGCAATGCCGGTCACCGGGCTGCTCGAGCAGCGCTACAAGCGTCTGCGCGGCTACGGCGCATATCAGGAATAGGCCACGCCGCCCAGTTACCGGACGGCCGACGCCGGCAACGCGACGCGCCGCCACGAGCCGCCACGAGCCGCCACGAGCTGCGTGCAGACGGTCTTCCCGGTTATCTGGCTGTGCTTGACAGTTCCCCCATGGGCGTCGCGGCCCATGCTGAAAATTGAGGGATCAACGCGTTCCGCGTGTCCCGCCACGGCCGGTCGGTGAGGAGGTTCAACGTTCACTCGTTCTCCAGACCGCGCAGCAATCCCCTGCGCAAGGCGGACGTGCTGCGTCGAGACCCTGCTCTCCGCCAGGCAGCGCCCGACACGGGCGCGCTACCATCACGGCACTGAACAACTGCGAGGGAAGCACCGTGGCTCAAGACACCAGCAAGCTGGCCGTATTGATCGACGCAGACAACGCGCGCCCGGCCATCATCGAGGCCCTGCTTGCGGAGATCGCCAAGTACGGTACCGCCCATGTCAAGCGCATTTATGGCGACTGGACCAAGCCGGATCTCAACGGCTGGAAAGAAGTATTGCTGCGCCATTCGATCCAGCCGATTCAGCAATTTCGCTACACGGTCGGCAAGAACGCCACCGACTCGGCGATGATCATCGATGCGATGGATCTGCTCTATACCAATCGCTCCGACGGCTTTTGCATCGTCTCCAGCGACAGCGACTTCACCCGGCTCGCTTCGCGCATCCGCGAATCGGGGCTGACCGTGTACGGCTTTGGCGAGCACAAGACCCCCGAGCCGTTTCGCACTGCATGCGACAAATTCATCTACACCGAGGTACTTGCCGGCTCCGCAATCACCAACAACGACACCGGCACCAGCACCAGCACCGCGCCCAAACGACGTTCGGCGAAGGAACTGCGCGGTGACGCCCGTCTGCTCAACCTGCTGCGCGGCGCCATCGAAGCGGCTTCGGACGACACCGGGTGGGCCAGCCTGGGTACCATTGGCAGCATCATCAACAAGCAATCACCGGATTTCGACTCGCGTAACTACGGGTACGCCAAGCTCAGCGGACTGGTCGCCGGCATCGGCTTGTTTGAAACTGAAGAGCGCCATATCGGCAATGGCAAACACCTCTACGTCCGGCCACGCGTCAACAAGAAATGATCGATGCGTTGCAGCAACACTTGCGCGCGGCACTGACCACGTTGCCGTCCGCCCCGCTGTGCGTGGCATTCAGCGGAGGACCCGATTCCACGGCGTTGCTGTACGCGCTGGCGCAACTGCCTGAGGCCCGCGCTCGCGGCCTGCGTGCGCTGCATGTCGACCACGGCTTGCAGCCACAAAGCGTCGCTTGGGCCGAACATTGCACGCATTTCTGCGCGACGCTGGGGGTCCTCTGCACGGTTCTTCCAGTACAGGTCGAGCATGGCCGTGGCGACGGGCTGGAAGCGGCCGCGCGGGACGCCCGCTACGCCGCGCTGGCGACGCAACTACAGGTTGGTGGATACCTGGTACTCGCCCACCACCGCGACGATCAAGCCGAAACGGTACTGCTGAAACTGCTGCGCGGCGCCGGGCCGGAAGGCCTCGGTGGCATGCGTGAGCTGCGTCCGTTTGGCCAGGGCCAACTGTGGCGGCCGCTGCTTGCACTGCCACGCCAGCAACTGCTGGACTATGTCGCCCGCTGGCAACTGGCAAGCATCGACGATCCGTCCAACTACAACACCCACCTCGCACGTAATCTGCTGCGCCACGACATCCTGCCGCGCCTGTTGCAGCATTGGCCGCAAGCCGTGCATTCCATCGTGCACGCCGCTGCGCTGAGCCGAGCGGCAGCAGACACTCTGCAAACACAATGGCTGACTGCACTGGATGCCTTGCGCGATCCAACCAACGACAGCCTGGAAGTTGCCGGATGGCTGGCGCTGGATCCAGCACTGCGCGACCCGCTGCTTGATCACTGGCTGCATCTGCGCGGTTTGCGCGCGCCCACCACCGCACAACGCCGGCAAATCTGTCAGCAATCCCGGGCACGAGCTGACCAGGTGCCGCGCATTGCCTGGCCTGGCGCCGAACTGCGTATCTGGAAGGGGCGGCTGTGGGCGATGACGCCACGGGGCGTGCCGCCGCCTGACTGGCAGACCACATGGGGCGGCGAACCGCTGCAACTCCCGGATCATGGCACGTTGGCCTTGCAGCCCGAGAGTGCGCGCCTGGCCGCACCACTCACGCTGCGCCTGCGCCGCGGCGGCGAGCGCATCAAGCCAGTCAATGACAAACATACGCGGGACCTGCGGGACCTGCTCCAGCAAGCCCGGATGCCTCCATGGCAGCGCGCCACCTGCCCGCTGCTGTATAGCGGTGATGAGCTGGTGGCGGTCGCCGACCGTTGGCTCAATGCGCGCGGAGCGGAAATTTTCACGCGGGCCCAGGCCCGGCCACACTGGCATCCGGCGCCTTGACCGCACCAGGCCGTGTCCCTCACACGCATCTGCAGATTGATTCCCGACGGGCACTGCGTTAGCGTTATCTGCCATGGCCAAGACTCCTCCTGTTGCAGAAAAAACCCTACCACCTGCCGACTTCGAACACGCACTCGACGAACTGGAACAATTGGTCGCGCATATGGAGGGCGGTGAGCTGACGCTGGAAGAATCCCTCAGCTCGTTCGAGCGAGGCATTGGCCTGTTCCGACACTGTCAGCAATCACTGGAGCAAGCCGAGCTACGCGTGCGCCTGCTGCTCGATCCCGATGCCCCTGAAAACGCTGAACCATTTGAACCCTGAAGCCGAGCTTGGTCCTGCGCTGCAAGCCCTGATCGCCCGCGCGGAACACGCGCTGGATCATTGTCTGCCGCGTACCTCACAAGCGCCGACCGTACTGCACCAGGCAATGCGCTACGCCGTCCTGGGTGGCGGCAAACGCCTCCGGCCCTTGCTGGTGTACGCCACTGCCGATGCACTTGGCACCGACGTTCCCGAATTGGATGCGCTGGCCTGTGCCGTGGAGTTGATTCACGCCTATTCACTGGTGCACGACGACCTGCCAGCAATGGACAACGACGCGTTGCGCCGTGGCCAGCCTACCTGCCACGTGGCGTTTGGCGAAGCCATGGCCATCCTCGCCGGCGACGCGCTGCAGGCGCGGGCATTCGAGCTGCTCGCCAGCGACGCGGCCGCCGCGACCAGGCCAGCGATATTGGTACAAATGCTCAGCGTGCTTGGCCAGGCGTGCGGCGCCGGCGGGATGGCCGGTGGACAGGCACTGGACCTTGGTGCCGTCGGCTGCGGTTTGACGCTGCCCGAGCTCGAGCGCATGCACGCGTGCAAGACGGGCGCGCTGATCCGCGCATCGGTGCGCCTGGGTGCGCTTGCCGGTGATGCCGACGCAGACACACAAAACGCGCTCGATATTTATGCCAGCGCGCTGGGCTTGGCGTTTCAGGTGCGCGACGACATCCTCGACGTGGAAGGCGAGGCGTCGGTGTTGGGCAAAACTGCCGGCAAGGACGCTGCTGCGGACAAGCCGACGTTCCCTTCGGTTATCGGCATGCCCGCCGCGCGCGAGCGGGTGGCCGAACTCACTGCACGCGCGTTGGAAGCCATTGCACCGATCGGCGAACGAGGTGCGTTGTTGCGCGAACTGGCTGAGTACTCTGCCAACCGCAAACACTGAAACACCACATCAGGACATCGAAGTCCCTCGCCGCGGGCGATTCCCGGGGCGGTAACTGCCCGACATCACGACTACCAGCAAGGTTCAGCCGTTGGCGGCGGCCGCCCTGCGCAACATGCAACCGGCTATCCTCATCGCCTGCGGTCCCTCGCTACTTGATCAGGCGCAGCGCGATCGGGTAGCGATAGCGCACTCCATCGTTTGCCTTGACCCCGGCAATGATCGTGAACACCAGCCAGAAAATCCCGATGATGATCCATAGCGGGATCGCAATGATCAGGCCGATGCCCAGGGTCATCACGGACAGCAGCAGCAACGCCACGAACGCAATCGCGATGGTGATGTTGAAATTCAGCGCCTCCTTGGCCTGATCATCGACAAACGGCATGGTGTCCTTCTTCAGCAGCCAGATCACCAGCGGGCCGATGAAACACCCCCAGCCACCGCCAAATGTGGCGGTGACAATGGCGCCAAGCAGCGCGGAAAAATGGGCAAACATCGCCCACTGCCGCTGCTCGGCCGGTGGAACACCAGTCAGCGCAGAATCGTCGGGCGCGGGGGGAATCACGGACTCGGGTGGAACGCTCATGGGTATCTCCATGCGTCAGCACTCGCCGACCGGTCGTCGGCGGCACAGATGCTAGCAAGCATCGGATCATCGTGCGCGAAGCAGCCGTGAGGGCGGCAGGCACGCCATGGAATGGGACGCGACCTGCGCCAGCGCCAGCGCGGCGCGCACAAGATGACTCCTGGCACCGGCATGCGCTCGGGCGCCATCG
Organism: Rhodanobacter sp.; assembly: GCA_039926605.1. GTDB lineage: Bacteria > Pseudomonadota > Gammaproteobacteria > Xanthomonadales > Rhodanobacteraceae > Rhodanobacter. Next base: position 6,184 of record JBDSWR010000109.1, on the reverse strand, counting down.
TCCCTTGTGCAGACTTACTCGCCAGCCACTGTCATGTGTTCCAGCAGAATCGAGCCGGTGAGAATCGACGCGCGGCGATCCACGTCCGTTCCCACGGCAACCATCCCGCGGAACATGTCGCGCAGGTTGGCGGCGATCGTGATCTCTTGCACCGGGTAGGCAATCTGCCCGTTTTCCACCCAGAAACCGGCGGCGCCGCGCGAATAATCGCCAGTAATGATGGACACGCCCTGACCCATCACTTCGGTCACCAGCAACCCTGTGCCCATGCGCGTGAGCAATCCGGCAAAGTCGTCACAGGCACCATCAGCACTGCCTGCATCGACAATCATGTTGTGGATACCACCAGCATTTCCGGTCGACTCCAGCCCCAGTTTGCGCGCCGAATAACTGCCCAGCACGTAGCGCGCGAGTACACCGCTGTCGATCAACGCACTGTCGCGCGTAGCCACTCCCTCCGCATCGAAACTGGACGAGCCCTGACCACGTGGTATCTGGGGCCGCTCGTTGATGTTGCACCACGCCGGCAGCACGGCCTTGCCCACGTGATCAAGCAGAAAGCTGGATTGGCGATACAACGCGCCACCGCTGACGGCGCCAAGCAGGTGACCGATCAATCCACGTGCCAGCTCCGGTACAAACAACACCAGGCACTGCCGCGTGGACAGCGTACACGCACCCATGCGCGCCAGGGTGCGCTCAGCCGCCTTGTCGCCCAACGCCTGTGCGCTGATGAAATCATTTGCCGCACGCACGCTGTCGTACCAATAGTCACGCTGCATGCCATCGTCATGGCCGGCAATCAGTGCCAGGGACAGGGAATGCCGGGTGCCGCGCTCACGGCCAACGAAGCCATGCGAGTTCGCATACACCGCCATGCCCTGCCCCGCTTGCACGCCGGCACCTTCGGAATTGGTAATGCCGACATGGGCGCGTCCGGCATCCTCGATGGCAATCCCCAGTTCAATCGCCGCCGTCGTGTCGATCGCCCACGGATGCCACAGATCCAGATCCGGGAACACCGTGGCCATGCGCGCGGGGTCGGCAAGGCCGGCTGCTGGATCGGCTTCCGTGTAGCGTGCGATGGCGCAGGCTTGGTCGAGCGTAGCCTGGATTGAATCGGGATTGAGGTCGGCGGTACTGGCCGAACCCTTGCGCTGGCCAAAGTACACGGTCAGCCCGAAACCACGATCGCGCGTGTGTTCGACCGTCTCGACCTCACCCAGACGCACATTCACACTCAGCCCGGTCTCGATGCTGGCCGACACTTCCGCCTGACTCGCACCGGCACTGCGCGCGCGGGCGATCACATCCTCGGCCAAGTCGGCCAAACGATCCATGTCATGCTGGCTCTGATCCATCGGGCTGTGGTCCTGGCTGACGGCAACTTGGCTCACGTTGGGGTTTCCTGGTGTGTTGGCGGGTAGAATAAGCTGGTCGCGCGCAAGCAACCGGTTCGTTAACATGGGGCCGGCTCCACGAAAATGCAAAGCGCCAGGACCTCACCGATGCCACCCACCGCCGGTATCTACCGTCATTACAAGGGGCAGCGCTACCGCGTGCTGGGTACTGCACAACACAGCGAAACGCTGGAATTGCTGGTGGTGTACCAGGCACTTTACGGCGCATGCGGCTGGTGGGTGCGTCCTGCCAGCATGTTCAACGAGAGCGTCGAGGTGAACGGCACACGGGTTCCCCGCTTTGCCCACGAACCGGATGACGGGACGCCGGTTGCTCCTGACGACACGCAAGCCTGATACCCGCCCGCCCTTCGGAACCAAGCCCCGTGAGCTCAAGCCGCACCCGCAACCAAACTGAACTTGATGACACCGACTACGGTCCGAGTCGTACCCAGCAACGCCGCGAGGCGCTGGCGGTGTTGGCGCTCGCTACCCAACTGGTCGAGCTGCAACCCACGCGACTGGCAAAACTGGAACTGCCCGAGGACGTGCGCCGCGAGGTCGACATTACGCGTCGTACGCCGTCGCACGGCGCACACAAGCGCCAGCTCGCGTTCCTTGCCAAGGTGATGCGCCGCTACGACGCCGCTGACTTCGCCGCCGTCCACGCGGAGCTTGGAGAGAATCGCGAGCGCCAGCGGGAAGAAAATGCCGTCATGCACCGCATGGAAGCCATGCGCGACCGGCTGCTCAGCGAAGACCCCGCTGCCTTGCCCGAGTTGATCAGCGCGCATCCGCAAGTTGACACGCAGCGCCTGCGTGCGCTGATCCGCCAGGCCCGCAGTGAACAAGCCGTACCGAACAAGCCGCAACGAGCTTATCGCGAGATATTCCGGGTGCTGAAAGATCTGAGCGAGACGGACTCCCCGAGTGAGCCCGCGGCATGAATGCGCTCGGCGCGTAATACTGCTGACCGACCGACTGTGCACGCCCGCCGCTAACCACTCCGGAGCCACAACGCAGCGCGCACCCGCCCGGTGACGTCGATTGGAAATGGGGTGGATAGGCCGCGGCGACGGCCGCCTGGCGACGTCTGAACAGCGCGAACTGCAGCTTCTCTGGCACCTCCCTCTGGCACCTCCAGGGAAGCCACGACGCCCGCCGCGACTTCCCTCCCCTGCGCTGACAACTCCCACCCAGGAGCGTGGGCGGTAGAAAAGTTCGAGGCGACGAGTCACCTGCGCCAGGACAGTTTTGACGAGCTTCGTTGTTGTAAAGCTGGTCAAGAATGGACCGGGCAGATGCCTTGGCAGCCCGGACGGTTCCTACCGCCCGCGTTCCTAGAAGTCCTGCTTGAAGCGCACGCCAATCGTGCGCGGTTGGCTGAAGCCGGTGTAGACCTGACCGTTCGGATACTGCGCCGCGACCCCGTGGGCTCCGCACACATCGACACCGCACTCGGTGTATTTGTACTGCGCTGCGCGTTTGTCAAGCGCATTGTTGACGAAAACGTTCACCGACCAGTTGCTTTTCTGCATGCCGACAGACAGATCAAGGGAATTGTAGGCAGGCAGGTTGCCAAGCAGCTCACGCTCGCTCAAGCGCAAGTCGGTGGTGCGACTGCCGACATGCACCCAGGCAGCCTGGACAAACCCGTCGTTGCTACCCAGGCTGAAGCTGTAGCGTGCAATCAGGTTGCCCTTGAATTTGGGCGTTATGGGTAGTTGCGTGCCCTTCGGCGCGAGGGGCCCGTCCACGACACTGCCGTCCTGCGGGTTGATCGAGCCGGCTGGACAATCCGTGATCGGCCTGCCATTGGCATCGGTGAAGCCACAATAGTTCGCACTGAGCTTGGCGCGATACAGGGCGAAACCTGCCGTAAGCTGCAGGTTGTACGTGGCCTGCCAGTTCAACTGCGATTCCAGGCCGTCAATATGCGCCGAGTTTGCGTTCTTGATCTCCGTCAGGCCGTTCGCACCCAGAATCGGGAACTGGAAATCGTTCCACGTCTCACGGAACACGGCGCCGTTGAACGTCACCCGATTGTCCAGCCAGGAGGTCTTCCAGCCCAACTCTTCGTTGATGAGAAAATCAGCCTGGTACGGCAGCAGCGTGCCGCGCCGATTGACACCGCCGGGGCGAAAGCCCTCGGATCGCGTGGCATAGATCATCTTGGTCGGGGTGATATTCCACGTCAGGTTGTATTTCGTGAGGTTCCCGCTTTCCTTTACGCGCTTGTTGAAGACCGTGCACGGCGCGCCCATGAAGGGTTCCGGCGACTCGCAAGTGGCCTCACCCTGACTTGAGGAAAAGCCTGCGGCGTAGCCAAAGTAACCGTACAGTTGATTACTGGTGCGGTAATAGCGCTCACCAAATGTAGCGGTAAGCACGTCGGGAATGAAATCGAAGGACAGTTCGCCGAACACTGCCTTGTCCCGGTCGTAGCGCATCTGCCGCGTCAACCAGATCGTGTCCTTCCAGCCAGTGACGGAGAATTCGTCAGCCAGGCCATCAACCTGGTAGTCCTGCGTGATGTCGTGTTTCTGCTTCTGCCAGAACACGCCGGCGACCAGACGCAGCCGTTCGTCTGCCGGTGAGACCAGCCGCAGCTCGTGACTGTTGTTGGTGTAGCGATCCCAGTCGCTGATGTGCTGCGATGGATTGATCAGAGCGCCGCTATTGTCGGAAAAGTAGGCACCGGAGCCGTACAGGGCGTCGTACCAGAATCCGTAGTCGGCGTAATCAGTCTGCTCTTCCTGGTTGCGCTTGAGATGCGCGTAGGCATACGTGAGGTCGAAATTGCCGATCTTGCCCTGTACCGTCAGCGCCCCTTGCCACCAGCGATCGTTGACCCGCTCGGGATAAAAGTGGGTCACGGCCAGATCACCAATGACCGGATCGCTGGCAAAGTTGCCATGGGACTTGGTCTGCTGCCCCATCAACAGCGGGGTGATGGACCAGTTCTCGTTGAGATCAACTTTCAGCGCGGCACGCGCGCCGCTCGTATTCGCGTCGTTGTAGTTGTTCCTGGCGTGCCCCACGCACTGGAACGCCGAGGATGGGGCGGTGCCGCTTGGTGTGCACCCGGGCGCATTGCTGATGGTGATGCCCGACGTGGGGAATGTACGCGAGCCCGCCTTGTTGTCGATATAGCCCGCGTCATGCTCACGCCACCCAACCAGCCGGATTGCCGCACTCTCGTTGATCGGCAGATTGAGCATGCCTTCAGCGGTGTAACCGATGCCGCCATGCGCGACCGTGTCCACCCCCAGGCGGTAATTTGCGGCATAGCCGCTCTTGTCCGGCTGGTTGGTGATGATGCGCAAGGCGCCCGCTTCGGCACTCGCGCCGTACAACGTGCCCTGCGGGCCGGCCAGCACTTCGATGCGGGCAACGTCGTACATGTGGATGTCCAGCGGCCCCTGAATGGTGGTCACCGGCTGGTTGTCCAGATACACGCCGACGCTGGGCTGCGATCCCGAGTGATTGGTGTTGCCACCGCTGGTGACACCGCGCATGTAGATCGACGCAAAGCCCGGACCGGTCGCAATCCCGCCGCCACCTTGCTGGAACGTGACGCTGGGCAGGTACTTGACATAGTCGTCGAAGCTTTGCACATGCAGCTGTTCGAGCTGGTCCTCCGCGAGCACGTCCATGCTGATGGGCACCTTCTGCAGGTTCTCCGTGCGCTTTTGCGCGGTCACGGTCACCACGCTGAGCGTCGTCGCTTTCTGCTTTGCCGCTGGCGTTGCGCTGGACGTCGGAGGCTGTTCGGCATCTTGTGCCAACGCCGTCCCCGCCATGGCGAAACAGATTGCCGCTGCCAGTGGCAGCCGAACCAGCCTTGCCCGCTGGCTGCTCATGGCATGTGTGGATCTACTTGCGTGCATACACTCTCCCCTTTGTCTGATCAACGGCAATTGAACCCGCTCAACTAAATTCCCCAAACTCCGGCACGCCGGGATAGCCCGCCAGTACCGGCCCCAAAGCCTGCTCCAAAGGCCCCAACCAGTCCACGTAGTGACGCCAGTGATCCACGCCCTCGCGGTAAATCGGGCGGCGCACCTGCTCCGAACTGGCAGTACGCACCGGTCGCGGGTTCTGGAAAAACCGCAGGCACGATGCTTCAAACGGCAATCCGCAATACACGAGGAGACGACGCACCTCCATCTCGGTGTCGGCGACCATGCGCTCATACAGCACGCGATGGATACGTCCGGGCAGCACCGCATCGAAATGCGCCATCAGCCTGACGTAATCGCAATAGTAACGCCCGAGATCCTCCAGGCCGTAGCTGAAACTCTGACCGCGGGCAAAATGCTGCTTGAATGCGGAGAAGCAACACGCCAGCGGATGCCTGCGCGCATCGATGATTCGTGCATTCGGGAGCATCAAGTGGATCAGGCCGATGTGCATGAAATTGTTCGGCATCTTGTCGATGAACAGCGGCGCTGCAGTCTTGCGCTGAATCCGTGTGCGTGCGAGATATTGCTTGCCGAGAGCCCGCAGCGCGTCAGCGTCACATGCGGCCAGCGCATCGTGGTACGGCATCGCGCTGTCTGGCTCGGCGTGGCGACGCAGGTCCCGGGTCATGGATGCGACTTCGGGCAGCTCCATCGTGCCTTCAACCTGGCTGTGGCTGGACAGGATCTGCTCGATCAACGTGGAGCCGGCACGCGGCAGGCCGACGATGAAAATCGGATCGCGTGAGCTGCAGCCCATGTCGCTGCGCGCGGCAAAAAAGTCCCGGGTGTACTGCTTGCAGATGCGCCGAACCCGCGCGC
>JBDSWR010000108.1:0-27220 GCA_039926605.1 Rhodanobacter sp. | reverse complement strand
ACGAGCTCGATTTCGCCTTCTATCTCCACCGGAATATTGAAGGGAAGCTCGGCAAGGCCTACGGCGCTGCGACTGTGGGCACCGACATCGGGGCCATAGAGTTCAAGGATGAGGTCCGAAAATCCGTTGATGACATTGGGCTGCTGGTGGAAGCCTGGTGCCGAGTTCACCATGCCGAATACACGCGACCACGCCGCAATGCGGTCAAGGTCGCCCAGTGCACGCTTGAGGCTGCTGAGGATGGAGAGCGCGACAAGACGGGCGGCGATGTAGCCTTGTTCGAGCGAGACTTCGCGCCCAAGCTTGCCGAGTGGCTCCGCGAAAGAGCCATCCGGATTTTGCGGTCCGTGGCCGGAGATCAATACCCGGTTGCCGAGAATCCGCACGAACCGGAAGGGCAGGACGATGCCGGGTGGCGGCTGTGGTGGCGGTGGTAGCGTGAGACCGAGTGTCAAGAGTTTCGCTTCTATCTTTGCCATGGATGTTCCTCGGGCAGTGGTCGACTCGCGGGCGTTGGCGCCCTGCTAACGGAATAGTTCCATTCTTCAGGGGATCAGGTTCTGAGGACGGAAAGCTGCGGCACAGGGATCGTTCCAGGCGCGAACACGCCGTGTTCACCCGGTGTAAGTGGCGCGCAAGGTTTTCTTGTCGAGTTTGCCGACACTGGTCTTGGCCAGCGCCTCCACGATGAGGACCTTGTCGGGCACTGCGTAGGTCGGGATGACACCGGTGCCGGCCAGGTCCACGAGCTGCTGGCGAACGGCTTGTGGCGTCAAGGTTGCACCGGCTCGCGGGACCACCAAGGCCAGCGGACGCTCGCCCCATTTGGCATCCGGCACGCCGATCACCGCGACTTCGCTGACCCCGGGCATTTTCGAGATCAGGTCCTCCAGTGCCAGCGAGCTGATCCATTCGCCGCCGGTCTTGATCACGTCCTTGAGCCGGTCGCGGATCTGCAATCGACCCGCTGCATCGATGGTGCCGATATCGCCAGAGTGGAGGTAACCGCCTCGCCACAAAGCCTTCGAGTTTTCCGGCTCCTTGAGATAACCCTGCGTCAACCATGGACTGCGGAAGACGACCTCGCCCTGGGCTTGGCCGTCGTGGGGCTGGGGCTTCATTTCGGGGTCGACGATGCGCACATCGCACAGCATGAAAGGCTGGCCGGTACGCACACGCAGCGCGGTCTGGCTGTCGAGGTCTTGTGCAACCTCTGCACTGCTCAGATGCATGACGCTCTGGATCGGCGCCGTTTCGCTCATGCCGTAACCTGTGAACACGTCGATACCGCGTTCCAACGCCATCCGGCACAGGCCCTGCGACAGCGCCGAGCCTCCGATCACCATCTTCAGTTTGGACAGATCGGTGGTCGCTGACTCGGGATGGATCAGCAGCATCTGCAGCAGGGTCGGCACGCAGTGCGAGAAGGTCACGCCTTCGTCACGGATCAACTTCAACATTACCGCCGCGTCGTAACGGCCCGGATAAACCTGCTTCAGTCCCAGCAGGGTCGCCGCGTAGGGAACGCCCCAGGCATGTACGTGGAACATCGGGGTGATCGGCATGTAGACGTCTTCCCGATGGAGGCGGCCCTGGGCGGGAGCCGTACCGAGCCAGCCGGCGATGGCCATGGTGTGCAGCACCAGCTGGCGGTGACTGTAGTAGCAACCCTTGGGCACGCCGGTGGTGCCGGTGGTGAAGAACGTGGTGGCGCGAGTGTTTTCGTCAAAATCGGGGAAGTCATAGTCCGGGCTGGCTGCCGCCAGCAGTGCTTCGTATTCGCCGACGAAGGACGCATCGTCTGGAGCCGTCGCGGGGGTACCATCGCGAATGAGGATCACCTGGACTTGCTTGCTCAACTTGTCACGAATGCCCGCCAGCAAGGGCAGGAATTCGTGGTGGACCAGGATGACGTCCGCTTCGGCGTGGTTGAGGGTGTACAGGACCTGTTCGGGCGGCAGGCGAACGTTCACCGTCTGCAGCACGCAACCCATCATGGGAATGGCGAAGAAACATTCGAGATAGCGATGACTATCCCAGTCCATCACCGCCACCGTCATGCCCGGCTCGACACCGATTTTCGCCAAGCTCGAGGCGAGACTGGCGAGACGGGCCCAGGTCTGGCGATAGGTGAAGCGCTGCTGGTCGCGATAGACGATTTGTTGATTCGGTGCATTGGCCAGCGGCGTGATCCACAGCTGCTTGATGAGGAGGGGAAAGTCGTAAGCCGACGCGGTGCGCTCGATCGGGTTGCCGATCTCGATGTACATGGACTTCACCTCAAGGATGCGGCGAGACGATGGCTGCCGGATTGCAGCGTCAGCGAGGCATCGGCTGTCGGCACAGCATTGACAGTTTGCCAGCGATACGGCGACGGGCAAATGCAAACGGCCTCGCATCCAGCGGGCAGTTCGACTTCCAGTTGAAACTGGGGGCCGTCCAGGTGCCAGTTGATTTCAATCGGTCCGTGCGGCGTGGGGTAACGACCACGTGCCCAGCCTAGAGCCGCCACGACGGGGGCGAGGCGTATGCGATCGAATCCCGGGGACAGGGGCGTCACGCCAAGAACATCGGTGGACAAGTCGAACGTTGGCGTACCCGACCACGCGTGACACAGGCTGGTTGTTGGCGTGCGCTGCCAAGTTTCGCGCAGCGTGGTCTCATCGTGGGCGAGCAAATCGGCCCAGCGCTTGCGAATATTCTCGACGATCTGGTCCTGCTGTCCGGCCATGCGCAGTGCGCGGTGCAGGAGGTGCATCAGGAACGGTTGTGCAAGCACGATATGGCTTTCCTCGTCGAAGACCTGCGTGACGCGGTCCCGTTCCGAGCAGCGGGTGAGGACCAGCCGATCGTCGTCCAGCAGGGACTCCAGCATCGGCTGCCAACGATCACGCGGTGCAACCTCGTATGCAATTGCCGCCGCGTTGGCCTGCTGGCTGGTCCGTCGTCCCCGTACACCGTGCTGCCGGGCATCGACGTAAAGCTGCCGCGCCGGATCCCACAGCAAGGTATTCACGGCGGCGGAGATGCGCTCGGCCAGCGCGTCGAAATGCGCCGATTCATGCGCGTACTGGCACATGTTTGCGAGCCGTTCGGCGGCCCGCAGCGCAGCGACGAAGTGGCAGTTGAGCGCCGTGACCTGACCGTGCTTGTCCAGTTCGGCCCAGTCGACGAATACCCAGTGCGGTAGTTCGGCCAGAAGGTCTTCGTGGTCGAGGTGGCGTTCAAACCAGCGCAGTGCGCGCACTACCGACGGGAACAGTTCGCGTGCGATCTCGCCGTGGCCGGTGTACAGGACGACGTCGTCGATCATCATGATCCAGTACAGACAGAAGTCGGGGATGTTGGTAAAGCCCAGGCGTGCGAAGTCGCCCGGGGCAGCCATCATAGTCAGGCCGTCCGGTTGTTGTGACTGCTCGACCTGACGCAACATCTCGATCGCCAGTTGCGCATCACCGAAGGCGACGTAGTTGGTGCGTGCGCTGACATAGCCATCCATCCATTGGCGCTGTTCACGCGAGGGGCAGTCGACGTAGCCATCGTGCATGCAGCGGCGCAAGGTGGTGACACCAGCCTGCCAGATGCGATTGAGCAGCGGATCGGAGCACTCGAACCGGCCGATGGCCTCTACTGGATAACCGGTCTCACGTAGCACCATCCTGTCTACACGCAGCGGTCGCGGGCACCGACGAATGGTCAACTGCAGATAACGCAGCCCGCTCCATTCGAAGCGCTCCCACGACTGTGTTCCTTCGTGCAGGACATAACGGTGCGCGGGGACAGCGTCGAAACCGTCGATGCCGCCGAAGATTCGTACCCGCCCATCGGCCAGCAACTGTTCGCCATGCACGAAGTCAACGATGGCCCCGGCAGGGCCGTCGAGTTCAAGGTGGATATAGCCGGCCAGAATTTCGCCGAAGTCGTAAACGATCACGACCGCACAGCCATCTTCGGTTCGCACCGTCGTCGGCTTAAGGCTGACGGTGCAACGCGTCAGCGGACGCAGCCATTCGTTTGATATCTGTTCGGCAAGGTCATCCGCCGGGGTCTCGACAACTTCGTGAACCGCGACAATTTGCGCCGGCCCCGACAGGACTTCACGCATCGGCGGAATCCGTCGCGGCACCAAGGCACCGAACGGCACCACGTCGCCCGAGAAATTGCGTCCTGGCAAGCGTAGCGCCTGGGCTGCAGGCCATTCGCGATCGTCGTAATTCGTCTCCGTCCAGCCGGAAGGTGTCAGGCGGGCGTCGTAATGCTCCATATAGCCCAGGCTGTTGGAGGGTACGTCGCATCGCCATGCAGCGGACTCCAGACAGCGCCACTCCGGCCCTGTGTCCAGGCGCACGGTGCGTGCTTCGGTGATGGCTTCGCCCTGCAGGAAGAAACCGCCGCAACCGAACGCGCGGCCGTGCTCCCATCCCGGCAGTTCGTACCAGGCCGTGTGTCGACCGTACGCATGCGCCAGCACGGCGATCACGTTGCGGCCGGGTTTCAGATACCTGCCGAGGTCGTAGTCATCCAGCGACTGCAGCAACGGGCTGCAGCGGCCCGGACCGCGGCCGACAAGGACGCCGTTGACATGCAGACGGTAGCGGCCGTCGGCCGATGCAAGGCACTTCGCCGAGGTGACGGTGCCGCGGACATGGATGGTGAGGCGAAAGTAGACGTAACGATTGGCCTCCTCAGAAACATCGAAGCCTTCCGTCGCAAAAGCGGGTCCGTCGAGCTGGCGTGGACGCCAGATCCATTCGGCACGGCGCGAGAAATTTTGCTCTGACATTCGCTTGCAGTGTTCCTGAAGCGCGACAGTCCCCGGCTACGCGCTTCGCCGTTGCGCGATCAGTCGTTTGCCGGCGCGGTGGCTGCAAACGCGCGCTCAAAGAAATCCACCGTGGCATGACGCGATTGGGCTGCGGCATCCACGTTGGCTTCAAATCTCACCTCGCCGCCGTGCCCAAGATGGGAAAACGGGTCACTCACGGTTTGTGCCGGCTCGAGTCGATTGAATCCATGCGTGGCGTTGGGGTACATCGTGACCGTGACCCACCGTCGTGCCTGCTCGGGCAGGCCGTTTACCAACTCCGCGCATGAACCGGGTTCGTCATACGCGTCACACTCTCCGCTCTGGATGAATACCGGCGCACCGGTGAGCTCGGCAAATTCGTAGCCGGGAATCTTGTTGTAGCCCCAGCACACCGGATAGAACGGTGCGTGTGCGGCGAAGCGCAGCGGATTGGCGCCCATGTACAAGTCGCTGTATGGCCGGGTCGCGGTCAACATCGACACGATGCCGCCCCAGGAAAACCCGGTGATACCGATGCGCCGCGTATTGATTCCTGGACGCGAGGCGAGATACACGAGTGCGCCGTAGGCGTCCGGCAGCGTTTCAGGAACCCCAGCCGGGCGTCCGCTCGGCCCGATGCCCCCGTTCAATCCGCGTGCAGACCACATGTCCAGCTCCAACGTGGCGATACCCGCATCGTTGAGCGCCTGGGCATGGTAGCTGCCACGGCTGTCCACGCCGCTGGTGCCGTGCACGACCACCACGGCGGGAACATCACCGTCCCGCGTGGGGACACGCATCTGTGCGGCGATGGTCAAGGGGTGCTGCTGCGACGCGCTTGGAAACGTGACGTAGGACACCCGGGGTTGCGCACAAAGTTTGCTCTGCGACATGTCGGCTCTCTCTGGCATGTCTCGATGCTAACGACAAGCTCAGGTTCCGGGTACCTGTCATTTTTGACAGTTATGGCGTCTGATTAGGATGGCTATGCTCAGTGCGAAACTTTGCGGAGGGGTGCATGAACATAAAGCCAAATAGGCTGACTTTTGCCATCGTTGCGATTCTTGCCTTCCAGCCGGCCTATGCGCAGCAGGACGGACAAGCCGGCGCCACGACTTCTGCAACCGAAAACCCGCAGCTCGCCAAAGGTCAGACTACGCCAGCACGGACCGACGCCGGGCAACCGACGAATTTGGCAGCTATCACGGTCACTGCCACCAAGCGAGTTGAACTGATGCAGGATGTGCCGATTGCCATCAACGTGGTGACCGCACAGGATATCGAGTCGGCAGGACTGACCAGTGCGGCGCAGCTGCCCATGCTGGTTCCGGGCATTACCATGATCCCGGTTGCCGGTCCGGCGGCATCGAACGTGGTGATTCGCGGGTTGTCAACCACCATCGGCGAGCCAAACGTCAGCTTCTTCATTGACGGTGTGTATATTCCGTCGCGCAATGCCCTCGACTTCATGCTGGCCGACAACATTGCGCGCGTCGAAGTGGCGAAGGGTCCGCAGTACGCCCTGTACGGTCGCAACAGTTTTGCCGGCGCGGTGAACTTCATCACCAAAGCGCCCAGCAACAAGCAAGAGGGCTCGATCAACGTTGGTCTCGGTAATTACGATCGGCGCAACGCCCGGGCCGTCGTCTCCGGACCGTTTTCCGATGGATCAACCTACCACTACCGGGTGGGTGTGGCCCGCAATGACTTCGGCGGCTTTTATCGCAACGAACTTTCCGGGAAAAAGCTGGACAAGACGAGTGCCCGCGGCGCTTTCCTGACCCTGGATGGCGCGCCGACGGACCGATTGAACGGGCAGTTGAACGTCATCTATGACGGCATGCGGCGGCGTGATTTCGCGCAACAATTCGTGTCGAACAATGGCGGATTCGTACGCAATTTCAATGACAATCAGCAGTATTTCGGCGATCTGCCGTCGCTGACGAATGGTTTCGCCGTCACGCCCGGACACTTTGATCGCGACAGCATCCTGTCATCGCTGACGGTGAATTACGACATGGACTGGGCCACCCTGACATCGGTGAGCTCCTACAACCATCTCAAGCTGGATTACGACTACGACTCGGACTACAGCGCTGCGCAAATCGCGAGGGCCGGACAGCACGGTCCGCAGAATTCGCTCAGTCAGGATTTTCGTCTGGTCTCGCCTGGAAACGATCACTTCGACTGGCTGCTTGGCGTGTACTATTACCACCTCAGCGACGACCACGTTGACGACAGCCGGTACGTCGGCCCGGCTGCGCCTCTGGGCGGGCTGAGCAGTGACAACCGCGAACGCACGCGCAGCGCCGCATTTTACGGCACGGCAACCTGGCACATGACCTCCCAGTGGGATCTTGGTCTGGCGGTGCGCTATACCCGTGAAACCAAGTCCGCGGATGCCACCACGACCAACCTGCCCAGCGCGCCCAATCCCGCTGGTTCGACCAGTTTGTTCAACGCATCACGCACCTTCACCCCGTTCACGCCGGGCCTGTACCTGACCTACAAGCCCCACAAGAACGCCACTTTCTACGCCAGTGCCGTCAAGGCAATCAAGGTCGGCGGATTCAATACCTTCACCGCCAACGGCGCGATCGCTCCGGACGAACGTTCCTACAATTCGGAGCGCAGTACGAACTACGAGCTGGGCGCGAAGTTCGGTCTGTTCGATGGCCGCATGTTGCTCGACATGGACGTGTACCGCATCAACTGGCGCGATCAGATCGTGCGCACCGTCGGCTCGATGGGTGCGCTGCTGAACACCAATGCCGGGCGAACCACTTCCAAGGGTGTCGAGGCCAACCTCCAGTACAACGCCAATCAAAACTGGTCGTTCAAGTTGGGCGGCACCTACAATGATGCCAAGTACGACGAGTACATATTTCCGATCGTCGGCCTCCTCGGTGGGAACCCCGACCTGTCGGGTGTTCGCCTGCAGTACGCACCGCGCTATACGGCCAACATGAGTGTGATCAACAGCCAGCCGCTCAGCAACGGCTGGACGTGGTCTACCCGGCTGGATGGTCACTATCGCTCGAGCATGGTTGCAATCCAGACTGGTACGGCGACCATTCCTTCCGCAGCGCTGTTCAATCTCAACACCAGCCTCGACATCGGTAAGCTGCGCGTGTCACTGTGGGTCGACAACATCTTCAACAACAAGGATGCTCCCGGCGCGGTATTCACGGGTGATCCGGCAACGACATTCCAGTTCGTTACTCGCCAACGGCCCGGAATCCAGTTGTTCCAGGCACTGGTCAACGCCCCTGAGTTGCGCACCTATGGCGTCGATTTTCGCTACCGGTTCTGAGTCTGGTGAACAGTTTCCAATCTGACGGCTACAGACCGCCGCATTCGTGCAATTCGACACGATGCCCCGGTTGATCGCGCCAGCTCTGCGGCCATGGCAACTGGCCGGCTACGGCAGCGGCAGCATGGTGCTGGCGGCCTACTATCTGATCAGCGCGTCGTTCCTGTTCTACGCTACCGCGATCCTGCACGTGCCTCCCGATATTGCGGGTCTGGTGATGGCGGCTTCGACGCTGTGGGACGCGTTGATCGATCTGCCGTTGGGCTGGATGTCCGATCACACGCGCTCGCAGCGCCTGGGTCGACGCCATCCATTCCTGATCGTCGGCGGGGTTGCCATAGCCGCATTGAGCGTGCTGTTGTGGTCGATCCCGGAAGGGCTCGACTTGTGGGTCAAGATAACCTGGCTGGCCGTGGCCCTGGTGGGACTCAAAACCGCCATCAGTACCTTCGTGATACCCCACACCGCCATGGGCGGCGATCTCGTCACAACTTACGATGCGCGTACGGTCGCGCAAGGCTACCGCGCAGCGTTTCAGGTGATCGGGATGGCGCTCGCGCTGGTCGGCAGCAGCGCCTGGTTCTTTCGGCCCACTGCCGCGTTTCCGCTGGGCCAACTCAACCCCGCCGTCTACGCCCCGATGGGTTGGGCCTGCGCCATTCTGGTCCTGCTGGTCACCATCGTCACCGTGACCAGCACTTGGCGTTTCATACCGCGGATGCGTGCCGACCGCGATATCTCCAGGCTGGACTGGCACGCGATCCGCGGTGTCCTGCGCGATCGCAACCTGCGTGCCTTGGTATTGATGATCCTGGTAACCGAAATGGGGGTGCAACTTACCGTTGCACTGGGCTTCCACATCAACACCTTTACCTACGGTCTGTCCGGCCCACAAATCGCCATTCTCGCCGTGGCCTTGTTGCTCTCGGCGATCGTGGCGCAACCGCTATGGATCAAAGTAAGCAAACGCTTTGACAAGAAACCCGCCCTGTACGCCGCCATTGCCCTGGCCGCCGTCGGACTGGTGGGCGCGCCGTTGACCCACGTGGCCTGGCACTGGTTCCCGCTCGAGCCATCGGCGCATCTGGTCGCCACGCTGCTGCCGTTTCAGATACTGGCCGGCCTGGGCAACGGGGCTTTCTGGTCGCTTCCCTACGCCATGGTCACCGATTGCGCGCACGCACGCCAACGCGCCGGCGGTACCAATCTGACCGGCACCTACACAGGGCTGTACATTTTCGCCTACAAGTTGGGGGGCAGCTTGAGCATTGCCGCCAGCGGCGCCTTGCTCGGCTTCATTGGCTACCAGAGCAACATTTCCGTGCAGAGCGCAGCAACCCGTTATGCGCTGGCGGTCTATCCCGCGCTACTGATGTTGCTGTTTCTGCCGGTGATGGTCTGGTTGCTTCACGCGTATCGCCTCAAGCGTGCGGATTTCGCAGAATCCGGGGGTGACGTGCCCGGATAGCCCTATTCCGAGCCCTGCCGGCATGGTTGTGCTAGCGTGAAGGCGCCTTCGACGCATTCCAATCTCACTGGCGCGTGCAGCGCATGTCAAGAGCGGAAACTTCATGACTGAGTCTTTGATTGTCAACGAAGCGACCCATGAACTGTGTGCCACTGACCGCATGCAACTGTTTACGCATGCGGAAGATTTGAGTTCACTCACCAGCCGGGCCGGCTTGGTGGATTGCCTCGGCACCCTTCGCGCATGGCTCGATCTAAGTGAAATCGTGGTGGCGGCCGGGACCATCGAGACGCTGCCGGCCGCGTTTATGATCCATTCCGGATACGACCCTGAATGGATGGACCTGTACTCGCGCGAGCAGTTTGCGCTGGTCGACCCGATCGTGCGCGCAATCGTCAATGGTCAGCGCTTCGTGAGCAGGTCTGGAGCGGCAGATAACAACAATGTCGTCGCCAAGCGTGGCGTCACCGGACCCACGCTGGATCGTTTCCTGGAAGCGGCGCATGACTATGGTCGCCTCGGCTACGGATTTGCCAGCGGCGTGGTATTCAACGGCCGTATCGCGCTGTGCTCGATGATCACTGGACCGCGCCGGCGCGATCAACGCACGCCGATGGTGTTGCGCGCTTTGCGCCCACTGCTGCACCAGGCGCTGATGCGTGTGCTACTGCCAGAGCCGGTATTCCAGAGTCTGAGTGAGCGCGAGGTTGCCATCCTCGAGTGTCTCGCCAGCGGCCACAGCGACACCCAGATTGCCGATACCATGGCTATCTCCGCATCGACCGTCCGCTTCCACCTCGGCAACGTGTTCGAAAAGCTCGGAGCACATAACCGCTGCCATGCCGTGGCCATCGGTTTCCAGTCCGGTCTGCTGCAACGCTAAGCCAGATTGGCAGCATCCGCAAGCGCGACTTTGATTGCGGCGCCAGCCTCGCTGAGTGCCTTGCGCGCTGTAGCGCTAGTCAACGTGAATTGAGTAAAACCGTGCACGACACCGGGGTATTCCACGTAGCTGACCGGGACACCCGATTGCAGCAATCTGTCGCGCAGTTGCCGGCTGTCATCCCGCAGAGGATCTATTCCGGCGGCGTTGACAAACGTTGGAGGCAGACCTTGCAGATCTGCCAGCAGCGGCGCCACCAGTGGATTGCGCCGTTGCTCTGGTGAACCGGCATACGAGGAATAGAAAAGCTCCATGTTGGCAAGCGGCCCGCTGAACTCGGGAGTGCCGAACAAGCGATCGGACTCGGTGTTGCGATCGGCTCCGTAGACGCCGTAAAAGAGCACCAGTTGGGCGGGTAACGGCATGCTCTGGTCACGCAGCCGCAACGCCGCAGCAAGCGCAATGTTTGCTCCCGCCGACGCTCCACCCAACGCCAGCGCCCGTGCCGACCCACCCAGATCCAGCGCGTGCTCACGCAACCACCCGAAGGCCGCCACGGTGTCCTCGATGGCGGCCGGGAACGGATGTTCCGGTGCCAATCGATAATCAAGCGACACGATTTTGGCGCCGCTTGCTTGCGCCAGAATGCGCAGGGCCCGATCCTCGATGTCCAGGTCACCGGCCACCCATCCACCGCCGTGCAGGTACAACAACAGTGGTGCCGGCAAACGCCCATCTGGATCGTAGTAGCGCGCGCGAAGCGGCCCGTCGCGGGCAGGAAGATCCAGGTCGCGTACACACGTCAGTGCAGGCGGCTGTCGATTCCAAGCCTCGAATTGCTGGGCGGCGCGGAGGCGCATCTGCTGCGGTGTCACCGACGGCCGTGGAACGTTCCCGGACGCCGCGGCCCGCATGGCTTCGAGAATGGGTCGCATGGCCGGTTCGATAAAAACCTCATCCACGTCTGATGATCCCCTGGGCCTTTTTGCCGCGTTGAGGATGGTCCGGCAGCCAAGCCGCACCGGTGCGCGCAGTTCGACGGCAGTATAGCCTTCACCAAAATGCACGACGGGCTGCTGCCAACGCCAGACTCAACGGGACGATGCACGACGCTGCAGATAGCGTTCTCCAGGTGTGACGGGCGTCACGGACTATCAGTTGGGTCGGTCCACTCGAACGGATGCGAAGCCGCACGCACGCTCTCGGGGCACCGGCCATTAGCATGCTTTCCGCCACTAGCGCTGCCAGACTTGCCCCATCACTCCCCAACTGCGTGGCCAGCGTGGCGATGGGGTGTTTCGCCAGCAGCGGCGGCGTGCCGTGGTGGGGCGAGCGGGGGTGCCGCTCATGTGTTGCAGCTCGTTGGCGACCAGGGGGACATCACGAGCGCGGGGTGCGGCAGGTGCCGTACGCTGTTGCGTGCGGCGGCGTGAGGCTGTGCTAGCTCTTCGTGCGTTTCCAGGTCCGGCGCGATGGCATGCCGTGTGGTTGCCCGGTTTGCTCCTGATGTGCGCGGTTGTGGTGGCGGAAGATGTCGACGAGACGGCCGACAACTTCGCTGCGTGCTTCGATGCGGTGGGCGTTGGTGCGCATACGTTCGTCGTTCCAGGATTTCGGCTGGTCGATTGCAGACGGCCAGCATGAGATAGCCACCAATGCGCTGTTTCAGCGCATCCGGACAAGTCTCGACGATCGCTGAAGACCGCAAAAGAGCGGGCATTCCTGTACCCGAAGTAGCCCAAGGTGATTCCGCCAAGCTCGGGAGACCGAGGGATTACGACCGGCGGATGCGTAAGTCGCGAAGTATCGGTTGTTGCGATACCCCAAGGCCTCACCTCAAACGTTGGTAGAGGCAGGTATGGCGCCGAACCGCACGTTGTGGATCGGGCTATGACGCATCCCGGATGCTGTCCCTTGATGACGCGGTTGGTCGACCTGCGGATCGCGGGATTCCTGAAGCTGGTCACTTCCGCGCGGGTGGCGTGGTCGTCATCAGCGCTGTGGCAGCGTGTTCTGCGCCGACGTGGGACTGGCTTTGCGCTTCATAGCCACCCGGAGCGGGGTGACTCGGCGTCGATACGCGCCTCCTTCGACTCGCCGGAAGCGCAATGTGGCTTTGCTGCCGAGGTACTCGGCTGCGGGCATTACGATTCATAATGAGCCGGCCTGCGGGGAGAAAGGCTGCGGGTATTAGCGACCAACTTGTCGATCTGTTCAGCCGGCCTTGCCCTCTGGGTTTTGTGCGACTCCAGCCTCGGCCCGCGTCACCGAGGGGCCTGACCAAGTGCCATTGCAGTCTGCGCGAGAAGGCGTGATCGGGATATTCAGTGTGATCGACAGCGCCGCCCCATTCGTCTCATCGCGATGATCCGCTCCGTCCGCTATCCGGAAGGCGGTTCTCGCGCCTGGCGCGTCTGGTGCGCCGCGGCCGGGGTGTACCTCGTGGCGGTGTTTCACCGCACCTCGCTGTCGGTCGCCGGCATTGCCGCTGCGGAGCATTTCCACATCAGCGCGTCGCAGCTGGCGACGTTCATGGGTCTGCAGTTGCTGGTGTACGCGGCGATGCAACTGCCCGTGGGCACCCTGCTGGATCGCTTCGGCTCGCGCCGGTTGCTGACCACCGGGATCGTGTTGATGACGATGGGCCAGCTCGGGTTCGCGGTGTCACCGTCCTATGCGCTGGCGTTGCTGTCGCGCGGACTGGTCGGCTTGGGCGATGCGATGACCTTCCTCTCGGTGATGCGCTTGGTGGCCCTGTGGTTTCCGGAAGCGCGCAAACCGCTGCTGACCCAATTCACCGCCATCGCCGGCCAACTCGGCGCGATGTTGGCGGCGATCCCCGTTGTCGACGCGCTGCACCGGTTTGGTTGGTCGGCCACCTACGCGGGTGCGGCGATTCTTGGTCTGGTGTTGGGCGGCGTGATGTATGTCATGGTAATCGACCAACCGGGTCCGGTGGAGGATGAGCGGGCGACCACGTTGCGGGCGATGTTGCGCAGTGTGAAAGGCTGCTGGGCGCGGCCGTACACCCGGCTCGGCGCGTGGATCTATTGTTCCAGCCTGTTCTTCCCGTGCCTGATGACGCTGCTGTGGGGTTACCCTTACCTCGTCGACGGGCAGGGAAGCCTGCCGTTGGTTGCGGCCACGCTGTTGACGTTGCTCACGGTGGTTTCCATCGTCGGCGGTCCCGTCGTGGGTACGTTGGTCGGCCGTTGGCCACGTGTCCGCCTGCCGCTGGTGTGTGGGTGGCTGGCGTCCAGCATCGCCATCTGGACGTTGGTGCTTGCCTGGCCGGGTTACGCGCCGCTGTGGGCGCAGGTGCTGCTGGTGATGGTGGCCGGTGCGGGTTTTCCGGTCGGGCTGGTGGCGTTCGATTTCGCCCGGATCTCGACGCCGTCGTCGCAGGTGGGCACCGCAATGGCGCTGGTCAACGTCACCGGCTACGTCGCCACGATCCTGGTGATCTTCGGGATCGGGCTGGCGCTTGACGTGCTGGAGCCGGCGGGATCGGCCCACTACGACCCACGTGCATTCACGATGGCGATGCTGCTGCCGTATCCCGTGTGGGCCATCAGCAGTGTGCAGATCTGGCGTTCCGCGTGTCGCATGCGTGGCATCGCCGGGGTCGCGTGTGCTGCACACGCGCCGTAACGCGTCGACGAATTCAATGGATGAGATGGCTCGCACCGGGCCTTTGCCCAGCCGTGCGGTAACGCTGGTGTGCCCGCGACGTGGAGCGACGCCAGCCGCGCGCGCATAACCGTCTCGATCGTGGCGACTTTGGAAGAGCGCGGTCGAGTCGACGGTGGCCAACAGTTCATGGACGTGAGTTGCCGGGACGGCCGTCGGATGTCGATTCATTGCTGACGGTGGCGAACGTCCGCTTCAGGGGGGCACACCCGTGCACTGGGCACGGCTGCTGGATTGAAATGTCAGGCTTTTCCACCACGACGCATCAGCGACCTTAATTCAGATGGCGACAGTAATTGTGGTCCTCGATGGAGCATCCGATGGCAGTTGGAACACACCAAGATCAGATCGCTCTCTTGTGTGCGTGTTTTGCCACTCAACCGCGAGACTGGCATTGTGTGATGAGCTTCGATGAACCCCAATCCGTGCATTCCGTAACGTGCCACGAAGTCGAAATCACAAATCTCGCACACCAGTTTCCCAGTACCTTCGAGCCGTTTTTCCTTAAGGTGACGCGCGAGCATGGTGTCCCGCTCCAATCTGCGGTGCAACGCGAACTTCGCCGTGCCCTCGGGGAAGCGCGATTCTTCGTTCTCGAGCAGCGCTGTTGGGTCGGCGAGTAGTTTGACGTCAGGCGGCACGCTCTTTTGCATGAGACGGACTTTCTTGCGACGGGCCGTTGCGGCAGAAGCTTGCTCGCTCGTGCCTACCAGCCATCCTTGCTTGATGCAGTAGAGAACGAATTGGCGCGCGTGCGGTGCCCCCTTGGAACCGCTCAAATGACCTTTACAGACAGCCGTCAGCCGATCAATTGATGCGGGTCCGTTCGAACCGAGCTCATCGGCGATTTTGCGCCAACTGTCCGCGTTGTGCGGCATTGAAGGCGTGGGGTGACGTCCGATTCGATAGGTGACGCCCAAGTTAGCGGAATCCCCGGGCGTAACATCCGCACCGAACACAGCGGAGTCACCTACATCAATTAGTGACGCTGATTCGTCCTCCAGGTCCGGCCATATGCCAGCAACTGGTGCATTTTCGGCCACGACAAGGCGGTAGAGATGTGCACCTTCTGCAGGCGTAAGTCGCACCACCGAGGCGGCAGGCCCGACCTTCAGAAAAATTGCATTCTGTAGTTCGGGCTCGTACCGCAGCTCACGCAATCGCAATGGCCGGCCAATGACTCCCGTGAAGTAGCGCACCTTGTAAAGACACTGGCCTTCTTCAGTGTATTGACCGGTTTCACCTCGAAACTCGCCAAGTGCAATCAGCTCAAGTCTTGGCGATGACGCCCAAAAGAAAAGCCGATCCCCAAGTGTCCAGCCTTTTGGCGGTTGTCCCGTCCGCCATCGACCTGTTTTGCCGGCACGGACAAAAGCGAAATCACCGTTCTCGGCGGGGCTACCTCTGACAACCCAGTACTTCAATGCATGCTCCCCAAACCCAATTGCGTGAATCCAGACCCCAAGGGTCGCCCCACACGTCTTACCAGAGCCGCCCACTAACGATCATGCGACCCAATGCTTCATGCGCAATTCCAGCACGCTCGGCTGGCCTGATACCACTTAGTGTAGTCGGGCCCAGCTGACCCACGACCGGGGTTCTCCTTGCTGCTGTGACCACCGCCAAGGGAGCCACGAATGACTATGATCGGGCCGCCCAGCCCAGACTGGGACCGATTGCTCTCGGCCGAAGTCGGCCAGTAGGCTCCGCTACTCAAGGCTCCTGCCGAGCCTGGAGTAGCTCCGTGTGAAACGGTGGTCAGGCACGATCGAGGTTGGTCAGCTTGCTCGACGGTCATGGCCAGTTGCTGTGCCGAAGGCTGCTTGGTTTACTGGCGTTCTGCCGCCTGCGGCAAGGCAACCCAAACACCTGCGCCACAACCAGACCC
Source organism: Rhodanobacter sp. (assembly GCA_039926605.1). Lineage (GTDB taxonomy): Bacteria > Pseudomonadota > Gammaproteobacteria > Xanthomonadales > Rhodanobacteraceae > Rhodanobacter. The sequence continues at coordinate 11,192 of JBDSWR010000108.1, read as the reverse complement.
TCACCCTCGCATTGAGTGAGACGAAGGAGCGACGAATCTGACGGGTGCTGAAAGGTTATGGTTCGCCGTTACGTTGGGAAAGACAGCCCCGGCCACTGACGGTGGGGGTGCAGTTGATATCAGCAGGAATGGCTTCAAACAATGCTGCGTACGCCGATGTTCGAGGACGCCCAACCCAAACGCAGTCCAGCGATATCCGGGCGCGCTGGCACGGCTACGGCCGCATTGGCAGCGTGTGGTTGCAGCGGTGTACTTGCCCAAAGAATTGAACGCGGCGCGGCATCAGCCGCATACTCGAACGGCTATGGCGACACCCCGGTGGTCGGGCGGTCGGTGCGCTGTGCTTCAGCTGTGTTCTCATGGGGCGCGTCGAACTCCTCCAGCAGCGGACGCCCATACGTATCAAACATCTCGGCACACCAGCACCGAAGTGGCTTGCGAGCGACTCGGGCATCATCACGCGTTTGCACCGACCGGAAAGAAATGGCGATCAAGAAATCCGAGCTTTACTCCTCGCTTTGGGCCAGTTGTGACGCCTTGCGTGGCGGCATGGATGCCAGCCAGTACAAGGATTACATCCTCGTGCTGCTGTTCATCAAATACGTCAGCGACAAGTACGCCGGCGTGCCGTTTGCGGCGATCACCGTGCCCGAAGGCGCGAGCTTTGCCGACATGGTGGCGCTCAAGGGCAAGAGCGACATCGGCGACCAGATCAACAAGAAGATCATTGCGCCGCTTAAAGCCGCCAACCGGCTGTCCGACATGCCGGACTTCAACGATGCGGGCAAGCTGGGCAGTGGCAAGGAGATGGTCGACAAGCTCACCGACCTGATCGGCATCTTCGAGAACAAGGCGCTGGATTTCTCGAAGAATCGCGCCGGTGGCGACGACATCCTCGGCGATGCCTACGAATATCTGATGCGCCACTTCGCCACCGAGAGCGGCAAAAGCAAGGGCCAGTTTTACACGCCGGCCGAGGTCAGCCGCATCATGGCGCGGGTGCTGGGCATCCGCGAGGCGAAAACCACCAGTGCCACTACCGTGTATGACCCAACCTGCGGCTCGGGATCGCTGCTGCTGAAAGTGGCCGACGAGGCGCGCGGCAGACTCACCATCTACGGCCAGGAAAAGGACGCCACTACCGCCGGCCTGGCGCGCATGAATATGATTCTGCACGACAACGCCGAAGCGCAGATTGCGCAAGGCAACACGCTGGCCGATCCGAAATTCATGGACAAGGGCCGCCTGCGCACCTTTGATTATGTGGTGGCCAATCCACCGTTCTCCGACAAGCGCTGGAGTACCGGCCTCGATCCGCTACACGATCCGCACGAACGCTTCGCGCCGTTCGGTACGCCACCAGCAAAGCAGGGCGACTACGCCTACCTGCTGCACATCGTGCGCTCGCTCAAAAGCACGGGCAAAGGTGCCTGCATCCTGCCGCACGGCGTACTATTCCGCGGCAACGCTGAGGCGGAAATTCGCCGCAACCTGATCCGCAACGGCTACATCAAGGCCGTCATCGGCTTGCCCGCCAACCTGTTTTACGGCACCGGCATTCCGGCCTGCATCGTCGTGGTCGACAAGCAAGACGCACCGGCGCGCCAGGGCATCTTCATGATCGACGCCAGCCGTGGCTTCATGAAAGACGGCCCCAAGAATCGTCTGCGCTCGCGTGACGTGCACCGGATCGTGGAAGTGTTCGCCGAGCAGCAGGCCGTACCCAAATATGCACGCATGGTGCGCTTCGCCGAAATCGAAAAGAACGACTACAACCTCAACCTGCCGCGCTACATCGACAGCCAACCGAGTGAGGACCGGCAGGACATTGAAGCCCATCTCAAGGGTGGTATTCCGGTCGCCGATGTCGATGCGTTGCAGCGCTACTGGGATGTCTGCCCCAAGCTGCGCAAGGCGCTGTTCCAGCCCAATCGATCTGGCTACGTGGATCTGGCCGTGGACAAGGCGGCGATCAAATCCACTATCTACGGACACCCGCAATTCACCGCCTTCATCAATGGCATGAACACGCACTTCGATCAGTGGCGCGAACGGAGCAGCGCCGCACTCAAGGCACTCGATGCCGCTTGCCATCCCAAGGATGTGATCGCCAAACTTGCCGCAAGCCTGCTGACGCACTACACCGACCAACCGCTGATCGACCGCTACGACGTCTATCAACACCTGATGGACTACTGGGCCGAGACGATGCAGGACGACCTGTACCTGATCGCCGCCGATGGCTGGAAGGCCAGCACCTATCGCGTGATCGAGCAGAAAAAGAACAAGGACGGCAAAGTCACCAAGGAAATCGACAAGGGTTGGGCTTGTGACCTGCTGCCGAAAGCATTGATCGTGGCGCGCTATTTCGCCACCGAGCAAGCCGCCATCGACCAACTCGCTGCCGACGCCGAAGCCACCGAAGCGCAACTGAGCGAACTGGAAGAAGAGCATAGCGGCGAGGATGCGGTGTTCTCCGGCTTCGACAAGATCAACGCGAAAGCCGTGAAGGATCGACTAGACGAAATTGCTCGAGACTCGCCTTTGCCGTCATCCCAGCGAAAGCTGGGACCCAGCGCCTCCGCCCCCGATAACGACGCATCCGACGAAATCGCCGTACTCAAACGCTGGCAGAAACTCGATCGCGAAAGGACGGCATCGAAGAAGCGGCTCAAGGAAGCCGAGGTTGCGTTGGACAATCTCGTCTATGCAAAATATCCCAACCTGTCCAAAGCCGAGATCAAGATCTTGGCGGTGGACGACAAGTGGTTGGGCACACTGGACGCAGCGGTCCGCAGCGAAATGGATCGGATTAGCCAAGGGCTGATGCGGCGGGTGCGGGAGCTGGCTGAGCGTTACGAGATGGATTTGCCCGAGTTGGCGGATCGGGTGGTTGAGTTGCAGGCCAAAATGGACGGCCATCTGCAGCGGATGGGCTTTTCATGGAAGTGAGGGAAGCCAGCGGGAGTTACGTGGAGTTGACTGAACTGCCCTGCCAGATCGCGCCGTTCGGGTACAAGCACACGGAAGTGGGGCTGATTCCTGATGATTGGCAGGTTGCTAATCTCGGATCGCTCGCTCGTGGTATTCATCGGGGCGCAAGTCCGCGACCCATCGATGACCCTCAATGGTTTGATACCGATTCATCGATTGGCTGGGTGCGGATTTCTGACGTTACGCAAGCCGGTCGGTACTTGAATGAAACGACGCAGCGTCTCTCGCCGGAAGGTATCCGGCGAAGTCGTTATCTTCCTCGCGGCGCACTCATTATGAGCATTTGTGCGACCGTTGGCCGCCCCGTAGAGACGCGAATTGATGTTTGTATTCACGACGGATTCGTCGTGTTCGAGCGCCCGAGTGTCGACCAAGGGTTTCTCTATCACGTGCTGAAAGGTCTAGAACCAAAGTGGGCTCGCAAAGGTCAGACCGGCTCGCAGATGAACCTCAATACGGGGCTTATCAAGGAGACGGAGGTCCCAGTTCCACCAACGAAGGCGGAACAACAAGCCATTGCCGAGGCCTTGAGCGATGCCGATGTGCTGATCGAATCGCTGCAACAGCTCATCGCCAAGAAGCGCCAGATCAAGCGAGGCACCATGCAGACCTTGCTCACCGGCAAGCGGCGCCTGCCGGGCTTTCGCGACGCGTGGATGTCAAAGGAGATTGGGGACCTGCTTACCATCATGCACGGCAAGAGCCAGCATGAGGTTGAAGACGAAGCCGGCTGCTATCCGATTCTCGCCACCGGCGGGCAGATCGGCAGCACGAACACTTTCCTGTACGACAAACCGTCGGTTCTCATTGGGCGTAAAGGCACGATTGATCGGCCGCAATACATGGACACTCCATTCTGGTCGGTAGACACACTTTTTTATTCGGTGATTCACCAGCCGAACGTAGCCAAATATGTGTTCTATCGGTTCTGCTTGATCGATTGGCGGGCACACAACGAAGCGTCGGGCGTGCCGAGTCTCAATGCGCGAACAGTCGAGCAGATCGAATTGGACGTCCCGTTGGCCGACGAGCAAACCGCAATCGCCACCATCCTCACCGACATGGACACCGAACTCACCGAACTGGAGACCCGCCTCGCAAAAACGAGCCAGCTCAAGCAGGGCATGATGCAGGAGTTGCTCACAGGGCGTATTCGGTTAGTGTCGTCCGTGAATGCCCAAGCGCGATCATGCTAAATACGTTTGCCAAGTTTATGTTGGTGGCCACATCGCTATCGCCGGTGCTCGGCGCAGTCGCGGTGAACAAGTTCGCGAGGGGCGAAGCTTGGAGTAGTTGGTCACCTTGGCTGATCGCCACACTGCTCTTGATCCTTCTATGCTGGGTGCTATTGCGCTACATCGCGACAAACGGGCAGAAGCATGTATTTCGGATTAAAGAGTTCGAACGCGACGAAAAGGAGGTTCTGGCGTTTCTTCTTGCCTATTTGCTGCCCTTCGTCTCGTCGGAAAAGCTTGGATTCGCCGGTGACTGGCTTACTGGTACTTATGTCCTTGGCATCATCTTCTTGGTTGTCGCGCATGCCGGAGCGTTTCACTTCAATCCGGTGATGGGGCTGCTTGGGTACCATTTTTATTCGGTGAAGAATGCGGATGGAGTTTCGTACTTGCTGATCAGCAGGAAGGAGCTGAGGCGACCGGGCACCTCCGTCGCAGTGGTAGAGGTTGCACTTGGAATTTATCTGCAAACAGGAGACGCAGATGCTTGAAAGTTTTCAGCTCGCTGCCATCGTGAGGCGAGCCGCCCATACGAGGCTGTTGCGTATTCCACTCCATCAGGCGTTACAGGACCGCTTGGCCGCAACTTGGCAGGAGCAGTTCGATGCGTTCTTCGATGGCACCCAAGAGATCGACTTCAATCCGGGATACCAACCAGAGGAGCATGAGACCTTCTGCCTCGACGACTTCGTGCTCCCGGCGTGGTTAACGGATGAGGACAGTGAGGCGGCGGCTAATCTCGACCCGCTCCAAAACAATGACGGAGCCCTTGCGGACGTAAGGGGATTGGTGGCCTTCGCATGTGATGACCAAGGTGAGGAAGTGATGTTGTTCCAGAACTTCAGTCGTGCTCATGTGATCCGCCCAGGTCACTTCTTGCTAATGCGGAACAACACATATGAGACTTCAGAACATTCGGGCCTAACGCTGGACCAGAAGTTAAGCGCGGTGTATCTGCCGGTAGATGGAAAGTTACTATTTCAGAACTTTCGGACCGTCAACACTTTTTTGCCACTGGCAGATCTCTACAAGGAAGCGTCGGAACAGGATATTCGCGAGGTGCTTGCACATGACCGACTATCTGCAGAAAACCCTGATGCAATGGCCAAAAGTGCCAACCAGTGGTTCCGCAAGCGCTTTGCGATGCTTCGTGACTCTGGTGTGCTTGATCAGTATTCTGCCGTGCAGATAAAAAATCGAGCGAATGGATACGACGTGGAGGTACACATCGAACAGGGAAAAATCGTGTTTCCCGCTGACAAGCCGGCGGCCAAGAAGCTATTGCAGTTCTTGAACGAAGAGATCTTTAAGGGCGCGATCACTGCAACGTTGTACGAGACCAACTCAAAAAGAGCGGCTGATTGATCGACGCGTCTACACATCAGGCGCTAAGCGCAGGTATCGGTGCCGTAGTGTTGGACACCTTCGGGTTTGTGGCGGGCTATCAAGCCGCGCGCGGCTGAATCTGTTCCAGCTTGTTTCCCAGCTCGCGCCGCGCCGTTTCCAGCTCATAGCGCTTCTGCAGGTTGATCCAGACATCTGCCGTGGTGCCAAGGTAACGACCCAGGCGCAGGGCGGTATCGGCGGTGATGCCGCGCTTCTCGTTGGCGATGTCGTTCACCCGCGCGGGCGTAACCCCGAGCGCGCGGGCGAGCGCATGGCTGGACAGCTCCAGCGGCAGCATGAATTCCTCGCGCAGGATTTCACCAGGGTGGATTGGCGGTAGCAGCTTGGTAGCCATGGTTTTGGTGGTCTCAATCGTCAATGGTAGTCGCAGATTTCCACATCGTAGGCGTCGCCGTCTTGCCAGCGGAAGCACACACGGTACTGATCGTTAACGCGAATGCTGTGCTGTCCGACGCGGTTGCCCTTGAGCGCTTCCAGGTGGTTGCCAGGCGGTACACGCAGATCTTCCAATATGGCAGCCGCATCCAGATACTCCAGCTTGCGGCGAGCTGGCCTTTCGATGTTCACGAAGCGGCGAACTCGCGTTCCACCAAACAGAGCTTCCGTGTCCCGGTCAGCGAAGGTCTTGAGCATGCATGTATCGTATAACGAGACGCGATACATCGCAAACTGTTGCCGGTGACCTGTTCAGCGCCAACTTGTCGAGCAGGGTCGGGGGTATCGGGGCTGTAGGTCAGTCTGCGAGGTCGAGCTTGCGGAGCTTGGAGCTTTTGCCGAGCAGGGAGTTTTCGATCTCGCGGATACCTTTGCCAGTCTCGATGGCGGTGGAGCTGGCCACGGCACGGATGATGGCCTTGTGCCCCGGTGTCCTTGCAGCGCGACGCGGCGTCGCTGCGGCGGTAGGCTTGGCGGGTTGCATGACATCGATGATAGTTGATCGTGTGGCGCACTCAGGCCCCGGTGGCGGTGCGAGATCTCAATGCGGGCGTGGTTACAGGGGCAGGGAATGAGTGACGTCAGCAAGTCGGAGCGTGCCACCCAGAATCGCGTCATCGCGCTGTTCCGCGATGAGCTGGGTTACGACTACCTCGGTGACCGGAGCGACCGAGAGAACAATCGTCAGGTCGAGGAGGTGGCGCTCAGCGACTGGCTGACCCGGCGCGGCTGCACCACGGCACAGATGGGTGTGGTGCTGCACAAGCTGCACACGGAAGCTGACCATCCGGGCCGAACCCTGTACGAGAACAATCAGGCGGTGTACCAACTGCTGCGTTACGGCGTGCCGGTGAAAACCGAGGCGGGGGAGAATCATCAGACCGTGCACTTGATTGATTGGGCTGAGCCGGACGCCAACGATTTCGCGATTGCTGAAGAAGTCACGCTCAAGGGTGGTTTCGAGCGTCGCCCCGACTTGGTGCTGTACGTCAACGGCATCGCCGTGGCGGTGATCGAGTTGAAGAACAGTCGGGTCAGTATCGGCGATGGTATTCGCCAGTTGCTGTCGAACCAGTTGCCAGCCTTCAACGCGTGGTTCTTCAGCACGGTGCAGTTCGTGTTTGCCGGTAATGATTCGGAAGGTTTGCAGTACGGAACCATCGAGACGCCGGCCAAGTTCTTCCTGAAATGGAAGGAAGACGAGACCGACGACAGCCGCTGCAAGCTGGACAAGTATTTGTTGAAGATGTGTCTCAAGGATCGCCTGATCGAACTGATGCGGGATTTTGTGCTGTTCGACGGTGGTATCAAGAAACTGCCGCGGGTGCACCAGTACTTCGGCATCAAGGCTGCGCAGCAGCATGCGCTTGCGCACCACGGCGGCATCATCTGGCACTCGCAGGGCACCGGCAAAAGCATTGTCATGGTGTTGCTGGCGTGCTGGCTGCTGGAGAACAACCCGAACGCACGGGTGGTGGTGATTACTGATCGCGATGCGCTGGACAAGCAGATAGGACAGGTATTTGCCAGCGCCAGCGTGAAAATTCACCGCACCAGCAGCGGCCGCGATTTGATGCAGCAGCTGGGTCAGGCCACACCGCGACTGTTGTGTTCGCTGGTGCATAAATTTGGACTGGAGTCGCGTGGCAAGAGCGATCGCGAGTTCGACGCGTTTATCGCGGAGCTGCAGGCGCAGCCCAGCCCGGTGGTAGGCGAGGTGTTTGTGTTTGTCGACGAGTGCCACCGCACGCAGAGCGGCCGACTGCACAAGGTGATGAAGGCATTGATGCCGCAAGCCGTGTTCATCGGCTTCACCGGTACACCGCTGCTGAAGAAGGACAAGGCCACCAGCCTGGAAGTGTTTGGCGGTTACATTCACACCTACAAGTTCAGCGAGGCGGTGCAAGACGAAGTGGTGCTGGATCTGGTTTACGAGGCCCGCGATATCGACCAGACGCTGGGAGCACCCGAGCGGATTGACCAGTGGTTTGAGGCCAAGACCAAGGGCCTCAATGAATGGCAGAGAGATGAGCTGAAGAAAACTTGGGGCACGCTGCAGCGAGTGCTCAGCTCGCGCTCACGCATGGAGCGCGTGGTCGAGGATGTGGTCTTTGACTTTAGTGTGAAACCGCGGTTATCCAGCGAGCGTGGCAACGCCATCTTTGTGGCGCGCAGCATCCTCGACGCTTGCCGCTACTTCAGTTTGTTCCAGAAGACGCCGCTGAAAGGCCGGTGTGCCGTGGTGACGTCATACAACCCGCAGGCGCGGGACGTGTCGCTGGAGGAGACCGGGGCTCACACCGAAACGGACAAACAGTTCATCTACAACACCTACACCGAATTGCTGGAGTACGTGCAGCCTGCGCCCAGTAAAAGCAAGACTGAAACCTACGAGGACTGGGCCAAGAAGGTGTTTGTGGACGAACCGGCGCACATGCGCTTGCTGATCGTGGTGGACAAGCTGCTGACCGGGTTCGATGCGCCACCTTGCACGTACCTCTATATCGACAAGTCGATGCAGGACCACGGGCTGTTCCAGGCGATTTGTCGGACCAACCGGCTGGATGGTGAGGACAAGAAGTTTGGCTACATCGTCGACTACAAGGACTTGTTCAAGAAGCTGGTGAACGAAGAGGGTACTGGCGCCTTGCAGGTGTATTCCTCGGAGCTGGATCACAGTGCGGGTGGTGCCGATCCCGCGGTCCTGATGCAGGACAGGCTCAAGAAGGGCAAGGAACAGCTCGACGCTGCTCTGGAAGCATTGGGTTTGCTGTGCGAGCCGGTAGCGCCACCCAAGACGGAGCAGGGCTACATTCGCTATTTCTGTGGCAATACCGAAATAGCCAGCGATTTGAAGGAGCGGGAGCCGCGCCGCGTGGCGTTGTACAAGGCGGCCGTGGGCTTGTTGCGCGCCTACGGCAATCTTGCCGATGACCTGTCTGGGGCGGGTTACGACAGCGGTGCGGTGGCGCGCATCAAGGCCGACGTCAAACGCTATACCGATCTGCGCGAGGTCATCCGCCGTGCCAGTGGTGAGTCGCTGGACCTGAAACCCTACGAGGCGGACATGCGCCACCTCATTGATACGTATGTTGAGGCGAAGGCACCCAGGAAGATTTCTCCGTTCGACAATCTCGGGCTGCTCGACCTGATCGCTCAAACCGGCATGGCTGAGGCGATCGACCAACTGCCGGCGGGCATCAAAGCCAGCAAGGATGCCATTGCCGAGACCATCGAGAACAACGTCCGCAGCAAAATCATCCAGGAGCATCTGAACAATCCGGCGTACTACGAAAAGATGTCGGCGTTGCTGGATGAGGTGATCAAGTTTCGCAAGGAGCAGGCGACCAAGTACGAGGAGTATCTGCAGAAGATTGCCGACTTGGTGGGCAAGGTGCGCACCGGTCATGCGGACGACACCCCGGAACCGTTGAAGCGCAGTCCGGGCATGCGGGCGATCTACGACAATCTCGTTATGCCGCCATTCCCTCCGCCGCGCGTGAACATGGCAGATGGAGTCGGGCCACTGCCCGCGCCCGACGCGAAGTTGAGCTTGGTCGTGGCCCTTGATGAGGCGATAAGGCGGGTACGGAATGCCGGCTGGCGCGGGCATTTGGCCAAGGAAAATCGCATCAAGCGCGAAGCCTTGTTGCCCTTGCTCAACGACCCCGCAGAGGTCGAGCGCATCTTTCAGATCATCAAGCAACAGCAGGAATATTGATGGTTACCCAGTTTGATCTTGGTGATCTCCGCGTGGACGTCGTCCGCAAGGACATCAAGAACATTCACCTTGGTGTGTACCCACCGCATGGGAAGGTACGCATTGCCGCGCCGGCGTGGATGGAGCTGGATGCAATCCGCCTGTTCGCGATCAACAAATTGGTTTGGATCAAGCGGCAGCAGAAGAAGCTGTCGGCGCAGGAGCGCGAGACTCCGCGCGAGTACCTGGAACGCGAGAGTCACTATGTCTGGGGTCAACGCTACCTGCTGCAGGTCGTGCAGGCGGATGCGCGACCTGCAGTCCGTCTGGCTCACAAACGTCTGGTTTTGCAGGTGCGTCCCGGGGCCGATGTCAAGAAGCGCGAGGAGGTCTTGGCCCACTGGTACCGCGACAACCTGAAACGAGCGCTGCCGGCACTGCTGGACAAGTGGCAGCCGATCATCGGTGTGCGTGCTGAGCACTGCTACGTGCAGCACATGAAAACGAAGTGGGGGAGCTGCAACCCGGTGACGGGAAATATTCGACTGAATACCGAGCTGGCAAAGAAGCCCCTGGAGTGTCTTGAATACATCGTCGTCCACGAACTCTTGCACCTTTGCGAACCAACCCACAACGATCGCTTCCTCTCTTTGATGACCAAATGGATGCCCCATTGGCGGCACTGCCGCGAGAAGCTGAATCGCTTGCCGGTTCGTAACGAACATTGGGGCTACTGAAGAAAGGAGTCCTCTCCCTGATGGCTTCAGAAGCGTGCTGAGCCGTGAGTCGGGAGCCAAACAGAGCTGAGGGACTTTGGGCCGTCAAGAGCACATTGCCGTGGAAACGCCCACGTCACGCCTACTGCGTCGAATGCTCCCATGGGGGAGTGGCAGCCATGTACAACCATGGTCCACATTGACGCGAGCAACAGGCTCGACGTGTCGTCACCATTACGTGGGCAGGTGCGCGCGTTCGTTCGGAAGTCGTGGTGACGCTACGCGGGCCAAGCGGTTGATCGCGTGCGCACGAAAGCTTTCCCTCCAGCGAACGTGTCCGCGCGCCGCGTGCGTGACGCATTTTCCTCGACATTTTGGTGACAAGCCTAACCGCTTGAATCTGCGTGACAAATGACTGCATCACGCAATGCCGCGCAACCTGGCTATGCGATTTATGGCGTCGCGACAGCAGCTTGTTCGCGCCCCGCAGAACGTTGCGCACGTGTAGTGGCTCGACTAATGTCGATGGCATCGACTAGTGCCGCGCCGGCGTTCTGCGGGGCGGCGTGAAGGGTCGGAGCGCGATGCGGATTCTGGGTCCGGCGCAATGACGCCGTGCAGCGGCGGGAGAGCAAGGTCATGTTTCTTGAAAATTGCTGGTATATGGCGGCGTGGGATTACGAGCTGATCGAGCACAAGCTGCTT
>JBDSWR010000107.1:0-5708 GCA_039926605.1 Rhodanobacter sp. | reverse complement strand
GCCAGCTCATCGCCACTGAACGGCCCGCGCTTGAGCCATCCGGCGAGGCCACTGCCGGGGCCGGCGCCCTCGGCCAACTGTGCCTGCAGCGGCGTATTGCCTTGATCCTGCAGATGGGCAATGACCTCTTCGACACTGGCCGCGTCCATCTCGCCATGCAGCATCTCGCCGGCAGCACTGATCGCCTTGTAGCTGAACTGGGTCATGGCGTGCGCGCCGTCCCACGCACCAACCCGGCCGCGTCCGTGGGCCAGGTACAATCGCGCAGCAGGCTTGCCTGGCGGGCCTTTCGGGCGTCAGCCCTCCTGGGTAACACGCAGCACCTCCTCCAGCGTGGTGACGCCAGCGACGGCCTTCGCAATACCGTCTTCGTACATGGTGCGCATGCCTTCGGCGCACGCCAGGCGTTCAATGTCACCCTCGTTTGCGCGCTGCATGACCAGCCGGCGCAACGGGTCACTCATGGTGAGAAATTCCATGATGGCGCGGCGCCCGTGATAGCCACTGGGATTGGCGACGCTGGTACCGGGCCGCCACAACCGGATCGGGCGCTCGTCGGTATATTTCTCCAACCCGAATTGGGCAATCACCTCCGGCAACGCGTCGTACGCGACGGCGGTTTCCGGATCGAGGCGGCGCACCAGACGTTGCGCCAGGATCCCATTGATGGTGGAACCGAGCAGGTAATCCTCCACACCCATGTCGAGCAGGCGGGTAATGCCGCCGGCCGCGGAGTTGGTATGCAGCGTGGACAGCACCAGGTGACCGGTCAACGCCGCCTGGACGGCAATGCGCGATGTCTCCAGATCGCGCATTTCACCGATCATGATCACGTCCGGATCCTGGCGCACGATGGAACGCAGTGCAGCGGAAAAGTCCAGCCCGATCTGCGGCTTCACCTGGATCTGGTTGATGCCCTCGATCTGGTATTCCACCGGATCCTCAACCGTGATGATCTTCACATCGTTGGTGTTGATTTGCGACAGCGCGGTGTACAGCGTGGTGGTCTTGCCCGACCCGGTCGGACCCGTCACCAGCAGGATGCCGTGCGGACGATTCAGCACCTCGACAAAACGCTGCTGGAAATTGTCGGTGAAGCCCAGCGAGGCAAAGTCGAACACCACTGATTCGCGGTCGAGGATACGCATCACCACCGACTCACCGAAGCTGGTTGGCACGGTGGATACGCGCAGATCGAGCTCCTTGCCCTGCACGCGCAGTTGAATGCGGCCATCCTGCGGCAGGCGGCGCTCGGCAATGTTCATGCGCGCCATGATCTTCACCCGCGAAATCACCGCAGCGGTGGATGACGCCGGCGGCGCTTCCACCTCGTGCAACACGCCGTCAATACGAAAGCGTACCTTCAGACGGTTCTCGAACGGTTCGATATGGACGTCCGAAGCTCGCTGCTCGACTGCACGTTGCAGGATCAGGTTGACCAGGCGGATCACCGGCGCTTCCGATGCCAGATCACGCAGGTGCTCGACGTCGTCCTCCTCGGTGCTGGTGCCATCGAGATTTTCGACGATTGTGCCCATGGCCGAGCGACCGCTGCCGTAATAGCGTTCGATCAACCCGTCGATTTCCGAACGCAAACCAATGCGCAGGGCTACCGGGCGGTTCGCGGCCAACTCCACCGCCTGCAACGGATACGGGTCGGCTGGATCGGCCACGATCAATGCGAGATCTTCCCCGCCACAGGTAACCGGCACCACATGCTGTTGTTTCAGAAAGCGCAGCGACAGTTCCAGATCCGCCGGCGGCAACTCCGGTGCATCGCGCGCGGTCAGCAGCGGCACCTGCAGCAGTTGCGCCCAAGCCTCGGCCAGATCCCGCTCCGAAACCAGTCCGAGCCGTGCCAGCAGAGTCGTCAACGTGCCTTCGGCCGATTCCTCATGCAGACGCCGGACGCGCCCCAGATCGCCGTCCTTCAAATGGCCCTGGGCAACCAACAACGCGCACACGGCGGCCTCGCGGTCGTCCACCGGACGTCCCGCGTCATGCTTCGCCGACTCGATCACCGCAGACATCCGTTCACCTCGCTACTGAAGCACAAACCGACGCCGACGCCCGTGCAACGAACGCTATTGGTAACACATCGCCAAGTCAGACAAAACCGACAACATCAGGCACCCCCGCATCCAGCCGCAGGTGCCAGTCAACAGAAGCACGGGATTTTACCTGTCACGGCGTGTACCAAGCCCGGCGATGCCGTGTGTGCAGCCATGCCCTCGTCAGGACACCAAGGTTCGGTCGAGCCCGCAAACCCGCACGAACTTGCCCGATCACACCGCGCCCGCTCAGGCCGCCGCACACCGCGTCTGCGAGAATGACGCGTCGGCACACAGGAACCACCATGCAACTGCTGGACATTGGCGCCAATCTCACTCATGAATCATTCCGACCGGACCTTGACGCTGTATTGCAGCGCGCACAGGCCCATGGCGTGACGCGGATGCTCGTGACCGGCGCATCGCACGCGAGTAGCGTCGAAGCGGCCGCGCTTGCCCACGCCCATCCTGGCGTGTTGTACGCCACTGCCGGCGTGCATCCGCATCACGCCGTGGACTATGACGATGCGACGGACATGGCTTTGCGCACGCTCGCGGGGCTTCCGCAGGTACGCGCCATCGGTGAAACCGGACTCGACTACAATCGCGAGTTTTCTCCGCGCGACACCCAACTGCAGGTTTTCGAACGCCAACTGCTGCTCGCGTCCGGACTGGGCATGCCAGTGTTTCTGCACCAACGCGACGCGCACGAGGATTTCATCAAGGTGTTGCGACGGTACCGCGACAAGCTGCCGGGCGCCGTCGTGCATTGCTTTACCGACACGGGCGACGCATTGCGCGACTATCTGGCACTGGATTGCCACATCGGCATCACCGGTTGGATCTGTGACGAACGGCGCGGGTTGCATCTGCGCGAACTGGTAAGCAAGATTCCGTCGAACCGGCTCATGATCGAAACCGATGCGCCGTACCTGCTTCCACGCAGTGTGCACCCGCAACCAAGGCACCGACGCAATGAGCCAATGTATTTGAAACACATCTGCGCCGAGATCGCCCACGACCGCGGCGAAAGGATTGAAGTGACCGCTGCCAACAGCACCGCCACCGCCGAAGCGTTCTTTGGGCTGGAGAGCGGATCCTGAGCGACCGTGCGGCCCGGCGCATTGCCCAGGCAACCAGCATGCTCACGCAAGAATCCCGCCATATTGGCGGGATTCTTGGCTGTTTCAATACCAGTTTCCGGCGCCGTTCACCCCTTGCCGGGATGTCCCTCGCCGATGCCCCAGGCTTCAAACTGGTCGCGCGTCTTGGCCGGGTTCAAGCAACTGTTCAGACGAGTCGCCTGGTGCTTGGTGAGCAGTCCGTCGGCAGCGAGCCCGTTGGCGTAGTTGAGGATGGCCGTGCGGTACTCGCCCAGCGAGGCCGCAGCTCCCGCCAGCAGTTTGGCACTCGCCACCACGTTGGCACCGATGATCAGGCCGCCGGGGACAACCGTGGGGATGGCAGTGTCGCAACGCAGCAGGCGCTGGCTGTCTTCATTGAGCTGCCAACCCTCGTCCTTGAACAGCGCAGGCGTGAGATCGACATCGATCTGGCCCGCCAGATCCGGACTGATCGCGAACTCCATCAAGGCGTTCGGGGTCAGACGCGTGTCGTAATGCGAGAACGACGAGCCCTGAGCCAGGACGGTCGGCGCGTACAACTGAACGTTGCCGGCGGCGTCGGTGCCGGCCAGCGAGCTGCCCAGCGCAAGTGCGCCAGTCAAGCCGGTGACGTTGGCTTTCAGCGTGTTACCGTCAACCTGACTGACTGAAACCACCGGAATATTCACCGGACTGGTTGGCGTCCCTCCAGGCACGATCACACCTGGCTGGTTGTTGGCAATAATCACCGCGGTAGCACCGGCGGCCTGTGCATTGGCCACCTTGTCGGTAAACGCGCAGCTACCGCGCGTGACCAACGCAACGTGCCCGTTGACGGCACCGGCGTTGTCAAACGCGGAGCAGCCTTCGCTGTTGACTCCGGTCACGGCCGGGACAATGTTGCCGCCAAAATTGGACGGCGTGGCCACAGGCCCGAAGGCAGCCTGGTTTACCGCGTAATCGCCCGCAGCACCCGCTGGAGCGCTGATGCGCAGAACCAAGGGTGGCGACAGAGCCAGCGGAGCCTCGGCCTTCACGTTGGCGCCGGTGAACACCAGATGGCCATCATTCACTGCCGACGCGACGCGCTCGGCGGGCGTCAGCGCATACCAGCTCTTCTGCCGGGTGTTGTCGAAGACAAAGGTGCTGTAGATATCCGGGAAGCCAGCCAGCGGCTGTCCGGTGGTAAGGCTGCCGAACCCGGAGAAACCCAGGCCATGCGACATCTCGTGCAGAACCACGTTCAGGAAGTCAATTGAGCCGGCCGGCTGCTGGCCGTCGAGGCCGAAGTACCAGGCGGAGCCTTCCAGGCAACCCGTGGAGCCCAATGCGCCGTTGAAGCGGGCACGGATATCCGCCTCACCAGGCGCTGCATCCTCACCGGCCAAGGCATCGAACAGCGACGAGTGGTACCAGGTATTGGCCAGCGCACCAGCCGGCGCCGGATCGTCGAAACCGAAGATGAACGTGGGGCCGGCCGAACCCAGGACGCCTGCCGTAGCCGTACACGATAGCCGCGCGAAGGTGGCGCTGACGGTGATCGGCACATCGCTCTTCAGCACCGCGCCCCAGAGATCGGCAGCGAACTGAAACACGATGCGCGCTTGCTCGCCGCGGGTGGCCCCGGGATTGCCGCCGACCGGGCTGGCCGGGGTCGGATCGTCCAGCCCCTGGCCGGTGCCCACATCCTGGTTGTCGATCTTGATTTCAGCGGCGGAGACATAGCTGACCATGCCCAGCAGACCGACGCCCAGCAGGGCGCGGAACAACACGTTGTGGCGGATCATTGGGTCACCTCCGTGGCGGCCTGCCGGGTATCGCCGGCGTGGTGGATGCTCACGCTGCCGTCGGCATGGCGTTCGGCCTCCAGGTTGCTCATCAGGGACTCAGGCAACTCCATGCCCAGCGCCTGCCCACCGTTTTTCAGACGGATGGTGCGAACAGTCTGCAGTGCCTCGGCTTCATTGCGCGGCGCCGCCTTGCCATGCTGGCCGCCACGTGCAGCCCGTGCATTGGCGACTGGCGGCTCAAGCATGGCGCGCGACAGGGCATCACGCTGTGCGGCGGTCGGCGCGACCAGACGACCCGTCACCGGATCAATCGCCACTTGCACGCCCTGCACCACCACCGACGTGTCGGCCGGCGGAGTCGGCGCTGCTGGTTCAGCCGCACTCGCGCCCGCAGCAACGAACAGACCGGCCAAGGCCAGACCGGCAGTTCGGATCACCAAATGTTTGTACATGAACTCGCTCCAGTGAAAGGCCGTGCCTCGGTCGAAGCGCAGCGAAAGTTGGGGGACGCGTACTTGTGCGCCTGCATGATGAAAGCTTGACGAAGTCGCCGAACGTGGCCCGACGAATGCCGTACCACAGCGAACAGGGAGATCTGAAACGGGCGTCCTTACCAACAAAAGCAACGGCCAGTGTTGACTACCCACCTCAGCACCGGCCAATTCGCGTGTTGCTTGGGTTCCATTCGACCGGCATGCCGGTCTACCTTGCTGGTGGAGCTACGGCTTGAAGTGCAACCGGCCGCCGGAGCCTGAAAAACCGTC
>JBDSWR010000106.1:0-45597 GCA_039926605.1 Rhodanobacter sp. | reverse complement strand
AACGTGTATCGGATTGTCTGGGCTGCAGGGGGTCTGCTTTTGGCAGCTCTTGGTATCGTAGTCATGTTTTTTGGCGTGGTTGGCCTGCCAATTCGCATCGGTGCGGGCTTGCTCATGATTCTGCTGGGAGCGAACGCGGTTTGGTCATCCGTGCAGTCCACGGAGTGCTGGCTCGCCAAATTTCTTCCGTTCTTTTGACCAGGGACCGAGTCAGGTCCGCTGTTTCGAGCGCTTGGCTGATTTGGTTTCTTCCGGTCTGCGGCAGGTTGCGGCTGGTGGCGTGAACCCCCGCCGTGCGTGATCGATGTACGTCCACTGGAGCGTGAGGCGCAAAGCGTGCTGCATGTGCTTCAGGCGAAGAGATGGATCGCGTCGGCCGCTTCAAGGACACGAAGACATCATGCGTGCTCTTGCATGCTTCGCCCTCACGCCCGATTCGATGAGACGTGTCGGGAGACAAGCGCACCTCGTTGCCAAGGCCATGCCCACATGGATTACCTCGACCTCGTTCAATGGCCAGCAATGGTCGTCACCGTCATCGCTGCCTGGTTTGTTGCGTCGAAATCCAAGAGAAAGCGCGGCGTGGGTTTCTGGTGCTTTCTGGTCAGCAACGTGCTTTGGATCATTTGGGGCTGGTATAGCGCTGCATACGCCCTGGTCGTGCTGCAGGTGTGCCTGGCGACGATGAACATTCGCGGGGCGCGTAAAAACGAAGCGGTCTGAGCTGCTACGGGCACCGAGAGGGTGAGCGTGGCGTACTCCCACAAATTGGCGTCTGGAAGAGAGCTGACCAGATCCAAGCGCAGTCACGGCAAGCAGACGACCACCTTCGCTTGCAGATGCGCCATCAGGTGCAGATGACTCGTTCCGACAAGCGTGGGCCGAGTGCTCAACCTCAGTCTGCCGCGCAGGCCTGTAGTATCAAGTCGGAACTGCGCAGTTCATCTGCGTGCAGGACAGTGCCGGCTGGTTGCAGCGTTTGGAAATTACGGGGGCTGGATGAAAACCGTTCTTAGCGCGGCCTTGCTTTCAGTCGTGGTTGGCGGCTGTGGAAACGGGCCGGGCATGCCACGGCCGACAGATCTCCCAGCAGACGTGCCAAACAACGCGGTGATCAAGCGCTATGCAAATCACCCGGAAGGCGGACTGCTGGAAATTTCATGGGGCCATTCGTCCATGCTGTGGGCCGCACCGTGTCGCGCCGCGGAGAGCGCTGCCGAGTTTGCGCGAAGCGCCGCGCGGGTGCTGCAGTGTCCGGCTGAGCTCGACATGAAAATTCGTCCACTTTATCTGGGTACGCTCAACGTGCCGATGACGAGGAGGGCGAGACAACGGAGTTCTGCGACGACCTGTTGCTACAGCTTCCGCGTTCTTGGAAACCGGTGACGCGGTTTCGTGTCACAGCCTCGCGTCAGCCACTTCGAAAAAGCGCAAGACGCGCTGCATGGTCTTCGCATGAATGGGTATCCAGGGTGTGATTTGCGGCCGGCCTCTCCTGCTTGCACCCAAGCTGGTCTCACCCAGGCGCACACGCCATGGCGCTCAAGAGATGTCCGTGAGCCACTGACGGGGCGCGTCAAGCGCGGCCAGGCACCCACCTGGCGGGAGCAAACAGGACGCGAGCGCCACCGACGCTCCGCGCCGGGCTAGCCGCCGATCATTTGCGTCCGAGACGCTTGACGTTGCCACGGACCTTGGTGCGATAGGGGGCAGCTCCCGTTCCGAGTACCTTGATCGTGGCGCGTTGCAGCTGGCTGCTGCTCGGTGCGCCGCCGCCGAGCATTGCAGTCATCGCCATCGACTGCCATGCCGCCGCCGAAGCGAAGGCGGTCCGCGTGATGGATTCAGCCGATGCGCTGGCTTTCTCCTCGACCATCCGGCGCATTTCTCGCTGGTGCGCGGCCGACGGATGAGGCCCGGCGGTTGCCATGGCGGCGGTGCGCTTGCCGATGACCAGCGCCGAGCCTTGCATCAGTTGCATGGAATTGAAGGCGAGGTCGAACCACGCGTTGGTCAGCGACTTGCGGCGGCGAGTCATGACCCACGGCCGTTGCGGTTGCGGGAGCGAAGTAGCGTGGCTTGCGCGCAGCCCACGTGAGTCGTGGTCATGTTGAATCCGGCTTGAAGTTGAACATGCTCGCATCGTGCAGCATCACCGATGAAAAAAGCGTCAGTCGCATCGAGCCGCGCTGCAGCGCATGCCGGACGTACGTTCAAGCACGGGAACGCGGATTCGAGTGGACTCGCCACAAGTGGGGACGAAGTGCCCGGAGCCGCGCCCCAAGCGGATGTTTCCACAAAGTCTGGGAAAGGAGTTCAATGCACCGCGCCGCAAAATTCAGTTACATGTAGCTGTTGCCCGTTGCCAGCATGAGGCGAGCTACCTGTCTTGTCGCCAAGGCGCGTAAACCGACTCATTACCGCACGGGGTACCTCGCTGGTACTGAGGGCGTCAGAGTCGACTTTCCGCTACGCGTTTTTTCGCGCTGACTCCGCTTTTCGTGGCTTTGGCCGCGCTGCACGACCGTTGTAAGGAAAGACCCGTTCTGTCCATCTGGATCGAACGGGTCGTTGTGGAGGCTGAAAACTTGCTCACCGCGAACTAGCTGTAGCAGCGGCGACGCACGACGAGCAGCATGCCCAGCAGTCCAAGGCCGAACATCCCCAACGTGCCCGGCTCGGGCACACCGACGGAGACTTGGCCGAGATCACCGATGGTCATGTCATCGAAGCCGAAGAAATCAGCGCCAGATGCGGTGTTGCCGAACTGGATGCCGGTGTAGCTCTGCATCGAATCGATGAACCCCCAGAACAACTGGTTGCCGTCGGCCGACCCGGCTGTGGGAACGGTAAATGTGACCGTGCCACCGCCCGTCAGTAACAACGTGAGGTCACCGTTGACGTCACCGAGATCCGTAGCGTAAAAGCCGAAAGCCGAAATCGGGCTTGAGAACGACAGGACGAAAGCATCGGTAGTATCCAGATAATGCGATCCGGATGTCGCAAAGCGGCCCGAACCCCCACAACCATTGCTGGCACAGATCAACAGGGAGCCACTCAGGTTTGCGGTGATACTGCCGGTAGAGCCGGGAAAGTTGAGTGACAGCGAAACATGGTTGCCGGGCGCGATACCCTCAAAGTCCTCCGTTCCTACGCCACTACTGAGGTTGCTGAGAAACTGCGCGCGCGCAGTGTCCGAATTGGTGGTGCTTGACCCTGGATTCTGATCCTGGCCGAAGTACGTGGTGGGGGCGGCATAACCAACGCTGGCAACTATCAGGCCGACGGCTGCGGCGGCCGATAAGAAGTATCGCTTCATGATCAAGTCTCCTTGAGGGAGGCATCCCGCCGAAAGGCCTCCTGAAGGTGCTTCAGGATGGCGACGCTCCAAGATTGAACTGTAGAAAGAGCACAAAATATGCCAGTACCGGGAAACGTAAGTAATTACGTTTCAAGTCATATGGTTATCAAACCGGGATGAGTGGCAACGGGTGCTCCGAGTAGATTTGATGTAAAGGATGCCGACACATTTCTGCTCATCGAGCTTCCTCCGCTAGCCGGAACTATTGGTGAAAGGCAGTCCTGACGGGGGCTCAAGGCGATACGCGTCGCGTACCTCCCAGGTGTCGCGCCCGACGCGGATGACCGGCGCGCGCGGAGCTGCCGAATCGGGCCAGCTTGGGGAGCGTAGCCTTGAGCTTGCGGCGTATTTTCTTGCGGTTACCAGAGGCGAGTAAGGTTCATTTGAGACTGCGCCAGGGAACCGCGGGGAAATCCGGGGCCACGCTCAGTGCCGGTGCGCGGGCAAGCGAAGTCGCCCGCGAGCGCCGTTCTCATTTGCTTCTGCGCCAGACCATGTGAAAGACTGAACCGTCATGGGCACACGCCCGCGGCTACCTTGATGTGGAGTTTTATGGCGATTGGGGTCTGGATCAGTTTGGGGCTTTATTTTGCGTTGATGCTGGGGATCGGCTTCTACGCCTATCGCAACTCGACGGCGTCTTCGGAGGAATACCTCCTCGGCGGGCGCAAGCTTTCGCCCGCAGTGGCGGCGCTGTCTGCAGGCGCCTCGGACATGAGTGGCTGGCTGCTCCTGGGTTTGCCTGGAGCGCTGTTCGTCAGTGGCCTGGTTTCGGCCTGGATTGGTATCGGCCTGACCTTCGGGGCACTGGTGAACTGGATTGTGGTCGCACCACGCTTGCGTGAGCAGACCGAGCGTTACGATAACAGTCTGACCATCCCGCAATTTCTCTCCAACCGGTTTCCCAGCAGGGCGATGGCATTGCGCGTCGTCTCGGCGGTGATCGTGGTGGTGTTCTTTTCCGTGTACACCGCGTCGGGCCTCGTGGCCGGCGGCAAGCTCGCCGAAAGCGCTTTCAGCTCGGTGCTCCAGTTCAGCCCGATGAGCGACTACGCGACAGGTGTGTCGCTGACGCTTGCGGTGGTACTCGTGTACACCGTTATCGGCGGCTTTCTGGCCGTCAGTCTTACCGACTTCTGCCAGGGCGTGATCATGATGCTGGCATTGGTGATCATGCCGGTGGTGGTGCTTTACGGGCCCGGTGGCGGCGGCGTGGCACAGGCGTCGGAAACGCTCGCGACGGTGAGTCCGACATTTCTGTCATGGTTTTCCGGGCTGTCGCTCGTCGGTTTTTTCTCCGCCGTAGCGTGGGGCCTGGGCTACTTCGGACAGCCACACATCATCGTGCGCTTCATGGCCATACGCTCCATCAGGGAGGTACCCAAGGCCCGCAACATCGGCATGTCGTGGATGGTCATTTCGGTGGCCGGCGCGATCAGTCTGGGTATCTTCGGACGCGCCTATGCGGTGCGCAACGGACTTGCCATTGCAGACCCCGAGACGATCTTCATCGTCCTGGCCAACCTTCTGTTCCATCCGCTGGTGACCGGCTTTCTGTTCGCGGCACTGCTCGCGGCGGTGATGAGCACCATCTCCAGCCAGTTGCTGGTGGCCTCGTCTTCATTGACTGAGGATTTCTACCGGCTGTTTTTGCGCAAGGAGGCCAGCGAAAAGGAAACCGTGCTGGTCAGTCGCATAAGCGTCTTGCTGGTCGGCATCGTCGCCGCGGTCATTGCCTGGGATCCGACGTCCAAGGTGCTGGGTCTGGTCAGCCATGCCTGGGCCGGTTTCGGTGCGGCCTTCGGTCCGCTGATCGTCCTGGCACTGACGTGGCGGCGCATGACCGGCACGGGAGCCGTCGCCGGCCTCGTGGTCGGTGCGGTGACCGTGATGGGCTGGATCGCGCTCGGCTGGGACGTGAGTTTCATGAGTGGGCCGGGCGTGTATGAAATCATCCCGGGCTTCGCTGCTGCGTGGATAGCCATCTATGTGGTCAGTCTGGCCACGGAAAGCCGGGGCGAATTTCGGACGGCACCGGCAAAACAGGAACCTTCACCTCACGAACAAAGTGGTGAGGCTCAGTTGCCACAGCCGGATTGATGAACAGACGAAGCGGGGCCAGCGTCGACTTCCCGATGCGTGATACCGAAAGTACACGTTGACCCGGTTGTCGATACCCCGATCGCCGAACACGCTCGAAGGCAGACCTCGCAGGAGCCCGACATGACTACCGTATTTCTCACCGGTGCCAGCGGCTTCCTTGGTGGTCACCTGCTGCGCGAACTGTGCGCGACCGGCTGCACGGTCAAGGCACTATCGCGTCGCGCCGAGTCCGATGTCACGATCCAGGCCCAAGGGGGCCTGCCGGTGCGCGCCGAGCTTGCTGACCGGGCCAGCCTGCAGAAGGCGTTGGCCGGTTGCTCGGCGGTATTCCATGCCGCTGCGGACACCAGCATGTGGCGCCCTGGTGCTGCTGCGCAGACCGCCACCAATGTGGGCGGCACCGAAAACCTGCTGCAGGCGAGCGAGGCTGCCGGTGTGCAGGCGTTCATGCACACCTCGTCGGTTTCGGCCTGGTCCCACCAGGTGCACGGCCTGCTTGACGAGTCGATCCCGCAGCGCGGTGGCGCTAGCTGGATCAACTACGAGCGCAGCAAATTTCTCGGCGAACAGACGGTACGCCGCGCCGGGCTGCCGTGGATTGTATTCAACCCCACGCATATCCTGGGTCCGGGCGACCGGCGCAACTGGGCACGACTGTTCATGCTCATCGACCGCGGCAAGCTGCCCGGTATTCCCCCCGGTATCGGTGTGTTTGCGGACGTGCGCGAAGTGGCCCGAGCGCAAGTGCGCGCGTGGCAACGCCAGCGCTTTGGACAGGCTTATCTGCTGGGCGGGGAGCACATCAGCTTCCTGGAGTTTGTCCACCAGGTTGGCACGATGTTGGACAAGCGCACGCCGCGGCGCGCTACGCCGGCATTTGCCTTGATGGCGTTTGCGCGCCTCGCCGAGGCGTGGTCGCGAATCACTCAACGCGAGCCCCACATCACTCCGGAAACCGCCACCTTCACTTGCCACAGGCTGCAAGTGAATTCCGCCAAGGCCCGCCGCGAACTGGACTACGTCGAGACACCGCTGCACCAGTTGCTGGCCGCCACCATCGGGTGGATGCGCGAGCAGGACCTGATCGGCTCCAGCTAGGTGTCCGCCACAACAGCGGGATTGATTGCTGGAGTCAGAGCCCGCTTCTCGATCGCCGCCTACGGGGAAAGTACACTTTGACCCAAGCTTCTCACCGTTCCGATGGAGTCGGCAATGAAAGCAACGACAGCGCTGATCGGCCTCTTGCTGTTGATCGCCTCGACGGCGGCGCAGGCGGTGCAGGCTGATGCTTCGCGTGTGCATGAGATCACCAATCCGGACACCCGTGCGTGGTGGCAAGCGACCGAGGCACTGTCGAGCGATGCAATGGATGGACGCGACATCGGGTCGGCCGGCTACGACCGTGCGGCTGCTCTGGTGGCCAAGCGCTTTGCCGCGGCGGGATTGCAGCCAGCGGGTGTGGACGGGACCTGGTTTCAGCCGTTTCAGCTTGACGACAGGCGGATCACCCCTGTCGGGACGCACATCGCGTTAGGCAAACAACCGCTGCGCTTGCTGTATGACATCCTTCCACGTTTGTCGCCGGGTATGCCGACAACTCTCGACGCGCCAATGATGTTTGGTGGCTACTGTGCCCCGGGCACGTTGGGGGACGCACGCGGCAAAGTGGTCCTTTGCTTCGGCTGGCGGCGGGCTGGCCTCACCAGTCGCGCCAGTCGCATGCAGGCGGTAGAGCAGGCCGGTGCCATCGGCATCCTGGACATTGCCGATCCGGGTTTCAGTGAAGAGCCGACGCGCTGGCCCATGGCTTACGCGCGCGAAGTGGCGCCCGTGGGTGCTCCGCCACCGGCTGGCGATCATCTCCTGGCCGCACTGCTCAATGCGGATGCACTGGCGTCGGCGATCGCCGGCTCCGGACATGAGGCTGCACAACTGCTGGTTTTGGGGAGTGCGGGCAAGCCGTTGCCGCGCTTCGACGTACCGGGGCGCTTTCGTGCCGCTTTGCAGGTGCAGCATCACGTGATCACGTCCGCCAACGTCCTGGGGATGCTGCCGGGAACCGATCCCGACCTGCGTGACCAGACCCTGGTGATTTCGGCGCATCTGGACGGCTATGGCCATGGCGAGCCGGTACGCGGAGATGGCATCTACAACGGCACCCTCGACAACGCCGCGTACGTGGCGCTGTTGGTGCGGCTGGCCGAGCGGCGTGATGGCAAGGGCTTCCGTCGCCCGGTACTGTTTGCCGCGTTCACCGGAGAGGAAAAGGGCCTGCTTGGAAGCCGCTGGTTCGTGGCCCACCCGACCGTGCCAATCGGCTCGATCGTGGCCGACATCAACCTGGATCAGATCCGGCCGATCTTTCCGCTTGACCTGCTTACGGTCCATGCACTCAACGACAGCACGCTCGGGGACGCGGTGCGCACGGTGGCGACCGAGCGGGACATTGAGGTGCAGCTCGATCCCGAGCCGCAGCGCCAGTTGCTGCGGCGCTCGGACCACTGGCCGTTCATCCAGGCGGGTATTCCCGCGACAGGTTTTGTTTTCGGTTATCGCCCGGACAGTGCATCGGAGCAGCGCTATCGCCACTGGTATCAAGTGCAATACCACCGCCCGCAGGATGATCTGAGCCAACCGATGGATTGGACTGCCGCGGGCAAGTTCAATGACTTTTTCTACGCGTTGGTGGCGAATGTGGCCAATGGCGACACCCCACCGAGATGGAAATCCGGTAGTCCGCTGGCACCGCATGCGGCGCAACAGGGCTTGGGAACAAAGGTGAGGGCGCCTGCGAATTGAGCGAGCGGAAAGCTCACTCGCACGCCGCGGAAAAACACGGCCGGATGCATTTGCCGCGAACGCAATAATGGACGTGACCGGATCTCACTTGTCCGGCGTGCGCAAGCCTGGCGCTTGACCACGGCCGAGCCAGTGGACAAACCGCGGCCCGAGCGCGAGCAGCTTTCTTCACGTCATCGCTTACGTGACTGTGGCCTTATGGTGGCTGCGACATGGATCCGAGTGCCCCCGATTTCCATATTCCACCCCACGCATCGTGGCGCGTCGCACGTGTGTTCCAGTGCGGCGAGTTCAGGGCAGCAACCAACAAAGGAGGAATGACCGATGGTGATGACGCGAACCACGCGCCGCCTGATGTGGGTGGGACTCGGTGCGCTGGGAGCGCTGTTGATCGCAATCATCCTGCTCAACATGTGGCCGCACGAAAAGCAGTTGCAACATCGTCTGCAACATGTCAGCGCGGTTGACAGCGCACAGTTCCGGCGCGAAGTGGGCACCTTGCTCGGCGCCAGCGTGGTGGAGGGCAACGCGGTGACCGATTACCAGAACGGCGTGGAATTCTTTCCCGCCATGCTGGCTTCGATCCGCAGCGCGCAGCACAGCATCAACATGGAAACGTACATCTACTGGTCCGGTGACATCGCCAAGGAGTTCGCCGACGCGTTGATTGAGCGCGCCCATGCGGGGGTCAAGGTACACGTGCTGGCCGACTGGCTCGGCTCGACGCGGATGAAGCAGACATTGATCGACGATCTGCGCGCGGGCGGTGTGCGGTTCGAGTACTTCCATCCGCTGCATTGGTACTCGATGGATCGGATCAACAATCGCACCCATCGCAAACTGCTGATCGTGGACGGCAAGGTCGCCTTCAACGGCGGTGCCGGGATTGCGGACGAGTGGAACGGCAATGCCACCCGATCCGATCACTGGCGCGACATGCAGTTTCGGGTGGAAGGCCCGGCTGCGGCGCAGATGCAGGCGATCTTTGCCGACAACTGGCTGACGACGTCCGGAGAAACCTTGCTGGGCGAGGACTATTACCCGGTCACGCCGCCCACCGGCGACGTTGCCGTGCAGGCGTTTGCCAGTTCGCCCGATGGTGGCAGCATCAACATGGAGTTGTTGTACCTGATGGCGATCAATGGCGCGCGGCGAAGCATTGACCTGGAGTCCGCGTATTTCGTGCCCGGCGACCTGGCGATGACTGCGCTGCTGGACGCGCTGCGTCGCGGTGTGAAGCTGCGCATCGTCGTGCCCGGGCCGTACGTGGACAGCCATGTGGTGCGCAACGCTTCACAGCAAAAATGGGGTGAACTGCTGCACGCTGGCGCACACCTGTATCAATTCCAGCCGTCACTGTTCCACAACAAGTTGATGGTGGTGGACAGTTACCTGACGATCGGCGGCTCAGCCAATTTCGACAACCGCTCGTTCCGGCTCAACGATGAAGCCAACGTCAACATCCATGACCGTGCGTTCGCCGAACACATGACCGGCGTGATCGATGGTGACATCGCTCGATCGCACAAGATGACGCTGGCGCAGTGGCGCGAGCGACCGTGGACCCAGCGCGTGTTTGAGTGGCTTTCCGCCCAGGCAGATTCGCAACTGTAGTGCCACGACGGGCTGAAGCGGAACGGTCAGCCCAAGCCACGCGCAGCTCACGCCGCCACCGCGTTGCTGCCGCCTGCAGGGCGTCCGCCGTGGCGGTTATCCTTGGGGCATGAACAGAGCATGGAATGCCACGCCCGCGCGCCGTCTGTGCATGGCGCTTGTGGCCGTTGGCTTGCTGGCGCTGGCTGGCTGCGCGACGGCTCCGCCACGTAACACTCAGAACATCTGCCAGGTCTTCGACGAATACCCGGGCTGGTACCACGATGCCGTGGCGGCGCAGAAGCGCTGGGGAACGCCGGCCCATGTGCTGATGGCATTCGTGCAGCATGAGTCTGGATTCAAGGGGAAGGCACGCCCGCAGCGGCCACGATTTCTGTTTATCCCGTTGCCACGTCGGTCGAGTGCATTTGGCTATGCGCAGGCCCAGGACCCGGTGTGGAAGGAATACCGCAAGGCAAACGGGCGCTGGTTCAAGAGCCGCAAGGATATGGATGATGCGCTTGACTTCCTCGGCTGGTATACCGATCGCATCCATCGCGAGTTGGGCATTTCCAAGTGGGATCCCACGCACTTGTATCTGGCCTACCACGAAGGCATTGCGGGTTATCGCACTGGCCATTGGCGGCGGGACCGCCCGTTGCTGCAGACCGCAGCGGCAGTCGATCACCGCGCGCGCGAGTATGGCGCCCAGCTTCGGCAGTGCCGGTAGCGCGCGCGAAAAACGCGTGTTCAGCGGCCCGCGAATCGCAGTAGATTGGCGTGCGCGGCTTCTGGCATTCGCTCGATCAGACGGGTGTGCACGCGGCGATGGTCGCTCGGCGCCGCCTCGCATGGGGAACGTCTCGATCTCTACCTGGAGTCCTCGGCATGCGCACTTTTGATGACCTGCAAGGTCGGCAGTGGCAAGCCGCCTTGATGGAAGCTTCGTTCGGGAGCGTGGTCTTGGTTTTCGGTCGCCTTGGGGGCAGTGAGGTGGTGCAGAAAACCCTGGACGCGGAAGCGGCCAACATCACGGCGGCGGAGGCGCTGCTGGCAAATCTGGACGATGCCGGCTTGCGGGCGTTGCTTGCCGAGGCGGTGCCGTGGAGTCATGACGACTGAGCGCTGGGCGGCAGCGGGGATGTCCGGCATAAACAGACGCGTGGTCGACCGGATTACCGCGCGCTGGTGCGCAGATCGTGGCGGTCGCTGAGGCTCAGGCGGCGCATGCGATGAGCGTTCGTTAGCTGCGCGCTGTGCGGCGAGAATGCTAGAACGCTGCGGTGGCTCGCTTTGCCCGCTGCGATCGCCTGCTACCCGAGCGCTCAATCGGAAATTGCCAGCACGCACGCGTCCGCACTGTAGCTGCGGCAACACACCGGAAAAATCGACAAGTTGCGCGGCGCAATGGTCGGACCGAGCAGACCCTCCAGGAAACCCCCGAAGAAGCTGCATCCGGAGTGGCCGTCCTCCGTGCACAAAGGACTGTTGTGGATGTGCACCTGGGCGTCTTGCTGGTCTACCTCGATCAGCGCACGCAACGCTGGCGCGCCGATGCGCGAGATCGCATCGAGCAAATCCAGGCCGCGCTCCAGCGCGTACTCCCTTGCAAACACCCACGCGCCGATGCGCTGTCCGGCCAACGCCAGTGACGCGTCACGCGCGGCCTCCGGCACCGCTGCGCTCAGCGCCAACAATCCCGGCAGCACATGCGGGTAATCATATTCAAGTGAGCGCAACGCCTTGTCGACCGCGGCGACGTCCGGCGCAAGTGGAACCATTTCGATGAATGCGGGGATCTCCACTGGTGTGGCCGGCGTGACTGCTGGCGCGCGCGCGATCGGTTGGATGAATTCGAATTCCGCTTCCACTTGTGGTTGCGGTAGCGGGGCCGGCGGTACTTGCCCCTTCGCCGGAGTAGTGGGTCGGATGGTCGGATCCGTTGGCAGCAGGCTGGACGCGGTGTCGGGTGATGTTTCAGCCACCGCAACCGTCGGCGGCGGATCGGGTGTGTAATTTACCGGCGGCAGCGATGCGGCGAAATGCGGTTTCATCGCGCCGTCGACAAACGGCGCGACGTGGTAGCTGATGAGACGCTCACAGGCTTCCAGCAAGTTCTCCAGCGCCCGCTGCTTGCGGCGCGGCCCTTGCACCACCACCGTCAGCAGGATGCCGTGCACATCGGCCACCAGACGCTGGCGCCGCAAGGTGAATCCGGTTGCGAGCACGAGCCGGCTGATCTCGATAAGCAGACCCTCACGGCTGGCTGCGAGGCCCTGGATTTCCAGTTCGATCATCAAGTCCCCTGAACTCATGGCGGTGGAATACACGCTGCGTAGCGCGCCTTCGGGCGGCGCAAGTCCCATCGAGTTGCGTCAGCGATCCGCGCCGTGGACATTATCGCCGGAGGATGCGCTGCACGCTGTGCACGCGTCACATGTCCGGATCACCCCGACGCTGTACTCGTCCCGCCTGCATCTCTCGGTGCGTCATGCCCGCGGTGGTACAGGTGTTGCGGCCACTTGACCAGATTCTAACCACGCATGTGGCATGCTCACCTTTGGCCTTGAGCGAGGCCCGCAGCTTGCTGATGGTTGTGCTCCTGGCCAACGCCGTTTCATGCGCGTGCATGGAACGACTCAGCCCAGCTTCCACGGACGGTGGCCGAGACCGGGCATTGCGATTTGTGGAGGAATCAACTCATGGTAAACATCGCACGCTGGAATCCCGTCAAGACGGTGAGCAGCTTCGATCCCGTCGCTACGTTCGAGGACATGTTTCGCGGTTTGCGCTCGCATCCGTTGTGGAACGAGATGGAGCCGACGCCGTTGATGCGGCTGGATGTCACCGAGGACGAAAAGTCGTTTCTGGTCAGGGCTGAAATGCCCGGGATCAGCAAGAACGACATTGAAATCTCGGTGGAGGGGAATCAGGTCGCTATCAGTGCGGAAGTGAAACGCGAGACAGGCAAGAAGGACGCTGACCGGATGCATCTGCACACCGAGCGCTATTACGGCAAGATCTACCGGGCGTTCACCCTGCCCAACGATCTGGACAGTACGCAGGCCGATGCGCGCTACGAGAATGGTGTGCTTACGCTGACCTTGCCGAAAAAGCCCAATGGCACGTCGCGGAAACTCACGGTCAATTGAGCCAGTTGAGCTTTCGGCGGGTGTCAGCTTGATGATCTGGACGCTGGCTGGCCTCCCGACCATACGGAGGCTCTGAAGGGAAGAAGGTGGGGTCCGGTTGACGCCCGATTCAGGGCCGTCGATCCGGGCCCCTTGGGTGACGGTCAGCACCACCGGACGCAGAAACCCATTGCGCAATTTCGGGAAAAACGTCACCGGAGTGGCCGAACGGGCTTGACTGCAGTGCCCACCGGGAGTTTGCTTGCCACCGGTTTTCAAGCGCAGGTTTCCTGCGCCAGTGGCACGTCGACAGCGGCCGCCCAACCCACCCAAGCGGTGACCCGTGTCCACACATGTCCGCATGCCATGAGCGACACGGCGCCAACAAGCCGACCTCAACGATGACGGCGGAGCGGTTGAGCAGGATGCAAGCCACATGAAGATCCGTGAAAGCGGCATGCCCGACGAAGCGCAGTGGGCCAGCTTCTTTGACTGCGAGGCAGCTACGCAGAAGTTGCTGGAAGCGGCTGGTGTGCACGGCGACGTCATTGAATTTGGCTGTGGCTACGGATCCTTCACGATACCGATGGCCCGTCGCACCAGCGGGCTGGTTACCGCGCTGGACATTGACCCCGCAATGATCGCCCGCGTGCGCGAAAAAGCCGGGCATCTCGATCTGCGCAACGTTCGTGCCGAGCTGCGGGATTTTGTGGCCGACGGCGCTGGCGTAGCCGCTGCGTCACAACAAGTCGCACTGATCTTCAACTTGCTGCACCTGGCCCAGCCAACCCATTTACTGCGCGAAGCGCACCGCACGTTGTGCACTGGCGGCGTGCTGGCAGTGATCCACTGGCATAGTGACATCGCCACGCCACGGGGTCCACCGCTGGCGATGCGCCCGACTCCCGGGCAATGTCGGCAATGGGTGACCGATGCCGGGTTTCGTGACATCGCAACGGTGGATCTGCACGCGTGTTGTCCATTTCATTTCGCGCTGGTTGCGCGCAAGTGAGCCTGAATCGCGACGGCCAGTGGCTGCCGCGCAAGTATCAGCAGCGTGCGTTCAATCACCGTTGCCTGCGCCGCTTGGGTCGAGGAATGCCAGGGCATCGCTGCTGCGCGTGTCGACTTTCAGGGTGAGCAGCGGATCGGCCCGAGTGTGACCGAGGGTAACCGCAGCGATCGGTTTGCCCGCTTGTGCAGCAGCATGCACGAAGCGGTAGCCCGAATACACCATCAGCGAGGAGCCGACCACCAGCACTGCGTTGGCGGCTTGCCACGCGCGGGTCGCCGCGTCGACGCGATCACGTGGCACGTTTTCGCCAAAAAACACCACGTCGGGTTTCATGATGCCGTCGCAGCGCGGACAAGCTGGGACATCGAAGCGGCTGAAGTCGTGGCCTTCCAGATCGGCGTCGCCGTCCGGAGCATCGGCGGCATCCAGCCAGGCCCACGCGGGATTGCGTGCAAGCAGCCGCTGCTGGAAAGCAGCGCGGGCGGAGTATTGGCCGCAGGTCATGCAGCGCACCCGGTCAAGGCGACCGTGCAGGTCGACAACGTTCTGGCTGCCGGCGCGCTGATGCAGGCGATCGACGTTTTGCGTAACCAGCAGTTCGACCTGACCGCGCCGTTCCAATTGCGCCAGGGCGCGGTGCGTGGCGTTTGGCTGCGCGCTGCCGAACCGGCGCCAGCCGATCATGCTGCGGGCCCAGTAGCGCTGGCGCGTGGCAGGTTCGTGCATGAACGCGGCGTAGGTTACCGGTGGCGCACGTTTCCACTGGCCGTCGCGATCACGGTAGTCCGGAATGCCCGACTCGGTGCTGCAGCCAGCGCCGGTCAGCACGAACAACCGTGAGTGAGCGCCGATGAATTGCTGCAACGGAGTCATCATGGGAATGTGGGTGCAAGGCCGCCAGAAGTACAGGGGCCGCCATCGTCACGCTCACGTCGTAATTGCATGCCCGCAGGGTGTCCGGCCGGAACGATCTTGCACGTGCGCCCGCCGGTGGCTGGGCGCGGCGTGACCGTTGTACGTGCCACCCTGCATGCAGGCGGCGCACTTCGCCTGCACGCGGATCACGGCAGTAACCAGCGCCGCAACGTCGGCTGATCACACGACGTCGGCGGAGTTTGCCGGCGCCGGCGGGCGTCTGCTTGCAGCGTACCGCGCAGGACGGCGTGCAAGAAACGCCTCCACTCGTTCAAACGGAATGTGATCGCCCGCGTCGCTGCCGTAATAAGCCTCGGCGACGTTGCCGTCCTCATCGATGAGGAAGTCGGCGGGCATCAGGTTCGTGGTGTTGAGGCCAGCGAGGCCGACCAGACGCAGCCCTCGGAGCAGTGTGGGCACCCGCGTGACGATGGCCTTGAGTTTGCGCCAGAGCGAACTTTCGATGCCATACACATTGTGCGCGGTGGAGGTCGGGTCGGCGACGACCGGGAACGGGCGCGGATGGCGCGAAACGAAGCGTTTTACCTCTTCCGGCGTGGAGGTGAACACGGCAACGATATTCAGCCCGAGCGCCGACAGGGCCGGATAACGCTGGGTGAGCTGATAGATCTGGAAATTGCAGAACGGGCAGGCGGCGTCGCGAAAGAAACACAGCAGAGTACGTTGCGATCCGGTACCGATGGGCACAGGCTTGCCGTAGATGTCGATCAAATCCAGATTCGGTGCTTTGGTCGGGGCACTCAAGCGCATGGGAATTCACCTTGTATGGGATGACGTGAATTTGTGGCGTCCGTGCCGAGTCTTGCCTGTCCAGATGATGTTGGTGGGTTGAAGCAGCAAAGTATCGACTGCGCAAAAAAATGTGTTGTGGACACGGAGGCAGTGGCCAACGATGTGGTCGCCTTCGTTACTCGCTTGCTGCAGCGTGCCGCGGGCTTGCCTCGCATGGTTGCACCCGGTCGCGTGGGACACCCGCAAAACCCCCGTGCCGTGTCGTGGCCGACGCAGCGCAAATGCGAAATGAGGATGGCTGCAAGCGATGGTCCCGGGTCCAGCTGGAGGTTCGGGTCGTGCTCGTCGTGTGAGCTGCACAAGGCAAGCTTTTATTGGCCGGCGCGGATGGTTTGCGGGGGCAGGTACATGGTGTACAGCGAGCGCTCTTCGCGGGCGAGGCGTTCGTCCAGTGCTTCCACGATGTGATTCAGCTCATTGAGAAATTTGGCCTTGTTTTCGTCATTGATGCCGAATTCGTTGTGGTGCTTGATGAAGGCGGCAACCTTGCGTCCGATGTCGCCCATTTCCCTGCGCATGTCACGCATCAATTCCGCCCCTTCCGGATCACCTTTCAGGCAATAGCTCAGATAGGTGTAAAGGCGCAGGTTCTCCTCCAGCAGATGCTCATTGAGCAACAGCCTGAACTTGTTGACGTACTTCCCGGTCTCCTCGAATTTTGACGACTGCGCGGAGTTCCGGATCTTGCCGATCAAATCCACCAACGCGCGGTGGTGGTCCAGGAAGTGGGCGATGAGCTTGCCGTCATAGTGGATTTCGGTACCTGGCGCGACCTGCGGCCCCTCGAGCCTCTCCCCTTGTGCGTTGTCGCGCTTTTTCTTGCCGAAAAACAACATTGTTCAGTGTCCTTGGATGGATGAGCTGATGAGTTGTGCCGCGGCGCAGCACACGGAATCGTGCAGACGCAGGTACCTGGCACGAAAGCGGCGATGAGCGCGCGTGTTGGCTGGCCTCCCCCTGGGGCCAGCCCTGGGACAAGCATTGCCTATGCCATACGCACAAGTACGGACACGCGCGGGCGCGTGGGTAGTCAAAATTGTGACGCGTGTACGGTTATCCACCTTGCGCATGCGCCAAGCACGTCCTTCCATGGGCCGCGGCGCTTTGAGCTGATCGTTCCCCATGGTCTCCTGCGGCAGCGATCAGCTTGAAACGCATGACGTCAGGCGGTGACGTCGTCTCGCTGTGACCATTTGTGACCTTTTGCGGCAAGGCGCGCAAGCAACCCGAAGACGGACGGCCATACGTGTGCGCGCGGTTGGCCCTCCATTACCGGCGGCGGTCCTGGTCTGGAGAATGGCGCGGATGAGATACCGGTTGTTTCATGCTCGGCTGGCGAGCCTGCGCCTGCTGGCTTAGGATTGGGGTGGCAGGCGATGCGGCAAGCTATCGATGAACTGACGGTTTCCTGTTGGTGTCGCACCTGCCACATCACTCAGGGGGAAATCAGCATGACCGATCGTTCATTGGCCTGGACCAAGGCCGCGCCATACTTGCTCAGTATCCTGCGTATCGTCAGCGGCTTGTTGTTCATGCAGCACGGTGCGCAGAAGTTGTTTGGACTTCTGGGCGGGACGCCGGTGGACTGGGCGTCGTTAATGGGTCTGGCCGGAGTGCTGGAATTTTTCGGTGGCTTGCTGGTGCTGGTCGGCCTCGCTACGCGACCGGTGGCGTTCATTCTTGCCGGGGAAATGGCGTTTGCTTATTTCATGGCGCATAACCCGTCGGCCTTCTGGCCTGTGCTCAACGGCGGAGGCATGGCAGTGATGTTCTGCTTCGTGTTCCTGTATCTGTCTGCCGCCGGCGCCGGACCGTGGAGTGTGGATCGTCTGCTGCGTCGTGGGTGACGGCACTCCACTGGTTGCGTAGTTACGGGCCACGCAGCAGTGACGAAGCGCGCCACGCCGGCATGGACTGTGCGGGCGCGCACCCAAGATTGTGGTGACGGACCCAAGCGCCCGGCGCTTCGGTCCGTCAGTCGGTCGCGCGTTGTCGTGGCATCAGCGCGCGACTGCACACGTGTTCGGCGACGAGTCACGCGCCATCGGCACCAGATGGCGTCTGTGTCTTTTGTCATGGGTGACGAGGGCACGCATCAGGTACGCTCAGGGGTCACTCGAGAGGAGACCCTGCCCGATGAAGCACCCCCTTACGCTGGCTCTGGCCATTGCCCTGTCCGGTTCCCTGGGCGCCTGCACGGATTCTGATTCCAGCAAGAGCACCTCTGCGCAGTCGCAGGCCCAGGCGCCGACCGCAGCGCCCGCGACCGCCACTCCAGCCAATGCCGACAATCCGTTCTTTGCCGAAAGTACGCTGCCACTGCACTACCCCGCATTCGACAGGATCAAGGACGCTGATTTCGCCCCCGGCTTTGATCGCGGCATGACCGATCAGTTGCAGGAGGTTGCGGCGATCACGGCTGCAGCCGATGCAGCGACGTTTGACAACACCATCATCGCGCTCGAGAAGTCCGGGCAAATCCTGCAGCGCACATCCACCGCGTTTTTCAGCCTGGTCGGTGTGGAAAACAGTGACGCCCGCAGGGCCATCCAGGCCGAATACGCACCCAAACTGTCGGCACACCGCGACGCGATCATGCTCAATCCGGCGCTGTTCGCACGTATCCAGAAGCTGTACGACACCCGCACCAGTCTGGGATTGGACGCCGAAGGCGTGCGCCTGATCGAGCGCTACCACACCGACTTCGTGCGCGCGGGGGCCAAGCTTTCCGATGCCGACAAGGCGCACTTGAAGGACATCAACGGTGAGCTGGCGAAGCTGGGCACCAAGTTCAGCCAGAACGTACTGGCCGAAGTGAATGATTCGGCGCTGGTGGTCGACACCAAGGCCGAGCTCGCCGGCCTCACCGACGCGCAAATCGGCGCCGCGGCGGCCGCCGCCAAGGCGAAGGACCTGGACGGCAAGTATGTCGTTGCCCTGCTCAACACCACCGGCCAGCCGCCGCTGATGCAACTGCAGAACCGCGCCTTGCGCGAGCGCTTGTTCACGGCCTCGATCGCGCGTGGCAGCCGCGGCAACGCCTATGACAACACGGCGATCGTGGCGCAAGTGATGAAGCTGCGGGCGGAGAAGGCGACGATGCTCGGCTACCCCACCTGGGCTGCCTACGTGCTGGCCGACGAAACCGCCAAGACGCCGCAGGCGGTCAACGCCATGCTCGGCAAGCTGGCGCCACCGGCGGTGGCAAACGCGAAACGCGAAGGTGCGGCGCTGCAGGCGATGATTGACAAGGAACAGGTAGCCAAGGGTGAGCCAACGTTCAAACTGGAGCCGTGGGACTGGGCGTACTACACCGAAAAAGTGCGTGCCGACAAATACAACTTTGACGAAAGCCAGCTGAAGCCATACTTCGAGATGAAGAACGTGCTGGAGAACGGCGTGTTCTACGCTGCCGGCCAGCTCTATGGTCTCACCTTCAAGCAGCGCACCGACTTGCCGGTCTACAACCCGGACGTGCTGGTCTACGACGTGTTCGACGCTGACGGCAAGCAGTTGGCGATCTTCCTGGCCGACATGTACGCGCGTCCGTCCAAGCGCGGCGGTGCGTGGATGAACTCCTACATCGACCAGTCCGCGCTAACCGGCAATCTGCCGATCGTGGCCAACCATTTGAACATCACCAAGCCGACCAACGGCCCGACCCTGCTGACCTGGGACGAGGTGACCACGATGTTCCACGAATTCGGTCATGCGCTGCACGGCATGTTCTCGGACGTGGATTACCCGTACTTCAGTGGCACCAGTGTGCCGCGCGACTTTGTCGAGTTCCCGTCACAGGTCAACGAGATGTGGGCCGACTGGCCCAGTGTGCTGGCCAACTACGCCAAGCATTACCAGACCGGCGAAGCCATGCCGAAGGAACTGCTGGACAAGGTGTTGGCCAGTTCGAAGTTCAACCAGGGCTTCGCCACGACCGAGTACCTGGGTTCGGCCATGCTTGACCAGAGCTGGCACCAGGTCGGCGCCGACAAGATCCCGCAGGCCGACGGCGTCATGGCGTTCGAAGCTGCCGCACTGAAGGCCAACGGTACCGACTATGCAGCCGTGCCGCCGCGTTACCGCACGCCGTACTTCAGCCACATCATGAGCGGCTATTCGGCTGGCTATTACGCCTATATCTGGTCGGAAGTGCTGGATGCGAACACGGTGGAGTGGATCAAGGCGCACGGTGGCCTGACTCGCGCCAACGGTGATCGGTTCCGCGCGACGCTGCTCTCCCGCGGTGGCAGCAAGGATGCCCTGCAGTTGTTTCGCGATTTTGCCGGCCACGAGCCGCAGATCGCGCCCCTGCTCGAACGCCGCGGGCTGAACACGGTCGCCGACTGACCCGCCCGCATGCGCGCCGCAGTCGCCCCGCCGGTTCGGGCGGCTGCCGGTGTGGGCACAGCGGTCGCCCGTGGCGCGTCGCTGGCGATCAACCGGTCGGCCGCTCGCGCAGCGAGTTGCGAATGCCCCGCCTGCCGCGCGTATTCGGTGCTCTGCGCAGCGAGCCATCGTCCATGCGCAGTCCCGCAGGCGGCCAAGCCTGAAGCGGAATCATGCCGAGATGGCTTGCGCGGCAGCGTGCAGATGATCAGGCAGAACGAAGATGCTTGCTGGCGCACGCCGTGAGGAACAAAAAAAGCCCGCAGAGGGGACTGCAGGCTTTCGGGGTTTCCATCTGGTTGCATGAAACAGGAGGGGAGCCTGATCGTGCGGTGGGAGAGGTGTCTCACGACAATGTGCTTAATGTACTTGACGGTGCGTTAATGGAACATGACCAGTAATGGAGCCCCGCAGAGCCTGAAATTGCAGCCGATTCAGCCCCGGCGCATGGTCATCCGATCTCGGAAGTACCTTGCCAGCGCGCGCCAGGTACCTGCAGGGCGGCGGTATGCTGGACCACCGCGGTGTGCATTCCGCATTGAGGAGCGTTGGTGCATGGCGTCATCGCTGATGATCGACACGGTGGCCGTCCGGCGCGCCTGGCCGTTCTGGGCGGTCGCGGGCCTGGCCATCGTCGGTGGCGGCCTGATTGCCGGATTCCTCGCACATGTTCCCTCCAGACCGGCCATGTGGCTGGTCGCGTATCTGGTGTTGGTGGTGGGCGCCGCACAGGCTGCGCTGGCTGCCGGACAGGCGGCGTTGGCACCTGCTCCGTCCTCGACCGCCTTGCTGGCAACCGAGTGGGTGCTGTTCAATGCCGCCAACGCGCTGGTCATCGGTGGCACGCTGCTGGCGCATGCTGCGTGGGTGAATGCGGGCGCGTTGTTGCTGGCTGCGGCGCTCGCGCTGTTCTTGCGCGGGGTGCGGGGTGCCACTGGTGGCTGGCAGGTTGGCATCTATCGCGGCCTGGTGGTGTTGCTTGGCTGCAGCGCACTGGTGGGTGTTGGCCTGACGTTATGGGGCGCGCGGGCATAGTCGATGCGCTGGCGCGTCTCGGGTGCTCCGAACACGGGTAACGGGATTCAACGCGCGGCGGTGCAGCGGCGCGCGACCCACCGCTGGTGCTTCCCAAGTACCGTCCGTCGCGCCACCATGCAGCAACCCAGGATGGCGATGTGTATGCACCATTTCGATGACGATGATCTTGATCCCGATGCGGACGCCGACGACGCCGGCGATGACACGCAGGAAGGCCTGGTCTGGCAACTGTTGCAACTGGTCAATCCCGGTGACGTGGAATTGGCCCTGCAGGAGTTTGCCATGTGGCGCGACGCGCACGAAAGCGCGGATGACGGCGGGGAACTGATCGAGACGATTGGCCGCGTCGTTGATTGGCGTTCGGGCTTCCGCGTGGGTGCCGATGACACGCGCGCACTGGTGCAGGCCATCGACGAGTTGTCGGCACGCTGGAATCTGACGCTGGATTGGGACGGCGACACGGACGACGACGAGTTTCATGCCGAACAGGATGTGCCCGCGCTGATGGCCGTTGCGTACGACCGTCTGGCCGAGTTTGGTTACACGCTGTGGTCGTGGGAAACCGAGGATGGCACCTGCGCGGGCTGGATCACGCTGACGCTGGATCAGGAGCCTATGCGCGAGGTGGCAACGGCACTGGAGATCAACCTGCGCCTGGGCTGCGACGTCAGTTGACGGTGACCGCGCATGCGTTGTCCATGCCGCCGCTCGCGGCGCCAGTCGCCGCAACTCGATTCGCGGCACTGACGGCGAGGCAGGTCGCGATCTTCCAGCGTTGCGCGCGCGGCGTACTGCTGTGCGCAGCCATGCTGCTGGTTGCTGCCTGCGCGCAGGCTCCGGTGCGCAATCCGCTCGCAACCTGGGTGCCGTCGCCGAACTTCGACGTGCGCAGGCCAGTGTTGATCGTGCTGCACTTCACCCATCAGCATTCGGTGCAGCAGAGCTTGGATACCTTGCGCACGAGCAACAGCAGCGGGCCGGTCAGCGCGCATTACCTGATTGGCGCTGACGGGCACATCTATCAGTTGGTCGCCGACACCCGCCGCGCGTGGCATGCCGGGGCCGGGCACTGGGGCACGATCACCGACGTCAATTCGGCGTCGATCGGCATTGAGCTGGACAACGATGGTCAGACCGCGTTTGCGCCTGCGCAAATCGACAGCCTGCTGCGTCTGCTGACCGATCTCACCACGCGCTGGCATATTCCCCGCACGCAGGTGATCGGTCATGAGGACATGGCACCGGGGCGCAAGGATGATCCCGGTCCCCAGTTCCCGTGGCAGCAGTTGGCGGATGCCGGTTTTGGGCAATGGCCGCGTGGCGTGCTGGTTGATCCACCGCCAGGCTTTTCGCCGTGGCTGGCGCTGCGCGCCGTGGGTTATCCGCTGCAGGACCGCGCGGCGACCGTGCGCGCGTTTCACCATCACTTTCGCGGCACCGACGGCGATCAGCTCGACGCCGAGGATCTGCGTATTCTGGATGCGCTGACGCGTTGATCGTCGGCAGCCAGTTAGAGGGTGCAACGCAGACAGGCGCAGGCGCGTGCGGCGGCGTGGATCAGGCCGGCAGGTCCACGTCGTCAAAACCGGTATAGCCCTCGGCAAAGATCGGGGTGCCGTCGGGCTCCAGTCCCTGCATGTCGGTGAGCGCCTTGGCGGCGGCAATCTCGGCCACGTCCTGCGCGCGGAAGCTGCGGTTTTCGCAGATTGCGTAGTACACCGGAAAGCCGTGATCACCGCGTGGCGTGACGGCAAGAAACGCGGTATAGCGCGAACCTTCCAGCGTCGCGCCAGAGCGCACGAGATAATGGTCAAACGTACGCTCGGCCATGCCCGGCTCCTTTGCGCAAAACCCGCAGTGTATCGCTGCAGGCATTGTTGCATCATGGGCGCATGATCCTGCCGAACTTGTTGGCACCACGCATCGTGCTGGACACCAATGTGTGCCTGGATTTGTGGCTGTTTGCCGATCCGGCTTGCGCCGACCTGCTGGCGGCGTTGCACAGCGGCGCCGTGCAGGCCGTGACGCGCGCGGACTGCCGCGCGGAGTGGCAACGCGTGCTGCACTATCGGCAGTTGCCGATCGATGACCAGTCGCGACCCGGGCTTGAGGCCGCCTTTGCCGCCAACGTGCAGTTGCTGGCCGACAGCGACAGCGTGCCGGTTACCGCCACGCGCCTGCCGCGTTGCGCCGATCCGGATGATCAGAAATTCATGGAGCTGGCGCTGGCCTCAGGTGCACGCTGGCTGCTGAGCAAGGACAACGAACTGTTGAAACTTGATCGGCGCGCTCGCGCCGATGCCGGGTTTGCCATTGTGTTGCCGCAGGCGTGGGCGTTGACGGCTGTGCTGGGTGCCGACGCTGCCTGCGCTAGGCCAGGCAATCGGGCTAAGGTAGCCGTTTGAGGCTGCTGCAGGAGGCGCCATGCTGGATTCTCATCTGATCGCTTGTCCGTATTGCGGTGAGTCCATCGAGATCCTGATCGACCCATCCATTCCAGACCAGCGCTACATCGAGGACTGTCAGGTGTGCTGTCGTCCGATCACGTTGTGCGTGACGGTCGATGCAGACGGTGATGCCCAGGTAGTCGCCCGGGCAGAAAACGACGGATGACTATGGCAACGCCACTGGCGCCGCGGGTGCTCATGGCCTTGCGCAGGCGCAGCGCCAGGGCGCGGCTGCATCGGCTACCGTGTCTGCGCACGATGATGTCGCGCTGATGCATTACGACCAGTCATGGATGGGGTTCGGGATAGTTGGAGCGCTGCAGGCAGGGCTGATTTCGGCGCTTGCCGGAGCGTTGCTGTTCGTCCTGTTTCACTGGTTGGGCCGGCGCAACGGTTGGGGTCCGGGCGCGCCGATTGCCTGGAGTTTCTTGCTGGGCGTGTTGTTCACCGCCAGTGGCGACTTGGCGGATTTGTTCTACTTCAATTACGGCCAACTTCAGTCGCTGGTGCTGCTCAAGGCGAAGCTCGCGCTGGTGCACGATCCGGACTCCATGGGCATGCGCGTGCTCGCCGAGTTTGTGGGCGTCACGCTGGGGGTGTACCTGGGCTGGCTGCTGTGCCACGCACGGTGCATGCAGCGATGGTTTCACCCACGCTGACCGCGCGCGGGGCGACGAGATTGTTGCGACAATCAGTGCTGGTTTCCATGCCGACTCGGGAGTGCGCAATGCAGATGATCCACTGGGCCGCCGCGGCAATGCTGGCTGGCGCGTGCGCGCTGGTGCCCATGCCGGCACAGGCCGCCGACGTTTCGTGTCAGATGAGTTTTCAGTTGTCCGGTTGGTCGTTGTTTTACAAGACCGCCAGCGGCAGTGGCGTGGTTCGCTGCAGCAACGGCCAGAGTCTGAGCGTGCATTTGCGCGCCAAAGGTGGTGGTTTGACGTTCGGCAAGACGCGCATCACCAACGGCCACGGCAAGTTCAGCGGGGTGGCGAACGTGCGTGATGTGTTGGGCCACTACGCCACGGCCGAAGCGCACGCGGGGGTGGACCGCGACGCCGCCAAGGCGCAGGTGATGACCAAAGGCAACGTGTCGCTGGCGCTGACCGGCAAGGGCACCGGCTGGAACTTGGGCGTGGCATTTGGCGCGTTCATCATCGAGCGCTGACGGCGGCTCAATCAACGGCATTGCGGCTGAAAAACGGCTGTTCGTGCTGGACGATGGCCGCACTGGCTGAGTTTGCTGAAGCGCGCGCAGCCTTGCGCCGGCGCCTCCACCCGGGTACACGCGGCCGCAGCGCCTGGCAACCGTAGCCAAAGCCGTCACCCGCACCAAGGTATATCCACCTGATCACACGCAACTTTCGGAGTGGCCATGACCGCTGCATCCGGCTTTGGCACCCCCCGGTTGTCGTTCGGCGACACGCTGGCCAGCAGCGTCATTCA
The DNA here is from genome assembly GCA_039926605.1 of Rhodanobacter sp. Classification (GTDB taxonomy): domain Bacteria; phylum Pseudomonadota; class Gammaproteobacteria; order Xanthomonadales; family Rhodanobacteraceae; genus Rhodanobacter. The sequence goes on along the minus strand of JBDSWR010000106.1, from coordinate 20,550 downwards.
CGGTATCGGCATCCTGCTGAGCATTGCCGGGCTGGCCGTGCTGGTCGCGTTTGCGGCGTTGCATGGCAACGCCCTGGCGATTGTGGCGTGTGCCGTGTTTGGGGCCTCGCTGATATTCCTGTACACGGCTTCGACGGTGTATCACGCCACTTCATTGACTGCGCCGCGACCGGCGTTGCGCGTGCTCGATCACATCGCGATCTACGTGCTGATCGCCGGTACCTATACGCCGTTTACCTTGATTGCCTTGCCTGGCGTGTGGGGCTGGAGTCTGTTCGCCGGGGTGTGGGCGCTGGCGCTGGCCGGTAGCGCGCTGGAGCTGGGTTTGCTCAGGCGGTATCACCACTTCGCGGTGGGCTTGTACTTGGGTATGGGCTGGATCGGCATGCTCGCGTTCAAGCCGCTCAGTGAGCATCTGCAGACGGGGGGCACGGTGTTGCTCGTTGCCGGCGGTCTCGCCTACACGTTGGGCGTGCCGTTCTACCTGTGGCGGCGGATGCCGTATCACCATGCGCTGTGGCACGTGTTCGTGCTCGCTGGCAGTGTGCTGCATTTCTTTGCGGTGCTGCTGTATGTAATCCCCGACGGATCGCCGTGGTAGTCGGCGACCCGGTCTGGGTACCGCGCCGCGCTGGTCAGCCAAATAGCAGCGCGATGCCGAACAGGCCGAGCATGATGCACGAGATCACCAGCTTGAGCAGGGTGCCGAACAGCAGCCCGATCCAGGTGGCAGCGCCGACATGCGCCGAACGCAACGCGCTCGTGCCGGACGCCAGTTCACCCAGCAGCGCGCCGGCAAACGGACCGAAGATCAGCCCGGGGATGCCGAAGAACATGCCCAGCAGCGTTCCGGCACCGGCGCCCCACAATGCGCGCGGGCTGGCTCCCACGCGCTTGGCGCCCATCGCTCCAGCGACAAAATCGACGGCGACGCCAACCGCGCCGAGCAAGCCGATGGCTAGCAGCCACCATTTGCCCAGATGCTGGTAGTTGTCGACAGCCGCCGCCAGCCAGATGCCGCCAAACAGCATCGGGATGCCCGGCAGTATCGGCAGGATGGCCCCGGCCAGGCCACCCACCATGAGTACCGCGGCGAGAAGATAGAGAGCGATGTCCAGGATGTCAGTTCCGCTTGGCGTCAGTGGCTGATGCACCACCGAGTGTTGCCAATGTGCGGGTGTAAAGTCGATCTGGCAAGCACTGATGCATTGCGCGCCGACGCCTACTGCTCGACAAACGCACGCTCGACCACATAATCACCCGGCTCACGGGTGCGTGGCGAGACCTGGAAGCCGCGACCCTCCAGCAACGTCCCCAGATCGGCAAGCATGCCCGGGCTCCCGCACAGCATCACCCGATCGAGATCCGGATTCAGTGACGGCAGGCCGGTTGCGCTGGCCAGCGCGCCGTTGACGATCGCATCGGTGATACGCCCGCGGTGCCTGAACGCCTCGCGTGTCACAGTGGGGTAATAGATGAACTTGCCGCGCAGCAGCGGCCCGAGATACTCGTGGCGTGGCAGCTCGTGTTCGAGATAATCGGCGTAGGCCAGATCACTGATCGTGCGCACGCCATGCGCCAGCACCACCTTGTCGAAGCGCTCGTACGTCAGCGGATCGCGGACGATACTGAGAAACGGCGCCAGTCCGGTACCGGTACCGAGCAGGTACAGATGGCGACCGGGTTTCAGATCATTCAGCACCAGCGTGCCGGTAGGCTTGCGGCTGACGAGCACGGCGTCGCCCGGCTGCACGTATTGCAGGCGCGAGGTCAGCGGGCCGTCGGGCACCTTGATGGAAAAGAACTCGAGATGCTCCTCGTAGTTGCCGCTGGCGATGGAGTACGCCCGCAGCAGCGGGCGCCCGGCAACCTCCAGACCCACCATCACGAAGTGCCCACTGTCAAAGCGGAACGATGGGTCGCGCGTCGTGCGAAAGCTGAACAGCGTGGGCGTCCAGTGATGCACGTCGAGTACGTGTTCGGTGGCCAATACCGCCATGGAGCGTCTGTCGTCAGCGAAGGAGTGCGGCACTTTCATGCTGCAACTGCACATTATGCCAGCGTGGTGCCTGGGGCGCAGGATGGGGTGCGGATTGGCTGCAGCGCGTCATGCCGGCTGAACGTTGGGTGCCGGGAGCTGCGTGCGCGCCGAGCGTGCGCGTTACCATAGCCCGCTGGCGTTGCACAATGGGTGCGGTGCCGGTGCGTCCGGAGACGCCAGCGTGATCGAGTTGTCTCCGGTGGTTTGCCGCTTGCGGCTGAGCAGTGCACGGAACTACGGCACGGCCCAGCAGCGCAAGTTTTCATCACTGATCCATCAAGGATGTAGCGCATGCAGAGTCTGGAAGATACCCGGATTGCCATTGTCGGCCTCGGCTATGTCGGCCTGCCACTGGCGGTTGAATATGGCAAGCACTACGCCACCACCGGTTTTGACGTCAACGCGGTGCGTATCGAAGAGTTGCACAACGGTCACGACCGCACGCTGGAGGTGGACGCGGCGGAACTGGCCGCATCCAAACGCCTGCGCTTCAGCGCAAACCTCGACGACCTGCGCTCGTGCAACGTCTACATCGTCACAGTACCCACGCCGATCGACGAGGCCAAGCAGCCGGATCTCACGCCGCTGATCAAGGCCAGCGAGGCCCTGGCGAAAGTCCTCAAGCGCGGCGATATCGTGGTTTACGAATCGACCGTGTACCCGGGTTGCACCGAGGAAGTGTGTGTACCCCTGCTGGCAAAAGGTTCGGGGCTGGTGTTCAACCAGGATTTTTTCGCCGGCTACAGCCCCGAGCGGATCAATCCGGGTGACAAGGAACATCGCGTCACCACTATTCTCAAGGTCACTTCCGGCTCCACGCCGGAAGTGGCGGATTTCATCGACCGCTTGTATGGCTCGATCATCACCGCCGGTACGCATCGTGCCAGTTGCATCAAGGTCGCCGAGGCGGCAAAAGTCATCGAGAACACGCAGCGCGATTTGAACATTGCACTGATAAATGACCTGGCAATCCTGTTCAACAAGCTCGGCATTGATACCCTGGAAGTCCTCCAGGCGGCCGGCACCAAGTGGAATTTCCTGCCGTTTCGCCCAGGTCTGGTCGGTGGTCACTGCATCAGCGTGGATCCGTACTACCTCACCCACAAGGCGCAGGAAGTGGGCCATCACCCGGACGTGATCCTGGCCGGTCGGCGCACCAACGACGGCATGGGCCCATACATCGCCAATGAGGTGATCCGGTTGATGGTGCGCAAGGGCATCAATCCGGTCCACGCACATATCCTGATTCTCGGGCTGGCGTTCAAGGAAAACTGTCCGGACCTGCGCAACACCCGTGTTGTGGATATCGTGCACGCCTTGTGCAGTTACAACGCGCAAGTGGATGTATACGACCCGTGGGTTGATGCCGATGCAGCCGAGCACGAATACGCTATCCGCCCGATCGCAGCGCCGGCTGCCGGTGCTTATGACGCGATCATCGTGGCGGTGGGGCATCATCAGTTTGTGGAGCTCGGAGCCGCGGGTATTCATGCGTTTGGCAAAAGCGCCGCAGTGGTTTATGACGTGAAATATGTATTGCCGCGAGAAGCCGTGGATGGGAGATTGTGATGGACGATGGACAAGTGACGTTGCCGGCAGCGCTGCAGGACCGGGTGCGCGCCGAATCTGCCCCTTGGCTGGTGACCGGTGCGGCCGGGTTCATTGGTTCCAACTTGGTGGAGACGCTGCTGCGACTGGGCCAGACCGTGGTCGGCCTGGACAATTTTTCCACTGGCTATCAGCACAACCTGGATGAAGTGGAACGTCTGGTTGGCACGCAAGCGTGGTCGCGTTTCCGGTTCATCAAAGGCGATATCCGCAAGCTCGAGGATTGCCAGGCTGCGTGCGCTGGCGTGAAGCGGGTGTTGCATCAAGCCGCGCTGGGTTCGGTGCCGCGCTCGATCGAAGATCCACTGGCCACCCATGCGTCCAATTGCACCGGCTTTCTCAACATGCTGATTACCGCGCGCGATTCCGGCGTGGACAGCTTCACTTACGCCGCCTCCAGTTCCACGTACGGCGATGAGCCGACGCTACCCAAGGTAGAAGACAAGATTGGCCGGGCCTTGTCACCGTATGCGGCCACCAAGCTGTTCAACGAAATCTATGCTGAAGTCGTCGCGCGCTGTTATGGCTTCAAGGCCATCGGCCTGCGCTACTTCAATGTGTTCGGTCGGCGGCAGGATCCGGATGGTGCGTATGCGGCAGTGATTCCGCAGTGGATTGCGGAGATGATTCGTGGTGATGACGTGTTCATCAACGGCGACGGTGAGACCACGCGCGATTTCTGCTTTGTCGCCAATGCCGTGCAGGCGAACCTGCTGGCCGCACTGGCGGACGAGGAACAGCGCGACTGCATCTACAATGTGGCGGTCGGCCAGAGCACCAGTTTGAACCAGTTGTTTGATGCGCTGGTGACCGAGCTCACGGCAAATGGCGCCAGCTACGCGAAGCGTCCGGTCTACCGCGATTTCCGCGCGGGGGATGTGCGCCACTCGCTGGCTGACATCACCCGTGCGCAAACGCGCCTCGCCTATGCGCCGACGCATACCTTGCCGGCTGGTCTGCGCGAGGCAATGCCGTGGTATCTCCAGTTCATTGCGCAGCGCGCGATGGCTTAGCGGTGCCAGCGGCCGGCGTACAGACCGCGGTGCGCGGCGCCTGCCCGGCGTTTCGAGTGCGCAGCGCAGGCTGCTGTCCCCGGCTGGCCCCAGGCGGGCGCGTCGCCGTACAGCGCGCACCACTGGTGCCGTCAATGAAGATGTGCTGCCGGAATTTCTGGTCGCACCCGCTGCTGCGCCGCTGGGACCAGCGCGCGGCGAACGTGTACTGACTCTGGCCGAAGGTGCACTGATCGCGCTGGAGGACGGTATCCAGGTCAGCTTCGAACCGGGCGGGCTGTATGCCACCGGCGACTACTGGCTGATTCCCGCGCGGGTGGCCGGCAACGGCCAGCTCGACTGGCCGATGGCCCGCGCCACGCCCGCCGCTTGGACGGCATCACTACGCGGTGCTCGCTGTCACCGGCGACAACGGCAGCTACGACGAGTGCTGCTGCCGTTTCGATCTGCTGTGCCTGGTGCTGCAGGCGGGACAGGGCCAACTGGCTGGGAAGCCTGCCGGTTCCGTGGCGGCGCCCGCCGTGCTGATGAAGACGCGAGCGAAGGTGGCGACGAAAAAGCCGTGAAGGCAGACAAGCTCGCGCAAGTGAGGTACCCGGGACGCATTCGCGGATGCGTCCCGCGGCGGCCCGCCGTTCCATCGACGGCCCGCCGGCCATGCTCGGTCAGCCCTGCTTGACGGTGTTCGCGGGTACGAAGGTGTACCCCATCGCCTGCAGGCCCGCGACGATCTGCTTCAGATTGCTGATATTCAGGTACGGGTGGAAGAAGAAGCTCTGCACGTTGTCCTGGATGACGGTGTTGCAATTGGCGCTGTGCAGGATGTCGGCAGGAGAGCGTGGCGGGTTGTGGTTGAACTCGACCAGTTCGACGTTGCCGAGCTGCTCCGGTATCACCACCGAGCCGTAGATGTCGCGCACCAGGTAGGGATAGAACTGGCCGTAGATCCGGGTGTAGTCCGGTATGCCGCTTCCGCAGGTGCCATTCGGGCACCAGCCGACGGCGTACAGGCCGCGGTCGTAGCGTGCGGTGAACGCGGACTGGAACACCTGGTAGTCGATCGCCGAGGCGGCGTAGTGCGGCGGTTCGAAGATGTTCGGCACGGCAAAGCCCGCCCTGGCAAATTCCTGCTGGCTGCTCGCGATGCGTGCCTGCGCCCACAGTGCGGAGTCTTCCGCCACCGGTGCGTCGTAGATCACGTAGTTGTCCGGGCTGATGTGTGCGCGGTAGAACTCGAAATCGTCGGCGCTCGCGCCGCTGTAGGGGTTGGCGATATTCGAGTACTGATGCGTATACCCATGCATCAGCAGCGTGCCGCCCCTGGCTTGCATGTAACGCAGCGCATTGACCACGCCTCTGGACTGGTAGAGGTGCTGCTGAACCGGCACGCCGTTGTTGTATACCCCGTTCGGATCCACGTAGAACGGGATCACCGCCACGCTGAAAGGCACGTTCTTGCTGTACAGGTAGTCGGCGATCGCGCGCAGCCTGGTCGGGTTGGCGTCCCCGCTGACGTCCTCGATGCGTACCAGCGCGCGTTTGCGCGATAGCATGGACGGGTTGGATACCTTGCCGATCAAGTCGATGGCCGCGAGGTAGCGGTCGTTCGGCCCGGTGTAGCTGAAGGGAATCTCGCCGATATAGGTCAGGTTGGCGCCGCGGGTGGCCCAGTTGATGGTGCCGCCGACGTCGTTGGTGGCCGTGGCGAGTACCTGCGCCTTGGCGGGGTCGTTGATCGCCGTCTGCAGCAGACCGGTCGGAACCGCCAGCGCATTGCGCTGCAGCGCAACGTCCTTGTAGGTCACCGTCAGCGCATTGCTGAAGTCGAAGAACATTGGCGTGAAGCCGTACTGCCCGGCGAAGTCGCTTGCGCGGGCAGTCAGTTGCCAGATGTTGTCGTTCATCCACAGCACTGGCTTGGTGGTGGCCAGCACGTCGTCGAGCAGCGCGGTCGGCAGCGGTTCGTCGTAAGTCGAGCCGACGTAGATCAGGCCGGTGTAGTCGCCAAGTTCGCCCGCGACATAGTCAGCCGCCGAATGCAGGGCGTACTTGCTGCCATGCGAGACCAGGTTGCCGGCCATCACGCCGTAGGCCTCGCCCAGCCAGCCCCATGGGCCGGAGCTGTCGTACAGCACCAGCGTGTTCTGGTTCGGGTTCGCACCGGGCGCGCCGGCGTATTGGTTGACTGTCTGTTGAAGCGCTGGCGCCAGGCGACGAGTCGGTGTGGAGACAGCGGCTGCTGATTTCTTCGTTGGCAGTGACGCTCTGGGTGGTGCCGGCGGTGCGGGCAGCATTCGGTCGGTGGGCCGCACGATCTGCGCTGGGGTAAAGGCTGGTTGCGTTGCACTGGCGACGGGTACCGGACTGAAGGCCGCGCCGAACATCAGTGCTGCGCTGATGACGATGGACCTGAGAGTCGACATCCTGACAAGCATTGACTTGGTCATGGGAATTGCCCTCACGCAGTGGTGGGCAGACGCGCAGCACGCGCGCGATGGTGGAAATGCAAGACACATCCCTGATGCCCAGGCCCCTGATCCTTTGAAAGGGGCGCCCCATCCTCCGCTGGCAAGCTTGCTTGCAACTGAATTGCCGATTTCGCGGCACAACTATTATAAATTTATACTCATGTCAAGTGCAATACTGAGACATTTCATCAAAATTTTGCGTCCATTTAACGTCGACTCATCAATATTGGACATCGAGGCGGAATTTCCTGGCGACGATCCAGGCTTGACCCTGAGCACACTCCGCCCCTATTCGATGCGCTTGCGGTCGGCTTTTTGCGGCAATGGAGACATGGGCAGGATGCCTGCGCAGCAGGACGGCGTTGCGGTTCTCTGGGAGAAAGCACGTGCAGAATGCCCTGATCATTTGTGGCACGCGCCCGGAGATCATCAAGCTGGCACCGCTGTATCACTGCATGCGTGCCAGCGGCTGGGTGCGACCGCACTGGTTGCATACTGGGCAGCACGACGAGATGGCGCGTCAGATGCTTGCCTGTTTCGAGATTCATCCCGATGTTTCGCTCGAGCGCGCTGGCGATGGGTTGCACGAGTTCAGTGCAAACTGTCGTAGCTTGCTCGATGCGGTGATGTCGGGTGGGTCCTGGTCGCTGGTGGTGGTGCAGGGTGATACCGAGAGCACCTTCCTCGGAGCGTTGTGCGGCTTCCATCACCGCGTGCCCGTCGCGCACGTCGAGGCGGGCCTGCGCACCTACGATCTGGAACGGCCATTCCCCGAGGAAGGCCTGCGCCAGATGGTCAGTCGCATTACCCGGTTCCATTTTGCGCCGACCGAGCGCGCGGCGTTGGCGTTGCGCCAAGAGGCGATTCCGCCCGAGCGCATCTTCGTCACCGGCAATACCGTGATTGACGCGCAGCACTGGGTGGTGCGGCACCACCGGATACAGCGCAACGTGAAGGGCCGCGGCCACCTGCTGGTCACCGCGCATCGCCGCGAGAACTGGGGCAGCGACCTGCGCGAGATCTGCTACGCAATCGCCGAGGTCGCGAGTCGTCACCCGGAGCTGCAAGTGCTGTTTCCGGTGCATCTCAACCCGGTGGTGAGCCAACCTGTGCACGCCATCCTCGGTGAGCTGTCCAACGTGCACCTGAGTCCGCCGTTCGACTACCTGGAGATGCAGCAGGCACTTATCGACTCCTGGCTGGTGCTGACCGATTCCGGCGGCCTGCAGGAAGAAGCGCCCACCTTTGGTGTGCCACTGCTGGTGCTGCGTACGGAAACCGAGCGGCCGGAGGCGATCGAAGCCGGTTGCGCCCGGCTGGCCGGCACTCAACGCGCATCCATCGTGAAGCAAGTCGAGGAGCTTTGGTCAGAACCGGCGGCGTACCAGTCCATGGCGCGCGCGGGCAATCCCTTCGGTGATGGCCAGGCCAGCATCCGGATTGTCGAGATGCTGCAAAACACGTTGGCGTACGGCGAGCGCCTGAGCACAGCGATCTAGCACGGTGGAGACGCAGCATGTGGTGGCTGGACGCCTTCTCGACCTATCTCTACGGCTTGAGCGTGGTCGTCACCGCGATCGCGTTGCTGATGCTGGCCAGCGGCCTGGACGATTTGTTCATCGACATCGTCTACTGGCTACGCTGGCTGTGGAAGTCGCTGGTGATCTACCGAAGGCACGAGCACACCAACTACCACGAGTTGTACGGCCCGGCCGAAAAGCCGCTGGCAATCATGGTGCCGGCGTGGAATGAAACCGGCGTGATCGGGCACATGGCCGAGCTGGCGGCGACCACGCTGGACTACGAGAACTATCACATCTTTGTCGGCACCTATCCGAACGACCCGGATACCCAGCGCGACGTCGATGAGGTGTGTGTACGCTTCCCCAATGTGCACAAAGTGGTGTGCGCACGGCCGGGGCCGACCAGCAAGGCCGACTGCCTCAACAACGTGCTGGACGCCATTCTGCAGTTTGAGCAGCGCGCCCGCCTGACATTCGAAGGCTTCATCCTGCACGACGCCGAAGACGTCGTGTGCGAGCACGAATTGCGGCTGTTCAATTATCTGGTCGGTCGCAAGGATCTGATCCAGATCCCGGTCTACCCGTTCGCGCGGCAGTGGAACAACTTCACCAGCCTGCATTACCTGGACGAGTTTGCCGAGCTGCATGGCAAGGACGTGCCCGTGCGCGAGGCGCTGGCGGGGCAGGTACCCAGCGCCGGCGTCGGCACCTGCTTCAGCCGGCGCGCCGTGCTCACGCTGATTGACGCGGGCAACGGCGTTGCGTTCGATGTGCAAAGCCTTACCGAGGATTACGACATCGGCCTGCGCTTGAAGGCCTGGGGCATGGAGGAGATCTTCGTGCGTTTTCCGGTGCTGCGTCACCAGCACCGCCCCGCGCGCGAGAGCTGCTTCGGCCAGAGCTGGCGCGAGTCCAATGTGATCTGTGTGCGCGAATACTTTCCCGACCGTCTGACGACGGCGGTACGACAGAAGTCGCGCTGGATCATCGGTATCGTCTATCAGGGCTACCGCACTCACGGCTGGGGGCACGGCCTGGTACTCAACTACTTCTTGTGGCGCGATCGAAAGGGTGCGATCAACAACTTCGTCAGTTTCGCCGCGATGCTGATTCTTCTCCATCTGATTGCGATCTGGCTGCTGCAGCAGGTGTGGACGGAGGCGCCACATTTCGTGTCGATCTTCGACGGAAAACCGTGGTTCGAATACCTGCTGGCCGCGAACTTCGTGCTGATGGGCAATCGCATTTTGCAGCGGATCATCTTTGTGTCCGCCTACTACGGTGTGAAGCAGGGTCTGTTGTCGATACCGCGGCTGTTGTGGGGCAACCTGATCAATTTCCTCGCCAACTGGCGCGCGATCCGCCAGATCATCAAGTGCGGCGATCCACGTCGCGTGGCCTGGGACAAGACCACCCACGACTTTCCCAGCATCGGCGGTGCGAACCACGCCAAGCGCTCGCTGGGCGAGATATTGGTGGCAAACGGTGGGGTAAGGGCGCTGGAATTGCGCGAGGCGGAGCTGCATCGCATCGACGGTCTGCAACTGGGCAGCTCGATGATTCATCAGTCCCGGATCACCGCCGCGCAACTGGCCTGCTCGATCGCCGAACAGATTGGCGTCTGTTGCGAATCGGTGGACCTGACTCAATTGCAGCACGAATTGCTGGATGTACTCCCGGCGGGCATCGCGCGGCACTACGCGATACTGCCGCTGCGCTGCGAAGGCCCTACGCTGGTTCTCGCCAGTGAGTCCTACATCGACCCGGTGTCGCTGGCCGCGATCGCCCGCCAACTTGGCCGGCCTGTGCGTTATGTGATCGCCCACAAGGGCCAGGTCGCAGTCGGCCTGCGCCGCTGGTACACGCCTGTGCACGGCCGTGATCGCGATCCACGCGATTTGCTTGACGCCGCGGCGCGCTATGGGCGCGTCCATGGCGAATACGCAGCAGTACTGTGGGAAAGCTATGTGTCGCGCCAGGTCATGTTGGGCGAGATCCTGGTTTCGCAAGGCCATCTGGATGAAGTGGCATTCAGGTCATTGCTGTTGAGCCACGCATGCTGTGCGCAGCCGCTGGGGGAGTTCCTGGTCGAGCAGGCGGTGATCAGTCGTGAAATCTTGGACCGCGTGCTGGCCCTTCAGGCAGCACTGCAGCCGAGCATCGTCATCATCCTTGAGAAGCAGATCACGATATTGGCGCAACGAGTGACACCAACGGAACGAGCGGCATGAAACAGTCATGGCCAAGCCGATGTGTGATGGCGCTGTTCGTGATGGCCCCGGCGTGGTCGCTCCATGCGGCAGGGCAGCAATCGGCCGTCGACAGCAGTCGCTACCGGCAGTTCATGGTGTATCCGCATCGTCAGGCCGGTTATGCGGCAATGCGCGCCGGCAAGGAGCGCGTCGCGGTGGCGGAGTTCGAGCGCGCGCGCGGGCTGGCGCCGCGAAGCATCGATACGGCCCTGGACCTGGCCGAGGCCTATCGGCATTTCGGTCATGCGGCGCAGGCGCAGAAGGTGCTGGACGAACAGCGCCGCTACACGCCGACCGATCCGCGATTGCGCGTCACCGCATCTGTTGCCGCGACACCAGCCGTGGACTGCAGTCGCGATGGCAGGCCGGTATGTCGCGCCCAACGCGGCTACGACGATTTGAAGGTGGGCAATCTCGCCAAGGCCCAGGCGGAACTCGATGCTCCGGATTTCGCGCGCAGCCCCGAAGGTCGCGCCTTGCGTCATGCACTGGTCCAGCGCGCGATTTACCTCGGAGACTATCGGCGTGCCGACACGCAACTGGCCACACTGGAAGCCAGCGACAAGCTCGGTGCCGATGAACGCGGCCAATGGTTCAACCTGCTGCTTCAGCTCGGCAAGCTGGACGCGGCACGCCAACTGCAATTGCGTGGTGAACTGGATGCGCCGGCGCAGGACCTGGCCATGGCACAGGCGATGGCCAACCGCAGCGCTCGCAAAGGTCTGGCCACCTACATGGCGTCCCGCCAGCCTGCATTCACCAATGAAGAAGACGAGCGGCAATGGGTATATCTACTCGCATTGTTGGCGCATGATCGACCGCAGCAGTTGGCGAGCTATACGTCGCATTATCCCGCCAACGCCGCGTTGCAGGCGCGGCTTTCGGTGCCGTTGGCGATGGCGCGGCCCAGGCTGTCGCGATTGTCTGATGGCAGCTCCCGCGAGGATCTCTTCAGCCTGGATCTGCAGCAACGCCGGTATGCCGCGGCACGGCAGCAGGCCGAGGTTCTGATCACCCAGCCAGATGGGCATCGTCTGCTGGATTCACTCAGCTATCGGCTGATGGATGCTGGTGCCCGCGCTGAAGCAAAACAACTGCTGTTGCGTGCATACCCGTTCGCCGGCAACCCGGACGTGGCGGTTTTGTTTTCTCGCGTGGCAGTGCTGGCCGATAAGCAGCCGGCACTGTTTTCATCCGACGATCGTGCACGTCTGCGGCGGCCGCTGGAAAGCGTGCCGCTGCGCATTGCGCAGATTCCCATCCTCGGGGCGCTGCGCGACTGCGTTGGCATCCGCCAGGTGATGGCCGACCTCTCGCCGAACTATCCCGCCGAACTGTGGCGGCAGCTCGGCGATTGCTACGGCAACGAACAGCCCGGTCTTGCCGAATACGCGTATGCAGAGGCCGACAAGCGCAAGCCCGACAGCGACGTCACCCGGGCACTGGCCTATCAGGCCTATGTCGCACAGGACTATGCAACGGCCTTGCAGGCCTGGCGCGCGGTACCGGCAGCGCATATGCAACCAGCCGATCTGATGGCCGCCGCGACCACTGCGCTCGCCATCGACGAGCCGGCCGTCGCGCGTTCCTGGCTGGATACCTATGCAGCGCAGGGCGGGCAACGGGATCACACGTATTGGTGGCTGCGCGCGCAGGCCGACGGGCCGCACGATCCGGCGCTGGCACGCGCCGATCTTGAAAACGCAGTGGCCATGCATCCCGATCCGCAGTACTACGCGCGCCTGGCGGCCTTGCAAAGCCAGGCCGGCGAGGCGCAGCAGGCGCTGGTTTCGCTGCAGCGTGCCAGCATGCTCGCGCCCGGCGACAGCAGGCTGGCTGCATCGCTGGGCTACGCTTATCTGCAGGCGGGTGCGCCGGACAAGGCGGTGGTGCAATTCGAGCGCGCGCACCAGGCAAACCCGGATGACTCGGCGTTGACCCGGCAGTTGCTGTACGTGCACCAGCAACTCGGCGACAGCGCGCAGGCGCGGACTTATGCAGCGCAGGCGATCGACCAGCTCGATTCCGCCGCCGACGCGGATACCGTGAGCGGCGGACCGGCGCAGGAAGACGAGGACCAGCAGCGTTACACCTTGCGGCGGATGCACGAGGATCTCGGCCGCAAGTGGCGCTTCAATGCCGACATGACATTGGGAGACACCGTGTCCTCGGCCGCCAACGCGGCAGCGCCGGGTGTCTCCTATCGCAGCTACCTGCAACTCGAAGCCCAATATCGCTTCGATCCGCATCTCACCGGCGGCGATGCCAATACGTTGGCCGCCTACGCGCGGATCTTCGCCGGTAGCGGCGCCAGCGGCGCGGTGTGGCCGATGCACTCGCCGATGCTTGGCGTGGGCGTGCACTGGAAGCCGCTGCTCGCGCAGAACGTCCTGCTGTCTATCGAGCAGCAAACACCGGTCGGCAACAGCCGCAACACCCGCAACGACACCATGTTGCGCGCCAGCGGTTCGTGGTCCTTCAGTCCACGGTTCAACGATGACTGGCACGCGTCCGGGCCAGGCTGGTTCACGCAGAATTTCTACGTCGACGTCGCCCACTATCTGCGTGCCAGGCAAACCGTGTTCACCGCGGACTACCAGCTGGGCTGGCAGCACAAATTGATGGACGGCCAAACCATCGAGCCCTATGTCCATGTGCAGTACACCGGCATCGATCGTGCTCACGGCGCTGGATATGCGCGCGATGTGCGCGCCGGCATCGGGCTGCAGTGGAACCTGTGGTATGGCGAAACCCGTTACGACGCCTACCCGCACCGATTCGTCATCGCGGTGGAGGGGCAGCACGCCTTCACCAGTTACCTGCGCGAAAACAACGCGGTGTTCCTGATTGTGAGAACGCAGTGGTGAGGCCGGCGTTGCGCTGGCTCGCGGGACTGACGCTGCTGCTGGCGACGCTGACTGTCGACGCGACCACGGCGATCTTCTACCAGCCCCAGCTGCGCGATCGCGAGGTCGCGCAAGCGCAGTGGCCGTCCGTGTTTGCACAAGTGCGCGCGCGGGGCTTCGACACGCTGGTGGTGCAGTGGACCCGGTACGGCGACGCGTTCGGCGACTCCGCCGGGCACGCCTGGTTGCTGCAGCGGGTGCGCGAGGCACATGCGGTCGGTTTGCGCATCGTGCTGGGACTGGACAGCGATCCCGCCTTTTTCCAGCGCCAGGAAGCGTCGACGGGGGACCTGGATGAGTATCTGCGTGCGCTGTCACGCCGTAATGCAGAGATTGCCCGGCAATGGGCCGGAGACCTGGGGACTGAGGCGATTGCCGGTTGGTATCTGCCCATCGAGATCGACGACAGGCGCTGGCGCGATCCTGTGGCGCGCCGGCAGCTGCTGGATCATCTTGCCGCGGAGCGGCGCCAACTGGACAGCATTGCAAGGCGGCCGGTCTACGTGACCTCGTTCTTCGCGGGAAACATGGCGCCATCGCGCTATGCCGAGTTGCTGGCCGATGTGCAGCGCAGCGGCGTGCGCGCCTGGGTGCAGGATGGCGCGGGCACGGGTCGCCTCGGCCGTGGAGAGCGCGAATTGTATCTCGGCGCGGCGAGTCAATGCGCGGGACCGCATGCGCAGGGCGCCGTGTACGAAATCTTCCGCCAGACCGGCGAGGACAGCGCCTTCACCGCCGCCGCTCTGCCCGCCGCCGAAGCCGCCGCGGCCCTGGCGCAGCGGGCGCCGTGCGGAGGCGACAGCGTCTTCTTCGAGTTGCGTTATCTGCCCGAAGGGGCGGCGCTGCTGCGGCGCTAGGCTTGTTGAAAGAAAAGAACTCTCCGGAGGGAGGCGTTGTTTTTCGCTTTCGAGCCGGTCACGCATGGCGACCGGCTCGTTGCACGGCACAGGTGCCGGTTTACTGTGGCGCTTTCAGCGGGGCGATCGTGTCCCTGAGCACGGTCCAGTACGACTTGGTGTGCGGAACCATCTGCTCGGCGTAGTTCCACCAGAAGACACCGCCGATGAACTTCGGGTTCTTGATGGTGTTGACCATCGGGTAGTACGTCTTGATCAGGTTCATCTGCACCGACGCGGGTGCACTGAGGCTCGACGTGCCGATCTCGCCGAAGCCGATCTTCGCGTTCGGGAAGATGCTCGCGAGTGCGCTGAAATCGGCCTCCCACGAGGGCGACAGTCCGGAGCAGTCCTGATATGGGTAATAGCTGAAGAACGCGTAGTCGGTGCTCTGGCGGACGCTGGCCGACAGGAAAGTGGTGGGCCAGGTCTTCCAGTAATCCTGCGGTTTCGCCCAGCAATTGGCGCCCTTGCTGTCGTCGTTGTAGTAGAGCGTGATGGCCGTCTTGCCGCCAACGCCCTTCACGATCGAGCTGGCGGCGGCGACCATTTGCCCGATGGCGGTTTCCTGGGCGTTCACCGTGGCCTTGCTGCCATTGGGGTTCTTTCGCAGCCATTCGCCATTGATCTCGTTGGCGACCTCCCACACGTCGACTGTACCGTTCAGGCCGTAGACCAGCTCCTTGGTACGCGCTGTGTATGTGTTGATGTCGGTGGGGAAGTAGTACGAGTCCATGATCTCGCCCATCACGTTGGCCACTGTGTGCAGTTTGACCAGTGCGGGGTAGTACTCGGCGGCGGTGGTGCCCGGATCGAACACGACGCGGACCGTGGGCTTGTACGGCAGCTTGGTCAGCGAGGTGATGATTGCATTGAGGTTGGACAGGTCATCCAGGGTGACGCCGTAGATCGGTGTTTTGAGTGTTGTTGCCGCCTGAGCATGGGCGTTCGAAGCGAGCGGCGCCGCTGCGAGGTACACGGCGATGGATGCGGCAAGTGGAATCAGAGAGGACTTTGCGGCAGCTGCAAGATTTGTCATCGATTTGAATTCTCGTGCTTGGGCGATCCTTTACCTGGTCTAGGAGTAGTAGCCGCGCCGTAAGTGGCTTTCCACGGCATGAAGACGGCGCCATGGGAAAGCCTGCGGCTTGGGTCTGGTCGTGCTGGTCCGGGCACTGATGAAAATCGTCCGTAAAACGGCGGCTCCCCCTGCGCCGAGGCAAAGGGAATGGAGACGGAGCTACCGTTTGGAACACCAGCAACGATGCCGAATACTGCATGGATGCCGAACCATGTCGGAACCATCCATCAGCGCACCGATCCAATCAGCCTTGGGACAAGGCCGAGGGTGCTGGCCCAGGGAAACCGTACCTGGACACCACTGGCCCGGCGAGTCTAGCGAGTCGAGTTCCAGGGGGATTAAAATTTGGTTAGTACATGTCAAACTGTCGAGTAAGACTGTGTTTTTGTGACGCAGTGTGCAGGTGATCGGCTTGCGTGGGTACGCGTGGGTACGCTTGGCTTCATTTGCCGCAGGCAGTGGGTGCATACCCTGAAGCCTACGTCAGGGTGTAGACGACGGCATGGGTACCGCGGCATCTGCCGTACCCGGCTGATAGCATTCAGTCTGGACTTGCCCATTGCTCGATGATGGTCTTGCTGCGGACGTTCCAGTAAAAGTGAGGTGCGAATGTGCACTCGCCAGCCTTTTTCACGTGGTATATCCGTCGCCATGAGCATGTCGGCCCGTGAGCTGAGCGGCCCGCCGCCAAGGACGGGTGCGGGTGATACAGTGGAAAGTTGGTGAACGTGAAAATGCACGAATCTGCGTTGTGCCACGCCGAGCGCAAACTTTGAAAAGCATGCACAACTTATTGAACACGCCAGGCTATAGAGTGTGCGTCGCGCCCATGATGGACTGGACGGACCGCCATTGCCGATATTTCCATCGTCTGTTGTCCCCTCATGCGCGTCTTTACACGGAGATGGTCACCAGCGCCGCGTTGGTGCGGGGCGGCCAGTTACGTCTGCTGGAACACAGCGTGCAGGAGCATCCGGTGGCGCTGCAGCTCGGTGGCAGTGACCCGGCGCAACTGGCGCAAGCTGCGCGAGCGGGCGTGCAAGCGGGTTATGACGAGATCAATCTGAATGTCGGGTGCCCGTCCGATCGCGTGCAATCTGGGCGGTTTGGCGCCTGCCTGATGCGCGAACCGTTGCTGGTGGGCGATTGCGTCAGGGCGATGCGCGATGCGGTTGGCGTGCCGGTAACGGTGAAATGCCGCATCGGCGTGGACGACCAGGATGCTTACGCGGACTTGCAGCATTTCACCGAGGTCGTGCTGGCGGTTGGCGTCGAGGTGCTCGTGGTGCATGCCCGCAAGGCGTGGCTGCAGGGCTTGTCGCCGAAGCAGAATCGCGAAGTGCCGCCGCTGGACTATGCGCGCGTGTATCGACTCAAGCGCGAGTTTCCGCAGTTGCAGGTGATCATCAATGGCGGCATCAGCACGGTCGCACAGGTTCGGGCGCACCTGGCACAACTGGACGGTGTGATGCTGGGTCGCGCGGCATATCACGATCCGTTTCTGCTGGCGCATATCGAGGCCGCACTTTACGGCGCGCCGCTGCCCACGCGCGTGGACGTGCTGCGGCGCATGCGCCCATACATCGAAGCCGAATTGCAGCGCGGCACGGCACTCAAGCACATCTGCAGACACCTGCTCGGCTTGTACCAGGGCGAACCGGGCGCGCGCGTCTTCCGGCGCACCTTGAGCGAGGGTGCGCATCTGCCGGGTGCGGGGTGGGCGTTACTCGAACAGGCGCTTGAGCCGTGTGCTCTGGCGGCGTGACAGGCTGGGTCGATGTGGTCAATATTCAGTCGGCATTACCCACACTGCTGGTCAAGCCACTGCCGACGAGCGCGCCCATGTCCACGTCCATGAACAAGATTTTCATCCCGATTCTGCTCGCATTGCTGACTACGCTGGTCGCGACGCTGGCGTCGGCACAGTCTGCCCCGCGTGAGGTGACGCTGGATCAGGCGGTGTCCCGAGTGCAAGCTGACACGGGCGGCAAGGTGTTGTCCGCGGAGCCGCGGCACATCGGGCGGCGCTCGGAGTACCGCATCAAGGTATTGACGCCGGCTGGGCATGTACGGGTGATAGTGGTTCCGTCCGAGCCGCGGAATAATCCGGCGTCTACTCTGCCAACCAAGAATCCGCCCGCCAAACACACGGGCAACAAGGAGAAACGGTGATATGCGCATCCTGTTGGTAGAAGACGAGGCACCGTTGCGTGAGACGCTTGCTGCGCGTCTGAAGCGTGACGGTTTTGCGGTGGACGCCGCGCAGGATGGTGAAGAGGGTATTTACCTGGGGCGGGAAGTTCCGTTTGATCTGGCGATCATCGATCTTGGGTTGCCCAAGATGTCCGGCATGGAGCTCGTCAAGGCGCTGCGCGAGGACGGCCGCCGTTACCCGATCCTCATTTTGACGGCGCGTGGCAGTTGGCAGGACAAGGTCGAGGCGCTGAAGTACGGCGCTGACGATTACCTGGTCAAGCCATTCCACGTCGAGGAATTGCTGGCGCGCATCAATGCGCTGGTGCGTCGCGCCAGTGGCTGGTCCAAGCCAATCCTTGCTTGCGGCATGATCAAGCTCGATACCACGGCGCAGACGGTGACGGTGGAAGGCAAGGTGGTCGATCTCACCAGCTACGAGTACAAGGTCCTGGAGTATCTGATGTTGCACGCCGGGGAACTGGTGTCCAAGGCGGACCTGACCGAACACATTTACCAACAGGATTTCGACCGCGACTCGAACGTGCTCGAGGTGTTCATCGGCCGCTTGCGCCGCAAGCTGGACCCGGAAGGCACCCTCAAGCCCATCGAGACGGTGCGCGGCCGCGGCTACCGCTTCGCGATCCCGCGTACTGACACCGACGACGAGTGACCGCGTCGCGTCGTCCGTTGTCACTGGCGGCGCGTGCGGCAATTGCGACGGGTTTTGTGCTGGCCGGGTTTCTCGGTTTGGTCGGCTTGACGTTATCCCAGGCAGGCAAGCAGCGTGCGCTCAGCGCGCTGCATGATCGCTTGCAGAATTATGCCCTGGCGTACATCACCTATACCGACGCCAATCGGTTCGGCAAGCTGTTGCCGCCGGACAAGGAGCCGGACCCGAATTTTTCTCGTCCGGGCTCAGGCTTGTACGCTGTCGCAGTGGGCGACGACGGTTACCATTGGGAGTCGTCCTCGGCGATTGGGCGCGACTTCGGCTTCGTCACGCCGTTGCCATCCGGGCAGAGCCGGTTTGTCGGACCGGTGGATACGCGCATGGGCAAGCTTTACTACTACAGCTATGGCGTGGCACTGGATGTAGAGGGTAAACCGTCGGTCGGTTTGACCGTGATGGTTGCGCAAACCGAAGATCAACTCGAAGGCCAGAATGCCGTCTTCCGACGCACTCTGGGTATCTGGTTGTCGATTCTTGGCATGATGCTGATCGTGCTGCAGCTCTTGCTGCTGCGCTGGAGTCTCACCCCTTTGCGTCGCGTCGCCAGCGACATGGCGCGAGTCGAACGCGGCGACAGCGCGCATCTCGACAGCCAGTATCCGCGCGAACTGGTCGGTCTGACTGACCGTATCAATGCCTTCATTGACAGCGAGCGCGAACAGCGCACGCGTTACCGTCACACCCTGGCCGACCTGGCCCACAGTTTGAAGACGCCATTGGCAGTGATCCGTTCACAGGTGGAATCGGCGCTGGAGGGTGACGATGCCGTTCGGCGCACCGGTTTACTCGCGCAGGTGCGGCGGATGGATGAACTGGTGGCCTACCAGTTGTCGCGCGCCGCCACGTCCGGACGCCAGACGTTTGCCAGTGCGGTACCCATTGCCGGGCACGCGGAAGATCTGGTGCGCAGCCTGGAGAAGGTCTATGCAGAGAAAAATCTGCTGTGCGAATTCGACATTGACGAGGACGCGGTGTTCTTCGGTGAGCAGGGCGATTTGCTCGAGCTGATGGGCAACTTGCTGGAGAACGCGTTCAAGTGGGCCGGTCACCGCGTGCTGCTTGTGGTCAAGCACCAGCCCGCGCCTGGCCAATCACGCGCTGGCCTGCGCCTGAGCGTGGAAGACGATGGTCCGGGTATTGCCGCCGATCAGGTGGAAAAGGTCCTGCAGCGTGGTGTGCGAGGCGATGAGCGCGTGCAGGGACACGGCATCGGTTTGTCGATCGTGCAGGATATCGTGCATGCGTATCACGGCGAATTTGTTGTCGATCACTCCCCCGAATTTGGCGGGGCACGCTTCACTGTCACCCTGGCGGCGACATGACCGTCGCGCCTGCAGTTGCGCATGAAGCACGCGGAGTACTCACGCCATCCGCCGCAATTTGCGCGTGGGTATCTGCGCGTTGCCTGCGTCGCCGCTGCGGTGCACGCCCGGTGCGAAGATGGTCCCGTTGCACGTCGGTCAGCACCAGCGCCAGCCGTCCGCGCGCCTGCGCCTCGTCGATTCGTCGCCATCGCCGACCACTGCGTGTTTTCTTCTGATCCCTGCGGGGAAGTTTGAACCCGCCGGGATAGATCAGCACGTCGCGCCAGCGGTGCGGGCTGGTGACTCCCGCTGCAACGCCGGCAGACAGGCCTGCATGGTTGTCAACAATCGCGAGTGGTTCTTCAGCACGGCATCGGCGAGCGCATGGAAGCGCCTGAGTGTCGGGAACCCAGGCGCTGGGCGGACGCACCTGTTGTTGCCGCTGCGGCTCAAGGCGTTGCGCCAGTGCAACATTCGCCATGCCCCGGCGCCACAGTGGTGCGGCGATGGGAGTGGGTCCGAACCGCGTACA
>JBDSWR010000105.1:0-21452 GCA_039926605.1 Rhodanobacter sp. | reverse complement strand
GTGGGGCTGATCCCGAGATAATCCGCAGATTCGTTGCGCCGCCCGCCGAACATTTTCAGCACGCGGCTGATTTCTTCCAGCTCCACCGCCTTGAGATGGCCGCGGGCAACCTCGTCGGTGGGGGTGCCGGCATAAAGTTCCGGCGCCAGACTCGACAGCGCGTCAACGATGGCCTGGCTGCCATGATGCAGGTTGCTCGCCACCACGAGCCGGTCGACGACGTTCTCGAGCTGACGTACGTTGCCCGGCCAATGGTAACCCTTGAACGTGGGAATGATGCCGTTGACCAGAACGTCGATATCGATGCTGGCCCGGTAGCGGGTGACCGCGCGTTGCACCATGTATTGGGTCAGGGCGACGATGTCCTCCGGGCGTTCGCGTAACGCGGGCATGCGCACGGAAAACGTGTTGATGCGGTAGAAAAGATCCTCGCGAAACCGCCCGGCACGCGTTTCCTCCGCGAGGTCGACATTGCATGCCGCGATGAACTTGATGTCCAGCGCGATGGGTTTGCGCGCGCCCACCGGGGTCATCTCCTTTTCCTGCAGCACGCGCAGCAATTTGGCCTGGTGCGCCAGGGACAAGGCATTGATCTCGTCCAGCACAAACGAACCACCGTTTGCCGCCTCGAGTAGTCCCGTACGGCCGCCACTCCGGGCGCCGGTAAACGCACCGTCCATGTAGCCGAACAATTCCGACTCGAACAGATCCGCTGGAATTGCCGAACAGTTCACTGCAATGAACGGACCGCTGGCGTGGTCACTCGCGGCGTGGAGGGTACGCGCGGCGAGTTCCTTGCCCGTGCCCGTTTCGCCATACAACAACACGATGTCGACGTTGCTGCCGTACACGGACAAGAGGTTTTGTACCTCGACCATGCTTTGTGAGCTCGATACCAGGCGGCGACCGTCGCCGCGCAGCTCGCCCACGCGGCTGAACTGAAAGCGATAAACCGATGCCGGCGTACCGTCGGCAAGATCGAATGCTTCCTTGTTGAGCGTGCATGGATGCCCGTCGATGAGCAACTGTTCGGCCTGCAGACGCGACGCGTTGAGTGCGTGCTTGTCGAGGATGCCGTCCAGGCGCTGGCGTTGCGCAAAGTGTGGAATCTGCGCCAAAGCCGCGCTGTTCCAGGCCGCCACTTTGTTGCCTTGGGTGGTGATCACGGTCGGGCCGGGGTTGCTGTCGAGCGCGAATTGCAACAGCGAGTCCTTCTGCAATTGTCGGGCGTTTTGCAACGCCAGTCGCGTGGCCTTGAGCAACAAGTTGCGGCAGGATTTGCGTGAGTAGATCATGACCGAACCGACGCCCCATTGATCGGCAAGGTCACACGCGTAACTTGATCCGATCACCACGCCATAGCCTTCGCTGCGGTGCCGGTGGAAAACGTCCTTGATCTCTTCGGCCGTCGTGTAGGTCCGGTGCAGGACCTCGATGTCGTCAAACAGTTTCAGTACATCCAGGTCGGTCTCCTGGCGTTCATACGTCAGCAGCAAAATGCGCCGCGAAATGAGTCGTGCGGTCAGCACCGCATGGATCAGATCGTCGGAGCTGACCCGCAAGCCCAGCACCGGCACTGACAGCGTGTCTTTCAGGTAAAACGCATTGGCTCCGGCACTGACGAAAAAGTCGACTTGTTTTGCATCAATCAACTCGCGGGCTGCACGCACCGCGTCGTTGAAGACGTTGTCGATGACAGTAATCTGGGCGACGTCCTTGAACTCATCCACAAGGCTGTGGATGACCTGGGTGAACTTTGAATTGCCAACGACGCAAATGCGCGGCTGGTTTCTGCTGGCAGTGACCAAACTCATTGACTTTCTCAGCCCTCGACGCCCCATACCCGTCTCGATAGTGCCTCAAGCGGCGTTGATGTGCCACCGACGTGCTGGAGCTGCCTCGAGCCACGCGGAAGTGGTGTACGCGGGTTGCGCTGCGGCCTCGTGTGCAGGCTCCGGGCTCGCCGCGAAACTCCGCAGCGGACTGGCACGAATCACGATCTGGAGATTTGGCAAGCGTCCGCCGTTTGGCACACTTGCGGGTGGTGCAGACAAGCGCATCGTGCACCCTCTTTTCCGGCCAATGGCTGCAGGTGACCGTGCGTTCACAGCACTTTTCCTGCGCGAATCCGGAAGTTACTCATGCGCTGCCGTTTTACGCAGCTCGGTCCATAACGGACGAGGATTTGCGGTGGGCAGCCCGGACCGCCGAGGCTCGTTTCACGCAAGTTCTTGCGCGGTGACAGCGGTTGCCGGCTGAGCGCACCATGTGGCGCCCGCCGCGAGACGGAACTCCGAATCATGTTGCCGAGGGAAACGTCCATGAACCACCGTTGTGTGTCACACACCACTGTTGCACCGGTCTGTATCCATCATCTGCGCCCGCTCGCAGCAGCGTGTGCACTGGCATGGTTGGCTCTTGCGGGCATCGGGTCGGCCTCGGCACAGGACGCCAGCGGTCAAGTGCAGGTGGAGCCGGTGACCAACCCCGCAACTCCCACCGACCCAGGCGTCAAGACCAAGAAAGCCGCCAAGGCCAGTGACAAGAAGTCACCGGCGCCGGTTGCAGACTTGGGCAAGGTGGTGGTAACCGGGATCAGCAGCAGTATCGAAAGCTCGATCAAGGTCAAGGAAAATTCCGACAACATCGTCGAGGCTATCTCCGCCGAGGATATTGGCAAGCTGCCGGATGTGAGCATCGCCGACAGCCTGTCACGCGTGCCCGGCCTGGCGACACAGCGCGTCGATGGTCAGGCCAATGCCATCTCCATTCGTGGCCTGGCACCGGATTTTGCCGGTACCACCCTTGACGGGCGCGAACAGGCCACCATTGGCGAGAACCGCGGTGTGGAATACGACCAGTATCCGGCAGAGCTGATCAGCGGCGTGACAATCTACAAGACCCCGGACGCGAGTTTGGTGGGCCAAGGCTTGTCGGGCACCGTGGATCTGCACACCATCAATCCACTGGACCTGTCCAAGCGCACGTTCGTGTTCAACGTGCGCGGTGAGCACAACAGCAACGGCTCACTCAATCCGGGTACTGGTACGGATACCAATGGACATCGCGCCAGCTTCTCGTACGTCGATCAGTTCTTCAATCATACGTTGGGCCTTGCCGTGGGCTTTGCCCAGCTGGACCAGCCGATCCAGGAGAAACAGTACCAGGCGTGGTGGTGGGCTGCTGACAACGGTACGGCCGGCATCGACCAGAACTGGGGTGGACCGCACACACCGGGCATGCCGGATAACGTGATCTCGCAGGAAGGCATGCAACTGCGTGCCCAGTCACAGGATCAAAAGCGCAATGGCTTGATGACGGTGCTGGAGTGGGCGCCAAACGACGTGTACTACTCCAAGCTCGACCTGTATTACTCGACCTTCAACAAGCGCAAATTCACCAATGGTGCGCAGTGGTCGAGCAGCCCATACGACAATGTTTCCTACGACAACGTGCAGACGTCGCCCGGCCAGCCGCTTCCCATCGTCACCGGCGGTACGGTCAGCGGCATCGCGCCGATCCTGCAAAACGAATACACCAAGGAGCACGACAAGCTCTACTCCATCGGCTGGAACAACAAGCTGTACCTGGGCGACTGGACGGCCATGGCCGACCTTTCCACGTCCAGTGCGCGAGTGAAGTTGCACGACGCGTACCTGTTCAGCGGCTTGGCGGGTGGCGCCTTCACCAGCGTTGACTTCAACACACCAGCGGGTTTCGGCTATCCGGATTTCCGGCCCGCCGTCGACCTGAGTGATCCCGGCACGATGGTGTTCACCGACCCGGACAACTATGGCTACAACGGCCGTCAGGAGTTTGATCGCCAGGACGACACCATCCATGCGCTGCGCTTGCAAGTGAGCCACCCGGTCGGCTGGATTTTCAGCAGCATGGATCTGGGCATGGACTATTCGGACCGTACCAAGACCAAGCATGCCGACGTCGAGTTTGCCTATCTCAACGGCAACGGCGACGGTGCTGCGCATGGACCCTACGACAACCACTTTGGCGCACCGGCCAACCCCGGTCTGCTTTACAACCCAACCTCGCTTGGCTATGGCGGTATCTCGGGCATCCTCAACTACAACGTGCTGGGCGCGATGTATGGCAACCAGTTCTATCTGGTAGAGAAAAACGGACGGGGTGACTGGAGCCGCAACTACACAGTCGAGGAGAAAGTGCCGCTGGCGTATGCGAAGTTCAATATTGACACCAACGTGGGAGACATCCCGTTACGCGGCAATGTCGGCGTGCAGTTTGTACACACCGACCAGTCGTCGCAGGCATTGCAGACCAACGGCGACGCGCTGGTCGGGAAAATTGACGGCGGCGCGACGTACAACAACGTGCTGCCCAGCTTGAATCTGGTAGCCACTCTGGGCCAGCGCCAATACCTGCGTTTTGGCTTGGCCAAGACCATGGCGCGCGGCCGCATCGATGATGAGAAGGTTGCCACGTCCGCGGGTGTATCGAAGATCACCGATGGTCCGGCTGCGGGTCAGGTGTTGTGGTCGGGCAGTGGTGGCAACACGCAATTGCGGCCCTACGTAGCGGTCGGCACTGACCTGTCGTGGGAGAAGTATTTCGGCAACGCCAGCTACGTGGCGGTGGCGGCGTTCCACAAGAACCTGCTCAATTACATCTACAACCAGACCGTACTCAACTACGACTTCTCGAACTACACCAACGACACGCCGACGCTGGTGCCGACCAGCAACATCGGCGCGTTCACCACGCCGGAAAACGGTACCGGCGGCAAGATGGACGGCCTGGAACTTTCCGGTGCGCTGGAAGGCGGTTTGATTGCACCGGTGCTGGAGGGGTTTGGCGCACAGGCCAACTTCTCGTTGACCAACAGTTCGATCCCGACCAGTTCGATCTCGGCGGTCCCGGGTGGTCCGAACACGTTACCCGGGCTGTCACGCAAGGTCGCGAACCTGGCGCTGTTCTACGAACGCTACGGCTTCTCGGTGCGCGTGGCCGAGCGCTATCGCTCCTCGTTTACCGGCGAGGCGGTGGCCTTGTTTGACCAGCTTGGCTACACCACGATCCTGGCCAACCGCCAGACGGACCTGCAACTGGGCTACGCATTTTCCAGTGGCCGCTGGGACGGTCTGTCAGTTTTGCTGCAGATCAACAACCTGAGCAATTCGGCGGATGCGACGGTACAAGTCGCCACGCTGGCGAACAACGTGCCACTCACCCGTCCGCTGGAATACGACACGTGGGGGCGAACCGTGCTGCTTGGATTCAACTACAAGCTGTAGGCTGACGCCTGGTGAGGCAACGGGTGGCGTTCGCGCCGCGCGTTGCATGCACATGTGCGGGAACAGCGACAGTGGAGCGTGCGGCGTGTCAGCCGCGTGCGTGAGTTGATGATCCAGGTGGGGTTCGTGATGACCGGTACAAAGTGGACAGGTCTGGTTTGCAGCATCATGGTGCTGCTCGCCGGAGGCAGCAGCGTACTGGCAACGGATGTGTCCCCACCGACCCTCACCGGGCAAACCCTTGTGCCGACGCACTACACCGACTGGCCAGCGATCAAGCCGGACACGCAAGTGGGCAGCGAGCTGGAAACACGCGCGCGCGACATCGTGACGAAGCTGACGCTGGCGCAGAAGATCGGCCAGATGACCCAGGCGGAGATCAAGTCGATCACGCCTGCCGAGGTCACGCAGTTCTACATCGGCTCGGTACTCAACGGCGGAGGTTCCTGGCCCCATGGCAACAAGCACGCCAGCGTCGCCGACTGGCTGGCTTTGGCGGACAGTTATTACGCCGCGTCGATGGCGGTCGACGCGACGGTGAAGGTTCCGATCATCTGGGGTACGGACGCGGTGCACGGCGACAGCAACGTGTTCGGCGCGACGCTGTTTCCGCACAATATCGGCCTTGGTGCAGCGCACGACCCGGACTTGATCAAGCAGATTGGCGCGGCGACTGCGCGCGCCGTGCGTGCCAGCGGCGTCGACTGGGCGTTCGCGCCCACGCTGGCGGTTGCACAAAATGCGCGCTGGGGTCGCACCTACGAGAGTTTCTCCAACGATGGCCCGCTGGTGCGTGCTTATGCGCGCGCCTATGTGATGGGTCTGCAAGGTGATTTCGACGACGCCAAGGTCATGGCCACCGCAAAGCATTTCATTGGCGATGGCGCAACCGAAAACGGCAAGGATCAGGGTGGCGCCAAGGTCAGTCGGGCAGACATGATCAACGTGCATGGCGCGGGCTATTACGGCGCGCTGGAAGCAGGGGTGCTCAGCGTGATGGCGTCCTACAACAGTTGGGATGACGTGGCCGACGGCGTCAACTACGGCAAGATGACCGGCGCTCGCGCGCTGCTGACTGGTGCGCTGAAGGACAAGATGGGCTTCCCCGGTTTCATCGTGTCCGACTGGAACGCCATCGGCCAGTTGCCCGGCTGCAGCAATTCAAGTTGCCCCAAGGCGATCAATGCCGGCATCGACATGGTGATGGTGCCCGATGACTGGCGCGCATTCATCGCCAACACGATCCGTCAGGTACAGGACGGCGAGATCCCGATGGCGCGCATCGATGACGCGGTGACCCGGATCGTTCGCGCAAAGCTGGTCATGGGTGCGTTTGGCAAACGCCCGTCGCAGCGTGCCGGCGCTGGTGAGGCACAGTCGCTGCAAAGCCGCGCGCTGGCCCGCCGCGCGGTGCGCGAGTCGCTGGTGCTGCTGAAGAACAACCACAACGTGCTGCCACTCAGTCGGGGCAGCAAGGTCTTGGTCGTGGGCAAGAGTGCGGACAGCATTGCCAACCAGTCGGGCGGCTGGTCACTGACCTGGCAGGGCACTGACAACAACAACGCGGACTTTCCGGTCAGTGACAGCGTGCTCGCCGGCATTCGTGAGGTCGACGGCGCAGCGCAGGTCACTTACAGCGCCACTGCGCACGGCATCGACCTCGGCTCCTTCGACGCGATCATTGCGGTGATTGGCGAGACGCCCTACGCGGAGACGATGGGCGACATCATCCCATCGGCCACACTGCGTCACAGTGACCGCTACCCGGAAGACCTGAGCGTATTGCAGGCCGTGGCGGCGGCGGGCAAGCCGGTTGTTGCCGTGTTCCTGTCCGGACGGCCGTTGTTTGTCAACGATCTGCTCAATCGCAGCGACGCGTTCGTGGCCGCGTGGCTGCCCGGGACCGAAGGAGCCGGCATCGCCGATCTGCTGTTCGCCGACGGAGCTGGACCTCAGACATCCAATTTCACTGGGACGCTGCCTATGCCGTGGCCCGGCGTGCCGTGTCCCGAAAGCAGCAAAGCCGCGACGTCGCCCTGGCTGTTTGCTCGCGGCTACGGGCTGAGTTATCCGCGTCACCACGACTTGCCCGCGCTGCCCACGCATGCAGATGTCACCGCCTGTGCCAAAACTTCAACGTTGGCAATATTCCGCACGCTCGCGCAGTCACCGTTTGCGTTGTACCTCGGCGCCGGGGAAACCGGGGGCGACATACACGCCGTCGGCGCAGATCTGAACGCCGTCATCGCCTGGCCGGTGAAAAACCCTGTGTTTGGTTTGCGCACGGTGCAGGTCAACACCCAGCAGGATGCAAAGTCGATCACCTGGCACGGTCCGGGCAGATTTTTTGCGCAGAGCCCGCAAGCCACGGACCTGATGCCGCTCGTGGCTACCGGCGCAGCGTTGCAGTTTGATCTGGTGATTGCCACGCCAGCCGCCGGCTCGGTCAAGGTGTACCTGGGCTGTGGTGGTGACTGTTCCAGATCGGTCGATGTCACGCGTATGTTCGCCGCGTATACCATCGGCGCGCGGCACTCCGTGTCGATTCCGTTGCGGTGCTTCATCAAGCCCGGGGCCGACCTCGCGCATATCGATGTGCCATTCGGAGTGCTTGCTGCGGAACCGTTTTCAGCCGCGTTTGCGGACATCAGGATCGCTGCCGTCAATGATCATCCGGACGCACCGTGCCCGGCCGCGCACGCACCGTGATCTGGTGGTCCGTGCGAGCGTCGCCAGGCGACCGCCATGACGAACGTAGCTGCCGTGGCTAGCCGCCAACGTGTGCGCCGGTGGTTGGCCCTCGCTGCGCTCGTGCTGTTCGTCCTGCTCGTGCTGTTTGCCGTTTACTGGCTGCGTGACCGGTCCCCCGCGATCATGCCGCCGGCTGCGGCGCCGGTGCCTGAAGTCCGGGCCGTGGCCCGCGTGTGGTTGAGTACGGCCGACCGCCGCCTGCGTCTGGCCCAGCAACCCGACGCCGTGGCCAGCGACCGCACCGCGACTGCGGACGAGGTGGTTATCGACCTCGAGCAGAAGTATCAGACGATGGTCGGCTTCGGCGCGGCCTTGACCGATTCGTCGGCGTGGCTGATCCAGAACAAGCTTGGCGGGCAGCAGCGTGCGGCATTGTTGCGCGAGCTGTTCGGGCCGCCGCCGGGGCTAAACTTCAATATGCTCCGCGTGAGTATTGGCGCGTCGGATTTTTCGCTGCAGCACTACACCCTGGATGACCTTGGCGCCGGCCAGATTGATCCGCAGTTACAGCACTTCAACACTGCCGTGGACCAGCGCAATGTCATACCTCTCCTGCACGCCATCCTGACCCTTCGCCCACAACTGCGCATCATCGCTTCGCCGTGGAGCGCCCCGGCGTGGATGAAGACCAGTGCCAACCTGATCAGCGGGACGCTGCTCGAGGAGTACCAGGCGACCTATGCGAATTATCTGGTGCGTTACGTCGATGCGTTTCGCAAGTTTGGTATCCCGATTTTTGCGCTGACCGTGCAAAACGAGCCGGATTTCGAGCCGTTGACCTATCCCGGCATGCTGTTGGCTGACGAGGTGCGCGCGCGCATCATCGGCCAGTATTTGGGTCCGGCGCTGGCCAGTCGCCAGCCGCGGACGCTCATCCTTGGCTGGGACCACAACTGGGACGCGCCGCAGGAACCGTTGAGCGTGCTGGCCGACCCCGATGCGGCGCGCTACATCGATGGCATTGCCTGGCATTGCTATCGTGGCAATCCCGGTGCGCAGACCCAGGTGCATCGTGCGTTCCCGAAAAAGGACGTCTACCTCACCGAATGTTCGGGCGGCGACTGGCCATCCAGCAAGAATGGTGAGTTGCTGTTGTTTGCGCGCAATATCGTGATGGGGGCCATCAAGAATTGGGCCCGTGGCGTGGTGTACTGGAACCTGGCCCTGGATGAACAGCACGGCCCGCATGCCGGCGGCTGCGACGCCTGCAAGGGTGTGGTCACCATTGACGCAAATACCGGCGCGGTGAGCCGCAACGACGAGTACTACGCGTTTGCTCATTTCAGTCGCTTCGTGCTGCCGGGCGCCGCTCGCGTGAGGTCCAGCGCGGCCTCCGACGGCATGGACAACGTGGCGTTCCAGAACGAGCATGGCGGCGCGGTGGTGCTGGTGGTGGTCAACGGCAATGAGCAGAAGCACCGCGTGTCCGTCAGGCAAGGCGTCACGCGCTTCCAGTACGACTTGCCCGGGCACAGTGTCGCAACGTTTGTCTGGCCGCCTGCGCCAACTGTCGCGCCGGCGCCAGCGCGTAGCTCAACACCAGCGCAACCGGCATCATCGACGCCGCATACCAGTACTCCCGTTGCAGCAACATCCGCAGCACCTACCGCCGTACAGTAGCCAACTGAAAACCAGAGGAAGTTCGCATGGACACCCCGCTGCAGCAATCCGTGGCCCACGCCAAGACCGCGACCATCATCATTTGCGTGCTGGCGGCGTTGGCCGGACTGATGTTTGGTCTGGACATTGGCGTCATCAGTGGCGCCGTACAGTTCATCCAGGCCGATTTCCAGGTTACCGACAGCACGATCGAGCACATTGTGAGCGCGATGATGCTGGGTGCGGCGATTGGCGCACTGGGGGCCGGTTGGCTGTCCTCGACGTTGGGCCGCAAGCGTTCGTTGCTGCTGGGTGCGGTGCTGTTCATTGTCGGCTCGCTCCTTTCCGGCTGGGCCTGGTCGCCGATGACTTTGATCGGCGCGCGACTGGTGCTGGGACTGGCCATTGGGGTGCTCACCTTTACTGCACCGCTGTATCTGGCCGAAGTCGCGTCGGAGCGCAACCGTGGCGCGATGATTTCCACCTATCAGTTGATGATCACCATCGGCATCCTGGTGGCGTTCCTGTCCGACATGGCGTTCAGCCACACCGGCAACTGGCGCTGGATGCTCGCCGTCATCGCGATCCCCGGGGCGCTGTTCGTGTTTGGCGTGTTGACGCTGCCAGACAGCCCACGCTGGCTGCTGATGCGCGGACGCACCGCAGAGGCGACGCGCGTGTTGATGCGATTAC
Organism: Rhodanobacter sp.; assembly: GCA_039926605.1. Lineage (GTDB taxonomy): Bacteria > Pseudomonadota > Gammaproteobacteria > Xanthomonadales > Rhodanobacteraceae > Rhodanobacter. The sequence continues at coordinate 11,142 of JBDSWR010000105.1, read as the reverse complement.
GCGGCGATGCAACGGTGGTCTCGCGTGAAGTGGCCGACATCAACGCGCAGTTGCTGACCCCGCAGCATGGCTGGCAGTTGTTCGTGCAGAACCGCAACTTCCGTCGCTCGGTCGGACTGGGGGTGTTGCTGCAGTTGATGCAGCAGTTCACCGGCATGAACGTGGTGATGTACTACGCACCACGTATCTTCCAGAGCATGGGCTACGCCACCGCCGAGCAGATGTGGTTCACCGTGCTGGTAGGCGCGACCAACATGCTGGCAACGTTCATCGCCATTGGTCTGGTCGACCGCCTCGGGCGCAAGCCGATCTTGTATGCCGGCTTCAGCGTGATGGCGATCGGACTGGGTGTGGTTGGCACCATGATGCACCTGGGCATCGCCACGCACGGCGAGCAACTGTTCACGGTGGTGATGCTGCTGCTGTTCATCGTGGGCTTCGCCATGTCGGCCGGCCCGTTGATCTGGACGCTGTGCTCCGAAGTGCAGCCGCTCAAGGGCCGCGACTTCGGCATCGCTGCCTCCACCGTTACCAACTGGGTCGCCAACATGATCGTCGGGGCGACGTTCCTCACGTTGCTCAATGGCATCGGCCATGCCGGCACATTCTGGATGTATGCCGGACTCAACGTGGTGTTTCTGATCATCGTTTTCGCGTTGGTGCCGGAAACCCGCGGCGTGACGCTGGAGCAGATCGAAGGCAACCTCATGTCCGGCAAACGGCTGCGCGACATCGGGCGGTGAGCTTCAGGGACAACGCAGTTTGCGCATAGCCAGCGGGCGTGAGCGACGACGGCAGCGTGAGGCCTTTTGCATCACGGGTTCCGCATCGCGGTCGGGGTGGTTGCAGCACCCGCCGGCGGCATGCGGTCTCTTGTCCTGAGACGATGCAGTGGTTCAATCGGACTGGGCGCAACAGGCAGGACAGTGCGGCTTCGTCAGTCTGACACTGCCCGCCGTTGCTCACGTTGCACGAGCGCGTGTGCTACATGATCGGATCAACAAGCGGAGTGGGACAGTGACAGCAGGGAGTGGCGGCGATCGATTGCGCGAGGTAGACGCGGCGACCCAGGCGCATGGTCTGGTGATTTATCGCGCCAGTCGGCTGGAGGCATTGCTGCCGCCATTACGCCACTTGCTCGCTGCGACGCTGCCACAGCATGTGCTGACCCCACATACGTTGATTGCCGCACATCCGGGCATGCGGCAGTGGCTCAACGGTGCGCTGGCGCGTGAGTACGGCGCCGATGGCATTGCAGCCAATCTGGATATTCTGCTGCCCAGCGCGTGGATCGATCGGCTCGCGCAGCAGCAACTGGGTCAGCAGGCGGTGGCGTTGCCGTTGTACCAGCGCGCCCATCTGCGCTGGACGATCCATGCGGCATTGGTCGGCAATTTACCTGCGCTTGGCGTGACCGACGCGCGCATCACCGCGTATCTGCAATCGCCCGCCGGCGCCGATGCCGGCAGCGCCGCGGACGTTGCGCGCCGCCGGTTCCAGTTGGCGGATCGCCTGGCGGGCTTGTTCTCGCAGTATCTGGTGTATCGCCCGGACTGGCTGCGCGCGTGGGAGCACGGTCAGTTTCAGGTCGTCACCCGCAGTGCGGCGGATGATGCCGTCGCCGTATCCACCGAGCAGCACTTGCTTGGCCCGTTGTGGCGGCATGTGCATGCACAACTGGGTGCGCATCGTGGCGACGTGGTGGCGAATTTGATGACCAGCCTGGGTCGCGACGGTGCTTCATCAGCAGACGGTGGCGCCCTGCATGTATTTGGTATCAGCCACCTCGCCCCGTCCGAGCTTGCCGTGTTGCGAGCGTATGCGCGCCACCATCTGGTAGCGCTGTACGTGCCTGATCCGTGTCGCGAGTACTGGGGCGGGTTGGCGCGCGAGCTGCCCGGGCTGCGCGTACAGCGCGCGGCGGAAATGGCGCGCGTGGAACAGGCTGCTGGCAACGATTATTGGGTCGAGCAGACGCACCCGCTGCTGGCGAGCTGGGGTCGCATGGGCCAGCACTTCATCATGGCCCTGGCCGACAGCGATGGCGACGTGCTGGAAGATGTGCGGCACTGGCAGGATACGCAGCCAGCACCGCCGCACGATCGCCTGAGCCGCGTGCAGCAGAGCATTCGTGAGTTGCGACCGGAGTTGCTCGAGCACCCGCTCGACGACGAGGCGGTGATCGCTGCCGAGTGTGCGGACGCCAGCATGCGCATCCACAGTTGTCACACGCGGTTGCGTGAGCTGGAGGTGTTGCGCGACCAGTTGCTCGACGCGCTGGCCACGCCCGACGCCGATGGCACGTACGTCAAGCCAGCCGACATCGTGGTCATGGCGCCGGACATTCAGGCCTATGTGCCGCTGATCCCCTCGGTGTTCGGCGTGCCGGGCGATGCCCGCGAGCGCTTGCCGTATCACCTGGCGGATATCGCGGTGACACGCAGCCACAGCTTGTTCAGTGCTTTCCGGCGCTTGCTGGATTTGCCTGGCACCCGCGTTACGGCGCCGGAAGTGGTGGATCTGCTGGCCGTGCCGGAGGTGGCACGACGTCTGAATCTGGATGCGGCCGGGCTGAATGAACTCACCGAGTGGCTGCGTCGCAGCCGCGTCGCATGGGCGCTGGATGGGGCATTCCGCGAACGCTTTGGCGTGCCGCCGATTGCCGCGCATACCTTCGGCTGGGCAATGGATCGCCTGCTTGGCGGTTACCTCATGGCCGATGCCACCACGGATGATCGCCAAACCGGCGTGATCCTGGCCGACGGCAGCGAGCTGGCACCCATGACGGCCATCCACGGTCCGGCCGCGAGCAATCTCGGTGCACTGGACCAGTTGCTTGGTGCGGTGCAGAGCTTGTGTGATCTGGCCGCCAAAACCCTGCCCGCCAGCGCGTGGGCTGCGGCACTGGAGCGCCAGTTCGAGGCGCTGTTTCGCATCGATCCCACCGACCGCGCGGCGCGTGACGCGCAGACCTTGCTGCTGCGTTTCATCCGCGGCATTGCCGCCGAGCCGGCGGCGGTGGGCGAGGACCCATTGCTGCACTTTGCCGTGGTGCGCGATTTGCTGGTGGCGCAATTGTCGGCCGCACCTGAACGCCAGCGCTTTCTCATGGGCGGCATCACGTTTTGCGGCATGGTTCCGCAGCGGGCCATTCCATTCAAGATGGTTGCGGTGCTGGGTTTGAACGATGGCGAATTTCCGCGCACGGCCAGCGACAGCGGCCTCGATTTGATGGCGCGCTATCGGCGCCTGGGTGATCGCGACGTGCGCACCGATGATCGCTATCTGTTCCTGGAAACCTTGATGTCTGCACGCGCGCGCCTGCACTTGAGCTACATCGGCCAGGGTGTACGGGATGGCAAGCCGCGCAATCCAGCGGCGCCACTGGCCGAGTTGCTGGCCACGCTGGATACTGCCGCCGGGTTGCATGCCGACGACACCGCCGACCGGCCATGGCGCGTGCGCCATCCATTGCAGCCGTTTGACCCGCACTATTTCACCACGACCGACCCACGCCTGTTTTCCTACAGCGCTGCGTTCGCGGCCATGCACGGTCGGGCCCACGCACCTGCGGTGCCCGCGTTTCTGCAGGGGCTGACGGAGGTGGTGCCGGTTGCAGAGGGCGCACCACCTGCCGCGGTCACACCGGTGGTCACGCTGCGAGAGCTGGCCAGCTACTACAAAGACCCGGCCGCGCAACTACTGAATCAGCATCTGCATGTCAGCCTGGCGGCGTTGGACCGCACTCGTCTGCCGCAACAGGAACCGCTGGCCGCGCAGTTTTCGCCGCTGGATACGGTGGCCAAAAGGTTGTTCTTCAACGATGGCGTGGCGGCGGGCGCGTGGACGCTGCAGCAGCCGCCGCCGTGGTTGCGGTTGGGCGGGATCATGCCACCGGGACAACCCGGCGCGACCGCGTGGCAGGAGGAACTGACTACGGTTAACGCACTGTTGGAGAAGGCCCACAGCTTGCCCGGTTTTACCCAGACCGCACCGGTTGCCAGCAATTACGCGATCGATCTCGATATCGGCGGCTGGCGAGTTACCGGTCAGGTGGAAAAGATTTTCGTGACTACCGTGGATGGTGCGGTGCAGTGGCAAATGCTGCGGCCATTCCCCGCGCGCAAAGGCAGCCTCAAGGCGGAGGCCGAACTCAGCTTCAAGGATCGCGTGCCGCTGTTTCTGGATTGGGCGCTAGTGCGCCTGCATACCGCGCACACACTTGGTGTGGACGCACCGCCCGTTCATCTGCGTTTACTGGTCGGTGGCAAGGAGACGCGCTGGAACGACGCCTTTAGTGACTGGGATGTGCGTTTCATGCGAGCTGCACCATCGGCGCGGGCCAGTCTGCTGGGCGATCTGGAACGCCGGGTGGAACGACTGTTGCAGTGGTGGCGGCAAGCGCAAACCACGCCGCGCTGGTATTTCCCCAAAGCTGCATGGGAAACCCTCAAGGCCGAGCTGTATGCAAAACCCGGCAAGCTGCCCACCGTCGACGCGGTGGCGACATCGGCGCAGCCGCTGCCGGTTACCGTGGGCCAAGTGTGGGTTTCAGAGCACAACGGCGGCGAGCGCAGCTACGCGCCCGGCTACAGCCAACTGCTGGCCGGTGACGTCGACTTTGCCGATGGCACCCCCGAGCTGGCCGCATTGCACACGTTTGCACAACAGCTGCATGAGTGCATCAGTCTCGACGCTGCACTTGCGGGGAGCACGCCATGACTCCGCCGAATGCTTCTGCGGCGATCGCGCCGGCCGATTGGCTCACGCTGAATCTGGCTGCTGGCGGTCGCAGCCTGATCGAGGCCAGCGCAGGCACCGGCAAGACCTGGACCATTGCCGTGCTGTACCTGCGGTTGCTGCTGGAGCGCGAGCTGTCCCCACGCCAGATCGTGGTGACCACGTTTACCGATGCCGCGGCGCAGGAGTTGCACGAGCGGTTGCGCAGCAAACTGCAGTGGGCTTTGTTGCAAGCTGATTCGGATACCGCGCCCGCTGCCGCACACGCACCGGACGAGGCCTGGCTGCACGCGCGTTGGGCGCACGTTGCTGCAAGCCGCAGCGACGATAGCGCCCGCTTGCGTCTGGCGCTGGCCGAGATGGACGTGGCCCCGATCAACACGCTGCACGGTCTGTGTCGTCGGATACTCGCTGACTATCCCTTTGCCTGCGGCGTGCCGTTCGCGCTCGGCGACATGGTGGCCGAGGAAGCATTACTCGATGAAGTGACCACCGACGTGTGGCGCCGTTTGCAGCAAAGTAATGACGACGATGCGCTGGTGAAACTGCAGCGCTCAACGGCGCCGCGCTTGTCGCTGGGCAAGTTGAAAAGTGGATTGGCGCTGTGCCTGAGCCCCGGTGTGCGCATTGAGCTCACGCCACCCGGCGAATTATCCCAGCAGCTTCCGGCGGACTGGGCAAAACGCCTGCGTCTGCTGATCGAGCGGGATGAGCTGTTCCGAAAAGGCAGCACACTGCGTCGGGCGTGGGCCGAGCTGGCGCAATTCATCGATGGATTGGCGCCACTGCCTGACGACGACACGATTGCCGTGCTGCAAGAAGCTGGCAACCTGAAGGGTATCTTGAAGAACGGCTTGCAGGACCCGGAGGTCATCGCCGCGGCAGAGTTCTCCGTGCGCGCTGCGCAAGTCCTGCAGGAGCTTCGCGAACAAACGCAGCGAGATTTCTGGCAACAAGTCGCTGCCTTGGCGCGTCGGGAAATGCACGCGTTGCTGCAGGCTCGTCATCAGCTCACGTTCGACGAATTGCTGGGCAAGGTGAGCGCCGCTCTGGCACGCGAGTCGACGACCGGTGGCGCGCGTCCGCTGGCCGATGCCCTGTGTGCCGCGTGGCCAGTCGCGCTGGTGGATGAATTTCAGGATACCGATGGCCAGCAGTACGGCATCCTCGATGCAATCTACCGCGACGAGGCAGGCGACAAGCGTGGTCGACTGGTGATGATTGGCGATCCCAAGCAGGCGATCTATCGCTTTCGCGGCGGAGACATTCATGCCTATCGGCTGGCGTCCGAACAGGCCGATCCGGATGGCCGTCTGCAGTTGGAGACCAACTATCGCTCGGCGCAGGCGCTGGTCGAAGCGTGTAATCAGTTGTATGCGAGCGGTGGCGAAGTGCTCAGCGCCGATCTCGACCATCGCATCAAGTACCGACGGGTGCACGCCAGTGATCGCTGTGCCGAGGAGCCGTACACCATCGCCGGCCAACCGTGCACGCAACCGTTGCACGTGCACTACCTGCCCGAAGCGCCCGGATCGGCGGGCGAACGCTGCGCGCTGGCGTTGCGCGTGTGTGCCAACCAGATCGCCGCGATATTGCAATCGGGCCAGCATCGCATCGGCGACAATCCAGTGCAGCCTTCGGACATCGCCGTGCTGTTGCCGACGGGCCGCAACATCAGCGATTTGCGTGATCTGCTCACGGCGCGTGGCGTGCCGTGTGTGAGCTCTTCACGCACGAGCGTGTTCCAGACCGACATCGCGCGCGAGCTGCAGATCGTGCTGTACGCAGTCGCGCACGACAGTGATTTGCCGGCCTTGCGCGGCGCCGCCGCCACGCGCTTGTGGGGCGACAGCTTCAGCCAGTTGCAGCAGCGTGCTGACGATGTCGCGAGTTGGCAATCTGTGGCGCAAGTGTTTCGCCAGTGGCGCGTCACGTGGGACGAACGCGGTGTCCAAGCCGTGGTGGATGAGCTCACGGCGCACATGGCGCCGCGGTATCTGCAAACGCTTGGTGGCGAACGCGCACTCACTGACCTGCGCCACCTCGGCGAACTGCTACAGGCAGAAAGTGAGAGCATCACCGGCGTTGAGGAACTGCTGACATGGTTCAACGCCTGTCGCGAAGACGCGGCAGCCGCTGGCACGGATGCCGCCGATGCCGCGCAATTGCGCATCGAGTCCGACAGTGCCCGTGTGCGCTTGCTGACTTTGCACGCCAGCAAGGGCCTGGAGTTCCCCATCGTGTTCCTGCCACTGATGTGGAATCACGGTGAGCGCAGCGGCGCGACAATGCACGTCGTCAGCGACGCGGCTGGCCGGCGCACCATCGGCTTCTCTGCCGCCGCCAAAGAGCGCGAGTTGCAGGATCTGCAGGACGAACGTTTTCGCGTGCTGTATGTCGCGCTGACCCGCGCGATCCACGCCTGTCACGTGCTGGCGCTGCAGCTCGATCGCCCGGCCAACGCCAGGACAACAAAATGTACCCAAGGCACTGCATGCAGTGCGCTCGACGTACTGCTCCTGCGCCTGCAGCCGGCATTGTTGTCGGGCACAACGTTGTCCACCGACTTGCAGGCGGCCACGCCGCAGATACGCTGGAACGAGGGCTGGCAGCCGGCCGCGCGACGCGATTTCACCGCCGCTGATACCAGCGTCGCGACGCGTGAGGCGCGCACGCCGCCACCCGCACGCAGCGGGCCGCTGGAGGCCAAGCACAGCTTCACCACACTGGTGCAGGGCGGGCAGTACGCCGCGATTGACCCGGGAGCGTCGGCAGGTGACGAGGCCGATGCGCACGCGGTTGATCTGACCAGTGACATGTCTGAAGGCAGTGATGGCGTCGCGTCAACTGGCAGCCCTGCGCTGGAGACGCCAGCGACACGCACGCCACACCCCGATCTGCTGGCGCTGGCCGCGGTGCGCGGTACGGACATCGGTAACGCCATTCACGCGATCTTCGAGCACCGCGCGGTCGGCGTGCCGCTGGCCGACCAGCGCGACTTGGTCGAGCACTGCTTGAACGACGCGGGCGTGCGGCGCAGGGACATCACGCAATCCGCGCTGGTGGACGCGCTGACGCTGCGGCTGCAAGGGGCGCTGGACGCGCCACTGGGATTGGTTGGCACCCCGGAGCTGGGTCTGGCTGAGTTGCCGGCGGTCGATCTGCGTGCGGAAATGGAGTTCTGCTTTGCGCTGGATGACGTGGCCATGGCGGCGTTGCAACAGGTCTGCGCGGAGCACGGCCAGAGTGACCTCGTACCGCGCAGCACGCGCGTGTTGAGCGGTCTGATGAACGGCAAGATCGACCTGATCTTTGAGCGCAATAATTGCTTCCACGTGCTCGATTACAAGGGAAATTATCTGGGCGACACGCTGGCCGATTACCAGGGTGCGGCGTTGCTCGCGAGCATGGATCACAGCCACTACCGCTTCCAGGCGTTGATCTATACGGTGGCGGTGGATCGCTATCTGCGTCAGCGCCTCGGTGCCGCGTACCGGCGCGAACGGCAGCTCGGCGAATGCGTGTACCTGTTCGTGCGCGCCGCTGGTCTGGCACCGGACGCGGGCATCTGGCGGCATCGGTTTCCCGATGCCCTGCTGGCTGCCGTCGACACCGTGCTGAGCGGGCGCGAAAACGTGTCGGAGCTCGCATGAACGCAGGCAGCGCTACCGGTGGCAACGGCGGGAACGCGGCTGCTGGCGGCTACCACTTTCACCCGCTGCCGATTGACGCTACCGCGCCCGAAGCATGGCGCGCGCTGGATCGCGCGGTGGCGCGCTGGGTGGTGATTCACGGCGGCTCGCCGTTGCTGGCATTGGTCGCAGGCTGGGCCAGCCTGGCGGAGGGCCACGGCGACAGTGCGTTGCCCCTCACGGGCACGGACAGCTCACGCCATGGTATGGCTGCGCTGGACACCGAGGCCCGCGCTGCACTGGAGCTCGAAGCGATGGTTTGGGTCGTGCGCAACGGCCAGTCGGCCCCGGCCGCGACCCCATTCGTCATTGAGCACGAACACTTTTATCTGCGCCGCAATTTCTGTCATGAGGTTGCCGTGGCGCAGTATCTCAACGCCCGTCGCATGGCGCGATTGCCAGCCGGTCAGGCATCTGCCGCAGACCTGGCAATCCTGTTTCAGGGCAGCACTGGCGTCGATGCGCAGGCGCAGCGTGACGCAGTGATCGGTGTGCTTGGGCGACGCCTGTTCGTACTCACTGGCGGCCCCGGTACCGGCAAGACCGCCACCGTGCTGCGCATGCTGTTGATGCTGATCAAGGATGCCGCAGCGCGAGGGATGCCGGCACCGGTGATCCGCCTCGGCGCACCGACCGGCAATGCGGCGCAACGCTTGTCCGAGTCCTTGCGTGATGGCGCCAAAGTCCTGCGCGAACGTGCCGACCAGCCGCTGCCGATTGCATGGCAAACGCACCTGGATGCCGCGCTGGGCACCGACGCCAGCACCTTGCACCGTCTGCTCGGCAGTCGCGGGCACTCCGGCGGTTTTCGCTACCACCGCGACGATCGGCTGCCCGCCGACATCGTGGTCGTGGATGAAGCGTCCATGGTGGATCTGGCGCTGCTGCGTGCGCTGCTGGACGCCTTGCGCGATGACGCTGCGTTGATTCTTGTCGGCGATGCCGATCAGCTCACTTCGGTGGGTACGGGTTCGGTGTTGCTGGACCTGGTGCGCGCACTGGAAGCTGATGACGCGCCAGAACTGGTGCGCTTGCAGCATAGTTTTCGCGCCGATCACTACCTGGTGCCGATCAATCAGGCAATCCTGCGCGGTGATGCCGTCGCATTTGCCGCTGCGTGGCAAGCCGCCGGTAGCCATGCTGTTCAGCGTTCAGTAGCGACCACGCAGGATCTGCGCCGCGTGCTCGGCCCATGGTGTCGAGCACTGCGGCAGTCGCTGGAGGACAGTGGGGCATACGCCGCTGTACCACCCGAGCGCGAAGATCTGGTGCTGACCGCACTCAACGGCTTGCGCGCGCGCCAACTGTTGTGTGCCTTGCGCGAAAGTGAGTTTGGTGCAACCGAGGTCAACGCCCTCATCGAGCGCACCTTGAGCAGCCGTAACGACGACTATGCGGGCGCTCTCTGGTACCCGGGGCGCGCGGTGATGATCACGCGCAACGATGCTGCCGCCGGCTTGTTCAACGGTGACGTCGGTATTTGCCTGTTGGATACGGACGGCCAATTGCGGGTGTGGTTCGAAGTTACCGTGGCGCGTGCTGCTACCCCTTCGCCGGGCACACCGGTTGCCGTGGAGAGCGTCAGCAGCCATCGCAGCGTGCGCGCGTTTGCGCCGAACAGCCTGCCTGAGCATCAGGGCGCGTTCGCTGTCACCATCCACAAGAGTCAGGGTTCCGAATACGGCCACGTCGCGCTGTTGCTGCCGCCGGAGGCCGACAACCGGATACTCTCGCGCCAGTTGCTGTATACCGGCGCGTCGCGGGCGCGGGACGTCGTGGAAGTGTGGGGCACGTCTGCCGCGCTGGCGGCCGCGATCGCCACGCCGGTACTGCGGGCCGGCGGTTTGCAGCACCGGCTGCGGGTCGCCGCGCCGTGAGGCCTCATGCCGTTGGCTGCGCGGGCGGTCTCGGCGCGGCTATTTGCCGATCGTGAACGGCTGGGTGTTCACCACCTTGCCGTCCACCGAGATCACTACGTTGTACTTGCCTTCCGGCCACAGGTCGGGGTTCTGCAGGGTAAACGTGGTGGTGGCCGGGCCGTCAGTGGCCAGTCGTTGCGTGACGTTGCTGATGAGCATGCCCGCACCTTGCAGATAATTCCAGCGCGCGCTCAGCGTGGCGTCTGGCGTGTTGCCGGTGCTGGCTACGCTGGCGTAAATCGTCTTGTCCGTCTGCGCAAAGTGCGTGGCCGGTTGGGTGATCTGGTGGGCTGCGTCCACGGCGCTGCCCAGGGTGACCGTGCTGACGCGGAACGCCGTGCTTGCCGGCGCGGGCACCGTTGTCGTCGTAGCTGCTGGTGGCGTGATCGCGGCGGGCTTGGCCGGGACAGGCTTGATCGCGGTGGCTGCCACGGCGGTCGCGGGGGCCGGTTTTGACGTCGGGGCCTCGGGTGCGCTCCTGCCGCACGCGGCAAGCAGCGCTGTGGCCAGTGCTATGCCGAAGAGCGCGTGAGTCGACTTGAATGCCAGCATGGATGCACTCCGGAATAATCGCGGCACTCAGGCACGTGACCTGACGTGATGGACGCCATGTGTCTGCCGCGAGCGCAAGGCTACTGCGCAAGGTATGAACCCGCCCTGCGTCTCACGCGCTGCGGGGCGCACGGGGTGGCGCAAACGCGTCATTGCATTGCCGGTGCCGGTGTCTGGTCAGCTCAGTTTCGTCTATCCGCGCCGTGGCTGCCCTGACCGGCATCAGTGCAGCCGCTGAC
>JBDSWR010000104.1:0-65377 GCA_039926605.1 Rhodanobacter sp. | reverse complement strand
TGGCCGGTCAGCGACGTTGACCCACAGATGGCTGTTGTCGACCCGTAGCAGTCGTTGCCTCCTGCACTGAATATTTGCGCGATTGGCGACAATCCACACGGTGATGCTCGCATATGCGCGCGATTACTCAACAGCTCCGAGCAGCCGCCCGTCGAAGGTAAACGGCTCGTCAATGCCCAGGACCACTTTCGCCATGTCAGGGTGCGCGGGATTGATGAGGACGTTCTCCGTGTGAGAAATAATCGCGCTCGGCACACGGCAGAGAAGGCTATCGCAGCTGCGCAGCCACGCATCACCCAAAGCGCGCGACCTGTCCAAGCCAGATGACCCGTCAACAACGAGCTCGCCGCGGGCATCTTTTATCGCGTCATCAGGCACGTCGATGCCCAGCAGGCGGTAACCATCCGGGATCTCCTCTAGCTCGACGTCCAAGTGGACGAGTACCTCGACGAGCGCGCCCGACGGCGAGGTGGCGGTGTACAGGATGGGCCTCCCCTGGTTGTGCCATCGAGCGGCCGCAATCAGGCCACCTCCACCGTCCAAACTAACATGGCAGGCTAGTCGCCAGAGCCTCAAGCGAAGATTCCATGTTCGATCTGCAGCAAGCGCTCGGACACCACCTGGGTACCGCTATCCGTGTCCAGCAGTGACAACGGCGATTCACCGCGTGGTAGCCGGGACGACGGCCGTTCCATCCAGTGCCGTGCCTTCTCTGCATTGCCGAACACCGCCTCGGCCTTGGTGATGATCCTGCTCAAACGGGCCAGACGATCACTCTCCTGTAGGTCCAGGCGGATGCTGCCGCTGAGCTTGCGCTCGATAGTGCTGCGCGGGCCGATGAGTCTCACGATCGCCCCACGGGCATAGCCTCGTTCAATCAGGACATTGAGTCCCTGGGGGAGGAGGCCGGAGCGCACCGCTTCAAGAGCCTCGATGTGACGCATCGGCTTGAGGATGCGTCGGGTTGCCGTCTTCACCCGCACCTTTTTCGCGCCTGAATTCTTGACCTTCGCACCACCCTTCATTTTCCGAGCCTGCAAGCGCACCTCCTGCAACTCGCGTGCATGCAACGGATTCCTGCCGCGCCTGCTTTGCTCCAAAGAGGACGAGCCCGCGCGCTTGGACTTGGGGCCGTCGTGCTCCACGGGTAGATTGCCGGCTAGCGGACCGGTGCGTTTGTTCGGATCACCCATGACGCACCTCCGCGTTTCCAGATGGACACATTGTATGCCCATTTGGGCAGTGGCGCCTGAACATGCTGGCGTGCAGGTGAAAGGCTTTCAAAACACCAAAATCCGAGTCAGAGTGCGCCGAGTGCACTTTTGAACGGCAGCTCCTTGCGCCGATAGCGGCCTCTCGACGTTGGCCGTATCCGCGGGTTAACTGTGATCGCTTGAACGCGCGTCTCGTTGCGCTGTTGCTTTAGCTCTTGATCTTTCCTCCCCTGTGCGGCGGTAGGTCGTGGACGAAAAGCCCGCAGAAGAGTCCACCTGGCGAAAGCATGGCGAGGGCATGGATGCCCGAGTGGAGGCAACGCAGGAGCGGTTGCACGATGCCCGAGTGGAGGCAACGCAGGAGCGGTTGCCCGATGCCCGAGTGGAGGCAACGCAGGTGCAGCAGCCCGACGTATGGTCGAAAAGCCTGGCCGCGGCTCACGAACTTGGTGGGCGCAACCCGGCAAGCGCCAAGTGGGGTGGCCTCTCTTTTACTCCGGACCGGTCGCCCTGTGCCCTTCGGAACGGCTCCGCCGTTCGCGCCGCTGTAGTGCCTTTTCCCTAGCCACACAAAGAAAAGTTACTCGCTCGCCGCAGGAGGGCAAACGCTTTTGACCCTCGCTGCGCGAGGCGGTCGGAGTGACTTCAGAAGTCCAGGCGGCTGGTTCAGTGGCCCTGATGCTCACCATCGCGAGGCTGGCGCATCAACCCGATCACCGCCTGTCGTGCTTCTTCCACGCCAGTGCCGGCTGACGCAGAAAATATTTGCGCCGTAGCGTGCAAGCCATCGCTGACGAACTGTTTGCGCAACGCCGCCAGCGCTTGCGTCGCCTGTCCGCGAGAGAGTTTGTCGGCCTTGGTCAGCAACAAGTGGCAAGGCAACTGGGTAGCGAAGCAGAACTCCAGCATGGTGCGGTCAAATTCCTTGAGCGGGTGACGAATGTCCACGATCAACACCAGTCCGCGCAGGCTGCGGCGCTGGTGCAGATAGGCATCGATTTCCAGCTTCCAGTGCTCGCGCATTTCCAGCGGCACTTTGGCGTAGCCGTAGCCGGGGAGGTCGATCAGCCGTATGTTTGATGGCGGTTGCCCATCGATCTGCACCGGTGGCGGCAGGCTGAATGCCACCATCTGCTGCGTGCGTCCCGGGGTCTTGGAGGTGCGCGCGAGTCCCTTGTGATTGGTCAGGGCATTGAGCGCGCTGGACTTGCCAGCGTTGGAACGGCCAGCGAATGCCACCTCTGCGCCTTGATCGGCGGGCAACTGGCTGACACGATGTGCGGCGAGTACAAACTCCGCACCTTGCAGTGGATTGGACATGGGGAGCGTTTGACCAGGCTGGGGTGGCGCAGGGATAATTCTGCAGTTTCCGCTGCTGCACGCCTTGAGCCTGCAAACAACGGCTGTTTTTGCGCGCGTCTCGGGAGTCAAGTGTATGAGTTTTCAGTCTGCTGGTTTACGGCCCACGCTGCTCGGGTCTGCATTGGCACTGGTGATTGCCCTGGTGGCGGGGATTGCGCTGGCACAAGACGCCCCCAGCCCGGCGCCTGCGACCAGCACGAGCGCGGCGGCGAGCACCACCACGGCCGCTACACCAGCGGCCGCGAGCACGGCCCCAGCCGCTGCAGCAGGGGCTGCGAGCACGGCAGCCACCGCGGTTGCTGCACCAGTGGCGGCGGCCGCCGCTACCGCCCAAGTGAAGCCTGGTGACGCCAAGGCAGGCCAGACCAAGGGCGCTGTCTGCGGCGCCTGCCATGGCGTGGACGGCAACTCCAGCGATCCGCAGTTTCCCAAACTGGCCGGCCAGAGCGAACAATACATCGTGCGCCAGCTGACTGACTTCAAGGCGGGCACCCGCCAAAACGGGATCATGATGGGCATGGCCGCGCCGCTGTCGACGCAGGACATGCACGATCTGGGAGCCTATTTCGCCACCAAGACTTCACTGCCGGGTGTGGCTGATCAGGCGTTGGTGGAGCACGGCCAGACGCTGTTTCGCCAAGGCGACGCCAAGCGCGATATTCCAGCGTGCATGGCCTGTCACAGCATTGACGGCCGCGGCAACCCGGGCGCCATGTACCCGCAGTTGGCCGGTCAACATGCACAGTACGTCGAGGCGACATTGAAGGCCTGGCATGACGGCGTCGTGTGGGGCACCGATGCGCACGCGCAAATCATGCCGGCCATCGCCAAGCAACTTGACAGCAACGACATTGCCGCCGTGGCCAGCTACATTGAGGGCCTGCACAGCACGGATGCCCAAGCCCCAAGCACGACCCCATGACCCAACCAGCGCCGGCCACTCCGCCGGCGCTTTCGGTTTCATGCGCTCCCCAGAGGTGTTCTCCATGTTCAAGCATTTGCCCATCCTGTGCGTCGCCGTGCTCGCGCTGGCAGCCTGCAGCTCAGACAACACCGGCGCGCCCGACGCCGTGACCCCGACTGCAGCAGCAACCACGACTGCACCGGCGGCGCCAGCAACTGCAGCCACTACGCCGGCGAGTGCTGCCAGCAGTGCGCCGACGGCCGCGAGCAGCGCCGCAGCGGCGGCGAACGACAACACCGCCACCGCTGAGCCAGCGCCGGCACCGCCAGCAGCGCCGTTCGTCGACACCGGCAAGTGGGTCGAGGGCAAGCAATACTTCCTGATCGACCCCGCGCAACCGACGAGCCACCCAGGCAAGATCGAAGTGACCGAGGTGTTTTCCTACGTGTGTCCGGCGTGCAACCAGTTCCATGCCACGGTGGATCGCATTGCGCGCAGCCTGCCTGCCGACGCCGTGATGAACTATGTGGCTGCCTCGTTCCGGCCGGACGAAAATTGGCCGATGTACCAGCGTGCCTTCTACGCTGCCAAGGCGTTGGGCGTCCTGGAGAAAAGCCATGACGCAATGTTTGATGCCACCTGGAAGTCTGGAGAGATGGCGACTTACGCGCTGGGCGAGGGCAAACTGAAGCCAAAGGCTGCTTGGCCGACCATCGAGGATGCAGCGAAGTTCTACGCGAAGTTTGGCGTTGACCCGAAAGAGTTCATTGCGGTGGCCAATTCATTCACGGTCAACACGCAGATGAAACGGGCGGATGACTTGATCAAGGCGTACGGCGTGGATGGCACGCCGACGATGATCGTCAACGGCAAGTATCGCTACGGGCCGTCCACGGCGGGTGGCTATGAGCAGACGCTGGAACTGACACAGTGGTTGGTGGCCAAGGAAGCCGCCGGCAAGTAATCTGCAGAAACCTTGTTGAGACGACACGCAACGCTACGTCGCGGTGTCGTCGCGCTATGACGGAGATACGCGTGATGCTCAAACGGTTGACCAGCTTGCGGGTTTTCGTGTTGTTCAGCGGATTGCTGCTGACCAGCGCTTGCACTGCACAATCGGCAGCGCCGGCGCCCTACACCGAAGGCAGCGAATACGTCACGTTGCCAGCACCACATCAGCGGTACAGCGACGCTGGCAAAGTCGAAATCGCTGAAGTCTTTTCCTATGGGTGCATCCACTGTGCGCAGTTCGCGCCGTTGGCGGAAAAGCTGCGCGAGTCGCTGCCCAAAGGTGTCGTGTTCAAGCTGGTCCCGGCGCCGTTCAGCCCGGAATGGCTGCCGTATGCGCGAGCATATTACGCAGCGAACAAGCTGGGTGTGGTCGAGCGCACGCACATGGCACTGTTCAAGGCAAAATTTGTCGAGCACTACCCGATTGGCTCCATGGATGAGCTGGCGGATTTCTACGCCCGCGAAGGCGTCGACCGCGCCGCGTTCCTGGCGGCGGCAACGTCCCCGGCAGCCACCGCCAAGCTGAAGAGCGACCTCTCGTTGATCCAGCATTGGGGCGTGGATGCGACACCCAGCGTGGTAATCAACGGCAAATATCGTGTCACCGGCGTGCACACTCTCCAGGAATTGGCGGACGTGGCGTCGTGGCTCGCCAAGCGCGAGTTGGCTGGCGGAAAGTAACCTGCAGCCGCCGATACGCGGCCTGTCGCGGCGAGTGTGAGCCTGCCGCGATGCATCGGGGCCGACTGGCATCTTGTTCACGACCGATGGATCATGCTGTGGTTCTGCGCAAGCTTCACCCGTGGCGCAGCACCTGCCTCCTGACCACCGTGGCGCATGATGACCCGTGCTGATGAACCCGCTGACGATGTCCCTGCCGACGATGTGCCTGCCGAGCGCCGCCTGCGGTTGCTGAGCTGCAACATCCTGGCTGGTGCCAGCGTGCATCGCTACAGTGAGTACGTCACGCGCTCGATCAGCGCGGTATTGCCCGGCCGTTCCAAGCTGGACAACCTCGACCGACTTGCCGAGGTGCTGCCACGATTTGACGTCATCGGGCTGCAGGAAGCAGATGCCGGCAGCCTGCGCTCGGGATTCCTCAACCAGACCCGGTATCTCGCCGAAACCTCCGGCATGCCGTTCTGGAGCTACCAGCCCAACCGGGCGATGGCTCGCGTTGCGCACACCGCCAACGGTCTGATCAGTCGCCTGAAACCCCAGGCGGTGCTCGATTACCCGCTGCCCAGCCGTATTCCCGGACGCGGCGCGTTGCTGGCGCAATTTGGTGAGGGTGAGGACGCCCTGGCGGTGATGATTGCGCACTTGTCGCTGAGCGCCTCGACTCGTGGCCGACAGCTTTCGTTCATTGCCGAGCTGCTGCAGGACTTCCCGCACGCCGTATTGATGGGCGACTTGAACAGCGAGCCGGGCAGCAAGGAAATGCGTGAATTGTTTGCCAAATCCACGTTGCAAGCGCCGGCGCGACCGACACCGACGTTTCCGAGCTGGAAACCCCGTCGTGCGCTCGATCACATCCTGACTTCACCTGCCATCCAACTGGAAAAGGTGTGGGCGCTGCCACAAGCGTTTTCCGACCATCTGCCGCTTGCAGCGGAAATTCGCCTGCCTGCCAACGTGGGTGGCAAATCCCGCTCCCGCAAGCGCCCTCACCGATGACCGTGCACAGCTTGCGTACGATGCTGCCGTGGCTGGCTCTGGCGGCGATCGGCGGCGTGGCGGCCTGGTTGCGCTACGGCCTGATTGAGTCGAGCACTCTGGCGCAGTTGTGCGGTGACGCTGCCAGTCCCTGGTGGTGTACATGGCGGCAGTGGTTGGTATTGGGCTTTCTGTACAACGTTTATGGCAGTGCAGCGCTGCTTGCGGCGCTCATCGCACTGCTTTCGCCTCGCCCCGCCGTAGCGTGGCTGGCCAGTGCATTGGGCCTGTTCGCGCTGGTGCTGTACTGCTTCCAGAGCGGTGCCATCGCGCTGCTGGTCGGTGCGTTACGCCTGTTCCGCACGCAGGTGCCGGCAACTGCGCCACCAACGATGCAGGACCGGCCACGCGAGCGTGATATTCAGCGCCAGCCATAACCACGCCGCCGTGGTCACGCCGGCTTCCTGGACTACCACTACGGCGCCGAGGACGGGTAGCCAGACGGCAAGAAAGCGCTCTTCCAACAGCGGTAGCGGCAGCGCCACGTCGCGCGCGGTCAAGCCGTCAAGCAGCGCATAGCCCACGCACGGCAATGCAAACAGGCCCACGGGAAAGTCCCGATAGCGGCCATCAAACACCAGCAGCAAGCCGTAGAAGGCCATGGCAAACAGCCAGCCCAGGCGCAGCCACGCGGCCGGTGTTACCGATGCCGCACTGCCTGGTACATCTTGCCCGGAAGCGGGTGCCAGGCGCGCGGCGATGGCGCGCCCCAGCAGCAACGCCGTGGTCAGCGCTGCAGCACACGCGGCCAGTGCCACCGTCCATTCCCATCCATCGCGCGCCGCAAACGCCATTTGCCGACCTTGCCACGCCAGCGCCGCACCGCTGGCAAACCCGATCAAGCCCAGCGCTGCCCAGCGGCGAGGGCGTTGCCACGCCCGGGCGCGTGCGCCAACCAGTGCGAACACTGCCGCACCCAGCAAACCGGCCAGCCATCCCAGCCACCACTGCGGGTACTCGACAACTGGTCCGCTCAGCGCAAACTTCGGCCGAGACTGCCCATCGAAAATACCCCAGTAACCGCCGACCGTGCCTTCCTGCGCACGCTTCCATGGCTGATCAAACGCCTCGATCACGTTGTACGGCAGATGCACCTTCGCTGCGTAATCGAGAAACCCGCGCAGGTAACGCGCCTCGTTGACCACGCTGGCAACCGCTGCCTGACGCGATCGCCCCGCACTCGGCCAGCCAGTCTCACCGATCATCACCTCGCGTCCGGGAAAGGCCGCTTGCACGCGCGCATACACGTTGGCGACGTGCTGCAACGCATGCTCCGGCGCGACCGGGTGATCCTCCCAGTACGGCAGGATGTGAATCGTCAGATAGTCCACCGAGCTCGCAAGCTGCGGATGGCGCAGCCAGAATTCCCACACGTCGGCGTAGGACACTGGCGTGTCAATCGCGTCCCGCACCTGGCGTACGTAGCGGCCCAAGGCTTGTGCTGACAACTCCCCACGCAGCAGCACCTCGTTGCCGACGATCACTCCGCGCAGCACGTGTGGATACTTGCGTGCGGTAGCGATGCCAAGGCGGATCTGTTCGGCGTTCGCCTTGCGATCCCGTCCCAGCCAGATACCCAGCAACACTTGCATGCCGTAGCGTTGCGCGATTTCCGGGACTGCGCTCAAACCCTGCCCTTGCGAGTATGTGCGGACGCAATCGAAACGCTGCGACAACGCGCGCAGATCATCATCAATGCGCTGCGGGCTGATGAACGCGTGGATGTCCAGCGGCGATTCGCCGGGCAAGCGGAACGGCGCGTAGGAGACGCAGGCGATACGTCCGCTTGGCGCATCGGGCAAGGCCACCGGTCGCCCCAACGACCACCAGCCCCACGCACTGATCAGCGCCAACCCCAGCACGACCAACCACGCCCATCCATGCTCACGACGAACCCACGCTAGCGATGACATGCCGATCCAGTGCAAACCCAAAACCGGTCGTCAGCTTAACAGCCGGACCGAGCCTGCAAACTGCGCAGCGGAGCAATGTCGGGTCACGCACAGGCCTGCACTACACTGTCGCATTGATTGCTCGCAGGAGCTTCCATGTCCTTGCCCCCGTTCCGGTGCGCGGCGCTGGTCTGTCTGTTGTCCACCATCGGCTGGCTGCTGCCCACGACCAGCGTGTACGCGACCAAGCCCGATGCAGCTCAGCGTGCAGCGTTCGTGCAAGCGTACGCAGCGGCACAAACTGGCGGCGAACAGTGGCGAGCGCTGGCCAGCGGTCTGGCTGACTATTCTTTGTATCCGTATCTGCCAGCCGCGGCGTTGCAACACGACATCCGCGTGCTCGACCGCAAGACCGTGGAGGACTATCTGCGTCGCTATCCGGACTGGATTCCCGCTGCAGACCTGCGCCGCGACTTTCTCCTGGAACTGGCACGCCGGCAGGACTGGAATGCCTTCACTGCGCTGTACCAGGCCGGGCTGGGTGACACCCTCACCTGTTACGCACTGCAGGCACGCCTGAGTCACAGTGAGACGCTGGATTTCGCCACCGACCTGGCCATGCTATGGGCCAAACCAAACTTGCCCAACGCGTGCGATCCGGTACTCAATGCGGCGCACGACCAGGGCTTGCTGACCGGCAAACGGCTGTGGACGCGCATCGACCGCGCTGCCACAGCGAATCAGCCCGGTACGATTGAAGCGCTGGCGAGCTGGCTGCCGACCGACGATGCCCTGGCCGCACGACAACTGGCGCTGGCGTTGCGTGATCCCGCTGCCGCGCTGACGAGCGCGGTCAACTGGCCCAACACCTTGCGCAACACGCAGGCGGTTACGCTGGCCCTGACCCGGTTGGCGCGACGTCAGTCAACGAGTGCCGACAGCGCCTGGCAAAGCCTGCAAACGCGCTTCAGTTTCAGCGCCGTGCAGCGCGAGCAGATTCTTTACAATCTGGCACTGTTCCACGCCACCGACTTTGATGACAACGCACTGGCCCGGCTCATCGCGCTGCCCGCTACGGCACAAACTGATGCCAGCCGCGAATGGCGGGCGCGCGTTGCCCTGGCCCGCCAGCAATGGCCGGCCGTGCTCGCCGCCATCGACGCCATGCCGTCCGAGCAGCAGCAGGACGACGAATGGCAGTACTTCCGCGCCCGTGCACTGGCCGCCACAAATCGCAGCGACCAGGCGCAACAAGGCTATGCCGCGCTCGCCAGGCAGGCGACTTTCTTCGGCTTTCTCGCGGCAGACAAACTCAACCAGCCGTATGCCATCTGCCCCATCACACTGGCTGCCGATCCGCTGAGTGAAAAAGCGTTGCTGGACAACCCCGCCCTGCAGCGCGCGTTCGAGCTGTACGCGGTCAACCTGCCTGGCTATGCCCGGCGGGAATGGAACCGCGCACTGCAAGGTGCCGATCAAGCTACGGCACAACTGGCCGCTGACCTGGCCAACCGCCGCGGCTGGTACGACCGCGCCGTATTCACCTTGAACAGCGGCGACGCATTGCGCATGTACGCGCTGCGCTTTCCGCTCGCCAGTCAGGACGGGCTGGTGCCCGAAGCACGGCAAGCGGGCATTTATCCCGCCTGGGCCTACGGCATCCTGCGCGCGGAGAGCGCATGGATGAATGACGCGCGCTCCGGCGCCAATGCCCGCGGTCTGATGCAGCTATTGCCGACCACCGCCGAACTGGTGGCCAAACGCAACGGCCTGAACTGGGGCGGCGCGGAAACGCTGTACGACCCGGTCGTCAACATCGCGCTCGGTACCCGCTATCTCGCGCAAATGGCCGCGCGCTTCAACGGCTCACCCTGGTTGGCCAGCGCGGCCTACAACGCGGGTCCGAACCGGGTCGATCAGTGGCTTGCTGCACGCGGCACGCTTGCCCCGGACCTGTTTGTCGCGACCATACCCTTTAAGGAAACCCGCGAATACGTGGCGCGCGTCATGGCCTTCAGCGTGATATACGACTGGCGTCTCAACACCAGCGTGGTGCCGCTGGCCGTCCGCATGGGCGCGATCAATCAACCCTCCACCCTTCCAGACACAACGACTCCACGCACTCCCGTTACGTGTCCCGATGGCACTCCGGCTGCAGCGACCAGCACGCACAACACATCTCCTTGACGGGGCGGCGTATCGGCCACAGGTGCGCTTCTTCGTTTGCCCCGACACACACCCGAACAGTATTTGCCGGGGCCCGTGCAGCAGTGTCCACATGCACCGTCGCAAGCAGAGTCGACGGTGCATGAAGCAGGCAGCCTTGCTCCACCACCAGCGCCGAGGTGCTCATGTACATTCCGCACGGCTTCAGTACCGTCACCCCGTACTTTCTTGTCGACGATGCCGAGCGCTTCGTCGCGTTCCTGATCGATGGCCTGGGCGGCGTCGAACTTCTGCGCAGTCTGCGGCCCGACGGTCGTATTGCCAACGTGCAGGTCCGGATCGGCACAGCCACAGTCATGGCCAGCGAGGCCAGCGCGGCGTGGCCAGCGATGCCCTGTGCCTGCTACCTCTACGTCGAGCACGCTGACACCGCCATGCAGCGTGCTCTGGGCGCAGGCGCCACGCTGGAGATGGATGTGGCGGACATGCCTTACGGTGATCGGCAAGGCGGCGTCAAAGATCCTCACGGCAACCTGTGGTGGATTTCGCAGCGGACGGTTGCTGCTGCGTATTCAGCCTGAGCCGGCATTCGGCCAGCACATGCTCCACGAACTATGGCGAGCCTTGCGCGGTGCGTCGCCAGGGGCGCAGACGCTCCAGTTGCGCGGCCAGTCCAAGCAGCGTGCCCTCTGCGCCGGGCCGAGCCACTATCTGCACTGCGGTGGGCATGCCGGTTGCCGGATCCAGACCCGCCGGGATGCTGGCGGCGGGCCAACCCAGAACGTTCCATAACGCCGCATACGGCGCATAGCGCAGGTTCGACCAGATGTTGCGCAGCCATGAGCGACGATGCCACTCCTCAGCGGCCGGCGCGGTGTGCGCCAACATCGGCGTAAGCAGGATGTCATAACGGGTAAAGAACTGGCGGGCCGTCGCGGCAAGATGCTCGGCATCCTGCGGCTTGACCCAGCCGCGATGTTGCGCCAGGCGTCCAAGCTGTACATGTCGGCGGGTGCGCGGCTCAAGCCGGGTCACATCGAGATCAGCCGCATCCGCAGCAGCTCCGGCAAACCAGCGGACGAACAGCGGCATCGGGTTCAGCGGGTAAGGAAAGCGCGTGTACTCGACATGGTGGCCGTCTTCGCGCAAGGCATCCGCTGTGGCGTCCAGGGCGTGCCGCCAGCTCGGGTGCAAGCGCACCAGGAACGACGGTGAATTGCCGGCGATGGCGATGCGCAGCGGCGCGGCGGGCTCGACAAGCTCAGCCAGCGCGGGCCGCTCGGCCATGACTGACAGCACCAGCGCGGCGTCGGCAACGCTGGTGGCCAGTGGACCATTTTCGGCCATCCCGCCCCAGGAATCCTTGCCGATCTCCGCTGGCACCACGCCACGGCCAGGCTTGAATCCGAACAAACCGGTGTTCGCCGCCGGAATACGGATGGAGCCCATGCCGTCGTTGCCGTGCGCGACCGGCACAATGCCAGCGGCGACCGCTGCCGCCGACCCACCGGACGATCCACCCGGCGTGTGCTGCAGGTTCCACGGGTTGCGGGTGATGCCGAACGCCGAGTCGGTGGACGCCCAGATGCATAGTTCCGGCACCCGCGTGACGCCAATGATGATGGCCCCGGCGGCACGCAACCGGCGCACTACTTCATGATCGGTGGCGACCGGCTCGGAGCTGGTGGCCTGCGAGCCGTCGCGCATGGGGTGTCCTGCCACCGAGACATTGTCCTTGATCAGGATGGGCAACCCGGCCAATGGCAACGTGGCAAGATCGGTACGCCGCATCATTTCGCCCGCGGCGCCGAGCGCTTCAGCGCTGAAGAGCTCCTGCATGGCATTTACCTCAGTGTGCGCCTCAGCCTGCGCCAGTGCGGCACGCACCGTATCAATCGGCGTCAGCGCACCGCGATGGACCGCGGCAACAATCTCGATGGCGGAAAGGTTCGGCATGGTTGAGTCCATTACACCTACTCTCCCGCATTCTGCCGCATCGCGTGTGCAACATCACGCAACAAGCATCTCTCCCGGAGTGATCTGCACAGACATGCTGTTCGCACCGCTCCGGGCTCGCGCGCCAGTGCACGGGGCACCGCACGGCGCGCCTTTGCGCGATTCAACAGGCGCGTTCCTTGTCTGCATTCGCTACCAATCCAGGTGGGTGCTCCGCCGCAAACAAGACCACCGCCACGGCGGCGGCAGCCAGGGCGACGCCACCGAATACGCTGAGCGCAACGGCGAAACCCCACACCAGCACGAGTTGGAACAACAAGCTCCCCAGGCCAAACCCGATGAACAGCGAGAATGCCATCAGCGCTACCGCCTGCCCCTTGGCGCCACGCAGGTCGGTGGCGATCGCGGCGAGCAATGGCTGGGTCAGGTCAAATCCCAGCGACAACAGCACGATCACGACCTGCACGAGGATCAGCGGCAGTGGCAGCACCAGGGACAATGCACATACTCCGGTCAAGGCCACGCCAGCGGGGATGATCCGCGCGCGGCCGTAGCGGTCGGCCAGCCGGCCGATAACCGGGCCAAACAGCAGCCCCGGAACCCCGTAACCAAGCAACACCAGACCGATACCGGTTTCGCCCAAGCCGAAGCGTTGATGCAGATACACACCGAGCCAGGTAAACACCCCCGATTGCAGGATCGCGTTAAGCAATACATAAGCATACGTGCGCCGCGCACGCGCGAGCTCCAGCAGTTTGACGTAGCCGCGTGCCACGGCAGACCACGGAGTGGTGAGAGCGGGGCGACTGATGTGCGGGAAGGCGCGCGCCGCGAGTGCGACTGCCACCACGATCGCGCATAGTGCAGCCACGACGAGAAACAGGCTGCGCCAACCAATCACCGGTTCCAGCAGAGCGCCGACGGCGGCACCGGTCGCCGTGCCGCCGGCAATCGAACCAAACAGCCAGCCTACCGCGCGACCACGGTGCTGATACGGCACCACATCGCCGATCAGGGTCAGTCCGATGGGCACGATGCCGGCGGCTGCGATACCGGTAGCGATGCGCCACCCAATGAACGCCTCGAGGTGCCGGGCAGTGGCGGTGCCCGCAGTGAGCGCAGTGAACAGCAGCAACGAACCGAGGATCACCGCGCGCCGGCCGAGTCGGTCAGACCACGGTCCGACAAACAGGATCGACAGACCCTGTGGGATGACGTAAGCCGGTATCGCCAACGCCACCCACGCCACCGGGTTGTGAAAAATGACAGCCAGGCGCGGGAGCAATGGCGCCACCATGAACGTCTGCGCAAAAACCAGGAACGCTGCGCTGCAAATCACGGGCAGCATCCAGCGCGGGGCGCTCACCGCCACGGGCACAACGGAAGTGGGACTCCTGGTCATCAACGTGTCAGGTGTTCGTCACATTCACGCCGATAGTGCCGCGCCACCCGCGCACGGTTGCCACACAGCGCCGCGGAGCACCATCGCCGCCGGGGATTGCGTGCCACAAATTGCAGGACGCAATCCGGATGGGCGCACGTGCGCAATGCTGTGGCATCGCGTCCCGTCAGCAGCCCGACCGCATCGACGGCCAATGCGCGCAGCAATGCGTCACGTTTGCGCGCCAACACGGGCGGCACCAGTCGCGGACCAGCGTTTGCCCAGACCAGCCGACTTGAGGCAGCCGATGGGACCAGAGCGGCATTTACCTGGCGCAACGCTGAAGTTGCCGGACGGACGCCGGCACGCTGCGCGCGCAACAACGCGGCAATGGCCTCGCGCAAGGCCCGGACTGACTGCAAATCCGCCGTGTCGCTGGCTCCTACCCACGGCACACGGCCCGCCTCGGCAGCAAGCCACGCGGTCAGCGCAAGCGGTGTCTCGAGCAGGTCAATGTCAACGCCGCCGCGACGCACGCACGTGTTCACCAGATCAAGGGCCAGTGGCTCGCCAAGCAGCAAAAAGGCGGACGCGGCAGTCATTCAGCCGACCTCAACGCAAATTGATCGTGATCAATATACTAATGGTTTTACCCATTAGTCAAGAAAACTCAAGGGTAACCCGCAGGACGGGCCGCGCCCTTGCTGGCGCCACTTGTGATAGCCAGAGCAAGGCATCGGGCAGCCAAGATTGCGGTCCCGCCACATGCTGCCATCCGTCAGGGCGGGCACCACACCCCAACGCTCGAAGTTTGAAAATTTCCGTCCCGCAGCCGGGCCAACGGATGCTTGCCGCTGCCGTTCCTGCGCGCTTTCCATCCCGGCGCATTTGGTCAAAGTGGCCGCACGCTGATGCGGGCGCCGAGCGTGCCGCCTGATCAAGCACGCTGGCGATGCCGCATCGGCTATGCAGCATTATCCGCGGCGACGGCTCACTCCATCACGACCACCGAGCGCGTGCGCCCGTGAAAACTGGCCAGCGCATCGAGACAACGATTGATCGGCGCCGCGTCCAGCGGCAGCCGCTCGGCAATCACGCTGTCCAGGTCGAGCAACCCGCGGCGGGTGAACTCCATCAACGTGACCAGCTCGCCACGCAGATGATCAGACACACCGATGATCTCGGCCTCGCGATTGATCACGCTCGCATAGCTGTCCACCGCAAATGGCGTGCGCGAAATTCCCGCCAGTGCCACTCGACCGTGTACCGCCAACGCCGCGACAGCCTGCTGCTGGGTCAGCGGCAGCCCGGCAAACTCCAGCGCTACGTCCACGCCGCGACCGTGCGTGCGCTCACGCAGTTGCAGATCGGATGCACCTTCAGTCGCATTGATCGGCTGGGCACCATAGGCGGCGGCCGCCTTGAGCTTGTCCGCATCCATGTCCACCGCAAATACCTCGACCGCACCGCACGCCAGCGCAAGCTGCACGGCGGACATGCCCAGACCGCCCACGCCGAACACTGCCACGCAATCACCCGCACGCATGCGCGCTTTGCGCAACGCGTGGAACGCGGTAGCGCTGGAACACATCATGATCGCCGCCTCCGGTGCACTGACCGAATCGGCCACGGCTATCGCATTGCGTGCTGGCGCCACGATGTACTCGGCATAGCCGCCATGCATATGCTTGCCAAGCATGCGACCTGTGGTGCAGAACTGCTCCAGTCCGCGCGCGCAATAATCGCATTGACTGCAGGTGGCCAGATAATGCAACGCCACGCGGGCACCAACCGCCACGCCGCTTACAGAAGCGCCCAGCTTGTCCACCACGCCTGCCACTTCGTGCCCGGGCGTGATTGGCAAAAACGCGACGCTGGCCGTGCCGTCGCGATAGTGCGCATCGGAATGACAGATCCCCGCCGCCTGCACCTTGATGCGGATTTCGCCCGGCCCCGGTTCCGGCTGTGCAATCTCACGCAACTGCAACGGCTTGCCGACCTCGATGATCTGAACTGCACGCATGCGTGTCTCCAACCTTTTGGATGTCGTCTTACCCGCGTATCTCCCACCCGCACGGTACAAGATGTCCCTGACCGCGCGGGCACTGTCCGTCTGCGCTTCCTGCCGAGCCACCCGGAGAGCAGAACCTCACGCTACGCAACGTCAGTTCCACAGCCGGCAGCTTATGCTGACCAGGACGACGGTTACATCGCCACAGCGAAGTGGGGGTCAAGCCAAGACCTGGCGACACCCGATGCGCTGAACGCATGGTTTCCCAGCAGCCAACACCACGCCCATGGCAAAATCCCCGCATGCATATTTACCTGGTCGGCGGCGCGGTCCGCGACAATCTGCTGCAACGGCCGGTGGTCGATCGTGATTACGTGGTGGTGGGTGCAACCCCCGAGACGCTCCTGGCGCTGGGCTACAAGCCGGTAGGCAAGGACTTTCCGGTCTTTCTGCATCCGCACACGGGCGAGGAATACGCGCTGGCGCGCACCGAACGCAAGCACGGGCACGGTTATCACGGTTTCGTCTTCCAGACCGACACCACGGTGACACTGGAGCAGGATCTGGAGCGGCGCGACCTCACCATCAACGCCATTGCGCAGGACGCCGACGGGACGCTGATCGATCCTTACGCTGGCGTGCGTGATATCAACCTGCGCGTGTTGCGGCACGTCTCACCAGCATTCGCGGAGGACCCAGTGCGCGTACTGCGGGTGGCGCGCTTCGCCGCGCGCTTCGCGTCGCTGGGCTTCACGGTGGCGCCGGAAACCATGGCCCTGATGCAGCAAATGGTGCGTGCCGGCGAGGTGGATCACCTGGTAGCGGAGCGCGTGTGGTCGGAAACCCGCAAGGCGCTGGCTGAGGCACGACCCTCCGCGTTCCTGCGCGTGCTGCGCGAGGCTGGCGCGCTGCGCGTGCTGCTGCCGGAAGTGGACGTCTTGTACGGCGTGCCGCAGCGGGCAGAGTTTCACCCGGAGATCGATACCGGCATCCACGTCGAGATGGTGCTTGACGCCGCGGCACGGATTGCACCCGGCGATGACCTCGTCGGCTTCTGTGCACTGACGCATGACCTGGGCAAGGCGCTGACGCCGCCTAGCGAATTGCCACGCCACGTTGGCCACGAACAACGCGGCGTCGCCCCGCTCCGCGAGCTGTGCGCGCGACTGAAAGTACCCAACGAACACGCCACACTGGCCGAGCTGGTATGTCGCGAGCACTTGAATGCACACCGTGCTTTCGAGCTGAAGCCAGCTACGGTGCTGAAGCTGCTGACCGCGCTGGATGCACTGCGCCGACCCACCCGACTGGACACCTTCCTGGCGGCGTGCACCGCGGACAAACGTGGCCGGCTGGGCCACGAACATGACCCGTATCCGCAAGCGGATTACCTGCGCCAGACCCGCACCGCTGCAGCCGCCGTCGAGGCTGCCGACTTCGTCGCCGCGGGTCTGGCCGGTCCCGCGATCGGCGAGGCGATGGCAATAGCGCGTACCGCGACGATCGCCGAGGTGAAAGCTCTCCATCCGCAAAGCCGATCCAAAGTATAAAGGCTCCATCGCGCTGCCCGCCGTGGGCACTTGCTGACCTGCTCTCTTCTGGAGTTACCTGTGTCGAACCCGTTGAATCCACCTTCGCCCTTGCGCCAGCGCTTCCAGCCGCTGCTATGGCTGGGCATCACTTATCTGGCGATCAGCTGCGGCACCCGGATCGTGCTGTTGATCATGTCCGGCAGCAACGTGGCGCATACGCCCGTGAACCTGTTGTATGCGTTCGGAGTGGGGCTGGGCTACGACCTGATCACGTTTGTCTACCTGGCGTGGCCGCTGGTGTTGTTCCTGTGGCTGGTGCCCACGCGCTCCGGCCGCATGCCGCCGCTGCTGCGCTGGCTGCTGTACGCGCTTTGCGTGGTGCTCGCCTGCGTACTTTGCGTGGGCACACTGCATTTGATCTACCACGCCAGTCTCAAGGTGACCTGGCCGGCGATTATCCCGTTCCTGTTCGTGCTGCCGCTGGCGGCGTTCACCTACACCTCGCGCGTCGGCCAGTGGGTGCTGTACGCGTTCGGCCTGCTGCTGGTGTACGGACTGCTGTTTGTTGCCGCATCCGAACTGGTGTTCTGGAGCGAGTTCAGCGCGCGCTTCAACTTCATCGCAGTGGACTATCTGGTTTACACGACCGAGGTGATCGGCAATATCCGCGAGTCGTATCCGATCGGCCGCTGGCTGGCCCTCTTGGTGGCGTTGGCGTTCGTGGCGTTTTTCGTGGGCAAGCGCGGACTGCGCGCGCGCGATGACGGCAGCCGGTGGTGGCAGCGCGGCAAGGTGGTGCTGGTGTGGCTGGTGTTGACGGTGATCTCCGTGGCCGCGGTGAACGGCAGCATGAAGGACCGCACCCACAACAGCTACGTCAACGAACTGGCCGGCAATGGCATCTACCAGTTCTTCAGCGCGTTCCGCAGCAGCCATTTGGACTATGCACAGTTCTATCGCACACTGCCCGACGATCAGGCCTACGCCCGCCTGCGTGGGCTGCTGAAGACGCCCGATTCAACCTTCATCAGCGACGACCCGCGCGACCTCACCCGCGAAATCCGCCGGGTTGGTCCCGAGCGGCACCTCAACGTCGTTTTGATCAGCGTCGAGAGCTTGTCCGCTGATTACCTGGGTACGTTCGGCAACACCGAGAATCTCACGCCGTACCTCGATTCGCTCGTCGATCACAGCGTGTTCTTCGACAATCTCTACGCCAACGGCACGCGCACTGTGCGCGGTCTCGAAGCGCTGGCGCTGTCGGTCCCGCCGACCCCAGGCGATTCGCTGGTGCGCGAACCAAACAACGAGAACCTGTTTTCACTGGCGAGCATCTTCAACGACCGCGGCTACCGGTCGGACTTCGTCTACGGCGGCTTTGGCCAGTTCGACAACATGAACTACTTCTTCGGCAACAACGGCTATCGCGACGTGGACCGGCGCGACATTCCCAAGACCGCCACGATTCATGGCCAGAACGTCTGGGGCGTGGCGGACGAGGACCTGTATACGCTGGCGCTGGGGCAGATGGATCAGATCCATGCCGAGGGCAAACCGTTCTTCCTGCATATCATGACCACGTCCAATCACCGGCCGTACACCTTCCCCGACAACCGCGTGAACTTTCCCAATAAAACGCGTGCTGGTGCAGTGGCCTATACCGACTGGTCAATTGGCGATTTCATCCGGCGTGCGCGCCAGAAAGCGTACTTCGACAATACCGTGTTCGTGGTCACTGCCGACCACTGCGCCTCCAGCGCCGGCAAGACCAGCCTGCCGATCAACCGCTACCACGTCCCGCTGTGGATCTACGCGCCGAGCCACTTCAAGCCGGAGCGCGTGCAGCGATTGATGGGCCAATTGGACATCCCTCCGACCCTGCTTGGCATGCTCAACTTCAGCTATCGCACGCGCTTTTTCGGGCACGACCTGTTCCAGTTACCCGCCGGGCGAGAGCATGCGTTCCCGGGCACCTATGCGAAACTTGGCTACCTGCGGGAAGATGTGCTGACCATCCTCGAACTGCAACGCAAGCTG
The DNA here is from genome assembly GCA_039926605.1 of Rhodanobacter sp. Classification (GTDB taxonomy): domain Bacteria; phylum Pseudomonadota; class Gammaproteobacteria; order Xanthomonadales; family Rhodanobacteraceae; genus Rhodanobacter. The sequence continues at coordinate 46,195 of JBDSWR010000104.1, read as the reverse complement.
GAGCAGGTCAAACCCGATTACGCCACGGGGGACGCCACCCCGATTCATCCGGTGCATGAATCGCTGGTGGACGATGCCGTGGCGTATTACCAGGTGGCCAGCGAAATGTTCAAGAACGGCAAGCTGAAACGGCTGCCGGCGGATTCGACCAAGGTGGAGCCGCTGCCACTTGCTGCACCGTTGGTGGCCCATCCTGATGAGCCAGCAAGCGTCGGCTCGACAGCAGCGCCTGCCGCCGCCTCGCCGCCACCACTTGCGCCGGCAAGCCCAAGCAGCAACGGCACGCCACGGTAGCCACTTGCACGATGTCGTGGCGGCTCGCCTCAGCCGCGTTCAGCTCGCACCTGCGGCAAGCCGGGTGGGACCCGGCTATTGGCCGCCATGTCTTGCCAACAGCACACGTTCCACGTGCGCGAGCACATCCGCCAAGGGCGTGGTGCGCAACAGCAACAGCGCGATGGCGATACCGCAAACGTCGGCAAGCACATCAAGGATATCGGCGGTGCGCGGTGGATTCAGCCACTGCAGGCCCTCAATCAGCACACCGTAGGCCAGGCAGCACAATGCAGCGACGCCACGGGCCCGGTGCGAAGAAAACACGTTGCCCCACCAGCCCATCAGACCCGCAAAACCCAGCGCATGCAGCAACTTGTCGCCATACGCAAAGTCCAGTCGCAACTCCGGATCTGGTTCCAGCGCCAGATACAAGCCCCAGCACATGAGCACGGCGCCCAGAGCGATCCACAGCCAATGCATTCGCAGCGGCCAAGACGTCGATTTGTCCATCAAAGGCGGCGGCGCTGGTCGGCCTCAAGCAGGCCAGCCGGCAGCGGCAAATCGGCGAGGTGCCGGGTCATCAACATGGCCTGAAAGCGCTCGCCCATCGCGTCGGGCAGCATCAGGCGTTTCACTTGCTGCGCTACCTGCTGCCGCGCCAGATCATTCGTGGCGGCTGCCTGCTCCAACGCAAATACCTGCGGCAACCCGGCGCCTATCAAGAACTGCGCTTGCGACCAGTAGCCGGCGATCTCGCAACCCGCATGGCTGCCGGCCTCGGCCAGCGCAGTGAAATCCACTGATGCCGTGAGATCGTTCAAACCGGGCAGCCACAACGGATCGTTGTGCGCGTAGTGCCGGTAATGGGCCATCAGCGTGCCGTCGTCGCGCTCCGGCAGATAAAACTCGCGGCGTACATACCCGTAATCGACAAACAGCAGCAGCCCGCGACGCAACGAAGCGGCAATGGCATCCATCCAGTACGGCAGTTGCGGCAGGATCTCGGAACGGTACCCGTCCATGAAATCTGTGCCTACCGAGCGCTCGACGTGGCGCACCGCACCGCTTACCAGCGCGTCCGCCGGCCGGTCCACGCGTTGCAGGCGACCATCCCCAGTCAACCCCACATGCTCTTCGTACACCTCGCCACCACGCACGGTGAAGCGCGTGGTCGGCAGTGCGTCAACCACCTCGTTGGCAAACAGGACGCCTTGCCAGTCATGCTCCGGCGGGCGATCCAGCCATTGCACTCGTGCGCTCAGCTCAGCCGGAAGATTCGTGTTCAGGCGTGCACGCTGACGCTCGCGCAGATCGGCGCTGGGTTCGAGCATCAGATAATGCCGCGGCAACGTGCCACTGGCGGCAAAGGCTTGCAACGCGACTTCGGCAAACGCACCGCTACCGCCGCCCAGCTCCAGAAAATCCGCGTCGGCACCGAGTAACGCCAGCGTCGGCCTCACCGCGTTCACCACGCAACGCGCAAACACCCCACCCAGCTCCGGCGCGGTGACAAAATCACCCTCCGCGCCAAACTTCCTCGTGCCGGCGCTGTAGTAACCCAGGCCGGGCGCGTACAGACAGCGCTCCATGTATTGCGCAAACGACAAGGGCCCTTGCGCAGTAATCAACTGTCGCACGAGTTGCAGCAAGCGCTCGGAATGCGCGTGTTCGTCGACACTGGGTTCGGGGAGTGCGGATGACATAGGCAGTATGGATGGCGGAAAGCGCGGTCAGCATAATGGAAGCCGCGCAACGCCCTGCGGCAAACGACCCCAGTGCCTCCCGCGGCGTCACCACGGGCAGCGTCTCAGGGCGGCCGCTGCGCCCCAGCGTTGGCCGTTCGCACGTCGCCGCGGCAAGAACCGGTGGGAGTGGCGGCTGCTTTAGGGCGCACACTCAGAAGTCCTTCTGCAAACTCAGATACACACCACGACGTGGACCGAACTGCGGCGCGCCGACACCAATGCCGCTGCCGTCGCGCAGTTCGTATGTGCGATCGAGCACATTCAGCACGGCCAATCGGGCGTGGAGTTTGCCAAGGCGCTGGAACGCAAAGTCATGCGCGACGTTTAGATTGAGCTGGAAATACGCTGGCAGGGAAGCGCCGTTTGGTACGGCACCGTCCTTGCGCAAGCCGCTGCCGAACAGATAGTTGGCACCCACGCGGGTGTCGGCGCTCAGCGCGTAGTTCACGCCGCCCGACGCGGTGAGCTTCTGGTCGTGGTCGAGGAAGATCCAGTGGTGGTTGATCCACTCAAGGTCCTCAGGGGAGAAGTTGTACTCGCTGGTGATGATCCGCTGGCCGATGGCCTTTGCCAGCGCGATGTTGAAGTACGCCGACAACGGGCCCTGGTGATAGTTGGCGGTGAATTCCACGCCCTGCACCCGACCCACGGCGTAGTTGAACGTCGAGTAGACCAGCGCCGAGCCGAACTGACCTTCGTCCTGCAGGCGCCGCACTTCGCGGTAGTAAGCGTCCACGCCAATGGTCCACGCTGCACCGGTGTTCTGCGAGATGCCCACATCGAAATAATGCGACCGCTCAGCCAATGGCACGTTGTTGCCGGTATCCGTCACGGCGTTGGTAGTGCCGGCGAATTTGGCGATATTGGCGGTCGTGATCATCTGCGTCGCGGGCGGACTGAAATAGCGCGAGTAACCGGCATGCACCACCGTGCTGGCAGTGGCCTGCCAGACCAATCCAAGACGCGGACTGATCTGGCTCTCGCTGCGGGTGAGTCGATATTGGTCGCCGCGCAGCCCGTAGTTCAGCGTCCAGTGCTCGTCGATGTTCCAGGTGTCCTGGACATAAGCCGACCAGGTGTTTGCGGTGAGGCGGCTGGCGTCGAGGATGTTGCGCGGCGTGGTGCTGGTCTGCTCACCGTCGCCATCGGCAGGAAACACCCAGGCATCATTGCCGCTGGCACCACGCTCGAAGCTGCCATGAACGCCGTAGCGCAACGTATGGCCAGTACGCATGGGCATGGTGAAATCGGCCTGCACAGTACTGGCGCGATTGCTGCGGGTGACGGCCGAGGCGACGCCGTTGAACATCAACTCACCAATGCGATCCGGCGCGTAGACCAGGCTGGTGTAACGCTGGCCGAGCGCCAGCAGATAATCCGTTGCGCCCAGCTTGCCCTGCAGTGCCAGCACGCCGAAGCGCGTGTGCTCATGTTGGCGGGCGTCCAGTGCAGACGAATTGAAGTTGGTCAGCTCCAGTCCATCCGGTCGGGAATAGACAAACTGCGGCGCCTGGCCGGGGATGTTTGGAATCTGGAAGCGGTTGTCGGCGACACTGAAAAGGAAGCTCAGGCGCGTGTCGGTGCCGAGCAGATAGCTGATGTCACCAAAGCCCTTCGCCTGGTTGGTGTGATCATGCAGCGGCCGCTTGCTGGCACTGGGATTTTCGATGCCCGCATCGTTCTGCATATGACTGCCGGCAAGGAGCCAGGTCCAGCGATCACTGTTCCCCCAGGTCGACGCATGTGGATTCAGCGTGGCATGACTGCCCACGGTGATACCCACGCTGCCGCCAGCGCCGAGGTCATGCCCGGACTTCGTCGTGATGTCCACCACTGCCGCGGTGCGCAGTCCGTACTGGGCCGGCAACGCGCCGTCGAGCAGCTTCACGCTGCGCATGCTGTGGACGTCCAGACTCTGTCCAAAACCACCAATCGACTCGGGGACGATCACGCCATTGATGCGGTACTGCAGGTTGGCGTGGTCACCGCGCACGTACAGCCCCCCATGGGAATCCTGCACCACCCCCGGCGCCTGCAACAGCACCTGGTTCAAGGGCGTGGACGCACCCAACGGCAACTGCGCGATGGCGTGCTGGTCCAGCACATACTGGCTGCTGGCTGTATCTGGTGACAGTACATTGCGCGTGCGCTGGAGCGCTGCCGATACGGATATGGCCTCAAGCTCGGATACATGCGGATGCCGTTGGTCGTCGGCATCACCATGTACCGCTGTGGCCGGGGCCACCGTGGCGGGGTCCGCGTTGATCGATGTTTCGGTGGCAAAGGCAGCGGAGCATACAGCGCCCTCCCCAAGGGCCAGGACGGCGACCAACGCCATGAGTGACGGCTTCATTTGCAACATCCGGCAGAAAAGTATGGAAAGAATTTAAAGCGTTATAATATAACGTAACATAGTCTGCACAGGGGGCATGCGAGCACTGCCGTAGACAGCAGCTTGCGCATTGAGATGCCCTTCACACCCACGGTTTAGACTGCAGCGTCCAGCACGTCGTCGCCCGGAGTTGTGCATGACCAAAAGCAGCCAACAGATACGCGCCGTTCCCGCGCCAGGGGAAGCGAACCGGATCACGCAGTCCATTCTGGATTTTGTCAGCCGCGTGCCTGACAGCCAGGTCGACAGCAGCACCGACTCGGCGACCGCCGCGCAGCATCTGTCTGTCCGTGCCGCCCAGCGCGCCGCGCTGACCGCCGGATCACTGGCACTGCCGCCTGGACCACTGGGCTGGTTGACCCTGTTACCCGAGCTGGTCACGATCTGGAAAATCCAGGGCCAACTGGTCAGCGACATCTCCGCCGCCTACGGCCGTCACGCCACCTTGGGCCGCGAACAGATGATGTGGTGCCTGTTTCGCCACACTGCGGCGCAGGCGTTTCGCGACCTGGTAGTGCGCATGGGGGATCGGCTGATATTCCGGCGCATGTCGTACGGCATCGCGCAAACGGTAGCGCGGCAGATTGGCGTCAAGCTGAGCCAGCGTACGGTGGGAAAAGGTCTCACACGCTGGTTGCCGGTGGTCGGTGCATTGGGTGTTGGCGCGTACGCGTATCACGACACCATGCAGGTAGCCAACACCGCGATCGAGATGTTCGAGAGCGAAGTGACCATCGACGACACCGAGGAATCCGGCACGGACAGCGCAGACGTCAGCACGCCGACGCCGCACGCCAAGTCAGCGGCTCCCGCCCAGAGCAACCGTCGCACTGTCGCTCAGAAGATCGATGCGGCAGTGGCCGACTCAGCGCACAAAGTGGTGAACGCCGCGCGCAAACGCCTTCCGGGAAAGCGCGGACGCAAGCCGCCGCAGACACCCGACAAGCAGTGACGCCGGCGCGCTCGTTCGCGCGCAGGTGACGCGCCGCGCACTTTACGCCAAGCTACGCGTGGTCCGACAAGGTCATCGCATGCCCATCGCTCACGCCCAACCTGTCGCGCTGATCACTGGCGCCGCGCATCGCATCGGCGCAGTCATTGCGCGCACTCTGCATGCCGCCGGTTACGACGTGGCGCTGCACTACCGGCACTCCTTCGACGACGCCACGACACTGGCCGCCGAGCTGGAAGCACAGCGCGCGCACAGCACTCTGCTGCTGCAAGCGGAGCTGACGGAAGTGGCTGCGCTACCTACCCTGATCGACACGCTGCTGGCGCATTACGGACGCCTCGATGCCCTGGTCAACAACGCTTCAACCTACTATGCAACGCCAGTTGGCAGCGCCACTGGCGCGCAATGGGATGAGTTGTTCGGCGCGAACGCACGCGCGCCATTTTTCCTCAGTCAGGCTGCTGCACCGGCGCTGCGCAGCGCCAAAGGTGCGATCGTGAACATCGCCGATATTTATGCCGAACGCCCCCTGCCGGCGCATACGTTGTATTGCATGAGCAAGGCTGCTCTGGTGATGCTGACGCGCAGCCTGGCCGTTGATCTCGGTCCGGAGATTCGCGTGAACGCGATCGCCCCGGGCAATATCCTGTGGTCGACCAACCCGGTCAAGGCGGAGACGCCGGCCATAGTCGAGCAGCGCACCACGCTGGCGCGCCAGGGTTCACCACAGGAAATCGCCGACGCCGTGTTGTTTCTGTTGCGCGACGCCAGTTATTGCAGCGGCGTCGTGCTCCCGGTCGATGGCGGGCGATTGCAGCACGTTTGATCCGCGCTCAGCTCGCATCGGGGGTGCACGCGCCGTCGTGCGCCACTGCCACTCCGGCCTGGCGCAACAGCCCGCGCACCAACTCACGATCAAATTCATGCTTGTCCAGCGCGTGCGCGTGCGCGCGCCACTGCCCGTCGACAAAACACGCGAGCACGTCGATATCGATCGCCACGTCATCCGTGCGGGTGCGGTCGCGACCCAGCGCCAGCTCGAGCTGCCGGATCCGTTCGCCTGCACCGGCGGCGCCATCGACCACCTCCCAGATCGCCAGGGCGTTGTAAAACTGCCGCGCGCTGCCATCATCGGCCGCAAAGCGCTGAACCGGCGTCAGCCAGGTCGCGCTGCCGCGCGCACCAAGCTGGGTCAGCGCATCGCCCATGAGCGAGTCATCGGCGCGACTCGAACCGAGTAGCAACAGGAGGCGCAGCGCAGACTCACGCATAGTCGCGCTGCACACAGATCCCGACACGCGCGCAACCGATTGCGGCGGCAGCCATCGGCTTGTCGATGCGCAGTTCGATCGAGCGTGGATGGAAGCGCTCGGATAGCAACGTGCAACAGCTTTCCGCCAACGTTTCCAGCAATTGATCGGTGCGCGCGGCCACATGCTCGCGCAGCACCTGCGCCACGCTGGCGTAGTCAATGGCCACACTCAACTCGTCTACCGCACGGTTGTCGTAACCCAGCCGCAGACCAAGCACCAGCGGCTGATGCAGTTCGCGCTCCCAGGCGTAGGCACCGATCACGGTGTCCACGCGCAAATCCTCAATGCACACAAAATCCATGACGATCATCATGACGACGGTACGCACAGGGTCACGGAGCGCGCGCGCGGATGCAAGCAAAACCGCCGTCATTCAACGTGCGTGCGATCATGCACGAATGACTGCCTTCTCTACGCTCGATCTTCAACCCGCGCTGCTCGCCAGCCTGGAAACGCTCGGCTACACCACGATGACCCCGGTGCAGGCGCAAAGCCTGCCGCCGATGCTTGCTGGCCGGGACGTGATCGCCCAGGCGCAGACCGGCAGCGGCAAGACCGCGGCGTTCGGGTTGAGCCTGCTGCAAGCGCTCGATGTCGAGGTGACGCGCTTGCAGGCGCTGGTGCTGTGCCCAACCCGCGAGCTGGCTGACCAGGTCAGCAAGGCGATCCGCAAGCTGGCCGCAAATATCCCCAACGTGAAGTTGCTGACCCTGTGCGGCGGGATGCCGCTGGGCCCGCAACTCGCCTCATTGACTCACGACCCGCACATTGTCGTAGGCACCCCCGGACGCGTGCAGGAGCACCTGAAAAAAGGCAGCCTGCACGGCGGCGCCATCAAGGTGCTGGTACTGGATGAGGCCGACCGCATGCTCGACATGGGTTTTACCGAAGCCATCGACGACATCATCGGGCGCATTGCCAAACACCACCAGACGCTGCTGTTCTCGGCAACGTATCCCGACGGGATGCAGGCCGTGAGCGCGCGCGTGCAACACGACCCGGTGGCCGTGAGTGTCGACCCGCCGGCCGGTCAACAGCTCGCCATTGAACAACGCTTTCATGAAGTGGAACCCGCACAAAAGCTGGACGCGCTGACACACCTGCTGGGTCGTGCGCACGTCATCGACGGCGATACGAGCCAGGCGCTGGTGTTCTGCAACATGCGCCGCGAAGTGGATGCCGTCGCGCAGGAGCTTGACCATCGCGGCTTTTCCGCGTTGGCGCTGCATGGCGACATGGAGCAGCGCGACCGTGACGAAGTGCTGGTGCGCTTCAAGAACCACAGTTGCACCGTACTGGTGGCAACTGACGTCGCGGCGCGCGGGCTGGACATCGTCGGCCTGCCCTTGGTGGTGTGCTACGACATCGCGCACGACCCGGAAACGCATACCCATCGCATTGGTCGCACGGGCCGCGCGGGCCAGAGCGGCCTGGCAATCACGCTATGCACGCCGCGCGAGCGTCCCAAAGCGGCCAATATCGAAGCCATGACCGGGGCGCCGCTACCCTGGCATCCGCTGAAGGTTGCCGCGTCCCGCGGCAAGACCTTGCATCTGGCACCAATGAAGACCCTGGTGATCGACGCCGGGCGGCGCGACAAGCTGCGCCCGGGCGACATTCTCGGCGCCTTGACCGGCGACGCTGGCCTGGGGGCAAAAGACATCGGCAAGATCGATGTGTTTGCCACCCGTGCCTATGTCGCGATCAGCCGCACGCTGGCGAACAAGGCGCTTGAGCGATTGCGCGCCGGCAAGATCAAGGGCCGTAATTTCCGTGTGCGGGCGCTGGGCTGAACCTGTGCGCGACCCCGCCTTCGTTCATCAGCAAAGAGCGCCGTCGATGCTTTGGCTGGTGCGCTGGAGCCTGGTCATCGTCGGCTTGATGTGCGCTAGCGCCCAAGCGGCGATTCCGGTCTATGGCTACCGGGTCGTGCACGTCTATCCCCACGCCACCGATGCGTTCACCGAAGGCCTGTTTTACCAAGGCGGCTACTTGTACGAGAGTACGGGCACGCTGGGGGCATCGAGCGTGCGCAAGGTGGTGCTGGAAACCGGCGAAATCGTGCAGCGCCACGACGTGCCGGCGCAGTATTTCGGCGAGGGCATCGTCGACTGGAAACGGCACCTGATTCAGCTCACCTGGCGCGCCCAGACCGGCTTTGTCTACGATTTCGCCAGCTTCAAGCTGCAACGCACCTTCACCTATCCAGGCGAGGGCTGGGCGCTGACGCGCAGTGACCAGCAGATTTACATGAGTGACGGCTCGGCGGTGCTGCGCATCCTGGACCCCGACACCCTGGCAACGATCGGCAGTCTCATGGTCATGGCCGATGGCGTACCGGTGACCAATCTCAACGAACTGGAATGGGTCAACAACGAGATCTACGCCAACATCTGGCTCACCAACCGCATCGCACGCATCGATCCGGCCACCGGTCAGGTTACTGGCTGGATCGACCTCACTGGTCTGCTGGACATCAGCAGGCTGCCCGACCCCGCCAATGACGTCCTCAACGGCATCGCGTGGGATGCCGTACACGACCGGTTATTTGTCACCGGCAAGCACTGGCCCAAGCTGTTCGAGATTAAACTGATCGACAGTCGCAGCCGGGTCAAAGACCGCAAATAGCCCCTCTTTACTGGCGACGTCGGCATGTTGCGGTCGGTCGAGTCGGCCTAACCGCGCAGTGTCTTGATACCCGAAACGTCACTATCCGACCCACAATGTCACATGAGCGGCCAGGAAATGGGCCGTGATCTGGAGAGCGCGCCATCTGCAACGACTGCAAGCATCGCTGAGGAGCGGGCCTGCACAGGCGCGCGGATCGAGCGTCCGTTCGTCGCCAACCTTGTCTGGTCTGAAGCCTGATGGCCTCCTCGGCACAAAGCCGCTCAGCCCGGATCTCCGCACACCTCTGGTTCGCCTCGCTGCAGATTGAAACGACTTCCACCGCGCCCAAGTCACGCGCCATCAGCCTTGACGCGGCGTTGACCTCATTGCGTGCACTCTTTGCCGTCTGTAGCAAAGCGCCATACATGCTTTATGAAGCCGGACGAAGGACCCCCGGAGAGGTGCGTGTGCGCGCAATAACGGCTGGTTGCGGTGTGTTGTGTCCTCATGAACGAAGGCAAGTAGGTCGTCATATACGGTCTGTCGACGCCTCTCGTGACCTGAATACACGCTCAGACACCTGCACCGGGAGGGTGAAACGTCTGCGAATGCAGCCGTTCATATTGACCGCGGCATGCTCTGTGCACGGGACACATGAGCGGGGCGGCGGTAATAGCAGGTAGACGGTGGCTAGAAAATTGAGCTGTGTCGCATTTCGGACACAACAACCACCGTTTCTGGATCGAACCAGTGGCGCGCGGTCCCTACGCAAGGAAAGGCATCGAAATGTATCGATTGTTCCGACAACGTGCACTTGGTTGGCAGTTATTACTCGTAACGGTGGAGTTTGGTTTGCTTGTTGGCGGGGTTCGCGTGGCGGCGGCTTTGCGCTACTGGGGTCACGCCGATACTCAGGCCGCGTTTGACGAAGCGCTGAGTTGGCGCTCTCCGCTCGTGGCGGTTGTGCTGATTCTGGCGATGTCCGCGCTGGGCCTGTATCAGGTTCACCTGCGCGCGAGTTGGGTGGGACGGCTCAGTCGTCAGGCCGTTGCGTTCGTGCTGGGCGGTGCGGCTTTGACCGTGCTGTATTACCTCTTCCCCACAGCATTCCTGGGCCGGGGAGTATTGGCCATCGCGCTCGTGCTGGGCTACTTGGTCGTGGCCGCATGGGGGTTGGTGTTCCTGAGTCTCGTGGATGCAGACTTGTTCAAGCGCCGAGTGGTGGTGCTGGGCGCCGGGGAGCGCGCCGCCGAAGTGGTGCGCAAGATGCGCCGCAAGACCGATCAGCGTGGCTTCAAGATCCTGGGCTACGTCCCGGTCGGAGACGACCCCGTCAGCGTGCCGCAAGCGCTGGTACTGCGCCCCGACCAGGCGCTTTGCAGTTGGGTTGCTGCACTGGACGTGGACGAAATTGTCGTGGGTCCGGATGATCGCCGCGGCACCCTCCAGGTGCAAGCATTGCTGGCCTGCAAGCAACAGGGCGTCGCCGTGACCGAACTTGCGGAGTTCATCGAACGGGTGGCCGGCACCATCACGATGGATCTGACCAACCCGTCGTGGCTGGTATTTTCCAGCGGCTTCAACGTCTCGCCGGTGCGCCGCAGCATCAAGCGGGCCTTTGATATAACTGTGGCATTGCTGGTACTGGCATTGACGTGGCCACTCATGCTTTTAACTGCCTTGGCGATCCGTCTGGAGTCCGGCGGCGGCGCACCGATCCTGTATCGACAGGAACGCGTTGGCGAGAACGGCAAGACATTTGCAATGATCAAATTCCGCAGCATGCGTACCGACGCGGAGGGTGACGGGGTGGCGCGCTGGGCGACCAAGAACGACGATCGCGTAACCCGCGTGGGCCGCTTCATCCGCAAGGTCCGGCTCGACGAATTGCCGCAACTATGGAACGTGTTGCACGGCGACATGAGCGTGATCGGCCCACGTCCGGAACGTCCGCAGTTCGTAAACGACCTCAACATCCGCATCCACTATTACGCGTTGCGCCACTGCGTGAAGCCGGGGCTCACCGGCTGGGCGCAACTACGCTACTCCTACGGCTCGTCCGTGGAGGACGCCGAGGAAAAGCTGAAGTTCGACCTGTTTTATGTAAAAAACCACAACTTCGTGTTCGATCTGGCCATCCTGATCCAGACGGTCGAAGTGGTACTGTTCGGGCGCGGCGCCCGCTGACCTCTTGGAGAGAAAACAAGTGAAATCGTCACCGCGAAACTGTGTCTTGTGGCTGATAATGGCGACCAGCTTGCTGTTGCTTGGCGGCTGCGCGGGTACCCCGGTCGTCCCCGCTCCGGCCGCGACTGCACCACCGGTGGAGCGTTACATCATTGGTGCCGGCGATGCTCTGGACATCTTCGTGCGCGACAACCCGACGCTGAGCACCACCGTGCCGGTTCGTCCGGACGGACGGATCTCGATTCCGTTGGTGCAGTCGATGGTGGCAGCCGGCAAGACGCCAGAGGAACTGGGAACCGACCTGGAAAAGGAACTGAGCCGTTACATTCGTACTCCGCTGGTAACGGTGATCGTGAAGAGTTTCGTGGGCGCTTACAGCCAGCAAGTGCGCGTGGTCGGACAGGCGACGACGCCCAAGGCAGTGCCCTACCGCAGCGGCATGACAGTGCTGGACGTGATGATCGATGTCGGGGGCCTGACCAAGTTCGCGTCGGGCAACAAGGCGAAGATCATCCGTCATGTGCCGGGCACCGAAGCGCAGACCATTCCGGTACGGCTTGATGACCTGATGAATGGCACGATCCAGTCCAACGTGATGATGCGGCCCGGGGATATCCTTATCATTCCGCAGTCACTGTTTTAAAACGACGCGCCGGATACACCACAACCGCTGGCGACATCGGAAAAGAACTCAATGCAGACCCAATCGTTCGATTTACATGAGCTGCTGCAGTATGTAGTGCTGGAGGCTCGTGCCGCATGGCGCTATCGCTGGCGTGGACTGTTTGTGGCATGGGGCGTGATGCTTGTTGGTGCACTGCTGGTTTTCAGCCTGCCGAATAAATACGAAGCGACCGCGCAGGTGTATGCCGACACCGATGCGCTGACGAATCCGCTGTTGCAGGGCGTTTCGGTACAGCCTGACGTCCGCCAACGGCTGCAGATCGTCACCCAGACGATGCTGTCGCGCCCCAATCTGGAAACCGTGGTGGACAAAACCGGTTTGTCGCTGCGCGCGACCACTCCTGCAGAAAAGGAGAACCTGCTGGTGAGACTGGGTTCCGCCGTAAAAATCAAGGATGCGGGCACGAAGGGTCTGTACAACCTGAGTTATGCCGATTCGGACCGGGAAATGGCACAGAAGGTAGTTCAGGCGTTTCTACAGATCCTGATGAACGACACGGTCGGTGCAAATAGCTCCTCCACCACGACGGCGCAGACTTTCCTCGATCAACAGGTCGAGGATTACGGCAAACGGCTCAACGAGGCGGAGAAGAAACTCGCGGATTTCCAGAAAGCCAACGTTGGCTTCATTCCTAACCAGGGCGGCAGCACCTATTTCACCCGTCTGCAGGCCGCTGAAACGCAGTTGCAGACGTTGCAAGATCAATACGACACGGCCGCGGCGGGTCGATCAACCGCCCAACAGCAGATGCGCGCAATGGCGACTGGCTCGATCTCATCAGGCATCGATCCACGCACGCAGGACGTCGACAGGCAGATTTCCGCCTACCAGCAGCAGCTCAACAAGTTGTTGCTCAGTTACACCGACCAGTACCCAGACGTTATCTCTACCCGCCGCATGATCGCGCAGCTCCAGGCACGACGCGCAGCGCTGCAACAAAATGTCGCGGGCAGTCCGCTGATGTCCGTGGCGTCAGATAATCCGGTGTATCAGGAAATGCAGAAGTCGATGTACAACACGCAAGTCACCCTGCAGACACTGGCCACGCAAATCGGTCTGCAAAAGCGCCAGATCGCCGAGCTCAAGGGTCAGGCAGGCCAGATTACCGATGTCCAGTCCACCCTGCAGCAACTGACCCGAAACTACGACGTCACCAAGAAGCAGTACGAGCAATTGCTGGCACGTTCGAACACCGCGCAACTGTCCCTGGATGCAACCCAGAGTGGCAACAACCTGAAATTTCGCGTGGTCAATCCACCCATGGTTCCGTTGGCACCCGCGAGTCCGAACCGTGGGCTGCTGTTGCTGTTGGCGTTTGCTTTCGCACTGGCCATCGGCGCCGGGTTTGCGTACCTCATGCACAAAATCACCCCGGTATTCGCCAGCCTCAAGACCTTGCAGGAATCGGCCAATTACCCGGTGCTGGGCGGTCTGGGATTGATCGTGTCGCCGGCGCGGCGTCAGGAATTCCGCCGCGACCTTGTCGGTTTCTGCGCCGGTGCCGCTTTGCTGCCGTTGGTGCTCGGAGTGGGGTTGGCGTTTGACGGACGGTTGGCCGGTCTCGTGCAAAACATCTTTGTAATGGGGGCCGCATGAGCATCGTCGAGAAAGCCGCCGCGAAACTCAAGAAGGCCGTGCCAGTCGATTTGCCCGCATCGCCCACGGCGGGCGCGGCAGCAAAAGACAAAGTGCCCGCGCATGCAGCATCAACGGTCGAGCGCTTGCAGGAGCGAGCGGGCGCCGTGGTAGCCGCGCCGGCGGAAACTGCTGCGCTGTGCCCTGTGGATCTTGCTGCGCTCCAGCGCATGGGCTTGCTCCCGCATGACCATCAGGCAAAAGTCCGTCTGGCAACCGAACTGGGCCGGATCAAGCGACCTTTGCTGGCCAACGCAATGGGCCATGGTGCTGAAGTCCTGGTCCGCGGAAAACGCATCCTGGTGACCAGCGCGCAGGCGGGTGAGGGCAAGACCTTCACCGCCGTGAATCTCGCACTGAGCCTGGCGCGCGAAACCGATTTTGAAGTACTGCTGGTGGACGGCGATATACCAAAAGCCGACATCACCCGCGTTTTCGGCCTTGTCGGAAGGCCTGGCTTGATGGAGGTCGTCGCTGACGAACAGCGCAATCCGGCCGAGGTCATCGTCCGTACCGATGTACCCAATCTGCTGCTGGTACCGGCCGGGGAACGACACCCGCTTACGGCTGAATTGTTCCGTAGCCGACGCATGGAGTACGTGCTCGACGAACTCGCTGGGCACAATCCGCGGCGCTTGATGGTATTTGACTCTTCGCCACTGCTGGCGACCGATGAATCGCACGTGCTGGCTTCGCACATGGGTCAGGTTGTCATGGTGGTTGCCGCAGGTCGCACGCGACGGCAAGCGGTGTTTGCAGCGTTGAAGAGTTTGAATGACTACCAGTTTGTCGGCCTGGTGCTCAACATGAGCGACCTGCCTGCAAGCGAAAATTACTACGACCAACATTACGGCCAAAATCTCAGGGCCCTGAAAGGGGAAGCCTAGATGCGTGCGCGATCGACGTCCGCCGTGCTGTCGTCGATCATCCTCGGCGGCTGGCTGACTGGGGCCGTAGCCCAGAGCACGGGCTTCGATACACCCAATGCACTGAATTCGACACCGGACGATCAAACCGCAGGCCTTGACGACCTTCCCGTGGGCGTCATCCCCCAGCCCACTTATGAAACGCCGGGCATGGTCGTGGGTTTCACGCTCGGTGAGCTGTATACCGACAATCTCAGGCTTGCGTCCTCAGGCGAACCCAAGGAATCCAGCTGGATTACCCAGCTTCAGCCATTTTTAAAATTGGCGCGCAGTGGTCCGCGCTTCTCCGGGTTGCTCGACTACCGGATGACCGCTTCTTTATATCCTGGGCACTCGCGCTACAACCAGGTCGCACACGATCTCAAAGCCCGCGGCAGCTACACCATACTGCCACAGCATTTATTCGTTGACGGTATCGCCATGTACAGTCGCGAGCTTATCAACAATGAACGGTCTTCCGGCTCGGGCACGTTTTTTCTCAGCAATAACAACGCCAATATTGCACGCGCGGCGATCAGCCCGCACTGGGTTGATGACCTTGGCCGGCTGGGCACGGTTTCGGTGCGTTACACCCTGGGTCGAGTGATGTACAACGACCACGGTATCTCGGGACAGAGTGCCGGTCGGTTGAACGGGATTCCCGATATCACCAGCAAAACGGTGCAGTTCAGCCTCGAGAGCCCCAGGGACCAAACCTGGGGTTGGAACCTTGGCTATTCCGACCAGCGTATCGAACCGGACTTCGGTCAAGGCATCGAATACGCATTGGCCAAGCTGGGCACCTCATGGCAAGTCAGCAACAGTACCCAGTTGCTCGCTGATGTGGGCAAGGAAACCCGCTTTCTTCCCGACGGCACCACCCGGAAGCTCGGTGCGAACTTCTGGGACGCCGGGTTCAAGTGGTCAAATACCCGGGATTATTTGCGCGTGCTCGTTGGTCATCGTTTCTACGGGAAAAGTTACGAGTTTTCCTGGTCGCACACGGCTGCCCTGCTGACAACGAACGTGAGTTATAAAGAAAGACCGACCGACATCAACCAGCAGTTGTTGGGACAAAACTTTGGCCAAGGCATTTCCTTGCCTGGAGGCGCTTCCAGTCTTCCATCGCTGCTCGATCGCCGCGTTTACCTCATGAAGCGCGCTGCAGCCTCGGCCACCTACACCATGCCCAAGAGCCATCTGGGCTTGGCGCTATACGACGAGCGACGCACTTTCCTGACCCTGGGCGACAGGCAGGAACGGGTAACGGGCGCAAATCTCAATTGGCAGTTCGAGCTCGGCCCATTCACCACGCTGACACCGACCGTCGGCCGGCAGCGCTATGAATTTCAGGATGGCCAGATAAGCCACAGCAATTATGCCCAACTGGCGTTGGTGCATCAGATAAACCCGAACAACTTCGCCACTCTGCGACTGCGCACCGCGTCGCGCAACGTCGACTTCGCAGTACCCGCTGCACACGATTACCGCGTGAATGTCGTCTTCGCGCAGTGGACCCACTTGTTCTGAGACCAATATGTATCAAGCGTTTTACAAGCTGCAAGGCAAGCCGTTTCAGTTGACCCCGGACCCGGCCATGCTGTTTCCGAGCAAGGGGCACAAGCGTGCCATGTCCTACCTGCTGTACGGTCTCGAGCAAGGCGAAGGCTTCGTCATGATCACTGGTGCCGTGGGCACCGGCAAGACGTTACTCATCCAGAAATTGTTTGAGGAACTGGCGCGTCGCGATATCGCGATGGCTGGTATCGCCTCGGCCAACCTGGACGGCGAGGACATCTTGCCGGCCGTGGCTTCAGCGTTCGACCTTCCCTACGATGGACGCAGCAAAGAGGCGTTGCTGCAGGATCTGAAGAGCCACCTGTTGGCGCTGCGTGATCGTCACTCGCACGCGCTGCTGGTGGTGGACGAAGCGCAAACGCTTACGGCGGCGGCGCTGGAGATGCTGCGCATCCTGTCCAACTTCGAGGTCAAGGGTCACGCGTTGCTGCAGGTTTTTCTCGTGGGTCAGGCTGAGCTGCGGCGCACCATCGTCGACAACCACATGGAGCAGTTGCGTCAACGCATCATTGCCTCGCACAAGCTCGAGCCCATGGGTCCGGACGAATGCCGTGAGTACATCCTGCACCGCTTGCGTGCAGTCGGCTGGACCAACGACCCGGAACTGGCACCCGAGGTCTTTCCGGCGGTTTACCACGCCAGTCGCGGGATCCCGCGCAAAGTAAACCTGATCATGGACCGACTGCTGTTGCATGGCTACCTGGAAGATCTGCACGTCCTCAACCAGGCCGCGGTGACCGTCGTACTCGACGAACTGCACGAGGAGATGGCCGACGTCCCGACGACGCTGGAGGCTCCCATCCCGGTCCCGAGTCAGGACCCCGCGGGTGGCGGCGCGTCCGAGCTGGAAGCCGGGCTTATCGCCCTCGACCTCAGACAGCGCAACAACATCCTGCTGCAGCTCATGCACGAAAACATGCAGCTCAGGGGACGGCTGCAGAGCGCATCGCTGCCAACATCAGTCCCTGACAACACAGCGACTGCCAACGCGCCGCATGGACGCGCCCGACGGAAGCACAAATGAACGCTGCCTCGTCGCTACGCGAGCCGGTCATCAACGCGATGACCGTTGACGTCGAGGACTACTTTCAGGTGGCCGCGTTTGAAAAGTGCATCCGCCGCGAGGACTGGCCGCACTGGCCAATACGCGTCGAAGACAATACCCGGCGTGTCCTGGCGCTGCTGGCTGCTCGCGGCGTGCACGCCACCTTTTTCGTGCTTGGCTGGGTGGCAGAGCGCTTTCCGGCGTTGGTGCGCGACATCGGCGCCGCCGGCCATGAGGTCGCCAGCCACGGTTTTGGCCACGAGCGCCTGACCAATCTGAGCCGCGGTGAGTTTCGCGACAGCATCACCCACACCAAACACCTGCTGGAAGACCTGACCGGCACGGCGGTGCTCGGCTACCGGGCGCCGAGTTATTCCATCGGCCCGCGGACGCTTTGGGCCCACGAAGAACTGCACGAGGCTGGCTATCGCTACAGCTCCAGCATCGTGCCGATCCACCATGACCTGTACGGAATGCCAGGGGCGCCGCGATTCGCGTTCTTCGCCGCGCCTTCCGGGTTGCTTGAAATTCCGGTGACAACAGTACAGCGCTGGGGACGCAACTGGCCTTGCGGTGGCGGCGGATATTTTCGGCTGTTGCCCTATGGGTTGTTCAAGCGCGGCCTCCGCCGTGTCAACCAGCTGGATCAGTCCCCGGGCATCTTCTACTTCCACCCGTGGGAAGTGGATCCGCAGCAACCACGAGTACCCGGGGTGACGCTCAAGAACCGTGTGCGACACTACTTGAACCTGAAACGGACGGCACCCCGGCTTGATCGTCTGATGGGCGATTTCCGTTTCGACCGTGTCGACCGGGTCTTTCTGGACACTGCAGGGGCCGACTACCCCACGGTGTCATTGCAGACCGTCGAACTTCGTGGTCACTGAGGGGAAACGGGAAATGTTCGATTTAGCGGCCGACACTCGATCGGCCAATGCTTGCGCCATCCACCGCCTGGAAAGCGGTGATGAGGAACGCTGGGACAGGTTTGTCCAGAACGCGCCGCAGGCCACTTTTTTCCACCGCACGGCCTGGCGTGGCGTCATCGAGCACGGCCTCGGCCATCGCTGCCATTATCTGTACGCGGCAAGGGATGGCGTCATTACCGGCGTATTGCCGCTCGCCGAGATCCGCAGTCGGTTGTTCGGCCATTCGCTGATTTCCACGCCGTTTTGCGTCTATGGCGGTGTGGTGGCGTCCGATCCGGACAGCGAAGCGCAACTCACGCAAGCAGCAGCCACCCTCGCCGACGAGCTGCGCGTGGACTATCTCGAACTGCGGGACCGGGAACCACGCCACACCGACTGGCCGGTCAAGGACCTGTACGTCAGCTTCCGCAAGGCGCTCGATCCGGACCACGACAAGAATTTGAAAGCGATCCCGCGCAAGCAGCGGGCGATGGTCCGCAAGGGCATTGCGCTGGGTTTGCAGGCGCATCATGGCGGCAGCTTCGACGACTTCTACCGGGTATATGCCGAGAGTGTGCGTAACCTTGGCACACCTGTCTTGTCACGCAAGTATTACCTGCGGCTGCAGCAGACATTTGGCGAGGATTGCGAGATTACCGTGGTCACTCACGCGGGGCAGCCCGTAGCCGCGGTGATGAGCTTCTACTTCCGCGACAAAGTGCATCCCTACTATGGCGGCAGCGTGGCACGCGGGCGTGATCTTGCGGCCAACGATTTCATGTATTGGTCGGTCATGCAACGCGCCGTGGAGCGCGGTGCGCGAGTATTTGACTTTGGTCGCAGCAAGCTGGGCACGGGCTCCCATGACTTCAAGAAGCACTGGGGCTTCGAACCCCAGCCGCTGCCTTACGCCTATTACCTGGTACGGGCCAGGCAAGTACCAAATATCAGCCCCACCAACAGCAAGTACGGCCTGTTCATCAAGGCGTGGCAGCGCCTGCCGCTGCCGGTGAGTCAAACGCTGGGCCCGTGGCTCGCGCGGGACCTGGGTTAGCGCATGCGCTCGCTACTGTTCCTGTGCCACCGACTTCCCTGGCCACCGAGCAAGGGTGACAAGATCCGCTCGTACCACGTGTTGCGCCGCCTGGCCGAACACTACCGCGTGTATCTGGGCGCGTTTGTGGACGATCCAGCCGATTGGCAGTACGTCGCCGCGGTGGAGGCCTTGTGCGCCGAGGTGTGTGTCCGGCCGCTGCCACCCTGGTCTGTTCGCTGGCGCGCGCTGCAGTCTCTGGTTCGCGGCGACGCGCTTACGGTCGGCGCCTACCGCGACGAGGCGATGCAGCGCTGGGTCGACCGGTTGCTGAGCGAGCGCAAGGTGGACTCGGTCGTGTGCTATTCGTCCGGCGTCGCCCAGTTCGTCATGGCGCAGCCGCAACTGCGGCGGGTCATGGATTTCGTGGACGTGGACTCGGACAAATGGCATCAGTATGCGCAGGTCAATCGTGGCCTGAAGCGCATGATTTACCAGCGCGAAGCACGCCGGCTGGCGCAGTTCGAGCGCACCATAGCCGCGCAATTTGATGCCAGTGTGTTTGTCTCGGAAGCGGAAGCGGCGTTTTTTCGCCGGCACGTGCCCACGGCTGCTGGCAAGGTCCACGGCATCGCCAACGGTGTGGACGGCAAGTACTGGGATCCACAGCAGGTTTACGTCAGTCCCTACCAGCCTGATGAGCGCGTCGTGGTGTTCGTGGGCGCCATGGATTACCGCGCGAACGTACATGCGGCGCAGTGGTTTGCGCATGAAGTGTGGCCGCGGGTCTTGGCGCAATGCCCGAACGCCCGTTTTTACATCGTGGGCAGCAAGCCGACTGCAGCCGTCCAGGCGCTGGGCCAGCTCGTGGGCATTACCGTCACCGGACGGGTGGAGGACGTGCGGCCGTATCTGGCACATGCTCGCGCGGTGACGGCACCGCTGCGTATCGCCCGCGGTATTCAGAACAAGGTGCTGGAAGCGCTGGCCATGGAAAAGGTGGTGCTGGCGACTCCGGAAGCCTGGGAAGGCATCGAGGACTTCGCCGGCCGCCAGGGCTGCATCAGCGATTCGCCCGAAGGCATGGCGACCGAAGCCGTGCAATGGCTGGAGGCGTCGCAAGTTGTGCGCATACCGACGGCCCGCGCCATGGTGCTGGCGCGCTATGACTGGGTGCGCAATCTCGACGCGTACGAAAGTGTGCTGGGCAATGTGCAGACCGACGCAGCCCCAGTGCATGCCGCAGATCCAGCCCGGATGGAGTCATGTTCGTGAACCGGGTTCTGGAGGCGAACGCGGACACTTCCACGCGCACTTCGGGCTGGGCGTTCGCTGCGGCTGCGTTCGCCTTGGCAGTCATCGTGCTCCTGGTCGGCTACTGGGGGACGGCGCAATCATTGGTGCGAACCTGGGATAGCGACGGAACCTATCAGTACGCCTTCTTCATCTTTCCACTGAGCCTGTGGCTGGCCTTCAACCTGCGCCAGCAAGTGCGCGCAAACCCGCCGGTGCCAAGCATCTTCGGGCTTGTAGCCGTGGTTGGGCTGGTACTGGTCTGGTATGCCGGACATCTGCTCGACATCAATCTGCTGCAACATTTCGCGCTGGTGGCGCTGTTTCCAGCGCTGGTACTGGCCTGCTGGGGCTGGCGTGCAGTCTGGGTGCTGGCGTTCCCGCTGGGTTATCTACTGGTGTTCGCGGTTCCGTGGGGCGATGGACTGGTGGGTCCACTGCAGGACATCACCGCACATTTTGCCGTGCGCGCGCTGGAGTTGACCGGCACCCCGGTGCTGCTCAACGGTCGGGAGATCGTCACGCCGTCGGCGGTGTGGATGGTGGCGGATGCGTGCAGCGGCGTGAAATTTTTCATCGCCTGCAGCGCACTTGGCTGCCTGTATGCCTATCTGATGTACCAGCACTGGCGCAAGCGCGTGCTGTTCGGGGCGCTGGCAGCGGTGGTACCGATCATCGCGAACGGTCTGCGCGTGTATTTCACCATACTGATCGGCGACACCTGGGGCGTGCAATACGCCACCGGCGTGGATCACATGATTTTTGGCTGGCAATTCTTCGGCACGGTGCTGGTGCTGTTGTTGCTGACCGGCTGGTTTTTTCGCGACCCGCTTGTCGTGCCCGAGCAGCTACCCACGAATGACCGCATGCCCAGCGGTGCGCGCATGCTGGTCTGGCCAGCGGTGATCGCGCTGTTGATCGCCGGCCCGCTACTGGCCGCCGGACTGGCCTCACCAGCGCCGGTGGAAAACCTGCACGTCACCGCACCGACGGTCACCGGTTGGACCGGACCGCAAGCCCCGAGAGATGGCTGGCGCCCAACTTTCAGCGGCGCCGCAGGAGAAATGCAGGCGGCCTACGCGTCGACAGCCGGCGCTACCGTGGTCGAGTTGTTTCATGCCATCTACACCGGCAAGCCGCGCCGCGGGCACACGTTGATCACGTTCGGCAATCAGGTTTACGACCCGGCACACGCCCAACTGCTGAGTAGCGCCAGCCCACAACTCAGGCTGGCCGACGACCGAAGCCTCACCGCCGGCGAACTGCGATTGAGCGGCGCGGGCGCGGAACAGCTCGTGTGGTATTGGTATTGTGTGGATGGCCGCTGTAGCGGATCACGCACGCGCACCAAGTTGCTGCAGGCGTGGGACGTGCTGCGCGGGAAGGTGCCGGAATCGTCGGTGTGGGCGGTATCAACGTCGATCGGCCACAGCGGCGTTGAGCAGGCACGGGCGAATCTGCGTACGTTCGTGCACGCGCTGCCGATAGCTGGCGTGCCAGATCCAACGGTGCGCCGCGACCACGTCATGCCGGGCAACGACCCGTGAACGACAAACCACTGATCGTGCATGTGCTCTACCGGCTGGATACGGGCGGCATGGAGCGCATCATCGTATCGCTGATCAATGCGACCAGTGATCGCTACCGGCACGCGGTGATTGCGCTGACCGGTTTTGGCGTTTTGCGCGGCGAGATCGAGCATGCCGTTACTGCATGCGTCGACTTGGAAAAGAAACCGGGCAAGGATTGGCCGTGCTATGGGCGACTATGGCGCGCGCTGCGCACGCTGAAGCCGGATCTGGTCCAGACCTACAACATCGGCACCCTGGATCTGGCGCCCATCGTGAAGCTGGCCCGCGTGCGCCGTCTGGTGCACGCCGAACACGGACGCGACGCGTCCGACCCGAAAGGGGAAAACCCCACCTACCTCCGGTTGCGCCGCTGGATGGCGCCGCTCATTGATCGCTACGTTGCGGTCGCCCCCGAATTGCAGCGCTGGCTCACGGACCGCGCGCATATCCGACGCTCCAAAGTGGTGTACATCGCCAACGGCATTGATGCGGCGAAATTCAACTTGCCCCGTGTCGACTCCGGCGTGCGCACGCGGCTGGGCGATTTCGCGCCCCCGGGCACCGTGCTTGTGGGCAATGTGGCACGACTGGACAAGGTCAAGGACCAGGCCGGTTTGCTCTCGGCGTTCAAGCTTTTGCATGATGAAGCCGCGCATGCTGATTGCCGTCTGCTCATCGCCGGTGACGGCCCGCAGCGCGAGGAACTGGAGCGCCAGATCGCTGAGCTTGGACTGACAAGATCCGTGCGCCTGCTCGGCAATCGCGATGACGTGGCCGAACTTCTGGCCGAATGCGATGTGTTTGCCTTGTCGTCCATTGCCGAAGGCATGCCTGTCACCTTGCTCGAAGCGATGGCCGCCAGACTCCCCGTGGTCGCGACCGACGTCGGCGGCGTGGCGTTGGTGGTCGAGGCCGGCGTAACCGGTACGCTGGTGCCAGCCGGCGATCCGCGCGCCATGGCCAACGCATTGCGCACCTATGTTGCAGACCCACCGCTGCGTCATCAACACGGCAATGCGGGGTGCGCTCGCGTCGCCGCGCAATTCAGCTTGAGCGCCATGGTCGCGGCGTACGTAAAGTTGTACGACGGGCTGCTCGGTCAGCATGCCTGCGCGATGCAAGCACACGCGCTGTCCGGTGTAACTGAGCGCAAGGAGAACTGAGATGTGCGGTCTGGCTGGTATCGTCTTGTCATCACATGGCCACCTGGACGAACAGGTGCTGTTGGCCATGCGTGATGTGCAAAGCCATCGCGGACCAGACGAGGCCGGGATCTATCTGGGCCAGGGCGTCGGGCTCGGCCATCGCCGCCTGTCCATCATCGATCTGAGCCACGGGCAGCAACCGATGGTGGATGAAGCGGCCGGGCTGGCGTTGATCTACAACGGCGAGCTGTACAACTTCCAGGAGCTCAAACTCGAACTGGAAGCGCTGGGCACAGTGTTCGCCAGTCAAAGCGACACCGAAGTCTTGTTGCGCGCGTGGCAGCAGTGGGGTGAAGCGTGCTTGTCACGTCTGGTGGGCATGTTTGCGTTCGCGGTGTGGGACCTGCGTGCGCAACGCATTTTTCTGGCGCGCGACCAAATCGGCATCAAGCCGCTGTATTACGGCTTCACCAGCGCCGGCGATCTGGTGTTCGCTTCCGAACTCAAAGGGCTGCTCGCGCATCCCGATGTGGAACGCAAAATTGATCCACAAGCTATCGAGGACTATCTGGCGCTCGGCTACGTGCCTGACCCGAAAAGTATCTATCGCGGCCTGCGCAAACTGCCACCTGGCCATTGGCTGAGCTGGCGCGCCGGCGAACCCGAACCGGTCGCCTGCCAGTATTGGGACGTGCCGTTCAATCGCGACGTCGACGTGACTTCCGATGAAGCCGTCGGCGAGCTGCGCACGTTGCTGGATCAGTCCGTGGCAAGCCAGATGATTGCGGACGTGCCACTCGGCGCGTTTCTTTCCGGCGGCGTGGATTCCAGCGCCGTAGTGGCCAGCATGACCCGCGTGTCGTCTCAACCGGTGCGCACCTGCTCGATCGGTTTCGACCATGCCGGTTTCGACGAAACCGTCTACGCGCGGCAGGTAGCGCAGCACCTGCATACGCAGCATTTCGAGCGGCACGTCAGTAGCGACGATTACGCACTGCTGGACACGCTGGCGGCCGTGTACGACGAACCGTTCTCCGACAGCTCGGCGCTCCCGACGTATCGCGTGTGCGAGTTGGCGCGCACGCAGGTGACGGTGGCATTGTCCGGCGACGGTGGTGATGAAAACTTTGCCGGCTACCGACGCTATCGCCTGCATGCGTGGGAAAGCCGACTGCGCGCGCGCATGCCGCTGCGCCTGCGCAAGCCGGTGTTCGGCTTGTTGGGCAGCCTCTATCCCAAGGCCGACTGGGCACCGCGGCCGCTGCGCGCCAAGACCACGCTGCAGGCGCTGACGCACGATGACGTGGAAGCCTACTTCCATACCGTCAGCACAACGTCCGCCGCCATGCGTCAGCGGCTGTACAGCGCGAGTTTCAAGCGTGAACTGCACGGTTACAGCGCGCTCGAAGTGTTTCGCGCTCACGCGAAAAAAGCGCCCACCGACCAACCCCTGCTGCTCGCGCAATATCTGGATCTCAAGACCTGGCTGCCTGGGGACATCCTGACCAAGGTGGACCGCGCCAGCATGGCGCACAGCCTGGAAGTGCGCGTGCCGCTGCTCGATCACCGTCTGGTTGCATGGGCATCCTCCCTGCCGCCAGCATTGAAGCTCAAAGGCAGCATCGGCAAATACATCTTCAAGAAAGCGCTCGAGCCGGACTTGCCGCACGACGTGCTGTACCGGACCAAGATGGGTTTCAGTGTGCCCCTGGCAGCGTGGTTGCGCGGACCACTCGCACAGCGCACCCGCGACGCCTTGCTCCATGGCGCAGTGGCCAAGTGTGGTTATTTCGAGCCTACCGTTTTGGATCAGCTCCTGCGAGAGCACGCGACCGGCCGGCGCGATCACAGCGCGACGCTGTGGGGCCTGCTGATGCTCGATGCCTTCCTACGCCACACGCAGCAGTCGTCCACTGCGCTTGCGGGCGGATCGGTCAGCACGGCATTGCCGGCCGACGTGTTGGTGGAGACCATGCCATGACAGCGGCGTCGGTCAAGCGTGCGGTCGACTCAATGGTGGCGCCGGTGCCAGGGCCATCCAACCCGTTGCCGCGTGTCGACGCCGCAGGGCCCTACGCAGCCGACCCCGGGCGCAAGATTCACCTGCTGGTCTTCACCAGCCTCTATCCGAATGCCGCCCAGCCACGCCACGGCGTGTTTGTCGAAGAGCGGCTGCGCCACCTCGTGGACTCCGGACAGATCATCGCGACCGTAGTGGCACCGGTGCCATGGTTTCCATTTCGCGACCCCGTGTTCGGCGCCTATTCCACGTTTGCCGCAGTGCCGAAACAGGAAGAGCGCCACGGCATCCGCATTCTGCATCCGCGCTACCCGGTGATTCCAAAACTCGGCATGAGCATCGCGCCGTATCTCATGTATCGCGCGCTGCTTCGGGTGTTACGGAAACTGCAAAACGGAGGGTCCGAGTTCGACCTGATCGATGCCCACTATTTTTATCCCGATGGCGTGGCAGCCGCACGCCTTGGCGCAGCGCTGAACAAACCGGTGGTCGTCACCGCGCGCGGTAGCGACGTGACATTCATACCGCAGTACCCGCGATGCCGACGACAAATCCAGTGGGCCGCCCGGAGTGCAGCGGCCATCGTGACCGTTTCCCGAGCGTTGAAGCGCACCCTTGTGGCGCTGGACGTGAACCCCGGGAGCATCACGGTCTTGCGCAACGGCGTCGATCTTGACCGCTTCGGGCTGCGCGACCGCAGCGCGATACGCACCCGGTTGGGTCTGCACGGCCCGGTGTGGCTGGCGGTAGGCAACCTGGTCGAACTGAAGGGCGTGGACATCGTGATCGAGGCGCTGACGCAACTGCCGCATACCACGCTGCTGATCGCCGGTGACGGGCCGCAGGAGCACATGTTGCGCCAGCAGGTGGAACGCCTCGGTCTGGACGCGCGTGCACACTTCCTCGGCGCCGTTTCTCACGAGGAGCTGTGTGAGTATTACAACGCTGCGGATGCACTGGTGCTCGCGTCGAGCCGCGAGGGCATGCCCAACGTGGTGCTGGAGGCCCTGGCTTGTGGAACCCCGGTGGTTGCCACTGTTGTTGGGGGAATACCAGAACTCATCACCGCTCCGGAGGCGGGGGAACTGATGCGCGAGCGCACCCCGGAGGCTTTGGTGCGGGCGTGGCTTGCGCTGCAAGAGCGCAAGACAGACCGCGCCGCGACGCGCAAATTTGCCGAGCAGTTGGGCTGGCAGCCGGTGGTCGAGGAGCAGTGTGCGCTATATGCGCGCGTGCTTGCGGCCCATGCACCCATCGCTCGGCGGAGCGCAGAACCATGACCGATATACAGAGCGCCGTGCAGCGCCTGGGTTCGCGCGCGGAGCCCACTGACCGACCATTGCGCATCTTGCATGTGCTCGATCACTCACTGCCCCTGCATAGCGGATACACCTTCCGCACGCTTGCCATCCTCAGCCAGCAACGCGCCATGGGATGGGAAACATTTCATCTGACGGGTCCCAAGCAGCACAGTGGGCAACAGCGCGAGGACCACATCGACGACTGGATTTTCTACCGCACCCCCCCGGCGTCCGGGTTGGCAGCAAAGCTGCCGATTGTGGAATATCGCTACCTGATGAAAGCGTTGCAGACCCGGCTTGCCGAAGTGGTGGCAATGGTGCAACCGGACATCATTCACGCGCACTCACCCGTGTTGAACGCCCTGCCCGCGCTTGCGGTGGGTCGAGCCACGGGTATCCCCGTGGTCTACGAAGTGCGCGCATTCTGGGAAGACGCGGCGGTGGATCAGGGGACGGCGCGCGAATGGGGGCCGCGTTATCGGCTGACGCGCGCGCTGGAGACCCGCGCCCTGAAGCAGGCCGACGCCGTGACCACGATCTGCGAGGGTTTGCGCGGCGACATGTTGAAGCGCGGTATTCCTGCGGACAAGATCACCGTGATTCCCAACGCCGTGGATCTGGCTCAATTTCATTTTACGGCCGCTGCGGACGACGAGTTGCTAAAGAAATACGGACTCAGCCGTGGGACCACGCTGGGGTTTGCCGGCTCGTTCTATGCCTATGAGGGACTCGATTCCCTCCTCCGCGCGATGCCGCTGGTATTGCGCGCGGTGCCGCAGGCGCGCCTGCTATTGCTGGGTGGTGGGCCCCAAGAAGCTGAGCTGCAGGCACTCGCCACGCAGCTCGGACTCGATCACGCGGTGCATTTCACCGGCCGCGTACCGCACAGCGAAATGACCCGTTATTACGGCGCCATGGATGTCATGGTCTATCCGCGGGTGTCGCGGCGGCTGACGGAACTGGTGACACCGCTGAAGCCACTCGAGGCCATGGCCATGGGCAAAATGGTGGTGGCCTCGGATGTAGGCGGCCACCGGGAGTTGATTCGCGACGGCCACAATGGTCATCTTTTTCCCGCGGGATCGGATGAAGCCCTCGCGCGCTGCTTGATCAAGCAACTGCAGGCTCCTGCAAGCTGGGCTGAAGTGATCGCCAATGGACACGCGTATGTAGCCAGCGAACGCACGTGGCAGGCGAGTGTGGAACGCTACCGTGCGGTTTACGCCAGCGTGCTTGAGCATGCTTTACCAAGCGGGCGGAGCAATTGAAGGCCGTGAATACGCCTGCGGTGGTAGTCGGTGGTCGAATCAATGGCCTCGGGGTGGCGCGCAGTCTCGCGCTTCAGCACGTGCCGGTGTGGTTGCTGGATTCGGACGCACAGCGGCCGGAGCTGCGTACCCGCGCGGCGACTTCCGTGACCGTCGGTTCCCTGCTTGGCGAGGCGTTGATTGAAGAGCTGGTGCGCCTGGCGGCAATACAGTTCGCCGGTTCGCGTCCGGTGTTGCTGCTGACCCAGGAGGAAAGCGTCAAGACCGTTTCGCACCATCGTGATCGGCTGTCCGCGCTTTACCGTTTCAGCCTGCCGCCCATCGAGATGCTGGATACCTTGTTGCACAAAGAGGGTTTCCAGCGCGTCGCCGAACAATTGGGTAGTCCCATTCCGCCGCTGGTGCACGTGGGCGCGCTCGCGGACCTTCCTGCAATTGAGAGCCTGCGTTACCCGGTGGTAATCAAGCCGGGCGAGCGGAATAGCGAATATTCCGGGCAGTTCAAGAAAGCCTATCGCGCGGAAAGTGCCGAAGACGCGACCGAATTGCTTCGACGCATTTTGCCGGTCATGGCGGACGTGGTGGTGCAGGAGTGGATCGAGGGACCAGACGCCAACATTTATTTTTGTCTGCAGTATCTCAACAGCCAGGGGCAGGTCGCCGCGTCATTCACCGGCCGAAAAATCCGCTCCTGGCCGCCGCAGGTGGGCGGCACTGCGAGTTGTGTCTCGGCCCCGGAAGTCCACGAGCAACTTTCCGCGATGACAACGCAATTCTTTCAGGCGGCGGGCGTGCGTGGCATGGCCAGCATGGAGTACAAGCGCGACGCGCGCAGTGGCGAATTCCGCATGGTGGAGCCTACCGTGGGGCGCACGGATTACCAGGAAGAAGTGGCCACCTTGAACGGCGTCAATCTGCCATATGCGGCGTGGTGTTCCGAGCTGGATCTGCCGATCCCGGCACCTGCCATACCGGAGCGGCCCGTGGTCTGGCGGGTGCGCTCCGAGGATAGGCAATCTGCAGACGCGCAAAGCCAGTCACTCAAGCAAGGCTATCCGCACGGCAGTCACGTGGTCGATGCCTTGTGCCGTTGGCGGGATCCCATGCCCTGCCTGGTGCAAGGCTGGCGACATGCCAGGCACGCACTGCTCAGCCGAACGGGGAAACTGACGGGTGGGTCGCCAGCGACTGGGAGCAAGTCATGAACATGATCGCCAGATTTCTGTCCAGGGGCCAGGCGCGCCCGGCACCGGATGCGCGCACCGGACTACAGGCGGCGGCCGAATGGCTGGTGCGTGCCCAGGACGCCAGCGGTTGCGGCGGTGTCAGCGCCCATTACGATGCGGCGAAACGTCGGTGGGCGGGAGCCTACCCGGAGACCACCGGTTACATCATTCCAACCTTTTTTCGCTACGCAGAGCTTTCGGGCAACGCCGAGTATCGTCAACGAGCCATCCGCATGGCGACGTGGGAATCCGACATCCAGCTTCCCGAAGGTGGCGTGCGCGCGGGTACCATGGATGCGACTCAGATCGTGCCGACCATCTTCAATACCGGGCAAGTAGTGTTTGGCTGGCTGTCTGCCTGGCAGCAGACGCAAGACGCACGCTTTCGTGATTCGGCCGCGCGCGCGGCCGATTGGCTGGTAGACGCGCACGATCCGGACGGGGCTTGGCGGCGGTTCGCTTCACCGTTTGCCACCCAGGGCGTGAACACCTACAACACCCGCGTCGCCTTCGCGTTGGCGAAGGCGGGGCACGAACTGCACGAGCCACGCTATCTGGATGCAGCCGTGCGCAACGTGGAGTGGGCACTGACCCAGATGCGTGCGAACGGGTGGCTGGAAAACAACGATCTGGAAGACAACGAACATCCGCTGACACACACCATCGCGTATGCGACACGCGGCATCCTTGAAGTCGGTGTGATCGCCGAACAGGACAACTTTGTGGAAGTGGCCACGCGAATCGCCCGCGCGGTTGCACAAACCCAGCGTAACGATGGCGCCCTGCCCGGCCGCCTTGATGCCGACTGGCGTGCCGCGAGTCGCTGGACCTGCGTGACCGGCAACGCGCAAATGGCCATCATCTGGCAGCGTTTGGCCGCAGCAACCGGCGACTCCTCCTGGAGAGCAGCGGCAGAAAATGCGCTCCGCTTCAACCTCTCAATCCAGGACCTTACCGCAACCGACGCGGGAGTACGTGGT
This sequence comes from Rhodanobacter sp., assembly GCA_039926605.1. Lineage (GTDB taxonomy): Bacteria > Pseudomonadota > Gammaproteobacteria > Xanthomonadales > Rhodanobacteraceae > Rhodanobacter. The sequence continues at coordinate 16,127 of JBDSWR010000104.1, read as the reverse complement.
GGCATGCCCGGCTCGCACCCACGCTCGGGTGGCTACATGAAGCACCGCTATCCAAACTGGGCGGCCAAATTCTTCATGGATGCGCTCATGCTGCAACTGGAAGCGGAGCAGCAACGTGCGTGATATCGCCCTCGCGCTGTTCATCTTCGGAATGCTTCCGTACATTCTGATGCGCCCGTATATTGGCCTGCTGCTTTGGTCGTGGATCGGGTACATGAACCCGCATCGGCTGTGTTACGGATTTGCGATCAGTTTTCCGTGGGTGCAACTGGTTGCCATCGTTACGCTTGCAAGCCTCATATTCAGCAAGGAAAGCAAGCGGGTTCCGTGGTCATCGATCAGCGTGCTGCTGCTGATGCTCCTGTGTTGGACCGGGCTGACCACGTTCACTGCGGTAGTACCGGATGCGGCATGGGTGAAGTGGCAGGAGTTCGCCAAGGTACTGATCATGGTGTTTGTCACCCTGATCCTGGTCAACACCCGCGAGCGCATGCATTGGCTCGTATGGATGATTGTGGTCTCACTGGGATTTTATGGTTTCAAGGGCGGCCTCTTCACGATCATCCGAGGCGGTAGCAATCACGTGCTCGGGCCAGCCGGAAGTTTCATCGCCGACAACAACGCCTTGGCGCTGGCGCTGTGCATGACGCTACCGTTCATGCGTTATCTGCAGTTGCACTCATCCTGGAAATCTGTGCGCATTGGGTTGGGCATTGGCATGTTGCTTACCAGCGTCGCGGTATTGGGTACGTATTCACGCGGCGGACTGATCGGCTTGGCCGTCATTTCCGCGGCGTTGCTGGTGAAGAGCCGACAGCGGTTTGCGGTGCTCATGGTCTTCGCCGTGGTGGGGTTTGTTGGCTGGAACTTCATGCCTTCACAGTGGGCCGAGCGCATGGGTACCCTGCAGGAGGCGCGGCAAACGGATTCAGGTGAAACGCGCATACAATCGTGGCAGTTCTCGACCAACGTCGCTCTGCACCGCTCGGTGCTGGGCGGTGGGTTTGACGTGTACCAAAGCGACTCGATGTGGGAGCGCTATGGACCGCAGGGCGCAATCCCGCGCGCCGTTCACAGCATCTACTTCCGGATTCTGGGGGAACAAGGGTTCCCCGGGCTGGGAATATTCCTTGCACTGTTGTTTCTGAGTTGGAGAAACTGCAGCCGGGTGCGAAAGCGCACGCGCAAACTTCCAGAGATGCGCTGGGCCTTTGATATGGCTTCCATGCTGCAAGTCTCGCTGGCGGCTTTCATGGTAGCTGGAGCTTTCCTGCCCATGAGCTACTTTGATTTGAGTTATCAACTGATGGCGCTCTCGGCGGTACTGGTGGCTTTCTGCATGCAACAGATCCGGAGCCATCAATCGGCCGCCGTACGGCCCAACGAGTCGGCCCTGCCCGCCAGCACGTTACCCAGCCCGATCCGGGGTCGGTGACATGGGACGTGCTGTTTTGATGATCGCATTTCACTTCCCGCCGGCGGCGATGGGTAGCGGCCATTTGCGCACGCTCGGTTTCGCGCGCTACCTGCCGGAATATGGCTGGGATCCCATTGTGTTGTCGGCACGGACACTGGCCTATCCGCGTACTGCACCGATCGCCGCTGGCGTCATTCCGGAAAGTTGCGTGATACAACGCGCCCTGGCGTTTGACGCCAGCCGTCATTTCAGTATCAACGGGAAATATCCCGGCTTTCTGGCGCAACCTGATCGTTGGGTCTCATGGTGGCCGGCAGCGGTCGCGCAGGGTCTGCGCCTCATCCGCCGTCATCAGGTGTGTGCAATCTGGTCGACCTACCCCATCATGACCGCGCATTGCATCGCTCGGACACTGAGCGGGGTTGCCAAGTTGCCGTGGATTGCGGATTTCCGCGACCCGGTGGCCAGTTCGGTTGAAGCGGGGAATCCGTTTTCGGTTGCCTCGCAGCGACGATGGGAGCAAAGGGTATTGCACGATTCAAGACGAGCCGTGTTTACCACACCGGGAGCTCACCATGCCTATGCAGAGCGCTACCCTGAGCCTGCCAGCGACGGGCGCTTGTCAGTCATTGCGAATGGTTATGACGAAGCAGAGTTCGTCGATCTTCCACGCGTTGCGCCGCCGCTGGATGGCCGGCCTCTGTTGTTGTTGCACAGCGGGCTTCTGTATCCAGAAGGCCGCGATCCCGGGCCGTTCTTTGAAGCGCTCGCGCGGCTAAAGGCCGCAGGACTCGCGGCGCCGGCGTCGCTCAAGGTAGTTTTGCGTGCGAGCGGTTGGGAAACCCGCTATCAGCAAGAAATTGACCGTCTCGGAATCGCCGAACTCGTGTGTTTGGCGCCGCCAGTCGGCAACCACGATGCGCTCGTTGAGCAGGCCACAGCGGACGGATTGCTCCTGTTCCAGGGGAGCATCTTTGACCGGCAGATACCTGCCAAGGTTTACGAGTATCTGCGGATCGGGCGGCCAATCTTCGCACTGGTGGGGCCGGATGGCGACACAGCATCCGTATTGCGAGATACAGGCGGTGCAGTAGCTGCGCCATCAGACAACGTTGCGGCCATCGCGCAGAACTTGTCCGAGTTCATTTCCGCACTGCGAGAACAGCGAACGGCAAGCGCGCGTCCTGAAATCGTTGCGCGATATTCCAGGCGAGAGGGCGCGGCATCGCTGGCCGCTCTGCTGGATCAAATTTGCGCCTGAATGTCTACCGGACGGCCTTGGTTGGCGTCGACAACACCACTGCGAAAACACCCTCTACGCACGGATCGAAGCCGGTATCATTTGCTTTCGAATTTGAATCGAAACACCAAGGACAAGAACATGAGCTGGAACCCTGATGAGCATTACAAAAGCGCGGCTGTGGCAGCCGATTATGACAAAAACAGGTTCTCGAGTATTGCAGGGAAGGTCTTCAACTTCCTGGAAAAACGCCTGGTCGCGAAATGCTTTTCGATGTTACCCAAAGGTGCGGTGATCGCTGACGCACCGTGCGGAACCGGACGCCTCGCCGAGGCCCTGCTGGAGGCAGGGTATCGCGTGCACGGTTTCGATATTTCTGAAGCCATGCTGGCCGTGGCACAACAACGATTGGCAGCGCATGGGGACCATTTCACTTGTGAGGTGGCCAATCTGAAAGAAGACCCACCGAGTGGGCCTGTTTGTGACGGTGCATTGTGCGCAAGGGTATTGATGCATTTCCCGCTCGATCAGCAGGTGGAATTCTTGAGCGGCGTGGCCAACCTCAGTCATTCAGTCGTGGTGATCAATCAAAGTCTCGATTCTGGCTACCAGCGGTTAAGGCGGACTCTGAAACGGTGGATGGGCAATCAAGCATCAGCCAGATTTCCCATCACTGACGAAGACATCAGGATTTTGCTGGAGAGGGCAGGCCTCCACGAGATGAAGCGCTATCGACTGGTGCCAGTAATCAGTGAAGCAGTCTACGTCGTTGCGAAAAAAGTTTGAGGACAACCATCAGGATCATCGATTGCTTGGCGGTCGTCAGTTGGCGATGCCATAGGGTGAAATACCGAATGGACTTCCGCACTTTCAAACATGCTGACAATACAGTCCCGGTGGAAGTCAAGGTCGGTGCTTAGTGCCAAATAAAAACCAGAAGCAAGGAAGTAGCGTACGCAAGGCGCTCTCGCTGTCTTTCATTCAGCAGTTTGTTGCGTTTGTTTTCAGCTTCGGTTCGGTCACAATCATCAGCCGCCTCCTCACACCGTCAGAAGTCGGTGTATTTTCAATCGCCGCGGGTTTCGTCGCCCTGATTCACATGCTTCGTGACTTTGGGGTGAGTGAATTCGTGGTTCAGGCTCCGGTGCTTGACGAGTCGCTGGTGCGCACGGTGTTCACGATGAACCTGGTCATTGCATGGTGCCTCGCCGGAGTCATCGTTGCGGCCAGTGGGGCCATTGGCACGTTCTACGCCGACATTGGTGTGACGCGGGTATTGCGGGTCCTCGGCCTCGTGTTCTTCCTTCTGCCATTCGGCACCACGGCAATGGCCCTGTTGAAGCGGGAGATGGAGTTCGGAAAGATTGCCAAGATACGCATAGGTGAATCCATCGCACGTAGCTGTAGCGCAGTTGCATTGGCGTATGCCGGCTTTTCCTACATGAGCATGGCATGGTCGGCGGTAGTAGGAATTCTGGTGTTGATCGTTGGGTGCACAGCCTGGGGCTGGCGGTACCGTGTGAAAGGAGTCAGCCTCAGCCAGTGGAAGCGTGTGCTGCACTTTGGCTCCAATCGGACCGTCTCGGACATTGCAAGCCAACTTGGCGACCAGTCAGCCAGCCTGGTGATCGGCAAAATGCTTGGCATGACCGATACCGGGTTGTTTTCCCGCGGATACGGTGTAGTCAATATGTACCGCACCAATGTCCTTGGTGCCATAGGAGCGGTTGCGTTTCCGGCGTTCGCGCGGGAACACCGAGAGCACGACGCGGCGCCCGCCCTGTTCCTGAAGGCGCTCGTTTACACCGCTGCGATCAGTTGGCCGTTTTTTGCCTGTGGGATCATTCTCGCCTACCCAACCATCAACATCTTGTTCGGTGATCAGTGGAATGCGGCGGTGCCGCTGATGCGTTGGCTGTGCGGGGCCGCGATGATCGGGACGTTGATGTTCCAGTGCAACCGGTTTCTAGTTGCGCTGGGTCGGGTAAGGACGGTGACGCGCGTGGAGCTCCAATATCAAAGTTTGCGGGTCGGTATCACCATCGGAGCAGCCTTCTACGGCGTGGCTGCGGTAGCGGCTTCACAGATTCTGGTTTATATCATTGCTACCGTGCTTTATTACCGCAAATTGCGAGTTTACGAGGACTTGGCAGTCCACAAATGCGTCCGGGCGCTAGCTCCAAGCCTTGTGGTTACGCTGGGTGCCTGCGTGGTGCCGGCAGTGGTGGTCCTTTGGCCGGGATTTGTAGCGCGACACATGCTCTCGGCGTTTGCCATCGCTCTCATTGGCGGTGGGGCGGGCTGGTTACTTGGCCTCGCCATCGCACGCCATCCTTTGCTGGATGAGCTCAAGCGCGTTTTTTCTCGCGTTTCCGCGCGTTTCCAGCCGATGCGTGGTTAGCTTGTGATCACGCTGGATGTGTCCCAGGTGCTTAACGCGCAGTTCGAATGTCCTACGTGCCATGCGTCAGGAAGTTGGATCTCGGTGATGAGACCCCAGCAGAGGCAAAACTCGAGCATTCACCGGCTGAAATGCGCGCGCTGTCACGAGCAGATCGTAGCCAAGGTGGGTCGCACGGGTGAGGTGCGCAATACGGCCATGGTTGAGGCGCGCCGAGAGTACGACACGCTGTGCACCCTACAACGCGTGTTTCCGCAGGGCGAGCATTTTGGAACGCTGATGCCGTTGGGCTACCTGGAAACCGCGGAACGGGGAATCATCATTACCCGCCATTTCCGCGGCTCTGATTTGACCCACTACCTGCGATCCACGCGTGGACCGGGCGCAGAGGAGGCATGCCACGCAGCGGGAGCATGGTTGCGCAATTTGCATCAAAGTGGAGACGTCGGACACGGGCAAGCAAAGGTGTCGGGCGTGGCAGACAAGCTTGACCATCTGGCAGACACTTACGGCACCGTACTGCGGCGCGATCGCGAAACACGCGCCGCATACCGCAGCCTGGAACAAGCGGCTTCGCATATTGACACGCGGGGGTTTCGCCACGTTCGCCAGCATGGCGACTTCAAACCCGAGAATATGTTATGTGACGGCACTCGATACATCGGCCTGGACATACAGTGGCGGAGTATCGGCTGCGCAATCTATGACCTCGCACCGTTCTTGAATCATCTCTGGCTTGCGGGCCGGACGCTTGGATCTTCGTTCGCAAATCGCCACTACCGACAGAGGGAATCAATGTTCCTGGCAGGGTATGGGCATGGGCAAGAGGCTGATGCACGAGCCGTGCACTGGGCACAGTTGTACTTCGCGCTCTGCTATGTGGGTGGCTATCGCCAAAAGGGCCGTTTAGGAGCCATGTACGCGAGCTGGAGACTCGGTCCGCTCGTGCGAGAACTTGCAACGCAGCTCGACGAAACCTCTTGAGCTACGCGAAGTGATATCTTGTCGCCGTCGGTACCATGCGCTGCATCAGGATGGCATCCGGAAATAACCTGTGAGGTGTATGTCACCGGAACGAGCCTGAAGATTCGCGTTCATCTGGACGCGGTATACTGCACCTCTACCCGAGCCAACGTCGCCCTGGGGAAGCTTGTGACTTCAACTCTTTCTGTTGTCATCCCTGCCTACAATGCGGGTGCGTTCATAGTCCGCGCGCTGGACAGCCTCGAGAAACAAACGCTCAAGCCGGATGAGGTCATCGTTATAGACGATGGTTCTACGGATGATACAGCTTCCGAGATAGAGGCATTTGCACAACGTTCGAAGCTGACGATCTTGCTCGAGCGCCAGACGAACCAGGGATCTTCTGCAGCCCGTAATAATGGTATCCGCAAAGCAACTGGTGAACTGATCACCTTCCTGGATGCGGATGACCTGATTTACCCCACGTTTCTGGAGCACACGGTATCGGGTTTGACTCGATTTCCTGACTGGGCAGTATGTTTCACCGATCGCGATGTCGTGGATGACAATGGCAAATTTATGTCTCGCGACCTGGACCATCCAGTGTTTCAAGGAATTGTGAAGAGAGCCATGGGTGGCGACTTCATGGAATTGGCGGATGAGAACCTGTTTTCCGACATGATTGCAGGCAGCGTCATCCCCATGACTATCACATGCCGCAAGTCCTTCGTTGACAAAATTGGCGGGTTCGATGAGTCGTTACGATTCAACGAAGATCGCTTGTTTTTTCTTCAATTGATCAAATTGGATGGAAAATTCGGATATTTCAACAAATCGTTGGGGATATGGCAGAGGCATGCGACTAACAAAACAGGCGCCGCCAACACGCTTGAGGCAATAAAGTATTCAGACTTGATATTGCAAAAGCTGCTTGCCAGCAAGGATGATTTGAAGCTTTCGGCAGCTGAAGTTGCCAGTGCGCAAGCCATCCAACGACGTCTGGCGTCTCAATGGATGTACGCTGCATCCCGTGTGCGATCCCCGTCAACCTTTATGCTCGGCCGACGTTTCCTGGGTGAAGGCCGCATAACGCTTGGCTGCTTCCTCAAAGCGCTTGGACGTTACGCAATTTCTTCATCCAGCGACTGACTTTCTACGACAACGAAACTTGTCCCCGGCCATGCGTTGACGTTGCGTACGACGCATTGGTATTGCGGCTGGACACCGAGCAAGCTGACCCACGAAAGTGCTTGATCAAACAGGCCTGTAATCTTTCTTTACGCGCTCCAACGTCTCGAGCAGACGGCTCAGGGCTCGGTCGAAGACGGTATCCTTACTTGTGGTCAATGACAAGTTCCGTGCTAGCCGATCAAACTCCCTGACAAACTTTTCGACTTCCTTCTTTGTGCTCTTGCGCGGTGGGGGTGTCCAAGCCCGGGATCCGAGTCCGACCTTGTAGAGGGACCTCTTCGTGGCGATCTTCAGCTTGCCGATGGTCGAGAAGTTGTAATCCGGATCCCAAACGCCGGCCAGTCGCACAGGGGCGTACTCGAGATCGAGGGATTTCGTCCAGTCCTGCCACTTCGTTTGCAGGATGTGGTCATACAGCACTACTGGCATCCATGGAATTCTGAAAGAGTCCGCCAGGATGGCGCCGTGCATGGCCTCTGTAATTACCACGGACGACTTGGATATCTGTTCAAGTACGGTATCGACGTCCTTCCTTGGATCGATGTAGCGGATGCCAACTTGTTGGCAGACGTGTTCCCAGTCCAGGTTCCACGCGCTGACGTGGTGAGGGATGAACGCGACTCCTGCTCGCTTTGACGTATTCGTAGGAAACACCGTAGAGACAAGCGCTGCCGGATCGGTTATTGCACATTCGGCGGGAAGACCAAGTGTCGAAGCGGTTATAGGTCCACGGACGCAGTAAAATTTCCACTTTTCGTCAACGTTTGGCAACGCCGAGCCATAACCGACTCCTGATCCAAAGACGATTTTTTTTGGATTCTTTGGAACATTATTGTTTAGCAATGTTCCAATGCCAACAAAAAGCTCGGAGTCATCTTCGTCGATTATATCTGGTATGAGGTTTGACCACAGCCACGGGTTTAAGTCGTCGCCAAAATTCCCGCGCTTGTCAATATAATAATAAAGTTTCATGGCATTTTATGGTAACCGTGATCGGCAGAGAGCTTCAATCCCGACATCAGATGGGCTCAAAATAGCTGAAGACCGCATTCATCCTGGATAATCGGAGGGCAAGGCTTTTCAGCGGGGACCAACCCGGCTCAACAACGAGCCAGTTTGGTTGGTGAGTGGATCGATGCTCTAGCGGACCGATGGCGCAATTAGTTTGGTAAACGTCTCTGATCGGGGTACCGGTATACTAGACTGATTGTCGGGCAGATGTATGTCCTGTGAATCTATTGAACATGTGTGCTACATCGCACTCACGGACGTGTCGGGCACTCCCGGACGTGTCGAGCCTCTGGAGCAGAGATGGTATCCGTAGAACGGGCGGCTAAGTCCGGGTCCGATCGGAGGCTTCGGAGTCGCGGGGTCAATTTGCGAGTCGGTCTGGAGCGGCGTGGCGCGCTAGACATAGGTCGAGGTAGATTTCTGACTTTATTGTGCAAGTGTACTGGTTGAGTTAGATCGAACGAGTCGTATTGGACAAAAAGGGAGATGCAGCGGATCACAGTTCCGCTCCCAGAGCTCTCGGTTTGTGCATCGAAACGCCGCCTCGTTGCGGTAGGTCACAGATGAGCGCTCATTCGCCATCGCGCCAGGAGTCGGACTTGATCGGCGCCATGTGAAGGAAGGCGCTGGAGAACGAGTGCCGCCGGACAGCAGAGCCTTTTGTCCGAGCGGGAAACGTTGCAATATGGGTACCAGGCGTCGGTCTGCCCAGTGTGCTTTACTACCTCGTTGAACGCAGCATGGTCAATGCGAGCGATGACTTCCCCAGCGTTTGCAGGTCACGTTGCCATCATCCGATCATGCGAGTGTTGGCGTAACGTTCGGTTGATCGCCGCTGCCGGCGAAGTTGGAGGCGGGTTCAGATGTGCCTTGGTGACTTGAATATTCATGGATCTCGCACGTGCTGAACGCATTGTCGGCTTGCCTGAATGGTGGTGACTCTAACGGGCAAGCTCGTGCAGCGCGCTCGTTGGAGCGCCAAGGCTTTTCCCGTGTCAAGCAAATCGAGTGGGATGGCGGCAGCGTTGTCGCCTGGGGGTACCCGGGACAGCAGGAGGTTGAAGATTGCTTCGTTCAAACTCCATCGGGGTTGGCTTTTTGCGTGGGGCCGCTGTGGTTTCGAGGTCAGTTTGGCCGGCAGGCGCTGGCGACGCTACTCGAGGAAGTTCGCACGACCGGGCGCTTGGAAGAAAATGTATTGCGCGGCAATTTTGCGCTTTTCCTCGATACGGGCGAGCACACCTGGTTGGTGAATGACGCGTTGGGTTTCGTACATATTCACGCCAGCGCGGACGGTTGCTTTTTCAGTACGAGTTGGCTCGCTGCCTGTGCCTATCTGCAGCACGTCGAAGTTGACGCCGCCTCGGCAATTGAATACGTGCTGTTGGGGGCAGCGCACTCATCCCATTCGGTGGCCCGCGGGATCGACCTGCTTGCACTTGGCCAGATCCAGGATCTGAAGCGCCGGTGTACGTTGTCACGTTTTCCCGATGGTTTCCCTCCGCGAGTCCCCAAGTTCGGCTCGCTGGACGAGGCCGTGGAAGCCATCACGGATCATCTGCGCACGGTTTCGAACGAGGTGGCTTCGGCGTTTCCGGGTCGGATCAATACCGCGTTGTCGGGCGGTTTTGATTCGCGGCTGATTGTCGCTGGCTTGCTTGCCGCCGGCACGCAGCCGCGGTTGTTTGTGTATGGCGATCCCGATTCGGCGGATGTGGCGATAGCGAGGACAGTGGCGGGTTCGACTGGCCTCGCACTCGATGCGATCGACAAACGCGTGGTGAATCGCAGTTTGCCGCCGCCAGACATCGAATCGCTGGAGCAGAGCACACTGTTCTTCGACGGCCTGCCCAGCGATGGCATCTATGACCCGGGCGCCGACCGTCGCACGCGATTACAGCAAACCGCCGATGGGTGCATTGCGTTGAACGGTGGGGGCGGCGAGATCTTCCGCAACTTTTTCCACCTTCCGGACCGTGCCTTTACCGCCCGTGACATCGTGAGAACCTTCTACCGCGGATTCAGCCCCAGCGTTTTTCGCGACCCCAAGGGCTTGGCGAGTTACGAGGCGCGGCTGGCGGCGTCCATACGGAACATCGCCGGCGTGTCCGCGGTCGACAACGAACACCTCTCGCGCGAGCAGGTCGAGCTGCTCTATCCCTTTTTCCGCTGCCACTACTGGATGGGCGTCAACAATAGTGTCGGCGTTCGCCACGGGTACTACGCAACACCGCTGGTGGATCTGGAGTCCGTGCGTCTGGCCCTTCGGGTGCCGTTGCGCTGGAAGAATGCGGGCGCCTTGCAAAGCCGGCTGGTCGCTGCATTGCATCCAGCCATTGCCGCACAGCCTTCGGCGTATGACTTCAGCTTTGATGTCGGACCCGGTTGGAAGGCTCGGCTTTCTGAATGGACGATGTGTGCTCGGCCGGTCCGGCTGCGCCCGTTGATTAATGCCACACGCCGGCGTCTGCGGAACGTGCGCGTCGCACCCGCGCTGTTGCGGCAGTATCGGTTGCTTCTGCCCGGCGAGTGGTGCATGGAATCTCTTCTCGACCTCACTCAATTGGCGGACGACAGTGCCTTGGGTCGCGCCCTCGCGGTCGAGTTAGTGTGGCGGCGGATACTCTAGCCGACGCTCAGCCGCTATCCCAAGCTCCCTTCGGCGGATGACATCGACGTATTTACGTACGTGCCATCCAGCACCGAGTCAATCCCTCCGGCAAGGTGGCAAACCAATTTATGGTACAGGTCCTCGTATTTGCCCTCCGCATGTCCAGCGGTGTGGCCAGGCGTCTTGTTCACGTCAAACACAATAACTTCGTCGTCGTGGACGAAATAATCAAACTTGCCGTAGTCGAACCCAAATTTATGTCGTATCCGGCGTAGAGCTGGATGTACCGGTATTTCTTCAATTTGAAATGCATTTGAAAACTTTACGACCTTCTCTTTCGATCTAAGCAGCAAACATATCTCGCGGTTGCCAAAAAAATAATAGTATCTGAGTAAATAATCATCGCCGTCTACCTCGGGAACATATTTCTCGACGACAAGATTCCTGTTTTTGAATACACCGCGTGGTACCACCCCAAGAGAGGGGAAGATCGGATATTCACTTGGGTTCAAGTGGTCGACATACCGCCACGGCGAAGAACCTGTGAGCTTCTTGCAGGCTCTTATCGCGATCTTTCGAATCGCGGCGGCGAACTTGAGTTGATTCGAGCCTGAATTGACAGCGAGATATGTTTCGGGTAAGCCGCCATAATTTCGATCCGTCTTGACAATCACGGCGCCCACGTAATCGTCATCCTTTTCAAGGAGGCTTGTACTTATTCGAGACTTCGAAGTATCACGAACGTACGCATTCACAACGCGCGGGTACTTCTGCATAAACGCGAGGTAGTCAGGAGGTATTGCGGTCAGATCTAAATGAGGTATCAGTGTATCGGCCGGCACGAGATGATCGACTCCTCTTGCAACTCGGACGTCGATTCCGCCCCGTTCCCATTCTTTCATCAGCAACTCCATCAGGTACCCTGGTTGGCCCAAAGCAAAGCCCGAATCGTTTTCATGTACCAGAAGCAGAATGTTTTTCATGTGGCTTTCCGTGTCACTACTTTGGGCCGCGCGGATCAAGGTGGATATGACAATTTATCGCCGTGCTGACACAACGACGTAGCGTGCTGCAGCCTTCAGGAAACACCCAAGCGTTATGCGGCGTTCCCCCAACAATCGGCGGCCCAAGGAAAACGTGGTGACCGATCCGCCATGAGATGCGGCGTAAATCCAACTACTGGCCAAGCGCTTTCGAGCAGACTGGAGGTCGACCAATTCCTGTGGTGACAGGTTCCATTTGGTCCTGTCATCGAGGATTTTCTTCAATATCAAATCCGAAGATTCGATCCCCCTGAGTGAATTTGCAGCACCAGTTTTGTTTCCCTCGTGCCTCTGCCATATGCCGAGAGAGTCAGTCGTATAGCCAAAAGTCCCACCCTGCCTTATCAGTTCGAGGAGAAGCAGGCGATCTTCATGAAACCGGAGTGTTTCGTCAAAGCCGCGCACAGCGCTGATGGCGGAACGGCGACAGACTATGGTCATCGGAATGACGCTGCCTGCCAGGATTTTGGAGAACAGTGCGTCATCCGCCAATTCAATGAAGCCGGCACCCATGTGCTTCTTCGAGATTGCCTGAAATTTTGGATGATCCAGATCTTTTGCGAGCAACCTTCCATGCGAATCTACAACATCTCGGTCGCTGAAGCACGCGACCCAATGTGGATAACGGCTTAGCCCGGTAGTCGCTTGCTCCAGAAAAGCTGGATATATTAGATCGTCTGCGTCCAGAAATGTAATGAGCTCGCCACTGGACAAGCGTATGCCGTTATTTCGGGCCGTAGCGGAGCCATGGTTCTCTTGTCGCTTAACAATAAGATTCAGCTTGGACATCTTTGCGAATTCCATTATCTTGAGGTGCGTGTCGTCCGTGGAGCCGTCGTCGACAACGACTACCTCGTACGGGATACATGTCTGGCGTTCAATACTCGCCAGGGCTCGAGCTATGAAGTTGCCCGCGTTGTAGGCAGGAATGATTACGGAGATGCGAGCATTCGATTCGTGTGTTCGACTTTGAGAGATCATGTTGTCACGAGCTCTTTCATTATGGGCTGGACCTCAATATTGCGTTCATGTGTGCAGCAAACACGGGGTAGACTCGCAGTGCTCCTGCCGTACTCAGGTGGCCCGAATCGAAATAGAGAAACTCATGTTGCGTCGCCCACGGGCATATATCTGCGTTGCACAGCGCATTACCTACCTTGAGGACCGATGCCAATGAATAACGTGAGGCAACCGATTCGAGAATGGAATTGGCTCCCGCCTGTTGTTGTTCGTATGCGAGTCGCGTCACCGCACTCGCGTTCAACCGTTCTTCCGATGGGTTGGTGGCGAATCGGATGCTCGCCTTGGGGACCGGCGTACGTTGATGCGGGTTGTCCTCCATGAGCACCACGGGAATCCCCAGTTTCTGATAAGAGTTCAGCGTTTCGCTCAACGCGGTATCCAACGCTTCTCCGCCAGTGACAGAGTCCTGGATGTGAATTTTTCCTGCACCCGTATACCCCGTCCAGGCTTCGATCAATACGATTGCCTTTGGCCGCACTTCACTGGCGAATTGGGTTACCTTCTTGCTCAATTCCCGACATGCATCCGGATAATCCGAACGCACGATGACCCCTGTCAGTGGCAAGCAACTCCCGATTGATGAGAAGACGATCTTCGTATGGGTCGCCCTGCCGTACTTCTCCAAGGTCGGGAGCATGGCTCTGGCATGGCTGTCTCCGTAAGCCAGCACTACTGTTTTGGATTCCGTATCCCCAATCTCGCAGTACCATTTTTCTGGCAGGTACGTGTCACGACGCTGCTTCTGCAGAAATGTCATTTTGATTTGCGGGTTGAAGCAATCTTGGGAATTGGCTAGCGAGCCCAGCTGCATGGATTTGACATATTGCTCGGCCTTGGCGGAAACCAGACTCAACGGTCGATCTGGAACCCCGGACGCCGCGTAAATGGCCAAGCCCGCTACACCCAGGATCGCGACGGTGGCTGTGAGGCCGACAGAGGTGGATACGCGTCGGCTACGGCGTACCGGGTCCTCGAAGTAGCGGTAGGTCAGCCAAGCCAGCAGAATTGACAACACCGCCAGCGCCACCCGGGAGGTGCGGCGAAACGTGGGGTCGTTGTCGCCAAACACGATCACCACCAGCGAGAGCAGCGCCCAATGCCACATATACAGCGGGTAGCTGATCAGCCCCACCCACACCGCCGGCCGCCAACTCAACAGGCGCCTGTTCAAGAATGGGTCAGGGCCCGCATTCACGATCAACGCCGTCCCGAGCACGGGAAGCAGCACCCAAAGCCCCGGAAACGTGCTGGTCGGTGCGATGAGCACAAGCCCTGCGGCGATGAGGGTAATTCCTACCCAGGATTGCCCAGAACTCCACTTGGATAACCATGACACTCCATGGCGATGTGCTACCGCGAGCCATGCCCCCACCATAAGTTCCCAAGTGCGAGGGACGGGGGAATAGAACGCTTGTGTCGTGTGGCCGCTGAAGACAAGCCATAAGCTGAAAGCAAAGGTTACGGCGGCAATCAACCCAATGGACCTCAGCAGTGGCCAGCGGCGGTGGGTGATAACCCACAGTAGCAGCGGCCATGCTATGTAGAACTGCTCCTCTACTGCAAGACTCCAGAGGTGCAAGAGGGTTTTGTCAATCGATGCGTGGTCGAAATAGCCCGCCTCATTCCACAAGACGAAATTTTCCACGTAGCCAGCGCCCGCTGCGACATACTTGCCAAGGGATTCGTATTCAGAAGAAAACATTACCAGCCAGCCGATGACCAGACAGCTGCTTAAAACAAGGATGAGCGAGGGGAATATCCGGCGTATACGGCGCTGGTAGAAGTCGGACAGCAAACCACGGAAGGTCGAAAACTGGTTCTCTTCAATTGCCTTGACGAGAATCCCGGTAATCAGATAGCCACTGATAACGAAGAAAATGTCGACGCCGATGAAACCCCCTGGAAGGTTCCCCGGCGAATAGTGGTAGACGAGTACCGCCAACACCGCAAGCGCACGCACGCCGTCGATGTCTGGGCGATAGAATCCTTTGGGGCGCACGACGTTGAAGATGTCTTTTATAGCCATCGACAGATCTTGGGAGGGCGATGCTGAATTGTAACCTTTGGCGTATGGCGCCGGAGACCGACGCGCCACGGAGACCCCAAACGTTGGAAACGCCAACTCAGATGGCCTGCGTCGTGAATGGGACGAAGACAGGCCATAGGCTGGAAACAAGCCTGAGGCTTGAGGCCGGACTGTTCAGCGCAGAATTTTTCCTGATCAATCACTCGCGGCGGGTTACTGTACCGCGCCCATTCGCAGTGCCACGTGCGGTTGACCGCACGGTGGAAGTTAGTCCGACCGTGTGAGGCGGACGGCGAGCGTCTCCACCCAATTCGAGCGCACGCAGCCACTATATGACGGCGTCACGGAACGTGATGCGAGCACATGTCAATTCAATGCGGCACAGACCGGGGAAGGACCGCGAAGTTGGGATAATTGTTGTAAGCGGTCGTCCCTTGGGGTTTCACGCTGCGCGACTCAAACAGATTCCATGCGTCATGGCCTTTGGGCACGGCACTGTCGGCAGCGGCAGCCAGCCCAATCTGCAGATTGGCGGGGTAACCCGTCGCCGAATGGGCGTACCCGCGCATCTGCCCCGCTTTCCACGGTTGCTTCTCCAGCGTTGCCATGGCGCTCACCATGGCCGGCGAGTTGCAGGCCAGCCCGACCAACGTCGGGAAAGTCGCCGCGTACATCGCACTGTACGAGGGCAGGTAGGTCTTCCCTGTGGGGTCGGTTACCACCAGTGTGTAGGCCGAAGCTTCCAGCCAGCAATAGCCGCGGGTAGGGTTGGTCTGCCAGTCGGTCATCAAGCCAATCTCGAACCTGGCCAACCAGTTACGCAGCTCCGCGGCACCGGCAAATCCCAGTTCCGCTGCATGTCCCGCCGACCAGGTGAAAAAGTTGTGCATCCACGGCGCCATCCCATTTCTCGTGCCACCGAACACCCCATAGCTGTGGCCGCTATCCATCAGTCCGAGCTGGTTGGCGCCCGGGTTGTTGGTGTACTTCTGATTCCAGTCCGCCAGCGAATTATTGACGCTCGCGTTGAACTCGGCCTTCAGCGGATAGTCATCGGGCAACAACCACGCCGCCTCGGCCATCTGGCGCAGCGTCCACGCCTTGCCGCGCACCTGGCTGTGACTGGCATCAATCAACCCCTTCGAGTAACCGCGGTAGTCCGGGTTTGACCAAAGCTGGTTGAGCGAGGTGGCAAACGCCA